>CAZYUA010000004.1:0-168776 GCA_964650525.1 uncultured Prolixibacteraceae bacterium
TGTGGAACTTAAAAAACCAATTTTTCAATATTGCCAAAAACGTCACAAGTCAGGAAGCGTACCAGAATGTGAGCGGAGTTTGCCGGACGGTACGGGGTCCCAGTATGTCGTGTACTCCCGGGAAAGTTCAGATCCTGGGGGTTAGCGAAGTCCGGGGGGAAAAGGTGATCGTTCTTCGGTTCATACAGGGTCGTAATCCCGATTGGATAGCCCGTCCGTTCTTCGCCCGGTACGATCAGAATGTTACCTGGATGGATGCATTAAAACCGGCTTTTGGGGAAAAATTCTTCTTTGAAGACGAGGAGTATCAACAATTCCGGGAGCGTTACTATTTCAGCGAACAGGAGAGTTTCGAATAAAAGCGGCTCACCGTTTCCCCCTTCTGGCCTGTTTGGTATCAGGTCGCATAATTGGCTTTGACAGTCAGCGTGTTGCGGGGAGGGGTATTCATCCGCACCTGCTGTGTGCTATAACAGTCCGGTTTTTTTTACGAAAATAAACCCTTCCCCTTTACCCAGGCATTGGCCAATGTGGGCAGCGGAATGAATGCCGGCATTTTTCAGTTCTGTCAGAATCTCCTCCTTTTCATGGTCCGGAACAGTGAACAATAAGCCCCCGGAGGTCTGGGCATCGGAGAGGACATGGCGGGTGAGTGCGGAGATGGTTTCATCCCAGACTACATGCCGGCCGAAGTGCTCCAGATTATTCAGGGTTCCACCGGGAATCACATTGGCTGCCGCAAGGTTGAATACCTCATCGAAAACGGGTACCCGGTCGGTGTATAGTTCGAACTCAACCCTGCTGGCAACCGATACTTCGCTCAAATGCCCGATAAGTCCGAATCCCGTAACATCGGTGCAGGCATGGACGGAATATTTTGCTATGATTTCAGCGGCCTTATGGTTTAGTTGCGCCATGGAACGGGTCACTTCCATCCGCGATTTTTCACTTGCCAGGCCCCGTTTGATGGCTGTGGTTAAGATACCGGACCCTATGGGTTTTGTTAAAAGAAGAGCATCCCCTTCGTGGGCTCCCGAGTTGGCCCATATTCTGTCAGGGGCCACCAGACCTGTCACCACCATGCCGTACTTAGGCTCCGGGTCATCGATCGTGTGGCCTCCCAGTATGCAGATGCCAGCCTCCGCAGCCTTAGAGGAGGCTCCTTTCAGAATTTCCTTCAGGACTTCCATGGGTAGCCTGCCGGATGGGAATCCCACAATATTAAGAGCAAACAAAGGCTTGGCACCCATGGCATAAATATCGCTCAATGCATTGGCGGCAGCAATGGCCCCAAAATCGAAAGGATCGTCAACAATAGGAGTAAAAAAATCAACGGTCTGAACGATGGCTGTTGTCTCATTGATCCGGTAAACGGCGGCATCGTCTGAATGCCGAGTGTCGATCAGAACATTCCCGTCGGCAGTTGCGGGGATCTCTTTTAAGATTTTTTCCAGTTCCTGTGGCCTCAGTTTACAGGCGCATCCCAGACCCTGGGTATATTTTGTGAGCTGTATCCTGCCGGTGGAAGGAGTAATTTCTTTTGAAGGGGCTGTTTCTGAAGGCCTTAACCGGTTGATGATCCCGGCGATAATCGTTGCGGCCTGGTTCATTTCCTCTTCTGTGGTATACCTGCCTGTTGAAAACCGGATAGTTCCCCTGGCAACTTCCTTTTCCAGCCCGATGGCTGTCAGTACCGGGGAAACATCTGCAGATTCTGTGTGACAGGCAGCTCCGGCAGATGCGGCGATCCCCATTAATTCCATTTCGTTCAACAAAATCTGGGCATCCAGGCCTTTAAAGCTCAGACTCAGGGTGTTGGGGAGGCGAAGTTCAGCATGTCCGTTGATCCTGATGCCAGAAACTTGCTGTAATAGCCTGTTATACAACAGGTCACGCATATTTTTCAGATGGTTGATGTTTTTTTCAAGGTCCCTTCCGGCCAACTCGCAGGCTTTGCCCAGTCCGACAATTTCCACCACATTCTCTGTCCCGGCCCGCTTGTTCTGTTCATGGTCCGCCCCATGCATGAGCTTCTCCAGGAGAATGCCATCCCGAATATACAGGGCTCCTATGCCCTTGGGACCGTAAAGCTTATGACCCGCCACCGACAAGAGGTCGACTCCTGTTGCCTGCACATCCACAGGGTATTTGCCTGCCGACTGTGCAGCATCGGTATGAAAAGCAATCCTGTGCTTACGGGCAATTTCTGCGATTTCTTTCAGGGGCTGTACCGTCCCGATTTCGTTGTTGGCATGCATGACCGAAAGAAGTATAGTCTGCGGCGTAATGGCAGTCTCTATGGCTTCCGGGCTTACCAACCCATCTTTATCCACCGGAATATAGGTAATGGTAAAGCCTTTGTGTTCCAGATACCTGCATACTTCTGTCACAGACGGATGCTCAATGGTCGTGGTAATAATGTGTTTCCCCTTGTGTTCGTTTGCAAAGGCATATCCCTTGATGGCAAAATTATTTGATTCTGTTCCCCCGCTGGTGAAAACCACTTCACCAGGCCTGCAGTTGATCAGCGCAGCAACCTGTTTCCTTGCCTTTTCAATGGCCAGCTTTGTTTCCGTGCCATACCTGTGAGCACTCGAGGGATTCCCGAAATACTCATTCAAATAGGGTTTCATTGCCTCCACCACCTCCCTGTCCACCGGGGTTGTGGCATTGTAATCAAGATAAATTTTCATAAATCATGGTATCTGAATTGCATCTGAAAACTTTCGTAAAGAACAGGAATAATTTCATGCAATTTTAACGATGAAAGTGAGCTTCAGAAGTAATTATGTTAATTTTGTTAACATCAGCTTCATCCATGAGCCACCTTAACAAAAGACTGTTCTGGGTCATCCTGGTTTTTTTCTATCCGTCAGAGGTTTATTCTCAGGCGCAGGAATTGTTGGTGCTTTACAGGAACCAAGCGGGAAAGGCCAGGATAGAAACCGGACTTCAGATCTGTGATTCGCTGGTTGAAGATCCGGGCGCACTGGTTTCTTTTGGTTTAACCCTTCTTAAGGAAGCGGAGGGTGAAGTTCCGGGTTCCATGCTTCTGGCAAGGGTCTATCGCCATATCTCCGATGGGTATTTTTATTCCGACAGCATAGTGCGGTCGAACGATTTTCTTCTGAAGGCCCTTACCCTTGCCGAATCCCTGGATCCTCAGGATACCCTTTTCATCGGTAGTGCCTTGAATGACCTGGGCATGAATTTCGACAATATGGGGAAACGGCTGGAGTCCCGGCATTATTTGCAGAAAGCCATTGAATACCTTACCGTTTCTGGCAGCCAGGAGAGTCTGGCTGATGCCAAAAGTAATCTGGCCAGCCTGTATTATGCCGAAGGAAATTATGAAGAAGCCATCAGGTTGTACAATGAAGCCTATCAGATTGATTTGCAGAGTGAAAATGCCGGCAGGCAGTCTTCATCGCTGAATAATATGGGGCGCATCTATGTGGATTGGGGCAAATTCGAAACAGGGCTGGCTTATTATTTCCGGTCGCTGGCATTATTAGACAGTGTGGCCGACCGGAAGATTATGGCGGTCAGATACAACAACATCGGTATGGCTTACCAGATGATGAAAAACCACCGTGAAGCCATCCGCTGGATTGAGAAAGCCCGGCTTATCGATGAGGAGGAAGGGATGGTGTTGCGGCTGGGAACCCGTTATTTTAATCTGGCCACCTCCATGGCAGCACTTCGGGATTATGAGAGAGCCGGCGTTTATTTTGCGAAAGCCGATTCCTATTATACAGCTGCGGAACAGATTCCAGCCCTGGCCAGGGTCCACGCCGGTTTCGGCCAGATGTACCTGGATCAGGGCAATCCCTCCCGGGCTATCGACCATTTCCTCAGATCGCTCGAATATGCCGAAACCGGGGGATCCCTGCCCGAGCAGTCGTTAATCTATCACCAGCTTTACCGGTATTATAAGGAGACCGGAGCGTTTGAAAAAGCACTTCACTTTCATGAATTATACAGGTCTGTGAGGGATTCCATCTTCAATCTGGAAGTTTCTGGCCAGGTGGAGGAGATGGAGGTGCAATACCAAACCTCCCAAAAGGAAGCGGAAATTGCAAGGCTGGAAGCTGAAAATGGTTTGCGGCTGAAAGAGGCATCTTTCCGGCGGCGGGAAAGAAACTGGGCGTTTGCAGGTCTTGGACTGGTGTTACTTTTCATAGCCGGGCTATACCGGTTGTTTATCACCGTAAAAAAGCAGAAAATGATTCTGGCAGCACAAAATGAAGAGCTTGACCAGCTTAACCAGACCCAGAACCGTCTTTTTGGGATTATCTCGCACGATTTGCGCAATGCCACTGCTGCCTACCAGAGCACCGCCAAAATGATTGCCTTCCATCTGGAAAAAGGCCAGCCGGAAAAGCTTCTTCCCCTGGCTCCTGAAATCCGGCGGAATGCCCGCAACCTCTCCGGAATGCTGGAAAACCTCCTGCAATGGTCGCTGCTCCGGATGAAAGGAATCGAACCAGAAAAGAAAAAAGTGACCATAAGAGATGAGGTTGACAGGGTGGTGGAGTTGGTAAGGGATCATGCACATTCAAAATCAACGGTCATCGAAAAGGAGGTGGGTGATGAGACAGTTTGGTGCGACCCGGGAAGCCTGGAACTGATTCTTCGCAATCTGATCGGTAACGCTGTTAAATTTACTGCCACCGGAAAGATTGTCATTTCTGCCTTTTCCGAAGGTGGTCAAACCATCTTGAAGGTGAAAGATACCGGCTGTGGCATTGACCCGGCCAGGGTGAAAAAACTCTTCAGCCCAGCCACCCTGGAAGTGAGCCGGGGAACCGCAGGGGAGAAGGGCACAGGACTGGGATTACAACTGGTGGCTGAGCACGTGGCCCGCAACGGGGGGTCCATCGATGTGGAAAGCCAGCCGGGAGAGGGGACTACCATCACTGTGATATTATCTTCAAAAGAAACGAGCATGGCGAACTATCACAACAAAAGGAGATGTACATAATCTCCCATGCGAGTTCCATACTGAGCAGTTTGTTCATGAAAAGAGCGAATTTATGTAACGCAATGATATATAAACTGTTAAGACCATTATTTACGTATGAAATATGAGCACCAGGGTTTTTATTGTAGAGGATGAGCTGATCCATGCTGAGGCGTTGAAGATCGCCATGGAGGAGGCGGGATTGGAACTTGCCGGGGAGTGCGGCGATGCAGATGCCGCCTTTGAACTGATTGCCCGGGCACACCCCGACGTACTGCTCGTAGACATTGCCCTGCCGGGAATCAACAACGGCATCACCCTGGCAGCAAGGGTACACGATGAGTTGAATATTCCCCATATTTTCACCACCTCTTTTTCAAAGGATGACATCATCAAACAGGCGGTAGCCACCCATCCTTCCGGCTATTTACGTAAACCCGTCGATGCCGTCAACCTGAAAGCTGCCGTGGAAATTGCTCTCCGGGGCGATGGTCCACCTTCCCTTCAAAAACCGGATCCCGTGGAGGATGCTCCTGTTTTTACAAAGGTCGGCGACCGTTTGATCCGGATCAATACAAACGACCTTTTAATCGTCAGAGCCGACGGCGAAAACTATATCTCCCTGGTGTTTGAAAAAAAAGAACTCTCCTGCCGGACCACCCTGAAGGAGTTCTGTTGCCAGCTGCCTCCTTCCTTTATCCAGGTACACAGGGGTTATTTCATCAACCTCAGTCATCTTGATTCATTCAACGAAAGAGAGCAAACCCTCAGTATGAAAGGTCATACGGCCCCTTTAGGAAGAAATTACCGCAAGCTTTTCCTGGAGAAAATCCGGCGGATCTGAACTTACCCTTCGCTGAAAACCACTCCTGATGGTGCTGCCACGGGGAGTTCCAATTTTCGTTTTACCACGGTGTTGATGCCTTTCAACCTTCAATCAAGGCCATTTACCCTCAAAACCTGGGTCATTCCCTGGTTTTGCCGTATGTTTAATGGACAATTTGCAGAAAGTGAAACAGATCTTACTTCTGGGATTTCTGGTCCTGACTTGCTTCGGTTGTGTCAAGCCTTTGCGGGAAGGAGGTTCCTCGTGGAGGATTACAGCAGCCACACCTGAAAACGGATTTTGCAAAACGGGTATGAAGATGATATTGGAGGAGGACCGTCTGAAGATGGTCTCCGGAACCTCCACCACTGACTTTCCGATCATACAGGGAGATGGCCGGCTTCTGGCGGATACCGGCATGGCAAAAATCCTCTTCAGCGTAGTGACGACTTCCGATTCCACCATGGTATGGGAGGAACTCTACGGCCCTGCACCTTTGGTGATTCATTTTGCTGTCATTCGTGATCGCTGAATTCGAAAGTAATCACAAATAATTCTAATAATGAAAACAACAAGACTATTCATTCTGTCGGCCCTTATCCTCATTTGGGCCGGAACCGGCACCGCCCAGATTGGCAATCTGAAAAATCTGGGGAAGAAGGTCACGGAAAGTGCTGAAAAGGCGGTTAAAAGCACTGGTGGCTCTTCTGTGGGAAGTTCTTCCACTCCGGCCATTACAAAGAGTAACCCTGACGCTTCCCGGTATGGTTCCGATACCCCTTCTGCTTCGGTGGCTCCTTTGGGCAGCGGTAGTGTGCTTTATGTGTCGAAGAAAAACGGTAACAATAAAAACGACGGGTCGAAGGAAGCTCCGCTGAAGAACCTGGACAAGGCCATTGAACTGGCAGCCCCCGGCACTACGATCCGGGTGGCAGGTGGCGTTGAAATGGGGACGTTGAACGTGGGTTACCTGGAGAGCGACAAAGCAGTGAAGATATACGGCAGTTACGATGAGGAATTCACCGTACAGGACATTGCAAACCATCCCACGCTGATACAGCCTGACAATGAGAGTGCCCGTTCTACCCGCAAGGCGGTGATGAAGTTCACAAACGATGTGGCGGGTACGGTTCTGGACCACCTGGTCTTTGACGGCGGCGAGCGGAATGCCTACCATGTGAAGGAGGGGATCGTGGAAGGCGTGGAGGGAGGCGGCAGGCTTCTACCGGCCACGGAGCGGCCCCCGGTAGGTTTCCCGACAGTTGACGAACCCCTGTTGCAGTTTGTTAGTGCCACTACCGGAGGGGATGTGACTGTCCAGAACTGTGTCTTTGTCAACGGGGCCAGCTTTGCTCTACAGGCGGGCCACCGCAATGGGACATTCACCGTGAAAAACAACGTCTTCGTGGGGAACCGTATGGCAGCCATCGAGATCTACGGCACATGCGCCAGCACCGGAGGCCCAAATACCATGGCCCTCTGCGGCGACGTTGAAGTGGCTTACAACACTATCCTCTTCACCTGGAGCCGCACCAAGGACTTCCTCGACATGGGCTACGGGGTGCGGGTGATGACCAAATGCAACTACAACATCCACCACAACATCATCGGGGCCTCCATTCTGGCAGGCATCGACCACACCCGTTTCAACAAAAACGAATGGGTACGCGTCGACCACAATATCTTTTTTGTCAATAAGGACAAAGACTTCCACTACAGTCCTGCCAGTAATACCCGACTGCGCATCGATGCTGGTGATTTCGGCGATCTGGAGATCGCGAGCACCACCGGCAACCGGATTGAAATTCCTGAAACGCTCAAAGTGCACCAGGCTTACCTCGACGGTTATCTCAACGCCCGCTATTCGGAACAAACCGACCTCGACCGCAACTCCCCGGCCAACCAGTGGCGCTCCATCCTTGGAATGAACCTTCAGGGAACCATGAGTTCTTCGGTGACCATGTTCTGTAACAAATACCCCTGGAAGGAGGCCATGCAACTCTTCGGAAATGTGGAAGGCTATGGGGCGCAATGACAAAGGCATTTTCAATAGCTTTCTCTGCCGGAAGGAGTGATCGCTCCCCGTCAGGAAAAGAGATTAACCTATAATATTATTAAACCATTAACAAATAATCCATAAAGTTATGAAAACCATCAGACTGCTTATTGTGATTGTTGCCCTGGTGTTGTGGGCATCCGAAGGATCGGCTCAGCTGGGGAACCTGAAGAGCCTAGGTAAAAAGGTGCTGGACCAGGCGGCGCCGGCTGCCGGGAAAGCCGGGAACAACACAGGTCAGGGTGAAAGACAGATGCCTCTGGAGAAAGCCGCCAATGCTGTTCTGCCAACCGGGGAGGCATCCCCTGCAATCACAGACACCGGAAGCGGGATTATCTCTCTTGATCCCGGGAATGTGGTCTTCTCCTCCTCACCCATCGATCCGGCATCGCCAACCGGTCTGAAAACCGCCTTTACCGCAGGCGAGCCTGTCCACGGTCTGGCAATCCTCCCCCAGACGTTGAAACAGCTGTACACAAACGCCGGCCCCAACGAAAAACTTCAGGTGGAAGTCTTTGTCTATACCGTGAAACCTCCCCTCTATTCTTACCAAAAGGAGCCCCGGAAGGAGCAGCTTATCTCATACAACATGTATGTTTCGGGCGACCTGAAGGAAAAGAATTTTCTGGTCCTCGACATGGTTCCCGATCCCGCAACCACGCAGGTGTACAACACTCCCGGCCTTACCTGGAAGAAGTTCGGTGCCAAATACGAAGGCCCGGTAGCCCTGGCCGAATCCCTGGCCCGACTGGAACCCGGCGATAACACCCTGCAGGTGGAAATCCATGCCTATTACAGCAAGGTGGCCTCGGGGACTCTTACCCTTTCAGGCGGCGATTTCTCGGTATACAATGCCATTTCGGAAAAGCTCAACGAAACAGCCCTTCAGTCGGGTGCCGCCAATGCCGAATTCCCTGTGGCCGTAACCTCTGATGCCCCCAGGGAAGCCCGCATGGTGGCCGCCCTGAAAAATTCCAACGACTGGAAAACCGGTTTCATCGACGGCACCGACGTGCTCAAGACGGCCATCACCTACGACTGGGAGATCCGCCGTCATGAGATTTCGGGGGCCATTCTCCACCGCTATTGCATCGCCGCCATGGCCGTCAAAACAAAATCCGGCGGCTGCGCTTATTACAAGGTCACCTTCCAGGAAGACTACACCGGCGGGAAATTCCAGCCCCTCAGGTACGATGGTGTGGGCGACAAGGTGGTGATGGACTGCGCCAAACTGAAATAATCCTATATGTACCTGACCCGAAATCCAAAATGCTCATTGCGCCCACCGGGTGGATAGAGACAAATGGATTAACCTGCCGTTTTTCGAAATGAATCCTGACAACCTACAATTTCAAAAAAAATAAAAATGAAAAAACAACATCATTTCCGGATCCCCATCGCATTGGTCCTCTTTATGATTTTGCACAATAGTTTATTATGTCAGAAGGCATCGGCTTTAATTGTAAGCACGGATGATATCACCTCTTCCTCTGTAAGAATATTTTGGGGCCCGGTGGCAGGGGCAACAGAATACCGGGTAATCGTGTTCGGATTCAGCAATGCTGACTTTGCATGGAGGAACTATCCCGGTTATCCGGCCATTGTAAAAAGTCCGGATACCCAACTGATCGCCAGTAATATCGGATATTTTGATCCTTTTTGGAACGATGACCGGAAAATCAGGGTAGAAGCCTATAAGAACGGTACTTTGTTGGAAAAGGGGGAGAAGGACATCTTTTTGCCCGAACCGGGTCCGGTGATTACCGGCATTTCCAATGCCACGTATAACTCATTTACTGTGAGCTGGAGTAAAACCATCGGAGGGACTATGGAACCCTGGCAAAAGGTTTCTGTGTATGTTGAAAATGAAGAAACGGGTGAATTGGTTACCAGTTACAAGGACCTGACCACCACCAGCCAGGTGGTGACCGGTATGGCAGGCGGAACCCGTTACATCATCAGGTTGATAGGTTACAAAAAGGTATATTATAGTTTCTACGATGAGTGGAGGGAAATCTGGTCTGATGTAACGGTCGGATACGTCTATACAAAACTGGAGACACCGGTGGCGCTACCCGGAATCAATATCAGACCCAATGCTTTTATGGCCCAATGGAACAAAACTTCGGGAGCTAAAATATACAAACTCTATGTCAGAGAGAAGGCCACGGGAAGAATGGTTATAGACGGAGATTCCACGACCATTTTGTCGTGGTGGGTGGAAGGACTGGAGTCAGGCCAGGATTATGAATACCAGGTGTCGGCCAGGAATGCGATACAGGAATCGCCCAAATCGAATGTCATCAAGGTGACCACAGAAGCACTGGAAACCCCTGTAGCCAAGCAGCCCACCAATGTGACCGATCATTCCTTCAAGGCCTGGTGGAACCCTCTGGCCGGAGCGACCAAATACCGGTTGGAAATATTTATTGATAACACCTGGGCATGGAGGTTTACCACGGAAACCAGTTATGAGGTAAGCGACCTGCCATTACAGCCCAATACATCGTACAAATACCGGGTCAGGGCTATTTTCAGCACCAAATTGTCTTACTTCGGTAATGAGATCACGGTAAAGACCAGGCCCAGGGCGCCGGTTGCCCTTCAGGCCACCAATATTACCAATACTTCTTTTACAGCACGGTGGCAATCGGTTTCCGGTGCCACAGGATACAAGCTATGGGTCATCTCCACCGCCAGTACGGGTTTGAGTCCGCAGGGCTATTTCCCCAAAACCCTGGGGAATGTGGATAACCATACAGTTACAGGGCTGGTTTCAGGTACAGAGTATTTGTATTATATTCAAACATTGGTCTCTGGCGGGGAATCCCTGGTTTCGGGCACCATTTACGTGACCACCACGGGGGCGACCACCTATTCGGTCAATCTCTCGGTGACGCCTGCCGGGGGAGGCTTTGTGAGCGGAGGTGGTACCTTTGCCCCGGGGAAGTCTGTGACCCTTGCAGCTACTGCGAATCCGGGGTATGAATTTGTGAATTGGACGGAGGGAACCAAAGTATTGTCCACCAACGCGGGTTATACCTTTACAGTGAGTACCAACCGTACCCTGGTGGCCAATTTCCGGAGTCTTCCAGCCCAATGTGTGGTCTCCCTTTCCGCCAATCCGGCCGATGGGGGAACGGTAAGCGGCGAAGGGACCTTTCAGGAGGGTGCTTCCGTACCGGTCAAAGCCAGCACCGCCGAAGGGTATGAATTTGTGAACTGGACCAGTGGCACCAAGGTGTTGAGCAGTTCCTCAGGCTATATTTTTACGGTGAAGGAAAGCATGACACTCGTCGCTAATTTCAGAGCTGTATTACCTCAGTACACCCTTTCCTTGACTGCCAGTCCCACCGCCGGTGGAAGTGTGAGCGGTGGCGGCAACTATATCAGCGGTACGGAACTGGTGGTCAAAGCAACTCCGGCGAAGGGGTATGAATTCGTGAACTGGAAGGAGGGAACCAAGGTGGTCAGCACCAATACCGGATATGCGCTGACGGTTCATGCCAACCGGAGTCTGACGGCTAATTTTAAGGCTGTGGCTGCCACCTACTCCTTGACACTGACAACAGATCCATTTTTTGGGGGTACCACGGATGGAGGAGGGAGTTATGCCCCGGGAACTCAGGTAACTATTAGAGCCATTCCCGACCGGGGCTTTGAGTTTGTGAACTGGACGGAGGGGACCATGCTGGTGAGTAAATCTCCCACCTATACGTTTAACTTGAATAGTACCCGAACCCTGGCGGCCAATTTCAGGGAGAAGGCAGTTAACTATGCGGTGGGCTTGTCGGCCGCACCTGCTGCAGGGGGCACGGTCAGCGGCGGAGGCACCTTTAATACAGGCACCACGGTCACCGCCCATGCACAGCCTGCCGAAGGTTATGTTTTTGTCAACTGGACGGAAGGATCCACTGTAGTGAGTACCCTGGCCAGCTATGTCTTTACGCTTTCAGCTCCCCGCAGCCTTACGGCCAACTTTACCGTGAATACACCCGTCAGCGACCTCTCAGGAAGTCAGCTCAGCGTGTGGCCCAATCCGGTGATATCGGAACTGCATATCCGGGGGATGAAGGGTATAGGCGTGCTTACACTGAATGATCTTACAGGAAGGATGGTGCATGAGTCCCCCTGCTCCTCCTCTGAGATGGTGGTTCCCATGGGCGCACTTCAGCCGGGGATCTATCTGCTGACCCTTCAGACGCCGGAACAACAGCAGGTGTGGAAGATTGTGAAACAATAAACGGGTTGTAGTGCTGTAAGGGCAAAGATGTCTGTTTTTATTGTAATTTTAGAGGCATGGAATACCAACCGCGCCTCTATCGTGAGCAGTTCAATCCCGCACGGTTCGCCTCTTTTATGGTACGGTACCTGGAGACCGATCTCTGGATCGGGGTGAACCATGACTCCTTCTGCAAGGAGATGGCGGAAGTGGCGCTGCATGAGGTGGTGGACCTCAGGACGAGGCTGGATTGGTATATTCATGAGTTTCCGGCCTTCGCGACTTCTCTGGAGGAGTTGAAGCTCTTACCGGGGGCACCTCCTGAAGCCCGGGAGATGGCTGCTGCCGGCACCCGCAGCGGAACAGGCCCCATGGCCGCAGTAGCCGGCATGTTCGCCCTCCGCACCGCTGAAAAGATCAGAAAACGCTTCCCTCTCAAAGAACTGATCGTCGAAAACGGGGGCGACTATTTCATTCTTCTGAAAGAAGACCTCCTGATGACCATCTACGCCGGCGATTCCCCTCTCTCCGAAAAAATAGGTATTCTGATTCCGGCAAAAGATACACCCTGTGGTGTATGCACCTCCTCAGGTACCATCGGCCCTTCCCTCAGTTTCGGCAAAGCCGATGCCGTCATGGTGGCCTGCTCCTCCCCGGTACTGGCCGACGCCTGGGCCACATCCCTGGCCAACCGCGTGAAAACGCGGGAAGATATCGAACCCGTGTTAAAATATTCAGAACAATTGCCGGAAATTCTCTCACTCGTTATCATTTGCGAAGACCAAACCGGAATCCGTGGTAACTTTGAAGTCCGGTTTGTACATGCTTCTGCCTGAAATTCTCCTCCCGGAGCAGGCCGGAACCGGAGAATAATCTCCCTGGTTCCGCCGCATGAAGGAAGGGGAAGGCCGGAACAGCAAAAGGCCGGGTGATGGGTTTATCCGGTGCCCGCATTCGCATGCATTGGGCAGAATGCCGGTGATGCGTGGCATGTCCTAAGAACAGGAAATCCGGATAATGGATTTTAACTCGTTGAAGAGATGGAGAAAAACGACATACGTCTTGAACTGGGAAAGAGAGTCCTGGTCCTCGATGGGGCCATGGGGTCGCTGATCCAGGATGTCCACCTTTCCGAAGTAGATTTTCGTGGAAAACTGTTTGCCAACCACCCCTACGACCTGAAGGGGAACAACGATA
The DNA here is from genome assembly GCA_964650525.1 of uncultured Prolixibacteraceae bacterium. Taxonomy (GTDB): domain Bacteria; phylum Bacteroidota; class Bacteroidia; order Bacteroidales; family Prolixibacteraceae; genus UBA1413. The sequence continues at coordinate 13,265 of CAZYUA010000004.1, forward strand.
TTTTGTCGTTGACAAAGCCGGAGGTGATTGCCTCCATCCACCGGGAGTATCTGGAGGCGGGTGCTGACATCCTGTCGACCAATACATTTAATTCCACCTCGATATCGCAGGCCGATTACCATACGGAGGCCTGGGTGTATGCCATGAACAAAGCTTCTGCGGAGATTGCCCGGTCCCTCGCCGATGAATTTACTGCTGCCAATCCTGAACAACCCCGGTACGTGGCCGGGGCCATGGGGCCAACCAACAAAACCCTCTCCCTCTCCCCCGATGTCAACAATCCCGGATACAGGGCGGTAAGCTTTGATGAGGTGAAGGCCGCTTACCGGGAACAGACAGAGGGGTTGATCGACGGAGGTGCGGAGTTTTTGTTGGTGGAGACGATTTTCGACACCCTGAATGCCAAGGCTGCCCTGGTGGCCATCGGGGAAGTTCTGGAAGCCCGCAGGTTGGAACTTCCGCTTATGGTCTCGGGCACCATTACCGATGCCAGCGGTCGCACCCTCTCAGGACAGACCCTGGAGGCTTTTCTTCATTCGCTGGCCCATGCAAAGCTGTTGTCGATAGGGCTTAACTGCTCCCTGGGGGCCGCCGAACTGAAGCCTTACCTGCGGGAGCTTTCGCAGAAGGCTCCCTTTTACATCAGTGCTCACCCCAATGCCGGACTCCCCAACCAGTTCGGGGGGTATGATGAGACTCCCGAAACCATGGGGGCACAGATCCGCAATTATCTCGACCACCGTTATGTGAACATTATTGGAGGGTGTTGCGGCACCACGCCTGCTCATATCAGGGAGTTTGCAAGGGCAGCGGCAACAGCCCGGCCCCATGAGGTGAAACCTAAAGATCATCTTACCCGCTTTACCGGTCTTGAGCCCGTGGTCATCACCCCGGAAAACAACTTCCTCAACATCGGGGAACGGTGCAATGTGGCGGGAAGCCGCAAATTTGCCCGGTTGATCCGCGAAGGAAAATATGAAGAAGCGCTGGCCATAGCCCGTGACCAGGTGGAGAACGGGGCCCAGGCCATCGACGTCAACCTCGACGATGCCATGCTGGATGCCGAAAAGGAAATGGTCACCTTCCTCAACCTGATGATGGCGGAACCCGACATTGCCCGGTTACCCGTGATGATCGACTCCTCGCGCTGGGAAGTACTCTTGGCGGGCCTCCAGTGCGTGCAGGGAAAGTCTGTCATCAACTCCATCAGTCTGAAGGAGGGCGAGGAGGTGTTTAAGGCCCATGCCGCTACCATCAGGCGCTTTGGGGCTGCCGTTGTGGTCATGGCCTTCGACGAAAAGGGACAGGCCGACACCCTGGAGCGGCGAAAGGAGATCTGTACACGCGCCTATAAGATCCTGACCGAAGAGGTGGGTTTTCCTCCCGAAGATATCATCCTGGATCCCAACGTGCTCACCATCGGCACCGGTCTGGAAGAGCACAACAACTACGCTGTCGACTATATCGAAACCATCCGATGGATTAAGGAGAACCTTCCCTATGCACGCACCAGCGGGGGAATCAGCAATGTCTCCTTTGCCTTCAGGGGGAACGACACTGTCAGGGAGGCCATGCATTCGGTATTTCTCTTCCATGCCATTCGGGCAGGCCTTGACATGGGAATCGTCAATCCGGGCATGCTCCAGATCTATGATGAGATAGAACCTGACCTGCTGGAAATTGTGGAGGACCTTGTGCTGAACCGCCGGCCCGATGCCACAGAACGGCTCCTCCAATTTGCGTCCCGGCTTCAGAGTAATGGAAAACCTGAGGAGCGCAGGGAGGAGTGGCGTCACCTTCCTCTTGCGGAACGGATTGCCCATGCCCTGGTGAAGGGAATCACCGACTTCGTCGACGACGATATGGCAGAGGCCGTCAGTGTATATTCTCCGGCGCTGACCATCATCGAAGGTCCCCTGATGGATGGCATGAACGTCGTGGGAGAACTTTTCGGATCGGGGAAAATGTTTCTGCCCCAGGTCATCAAGTCGGCGCGGGTGATGAAAAAGGCCGTAGCCTGGCTTCTCCCTTATATCGAAGCCGACAAGGGGAAATATCCAGCTCCGGCGCGCAAAAAGAAAATCCTCCTGGCCACGGTGAAGGGCGATGTCCACGATATTGGAAAAAATATCGTGGGTGTCGTGCTGGGATGCAACAATTACGATGTGGCCGATTTGGGGGTGATGGTGCCCACCGACAAAATACTGGATGCGGCGCTGTCGGAAAAAGCAGATATTGTGGGGCTTAGCGGACTGATCACCCCATCGCTGGAAGTCATGGCCGAAGTAGCCCGGGAAATGAAAGCCAGGGGTATGACCCTTCCCCTGCTGATTGGTGGAGCCACGACGTCAAAAATCCATACCGCCGTGAAAATTGAACCGGAATACAGCGGCCCGGTCATCCACGTAAAAGATGCCTCCCTTTCTACCCGTGTGGTAGCTTCCCTGGTTTCGGGCGACACGGACTATATCCGCTCTGTCAGTGAGGAATACCAAGAAATCCGGAATTTCCAGCAATCAAGAAAACCCAGGGAATACCTGACCCTCTCACAAGCCAGAAAAAACAAGTTTCTCTGCGATTGGTCCACTTCCCCGGTATATCCGGCACGGTTTACCGGGGTGAAACAATTCATCGGTTTCCCCCTGGAAAAACTTACCGGGTACATTGATTGGACCTTCTTCTTCCTGACCTGGGAGTTAAAAGGGACCTATCCGGAGATTCTGCAGGATGGCACCCGGGGCGAAGCAGCACGCAAGCTCTTTGAGGATGCCCGGGAGATGCTTGCCGACATCATCAGGAACAACATGCTTCAGGCGCATGGGGTGGTGGGAATATGGCCTGCCAACTCCCTGGATGATGACATCCTGCTTTTCGACGGGGAAGACAGAAAACGGGAACTGGGCCGGTTTTACCACCTGCGGCAGCAGGAGCGGAAAAAAGATAACCAACCCAACCTTTGCCTGTCCGACTTTGTGGCTCCCCTGGAGTCGGAACGCCCGGATTACTGTGGCGCCTTTGCTGTGACTGCCGGCATAGGCATCGAAAAATGGAAGGAGCATTTTTACAGGGATCACAACGACTACAAGGTAATCATGCTCGAAGCGCTTGCCGACCGCCTGAGTGAAGCTTTCGCCGAATGGCTGCACGAATATGTCAGAAAAGAATACTGGGGGTATGCTCCGGAGGAAAACCTGACGACCCATGAACTGCTGAAGGTGAAATACCAGGGTATCAGGCCGGCTCCCGGTTACCCTGCCTGTCCGGAACACTCCGAAAAAGAAAACATCTTCCGCCTTCTGGATGCCGGGGCCGCGGGAATCACTTTAACGGAGCATTTTGCCATGCTCCCCAATGCCTCTGTATGCGGGCAATATTTTGCCCATCCGGAAGCCCGGTACTTTGGTGTAGAAAGAATCAGCCTTGACCAGGCAGCAGATTATGCCCGACGCAAGGGCGTGACCACGGAAACCATAGAAAAATTCCTTCCCTCCAACCTGAACTACAAATGATAGCAGCCGGAGACCAATCCCCGGTGTGGCCTTCCGGTTTGCGTTGCAGGGCCCTCCTGTTCGGTCAGAAACATCTTTTTCCCGCATCCTGATGAATCATTATCAGCCTTATTATGTAATTTTGCATCATGCTTATTTACAAATAATTCAAAATTCCGGATGAAGAAACAAAATAAGGGAGTGGCCCTCGGGTTGGGTGTTCTGGCTGTTGCCATCATTATGCTGGTAGTGGGGAAAAAGGCAGGTTGGTTTGGTGCTGAGGTCAGTATTAAAGTACTGGCTGAAACAGTCGAAACGAGCACCATTACCGAGCAGATTACGGCAAACGGGAAAATCCAGCCCAGCACAGAAGTAAAAATCAGTCCCGACGTGTCGGGAGAGATTATTGAATTGTATGTACAGGAAGGGAACCAGGTGAACCCGGGAGATCCCCTGGTGGTCATCAAACCCGATATATACCGGTCATCGCTGAGCCGCGCCGAAGCAGCCCTCAATTCATCGCACGCCAGGCTTTCACAGGCTGAAGCCCAGCTTATCGAGCGGGAGCTTGCCTTCCGGCGGTCTGAACAACTCTTCCAGACCAACACCATTCCCCTGTCGGAATACGAAACAGCTCAGGCAGGTTATAAGGTAGCCCAGGCTGAAGTCAAGGCCGCACAGTATTCGGTGAAAAGCGCCGAAGCTTCCGTTGCCGAAGCCCGGGAACAACTTACCAAAACCAGGATTTTTGCCCCTATTGCCGGAACCGTCTCCCAGCTGAATGTCGAAAAGGGAGAAAGAGTCGTTGGCACCAATATGTATGCCGGAACAGAAATGATGGTCGTCGCTGACCTCGATAAAATGGAGGTCCAGGTCGATGTCAACGAAAATGATATTGTAAAGGTCAGCCTCGGCGATACTGCTTTTGTCCAGGTCGATGCTTACATGAACCGTAAGTTTAAAGGTATTGTTACCCAGATAGCCAATTCAGCCCGTACCTCCGGAACGGCCACCGACCAGGTTACCAACTTTGAGGTAAAGATCTTCCTTTTGCAGAATTCCTACCAGGATCTTATCGACTCTGCCAAAATTGTTTATCCGTTCCGCCCCGGCATGTCAGCTACTGTGGAAATTCAGACCGTCACCCGGCAGAATGTACTTTCTGTTCCTGTTCAGGCGGTTTCCACCCGTCTGAAAAACGACACCATTATGAAATCCGTCGGTGTCGCACCGAAAGAGGGTACAGCCGGCAGGGATGAAAAAGAAGAGGTCGTATTTGTTGTCCGGGATGGCAGAGCTTTCAAAAGCGTCGTCATAACCGGCATCCAGGACAACAACAACATCGAGATCAAAGAAGGATTAAAGCCTGGTGAGACGATTGTAACCGCCCCCTACAACGCGGTTAGTAAGACATTGAAAGACAGTATGCTGGTGAAAGTCGTCACAGAAAAGGAACTTTATAAGACAGAGAAAAAGTAATCCTTTCCAATGAGAGAACCCTTGATTAAACTGAATGATTATGAAAAGATTTTTTTTGATTTCCTTAGTATTATTGCTTATGGCAGCTTGTGAGTCAACGAAAGCCCCTCTGATCCCGGTGGAAGATTTCTTCCGCAATCCTGAGAAGACCGCTTTTCAGCTTTCGCCCAATGGCGGCTATTTTTCTTTCCTGGCTCCCTGGGAGTCGAGGCTCAACCTTTTCGTACAGAAGGTGGGAGCTGACTCAGCCCTACGCATTACCTCAGAGACCGCCCGTGACATTGCCGGATACCTCTGGAAGGGCGATGACCGGCTACTCTACCTGAAAGACACCGGAGGCGATGAAAATTTCCAACTCTACGGCGTCAATGCCGATGGCTCCGATCTGAAAGGGCTCACCGTTTTTGAAAAGGTCCGTACTGAGTTTATTGACGATCTGAAAGAAGTGGACCATGAAATCATTGTTGGTTTAAATCAGCGTAACCCGACCGTTTTTGATCCTTACCGCCTCAATGTGGTGACCGGGGAAATGACTCTGCTGGCGGAGAATCCCGGGAATATCGTGGGGTGGATGACCGACCATGAGGGCAAACTCCGGGTAGCCTTTGTCAGCGACGGGGTAAACCAAACCATTCTGTACCGGGAAACAGAAACAGAACCATTTGCTCCGGTGCTGACTACCAATTTCAAGGAATCGGTAAGCCCCGCTTTGTTTACCTTTGACAACAAGATGGTGTATGCTCTTTCCAATCTTGGAAGAGACAAAGCTGCTCTGGTATTGTTCGACATTGCCAATGGGAAAGAGCAGGAGGTCCTTTTCGAAACCCAGGAAGCAGATCTCGACGGGGTTGATTATTCCCGGAAGGAGAAAAAGCTTCTTTCGGTGACATGGACGACCGATAAACCCAAGCATCATTTTTTTGATTCCGAGGCTGAGACTGTATGGAAATACCTGGAAGGCAAGCTTCCGGGATATGATTTGGTCCTGGCAGGTTTCAACAAAGAGGAGGATAAGCTGATTGTCCGCACATACAACGACCGGAGCCGTGGGGCCTATTATTTCTTTGACCGGAATACGAAGGAGCTCACCCACCTGACCGATCTGGCTCCCTGGCTGAATGAGGACGATCTGAGTGAGATGAAGAGTATCTCCTATACCTCCCGTGACGGGTTGACCATACCCGGGTATCTGACACTTCCCAAAGGGGGTAAACCGAAGAATTTACCGGTTGTCATCAATCCCCACGGGGGGCCCTGGGCTCGTGATTCCTGGGGTTTCAATCCTGAAGTGCAATTCCTGGCCAACAATGGCTATGCGGTGCTGCAGATGAACTTCCGCGGATCCACGGGGTATGGAAAGAAATTCTGGGAGGCTTCCTTCAAACAATGGGGCCGCACCATGCAGGATGATATCACCGATGGCGTGAAATGGCTGATCAGTCAGGGCATTGCCGATCCGGAACGGATTGCCATTTACGGAGGCAGCTACGGGGGATATGCCACCCTGGCAGGATTGACCCTTACTCCTGAATTGTATGCCGCTGGCGTCGATTATGTGGGGGTTGCCAACCTGTTTACCTTTATGCAAACGATTCCTCCCTATTGGAAGCCGATGCTCGATATGCTTTACGAAATGGTGGGTAATCCTGTAACCGACAGCCTGGCTCTGGCCGAAGTCTCCCCCGTATTTCATGCCGACAAAATTGTTGCCCCGCTTTTTGTTGCTCAGGGGGCCAATGATCCCAGGGTCAACAAGGCAGAATCGGACCAGATGGTTGATGCACTGAAAGCCCGGGGCATTGATGTGGAATATATGGTCAGGGATAATGAAGGCCACGGATTCCGGAACGAGGAGAACCGGTTTGACTTCTACAGGGCGATGATCGCTTTTCTCGACAAACACCTGAAACCTGCCTTATAGAACAGGAAACAAAAAAGCCGCCCATAAAAGCGGCTTTTTTGTTTCACCCCGGCACTGCAATCACTGAGGCTGAGCCGGGTGCGGTATCCTTCGTCAGATCCGGTTATTCGAACCCAGCACGTGGATGATTTTGTGTTTGTACAGTTCTTTCAGGGCCTCTCTCGCCGGGCCCAGGTATTTCCGGGGGTCGAATTCAGCCGGCTTTTCGGTCAGAACCTTGCGGATGGCAGCCGTCATGGCCAACCGGCCGTCTGAATCGATGTTGATTTTGCATACCGAAGAGGCAGCAGCCCGCCGCAGCTGTGATTCCGGAATGCCCACGGCATCTTTCAGTGCCCCCCCGAACGTGTTGATTAATGCAACCAAATCCTGGGGTACCGATGACGCACCGTGCAGGACAATGGGGAAACCGGGAAGACGCCGTTCGATTTCTTCCAGGATGTCAAACCGCAAAGGCGGGGGAATAAGAATCCCTTCTTCGTTACGCGTGCACTGGGCCGGGGTAAACTTGTTGGCACCATGGGAGGTGCCGATCGATATGGCCAGGGAATCAACACCGGTCTTGGCTGTAAAGTCGATCACATCATCCGGATTGGTATAAACCGACCGTGCAGCCACAACATCGTCTTCGATGCCCGAAAGAACTCCAAGCTCCCCTTCCACGGTCACATCGTACTTGTGGGCGTATTCAACCACCTCGCGGGTTACCTCTATATTTTTCGCATAAGGATGGTGCGACCCATCGATCATGACCGACGAAAACCCCATGTCGATACAGCTTTTGGCTGTTTCGAAGGTATCGCCGTGATCAAGGTGAAGGGCAATGGGAATTCCTGCACCCTGGCTGAGTTCTTTGGCATATTCCACAGCACCCTGGGCCATATAGCGCAGCAACGTTTCATTGGCATACTGACGGGCACCTTTCGATACCTGAAGGATCACAGGGGAACCGGTCTCCACGCAGGCACTGACAATAGCCTGGAGCTGCTCCATGTTGTTGAAATTATAGGCCGGGATGGCGTAGCCTCCATTCACAGCCCCGGCAAACATTTTTCGGGTGTTTACCAGTCCCAATTCCTTGTAACTGACTGACATCTTTATAAACGATTTAATTTTTACTCCTGAAAATTCATCCCGAAATTAACCATTTTAATTGTAAGCCTGTCAGTTGGTCTAAAGAATTGCCTGAAATTTCATAATCTGTTATTAATGGGGAAGTCTCCGCATCAGGTCACCGGGTGGTGTCTCTGTGCAAGGATCAGAATAAGCCTTATGGCGCCGGAGGGAGCCCTAATTACTACCCGGTCAAAAAGCAGCAGACAACCGATAAGGTAGTAGGGTACCAGGACCCGGGTCTGTTCTGGGGCGCATTCTACCCCGAATTACGGGGAAACCCGCCTATTCAGAAAATTTTGCCGACAGGTATTCCCTGTTGAGCCGGGCGATGTTGGAGATAGAGATATTTTTCGGGCATTCGGCTTCACAGGCACCGGTGTTGGTGCATCCGCCGAATCCCAGTTCATCCATTTTGGCGACCATATTGCGGGCCCGGGCCTTGGCTTCGACTCTTCCCTGGGGCAGCCTGGCCAGGTGGGAGACTTTGGCTGCCACAAAGAGCATGGCCGAGGAGTTTTTGCAGGCGGCTACACAGGCACCGCAACCGATGCAGGAAGCAGAATCCATGGCCTCTTCCGCGTCTTCATGACTGATGGGAATGGCATTGCCATCGGGAATTCCGCCGGTATTTACCGAGATAAACCCCCCGGACTGCAATATCTGGTCAAAGGCTGTCCGGTTAACTACCAGGTCTTTGATAACGGGAAACGCTCTGGCCCGCCAGGGTTCAATGGTGATGGTATCTCCGTCTTTGAATTTCCGCATGTGCAGTTGGCAGGTGGTCACTCCGGTGTCTGGGCCATGGGGCCTTCCGTTGATGTACAGGCTGCAGGTCCCGCAAATCCCTTCCCTGCAGTCATGGTCGAAAGCGATAGGGTCCAGGCCTTTCAGAATCAGTTCATTATTTAAAATATCGAGCATCTCCAGAAAGGAACTCCCGGCGGAGACGTTCTCAATGGTATAGGACTCAAACCGTCCCTTGTCCCGGGCATTTTTCTGCCTCCAGACTTCAATTGTCAGTTTTTTCAGAATCTTGTCAGCCATGGTCCGGTCATTTATAACTTCTCTGTGATAATTTAATACTCTCGAAAACCAGGGGTTCTTTGAGGAGCTGTGGTTCTTCGCCTTCGCCGCGGTACTTCCACACCGATACAAACGCGTATTTTTCGTCATTCCGCAGAGCCTCTCCCTCTTCCGTCACCGATTCCTCGCGGAAGTGGCCGCCGCACGATTCGTTTCTTTCGAGCGCATCGAGTGCTATCAGCTCGCCGATGTCAAAGAAATCAACCAGCCGGCTTGCCTTTTCCAGTTCCGGGTTCAGGTTGTCCATCTCTCCGGGGATGATTACCTCGTTAAAAAAACGGGTGCGAAGTTCCCGGATTTCCCGGATGGCTTTCTTCAATCCTTCTGCGTTGCGCGACATCCCCACATAGTCCCACATGATATGACCCAGCTCCTTGTGAAAATAGTCCACTGGTTGGGTTCCTTTAATGTGAAAGAGTTTTGCGAGCCGTTCTTTCACCTCGTTTTCGGCTTTTTCAAATTCGGGGGCGCCGGTATCTGTTTTGGGGGCCATGATTTCGCCGGCCAGGTAATCTCCGATGGTATAGGGAAGGATGAAATATCCGTCGGCCAATCCCTGCATCAGGGCGGAAGCCCCGAGACGATTGGCTCCATGGTCCGAAAAATTGGCCTCTCCGATGGAGTAGAGTCCGGGAACTGTGGTCATCAGGTTGTAATCGACCCAGGTGCCCCCCATGGCATAATGAATGGCGGGATAAATCTGCATCGGTTCCTTATAGGGGTTGTGGTCGGTGATTTTTTCGTACATCTGGAAGAGGTTACCGTATCGTTCCTCGATCACACTGCGGCCCAGCCGTTCTATGGAGTATTTGAAATCAAGGTAGACAGCCTTACCTTCGGCATTGACGCCATAGCCGGCATCGCACCGTTCCTTGGCGGCCCGGGAAGCCACATCACGCGGCACCAGGTTCCCGTATGAGGGGTATCTCCTTTCAAGGTAGAAATCACGCCCTTCATCCGGAATGTCGTTCGGCCCTATTTTCCCTTCCCGGAGTTTGGCAGCATCCTCTTTATCTTTAGGTACCCAGACCCTGCCGTCGTTGCGCAGCGATTCCGACATCAGGGTGAGTTTGGATTGCTGGGTTCCGTGCACCGGAATGCAGGTAGGATGAATTTGCACATAACTGGGATTGGCAAACATGGCACCTTTTTTAAAGCACTGCCAGGCTGCCGACCCGTTGCTTCCCATCGCATTTGTGGAGAGGAAAAACACATTTCCGTAGCCACCTGTGGCCACTACGACTGCATGGGCCCCAAACCGTTTGATCTGGCCGGTAACCAGGTCCCGGGCGATGATCCCCCGGGCTTTTCCCCCGATGATCACCACGTCGAGCATCTCATGCCGGCCATACATCTGTACGGTTCCTTTGGCAATCTGCCGGTTTAAAGCCTGGTAGGCTCCCAGCAGCAGTTGTTGTCCGGTCTGACCGCGGGCGTAAAAAGTGCGGCTTACCAATACCCCGCCAAACGACCGGTTGTCGAGCAGTCCTCCGTATTCGCGCGCAAAGGGAACCCCCTGCGCCACGCACTGGTCTATAATCAGGGGGGAAACCTCTGCCAGCCGGTATACATTGGCTTCCCTCGAACGGTAATCACCCCCTTTGATCGTGTCGTAAAACAACCGGTATACCGAGTCGTTGTCGTTCTGGTAATTCTTGGCTGCATTGATGCCTCCCTGGGCAGCAATCGAATGGGCCCGCCGGGGAGAGTCCTGATAACAAAACGCCTTGACATTATATCCCAACTCGGCAAGGGAGGCCGCTGCCGAAGCTCCCCCCAAGCCGGTTCCCACGACAATGACTTCCAATTTTCTTTTATTGGCTGGACTCACCACCCGGATGGCTGCCTTGTGCCTGGACCATTTTTCTGCCAGGGGCCCTGCCGGTATTTTTGAATCAAGTATCTGCATATTCATAACGTATTTGTGTTATCACTTGAAAATGATAAAGTATATAGGGATGATGGCAAACCCTGACGCCACCAGGATAGCATAAACAAAGGCAACCCGCTGCAACCGGACCAGCCACTGCTTGTTGTTGAACCCAATAGTCTGAAATGCCGACCAGAAACCATGCGTTATATGCAAACCCAATAATGCTGCTCCTGCTATGTACAGTAAGCAATACACAAGACTCTCCCTAAACAGGGTGCTTACCAGAGCATAGGTGTTGTGCATTCCTGCCCCCTCCATACCTTCCTCCAGTAAGGGAGATCCGGTGAATTTGATCTTCCAGTAGAAATTCACCAGGTGAATAAACAGAAATGCAAAAATCAACGCTCCCAGGATCAGCATATTACGTGAAGACCAGGTACTGGCTGCCGACAAATCCTGTTTTTTATATTTTACCGGCCTGGCCCTCCAGTTTTCCAGAGTGATCAGCAGAGACCAGAGAATGTGAATCAAAAAACCCAGCGCCAATAGTGGTTCTACAATTCTGATTACAGGATTGCTGACCATAAAGTGGGCTCCCTGGTTGTAGAGTTGCCCCGTGTCGTCGAATATCAAGAACAGATTAACCGTCAAATGGACAAGGATAAACAACAACAGGAATATACCGGTGACACTCATCAGGAATTTCCTTCCTATTGAGGCAAAAAGAAACCTGCTCATAGATGATATGTTTTAATTAGTCACGATGTTTTCGAACGATACCTTCCGGAAACTCCCTGCTCCTGACCTGGCCAGGGGACCCACCTGTACGGTGCCGGGATGGTTTCCGGGATTCAGGTACCCAAAATATTAAAAAAAACGGAGATAATCTTTGTTTCAATTGAAAAGTATGTTTAAGGGCATTAAAAACAGCAATAAAAGGTGGTTAGCTATTCTATCGTCTACATTTTGCCTAAATTTATTGCAGGTAAAACAGGTTGTATGGTTGGTCGTGCCTATACGTATAAATGCAGTCGTTGTTCTTATGAGGAAAGGTTGAAGCAGGGACATGGATATCTTGTTAAACCTCAGTCATTTGAAGAATACAGGGAAAATCCCCGGAAATTGTTCCATTATGAGATTCATAACAAAATCCTGAAGCTTTCGCGCGATCATCCGGCGATGGAGATTAACGCTACTTTCCAGGTTTATCGTTGCCGGAAGTGCAATTTGTTGCATAACAAGATCCAGGTAACCATTTACGATGGGGAAGCCCTTTTGCACATCAACCGGTTCAAATGTACCCTCTGTCGTACCAGGCTGAAGCTCACGAACATTCACCGGTTGAAGACAGCGACCTGTCCGGCATGCGGAAAGCCCAAATTCCGCCGGCAATCATCGGATGATCTGTTTAACCGGAAGGCTAGAAAAACAAGCTTGCCAAAAGAGTAAAGCCCAGACCGCAGAAAGCAATGATAGTCTCCATGACCGTCCACGACCGGAGGGTTTGATTTTCGTTCAATCGCAGGTATTTTCCCACCAGCCAGAAGCCACTGTCGTTCACGTGCGAGGCAATAGTGGCACCGGAGGCAATTGCGATGACGATGAGGGCTTTATCAGGGTCGGAAAGCATGAATGGTCCGGTCATGGGAGCAATAATTCCTGCTGCTGTGATCATCGCGACGGTAGCAGAACCTTGGGTGAGCCTTACGACGGCAGCCAGTAACCAGGCCAGCAGTATCGGCGATAAGGCTGACCCGGCCATGGTTTCGGCCATGATTTTCCCGATTCCGCTGTCGACCATAACTTGTTTCAATACGCCTCCTGCTCCTGTAATCAGGATAATAATACTGGCAGGTCCCAGTGCTTTTGTGGTCAGATTCAGAACCTGTTGCCGCGGCATGCCCCGACGCAGGCAGAGCAGCCAGATGGCCAGCAGTGTTGAAACGATCAGTGCTGTAAAAGGGTGACCACAAAAAGCCACCACCCTGGTAAACCAGGAAGGGGACAAGATTTCCTTTGCCGTCAGAACACCAGTCAGGGTGTTGAAAAGGATCAATATCAGCGGTATGCCGATCAGGGTTGCTATCAGCCCGAAAGAAGGAAGCAGGGTTCCGGCCGGCTCCTCTTTGTCAGGTTCATCTGTCAAAGCCGGAGGATGGACAATAATTTTCGCGGCAATATATTTTCCCCAAACCGGACCGGAAAGAATGGCTGTCGGGATTCCCGTCAGAATACCCAGGAGGATTACCCATCCCAGGGGTGCCTGGATGATGTCCGCCACGGCTACCGGTCCGGGAGTCGGAGGAACAAAACTGTGCGCAACCGCCAATCCCGCCAGCAATGGGATGGCATAGTACAGAAGCGACCTTCCCGTGTCCCTGGCCAGGGCATACAGGATAGGTACCAGGATGATAAAACCGACATCGAAAAAGACCGGTATAGCAACGATAAACCCGGTCAGCATCATGGCCCAGGAGGCTTTTCCCTTACCGAAACGCCTTAACAGCGATCGGGCCAGTGATTCTGCCCCTCCTGAACTTTCCAACACCTGGCCGAAAATCGCACCCAGCCCTACCACTGTGGCTACAAATCCCAGCGTACTCCCCATCCCTTCCTGTATGCTCCTGGTAATATCCTCCAAGGGCATCCCGGTGAGAATGCCGAAATAAATGGCGGTGAGCAGCAAAGCGATGAACGCATTTAGTTTAAGCTTCAGCACCATCAGCAGCAACAGCATTACTGCCGACACTACCAGGAATACTATGAAGTATACCGACATAGGCCTGTCTCCGGAAATAGTCCGAAAATACGAATTCCCGGGCGATTCTCATCCGGTTTGCAGAAGGGTAATTTTAAGATTTTATGCAAACGGGGCCGCGGATTTCACTTTGATGTTCCTTTGCACCGCAATTTTTACCATCATGATAAACCACTTAGCCAAGGTTTTTCTATTTTTGTCTGAAACCTAATGCCTGCCATTATGAGTGATCTGCTTCTGAAATTGTCGGAATGTGTTGAATTTGGGAAAATCAGTAAAGAGTCACCCTATCCGCCCCAGATGAAGGGCATGGACGGGGCCGATGAGATAGCCCGACGCCTCCTGGAAGATGGAATCGCTCCCCAGCGCATTCTTTCTGAAGGGTTGATGCCCGGGATGGAAAAGGTCGGAATTAAATTCCGTGAAAACAAGGTTTTTGTACCCCAGGTCCTCATGTCGGCAAAAGCCATGAATACCGCTATGGTCCATCTGAAACCCTTCTTTTTATCGGGTGAAGCCAAACAAAAGGGAACCTTCATTATCGGGACTGTGGAAGGAGATCTTCATGACATTGGCAAAAACCTGGTTTCCATGATGGTGGAAGGAAATGGCTGGAAAGTAGTGGATCTGGGGGTGGATGTCAAAGCAGACCGGTTCATTGCGGCACTGAAAGAACACCCGGATGCGTTTGTCGGGCTTTCTGCCTTATTGACTACCACCATGCCCAGCATGGAAAAGATAACCCGGGCCATCAAAGAGGCTTTGCCTGAAGCTAAGATCGCCGTCGGAGGAGCGCCGGTCACTTCCGATTTCTGCGAAAAAATCGGTGCCGACGCTTATTCAAGAGATCCCCAGGGACTGGTCGAATACCTGAATGGACAGGTGAATTAAGGCAAAGGGACTTAAAGACCAAGAGACCCAGGGAAAGCGGAAACAACAGTTTCTCCTCCTGGTTCAGGAGGAGTACTCCAATCCGCTGAATTCTAATTTACCTGGAATGAATAACAGTTGCGGATGGGAAAGAGGTGGTTTCTGGAATACAAGGTACATTACCCATCTGTGGAAAATTTACAACCCTTTGTAAACTACCCGTAAAAAGAACTGATCACTTGGAAAAATCTTTCCGGTTAACTTTAAACAAGCAATTAAGGAATAATAAACAAGGAATTATTCAAACTCCTTTCCTGTTTCCATGAATTTGTTTTTTGGTTTATCTTGTACAACACAGGGTATTGACTCCTCCGGACTTCGTTTCCCATGAGGTTCATCATCACGGTTGGAGCGAGATAATGCTTAGGTATTTCATTAGTCATAAACAATTGCATATCATGTACGGAATAGAACTGATCAAAGCCACGATGCGGTTGCAGGAGACTGAGCGCACTCCCTGGGTACCGTTCACGGGAGTCCACGGGGGATTTCTCACCGGCATGGATGCCCGTACCTACCTGCACTCTTCCGAAGCCATGGTGAAGGGAATCAGCCGGGCTGTGGAACTTTACGACCCCGATGGCATACCGGTGGTCTTCGATCTTCAGCTGGAAGCGGAAATCCTGGGCTGTAAGCTGAAGTGGTCTGACTCAACCCCGCCGGCTGTTGTTTCGCACCCCCTGGCGGAAGGGAAACAACTCAGCGACCTGCAATTCCCCGAACCGGGGCTCGGCCGATTGCCTGCGGTCCTGGAGACAACCCGTATTTTGCGGAGCCGGTTCCCTGACTTAGCCCTGTATGGCCTGATCACCGGCCCTTTTACCCTGGCTCTTCACCTCCTGGGAACCGACATCTTCCTGAAGATGTTCGAAGCTCCCGGGGAGGTGGAAAAGATCATGGATTACTGTACCCGGGTATCGCTCTCCATGTCGGATTACCTGATCACCGCCGGGTGCCACGTGATTGCCGTGGTGGATCCCATGACCAGCCAGATCGACCCGGAAAATTTCAGTCAGTTTGTATCTCCCTGTGCGTCGAAGATTTTCGCACGGATCCGTGAGCGTAACAGTCTCAGTTCCTTTTTCGTTTGCGGCCATGCACAGCAGAACATCGGGGTTATGTGTGATTGCCGTCCTGACAATATCAGCATCGATGAGAACATACCCCTTGAATATGTGAAAGAAATTGCCCTGTCGAAAGGTATCAGCTTTGGCGGCAACATGAGACTCACCGTGGTTTTACTCATGGGTACCGAAGAGGATGCACGCCAGGAGGCACTTGCCTGCCTCGATAAAGGAGGGATGCGTGGATTTATCCTGGCTCCGGGTTGTGACTTGCCTATGGAGACTCCGCCAGAGAACCTCATAGCTGTATCCCGCCTGGTTCAGGATCCTTATCTTCAGGATGTTACCAGAACACTGGAGGGCAGTGAAAACCGGCAGGAAATCCTGAATATGCGTGATTACGGCAAATCTGAAAAGGTTATTGTAGACATTATCACCCTTGATTCGGAATCGTGTGCTCCTTGTCAGTATATGGTGGAAGCGGTGAAAAGGGTGGCTCCCCACTTCGAAGGGGTCGTTGAGTGGCGGGAACACGCCATCAAACGGATGGAGGGCGTTACCTTTATGTCTTCGCTGATGGTTAAGAATATTCCAACCATCTGTATAGACGGGAAAATTGCGTTTGTCTCCAGGATCCCACCACAGAATCAGCTGATTCAGGCTATCCAGCAACGAATCAATGATAAGCTGAAGCTGAAGATCCGGTCCAGGAAGAGTGAAATCCTGGTTCTGGGTGAGAATGATGAAGTTTGCCGGTCTCTGACGGCCAAGGTTACAAGGGCTATGACTGAACTCGGGAAAGAGATTACGGTTACTCAGGTGATGGATCCGGCGCAGATGGCTGCCTTTGGCATTGCCGGAGGTCCAGCAGTCGTGACCGTTCAGTATCGTCTGAAATCAGAAAAAAGTGATCCGTCGCTGGAGGTGATTAAAGAGTGGATCAAAGAACTGTGATAGTTTTCCATTCCGGGTTTGAAGTCTAAGCTGAGAGGATACATACTAATTATTGATAATAATGCGCATTTCTGAAATTCTTACAAGCAGAGTCCTGGTTTCCGACGGGGCCTGGGGGACTTTTCTCCAGAAAAAGGGGCTACAGCCGGGAGAATGCCCGGAACTCTGGAACATTACCCACCGGGATGAGGTGTTGGATATAGCCAGGAGTTACATAGATGCCGGTTCGGACATGATAGAGACCAACAGTTTTGGTGGCAGCCGGTATAAGTTGGAGAAGTATGGGTTGGGCAGCCGTGTGGCGGAGCTGAACCGGGCTGCGGCAGCCATCAGCCGGGAGGCTGCCGGAAGGGAAGTCCGGGTGCTTGGGTCGGTGGGCCCCACCGGTAAAATGCTCATCATGGGGGATGTAAGCCCGGAGGAATTGTATGAAGCCTTCCGGGAGCAGGCTATGGCACTGGAAGACGGAGGTGCCGATGCCATCGTGGTCGAAACCATGACCGACCTCGAAGAGGCCGTACTTGCGGTCAGAGCTGCCGTGGAAAACACCGGACTGGCGGTATTCTGCACCATGACATTCGACAAATTGGTTACCGGTGGGTATAAAACCATGATGGGCATTTCCCCGGCAGAAATGATTCAGCCACTGCTCGATGCCGGCGCTTCGGTTGTCGGCACCAACTGCGGAAACGGAATGGCCGGAATGATTCCCGTAGTGGAGGAAATCCGCAGAACCCATCCCCGGGTGCCCATTCTTGTGCAGGCCAATGCAGGCATGCCCCTGTACCGCGATGGAAAGACCCTTTTCCCTGAGAGTCCCGATGAAATGGCATCCTATGTGCCGGAACTAATCCTTGCCGGTGCCAGCATCATAGGAGGTTGTTGCGGCACTACCCCGGAACATATTGCCAGCATCAGAAGAGCCATCGCACTGGTGTAGACCCTGTTCTGCAGAACAGTCAGCAGACCGGAGGTCCCGTTGCCGCTGTACCGATGGCAATCAGCGGTTCTGCAGGCCTCACCATGAATGGCAGGTGGAGCAGAAAAAACCCTATTCCAAGGGAACAACCTCTGCATAGAAGGGTATCCAGGCACACTCCTGCCGGATCGCGGGGTTTTCATCGGATGGAAGATCCCCAATGTTTGGCATGTGAAATCCGCCCGGTGCAAACCCCATGCAGGGAAGGATCTGCAGGATGGTTCCAGTCATAACCGGAAGGCTGAAAGAATCCCCAAAGCCAGATCGCCAGGGAGGGAACAGCGGGTTTCTCCGGCAACCGTGCCCTACTACCATAATCCCAGTTTTCGGGCAAGGATTACCGGCGGCCTTTGCACCACCAGGTCATTTTTTGCAACTGATGGAAATTCCGGAACGACTTTCATTCCGGAAGACGGTGGTAAAATCAGGATGGGATTGTACGTAATCCAGGAAAATGCGGATATCACCCGATCGCATTCTGGTATTGTGAGCCAGGAAGCACCCCTGTTTCGATAGTTTGGGTTCCAGGGCTGTGAAGTAGTTCTTGTACCACCATTTGTCGGCATCGCAGAACACCAGATCCCAGCCGTTTTCCAAGGCAGGCACCAGTTCATGGGCGTCGCCCAGCCGTGCATCGATATATTCTGAAAGTCCTGCTTTTTTGAAATTCTGTAATGCCTGGAGATAGCGTTGTTTGTCGATTTCGATGGTGACCAGCTTGCCTCCGGTTTTGGTGAGGGCCCAGGCGATCCAGATAGCTGAATGACCTGTCGAAGTACCAATTTCCAGAGCTTTACGGTAATTTTTTGCCAAAACCATGTCGTATAAAATCCGGCCGTCAGAAACCGGAATATTCATATCCTGCCAATGTCCTGCCTGTCCTTCCAGGAAGGTTACTACTTTCCGGTCCAGTTCATTCACTGGTTCAGGAAATTGTGCCATGACCGGGAGGACACAGAATATTTCCACCCATCCGGCCATCAGCCACAACAAGATTTGTTTTTTTTTCATTCCACTTCTGTTTGGAAATCGCCCCGCAAGTATACGGATGACCCATCCATTTTCCGGCCGGGAAGATCTTTGCCTTAGAATACTTCCATAAGCCAGGGTGTCGACAGTCATTTAAACGGTATCTGCACAAAAAGCGTGCAGTTTTTGTTTTTTCAGAAACTGAATTGCAGAACTTCGCGGACACCGGCAACCCGTGGTCCCTTACTCTTTCCACTCAGGAATTCTGCCCGGGGTCCAGGGAGCGTTTAACCGGTTGAGTTCCTTTTCGAGTGCAGGAAGGTCTGTTTCGGCAATTTTTTTCAGTTTCTCCAGCAGGGGAGGGAATCTCTCCTTCAAAATCGTGTAGTCAGCCAATTCGGAAGCTGTTACGCCTGATGAATTGCTGATGTGGGCCCTGGCAATATTCTGAAGCCGGCTGTTGAGCGGCACTTGTGTGGGGGGCACCTCTTCCTGGCTGGCTTTGGCTTCCACACCGTTCATGGCAAACCGTATCTCCTCGAGTTCAGCTGCCGTTTTGCGGGCTTTGTCCATCAATTCCTGCCCTGCTCCGGGTGTGCTGTAAATGGCTTGCTTGATGTTCTCCACCCGGCTGGCAAGTTCTGTTGTCAACCGGTCGGTTCCTGTCATGGCTACCGAAAGTGTGCTCACCTTCCTGGCAAAGTCAATGTTGTCGGCATAATTGGCTGCCGGGAGGGTCACATTATCCAGTTTTTTAGCTGTGAACTTCACAGGACCGGCTAAATGCCTGGTTACGCCATTCTCCCAGAGGGCCATTTCTACCGAATAAGCACCTGGCATAACCATGATACCGCCTCCGAAGCCACCCCGGCGGCCACCTCCGCCACCGGTTTCAACAGGACTGAATTTTCCCGTCACCCTCGTTACGGAAGGCATGGAATAGCGAAGGTCCCAGGTCGTGCGGTTGATCCCTTTGCCCGGAGAGCGAGTCAGTTCCCTGACGACATTGCCGTCGGCATCGCGGATGGTAAAGATCAGGTGGGCCTGCTCCTCGATATTTTCGAGTTCCAGCTCACGCCAGGTGGGTTGTGGTATGGGCTTCCCCTCTTTTTGCAGCTTCTTTTCTGCTTCCTGCCGCCTGGCCTTTTGCGACCGAGGCGCCTCCTTCAGGTACCAGGTGAAGACAGCTCCGTAATCGGGATTAGGAGCTGTGTAATAGGTCTGTCCCTGGTTATCCTGGTTGCCGGCATAATTAAACATCAAGGCATCCTTCACCCGGAATAGGTGGGCTTCCTTCTCCAGGTTTTCCTTTGAAAGCTCCCGCAACGGACCATAATTGTCGAGAATGTAAAATCCCCGTCCGAAAGTGGCAGCCACCAGATCAGACTCCCTTTCCTGGATGGCCAGATGGCGTACCGAAATGGTCGGGATTCCCGATTTCAGCTGTACCCAGTTCTTTCCCCCGTCGATGGTGAAAAAAAGCCCGAATTCCGTACCGGCAAAGAGCAAATCAGGATGGATGAAATCCTGTTCCAGGCAATTCACAGTGCCATTAGCCGGCAGGTTCCCGGAAATGGAGTTCCAGGTCTTCCCCTTATCGGTGCTTTTCAGAATATAGGGTTTGAAATCATCGCGTTGCAGGTTGTCGAAGGCTGCATAGACCACATTTTCGTCGAACCTGTCAGCTTGAAGGTGGGATACATAGGTGTATTCCGGAATGCCCGGAAAAGTTTTCATCTGACTCCAACTTTGGCCACCGTTGTCGGTGACCGAGATCACCCCGTCGTCGGTTCCTGCATACAGCAGGTTTTCATTCAGGGGCGATTCAGCCAGGGAGACAATGGTTCCCCACAGGGAAGTGGAAACATCCTTGGCCACTGCATCGGCACTCCAGAATTTGCCCATCACCGGCCAGCTGTTGCGGTCGGTTTTGGTGGTGAGGTCGTCACTGATAACCTGCCAGGAATCTCCCCGGTCGTCACTTCTGAAAACCTTGTTGGCTGCATGGTAAAGGCGGGTGGGGGAGTGCTTGCTCACGAACATGGGCGCATTCCAGTTCCATTTATACGTTTCTTCACCTTTCCTCTCCGTAACTCTGATGCTGATCCGTTCCCCGCTTTTCCGGTCGAAACGCGAGAGGTTGCCATACTGGGATTCCGTATAGATGATGTCGGGATTGGTGGGATCGGTGTCGATCCAGAAGCCGTCACCCCCCGCCGTGACGGTCCAGTCGTCGTTGGACGCTCCTCCCCGTTTCAGGCTCTGCGACGGACCCACCATGGAATTGTTGTCTTGCGTTCCCCCGTAAACATGGTAAAAAGGCCACGCATTATCCACGTTCACCCGGTAAAACTGGGTTACCGGCAGGTTCTCCTTGAAGTCCCAGGTTGTACCGTCGTCCCAGGTTTCATAGATGCCCCCGTCGCCTCCGATCATGAAATGACGGGTATCGGAAGGATCGATCCAGAGGGCGTGATCGTCGACATGGCGTCCGTTATTGTTTAAGGCAGTCCAGGTTTTACCCCCGTCGGAAGTCACAAAAGAATTGGTTTCCATGGAGTAGACCTTATTCCTGTCTTTCGGATCACAGTAGATTTCGTTGTAATATTGTCCCGAACTGGAGTGCGTACTCATTTTTTCCCAGCTTTCCCCCTTGTCGGAAGAGCGGAAAAAGCCGCTGTTATCGCCGGCAGCTTCAACAATGAGATAGACAAGTCTTGCATCAACCGGTGAAACGTCAATTCCCATTCCGCCAAGTTCCGTTGCTGGCAATCCCTTCATGATCTTGTACCAGGTTTTTCCGGCATCTGTTGATTTGTAAACAGCCGATTCGGGCCCTCCGCCAATCTTGGTGAAATAATGGCGACGTCGCTGTTCTGAGGTGCAATACATGATATCGGGATCCGAAGGATCGATCACGACGTTGTTCACTCCGGTATGTTCGCTGATATCCAGAACCTTTTCCCAGGTTTTCCCTCCGTCGGCAGTCCGGTATAAACCGCGGTCGCCTCCCGGTCCCCAGGCAGAACCTTCACAGGCTACCAATACGATGTCGGAATTGCGCGGATCAATCACGATGCCCCCGATCTGACGGCTCTCCTTCAATCCCATGTTTTTGAAGGATTTGCCCCCGTCGACCGACTTATAGACTCCATCGCCATACCCAAGGGCACGCTGGTGATTGTTTTCCCCGGTTCCGACCCATACCGTGTTGAAATCGCGGGGATCGGCTTTCACCACGCCAATAGAATAAGCCCCGTATTTATCGAAGACAGGATGAAACGTAGTCCCGTTATTTTCGGTTTTCCAGACATTGCCGCTGGCAACCCCGACATAATACTCTGCGTGATTCTCCGGGTTAACGGCAAAATCAGCAATCCTGCCGCTGGCCCAGGCAGGACCGATGCTTCTGAACTTCAAGCCGTTGACCAGGTTACCCGTGAGCAGCGAGTCTCCTTTTGGTTTGCTCTCTTTCTGTGCCCAAACGGTTAATGCACAGAACACACATACAAATACCCAGGTAAGCTTTTTCATAATTCAAAATTCACGATTCCGGTTGGCAAAGCCGGATATTTCCCCCTGATGATTTTTAAAGGCATTAAAAATAGCATAAACCACGGATCCCGGTCAGCGCCCGGTTATTTTTTCTTTTCCTTTTTATACATTTCAAAGTAATCCCGTACAGAGGAACGTACTTCGTATTCGGTGGAAGTATAGGGCAGGACATTCTGGGCGTTAAACCAAACCATGAATGTGTCAGCCTCCGGTTCGTTCAGTCCCGTCAGCATCATCACCATCTGCTTGTTGTAATTCTGAGAGTGCATTTCCCAATATTTTTCCAGCATCATGGCATCCCTGACCCGCCGTTTTTGCTTTTCCCTTTTGCTAAGGTAATAATTCCAGTATGAAAGGGGGTTGAAGATGGCGGCCAATACCGGAGGTTTTTCATTGAAGGCATCCCCGCGTAATTCCTGCGGGATGTTGGTTTCTCTTCCTTTTGGGATACCATCCATGTTAACGTCCGGTTTGTCGCCGGTAACCCGGACTTCTTTCAAAGCATAGACTACCGGCTGCATGTAGAAAATCAGGGTGACGGCTTCGGAATAGGTACGGGGCAGGGTCACAAGGGTTTGTCTGAAACCCATGGCTGACAGCTGAAGGGTATCGATATTCAGCATTTCTATCGAGAAATAACCGCCGGCATTAGAACTGGTACCCGTGCGGTACCTGGGGTAGACAATATTGACGTACGGTATGGGCATGCTGTCTCCGGCACTGACGATCCTGGCTTTTAACCTTACCAGCACCGGATCCGTTTCAATCCCGGATGGCTGCCCTTTGGCTCTGGCACCTGCCAGACCCAGCATTATCAACAGGAAAAAAGCGGTTCGTCTCGGCATCTCGACTAATGGTATTGGGCAAAGGTAAGGATTATCAATTTTCAGCCCGGAATCATAACAACTTTTAACGGATCAGGCAAACCTCGTGACCGAAGCGGTCAATCCAAACCGTATCCGAAAAATGGTTCGTTCAGTTTTCCGTGAAAGTTTTGGGGGTCATCTTCCTCTTCGCGGATTCCTCCGGTGGGAGTGAACCCCGGAACAGCCGGTACAAACTTACTGAAGGGCTTCTATCCGTTGTTCCAGAATTCTGATTTTGGATTCCGCATCGGTCTGTTTGGCTCTTTCGCGGGAGATGACGGCTTCAGGGGCACTTTGCATAAACCGCTCATTTTCGAGTTTTTGCCTTACCATGGCAAGAAATCCCTGTGTATATTCCAGTTCCTCCCTGAGTTTTTCCAGTTCCTCTGAAGCATCTGCATGTTGCTCCCTGATCAGATAGAAAGTAGTCGATTTGACATGAAAGGCAGCTGCTCCGCGGATCTCTTCCTCTACGATCCGGCAACTGCCGGTATTGCCCAGTTTCTCCAGGATCGCGCCGTATCGCGGTTCGTACCCTTTATCCCCGGGCCTGATCAGGATGTCAACCGGTTCCCTGTTCCCCAGGTTAGCGGCTTTTCTTGCTTTCCGGATGCCGGAAACCGCCTCTTTGAGGTTTTCAAAGCTTTCGAGCAGCGAGGGGTCAAAGGGTTTCTGATCAGGCAAGGGTGAGATCATAATGCTTTCTCCGGGTTTCCGTTCTTCCAGTTTTTGCCAGATCTCTTCCGTGATAAAAGGCATGAACGGATGCAACAGCTTCAGCAGGTTGTCAAAGAGCCCGGTAACCTCCTGAAAGGTCTGGCTATCCATCGGCTCCTGAAAAGGTGGTTTCACGATTTCCAGAAGCCAACCCGAAAACTCATCCCTGAAGGTGGTGTAAACGAGCATCAGGGCATCGGAGATGCGGAATTTACCGAAATGATCGGTTAAAATGGTGCTGACTTCATTGAGTTTATGGCGGAACCACTCGACAGCCAGGGCTGAATGTTCCGGTTGGGGAATCTTGTCAGAGACTGCCAGGCTTTTGATCAGGCGAAGCGAGTTCCATATTTTGGTGGCAAAGTTGGCACCCTGTTGTGGGAGACTGTCGTCGAACAACAAGTCGCCCCCGGCCGGGGAACACAGCAACATGCCGACCCTCACCCCGTCGGCACCATATTTCCTGATCAGATCAAGGGGATCAGGTGAATTTCCCAGTGATTTTGACATTTTACGGCCCTGTTTATCGCGAACCATTCCGGTATAATAGACATTCCGGAACGGAAAGGTGTGCCGGTATTCGTATCCGGCGATGATCATCCGAGCCACCCAGAAAAAGATGATATCAGGGGCTGTGATCAGGTCGCTGGTGGGGTAGTAATACCTTATTTCCCTGTTATCGGGATGATTGATGCCGTCGAATACGGAAACAGGCCAAAGCCAGCTGCTGAACCAGGTGTCCAGCACGTCGTTATCCTGCCTCAGCTCCTCCTGGGTCAGGCCAGGATTTCCGGTATGTGACCGGGCCCGTTCCAGTGCTTCTGCTTCTGTTAATGCTACCACATAACTCCCGTCGGGCAGGTACCAGACCGGAATACGATGGCCCCACCATAACTGGCGGCTGATACACCAATCCTTGATATTGCTCACCCAGTGCCGGTAAATGTTTTTGAATTTTGCGGGGTGAAAGCGGATGGTATCATTTTCCACCTGGTCAATGGCTGGTTTGACCAGGTCATCCATTTTCAGGAACCACTGGGCCGACAATTTGGGTTCGATAATTACATCGGTGCGTTCTGAAAACCCAATTTTATTGGTATAATCTTCAATTCTGACCAAATTCCCGGCCTCTTCCAGCAGGGGGACGATTTTCTCCCGGGCAGCAAAACGGTCTTCGCCGACCAGGATTTTCGCCTCTTTGCTCAGTGTGCCGTCGTCGTTGAAAATATCCACCGAATCCAGATGATGGTTCATCCCGATCAGGTAATCGTTGGGATCATGAGCCGGGGTAATCTTCAGGCAGCCGGTACCGAATTCCATATCGACATAAAGATCTTCAATCACAGGGACCAGCCGGTTGATCAGTGGAACAAATACCTTCTTTCCTCTCAGGTGGAGAAACCGTTCATCGGCCGGGTTGACGCAAACCGCGGTATCCCCAAGGATCGTTTCCGGACGGGTGGTGGCAACAGTAACATATTCATGGTCCGATCCTTCGATTAAGTAGCGAACATAATACAACTTCGACCGGACCTCTTTGTACAGTACCTCTTCGTCTGAGAGAGCTGTCTTTGCTTTAGGGTCCCAGTTGACCATCCGTACGCCCCGGTAGATATGACCTTTGTTAAACAGATCGACAAATACACGGATCACCGATTCGCTGCGCTTTTCATCCATGGTGAAGCAGGTCCGGTCCCAGTCGCACGATGCTCCCAGTTTTTTGAGTTGTTCCAGGATAATTCCACCATGTTGTTCTGTCCAATCCCAGGCATGCTGAAGGAACTCTTCCCGTGAAAGTGCTGTCTTGGAAATCCCCTTTTTCTGCAGTTTGTTAACCACCTTGGCTTCGGTGGCTATGGAAGCATGGTCGGTTCCCGGCACCCAGCAGGCATTTTTCCCGGTCATGCGGGCCCGTCTGACCAGGATATCCTGGATGGTGTTGTTGAGCATATGCCCCATGTGCAGTACTCCTGTGACATTCGGTGGGGGAATCACAATCGTGTATGGCTCCCTTTCGTCGGGCACCGAATGGAAAAACCCCTGCTCCATCCAATACCGGTACCACTTGTCCTCTACTTCCACGGGACTATATCTGCTTTGAATTTCCATATGCCGAAATTGTTATTTCCTGTTTTATCGCCATGAAGACACAAAAGTAACAGGAAAATAGTAAAGGACAATTTCTGCTTATCGATTACTTCCGGTAAATCGCGGATATCCTATGCACCGGGTAAGCTCTTGGTGGCAATCAGTGTCACCGTTTTGTCTCAGATAAGGGGAGGGGCCACCTTCAATAAAAACATTCCGGAAGCTATTCCAGTAAGGCATTCTTACTATTGGGGGAATGTGCGAACGAACCGGAAAAAACGTAATTTTGGGAAAGCTATTCAATGTGTTTAATAAACAGAACCTGTATGAAAAGAGTGCTTATTCCGGCCATTGCCTGGATTTTTTTGTTTTCGTTCAGTTCGCGGGCCCAGCAAGCATCATGGGGTGGTACCCGGATTGTATCTCCCGAAGTTCATAGTGATCATTCGGTCACATTCCGTCTGATGGCCAAATCAGCCTCCCGGGTAGGTCTTTCCGGAAACTGGATGCCAGGGTGGGGTACGGTTGTCGATATGGTAAACGATACCGGTCTCTGGACCCTAACCACGGATCCACTGCCATCAGAGATGTATACGTATTCTTTCGTGGTCGATGGAGTGCGTACCATCGACCCGGGAAATGCCCGGGTTGTCAGAGATGGAACCCGTAATGAAAGCATGGTAATGGTCCCGGGGGAACGGGCCGACCTTTATGCCACCCGGGAAGTGCCGCACGGAACCCTTGAGGAGGTATGGTATCCCTCGCCTATACTGGGCATGGACCGGTTGATGTACGTATATACTCCGCCGGGATACCGGGAGGGTAAGGAATCTTATCCGGTGTTATATCTGTTGCATGGTGGAGGAGGGGATGAGGATGCCTGGACGACCCTGGGACGGGCGCCTCAAATTTTGGACAATCTGCTGGCCCTGGGAAAAGCCAGGCCCATGATTGTGGTGATGACCAACGGCAACCCCGGTCAGGCGGCCGCCTCAGTGGTCGTTCCCCCTGTTCCGGCTGCCGGGAGGCAGGGCCCGGGTGCCATGGGCCAGGGTAAATTTGAGGAAAGCCTCGTTAAGGACGTGATCCCTTTTGTGGAAAAATATTACCGTGTAACCGCAAACAAAGATCACCGCGCCGTAGCGGGCCTTTCCATGGGAGGGATGCAAACCATGAACCTCGCCAATACCTGGCCCGGGGTCTTTTCCTATTTCGGCGTAATGAGCATGGGACTGACCGACAGGAGTCGCTTTGGTATCAGCGAGGACCCCGGGCAACGAATTCAAAACCTGCAAAACCTTCGGAACAGCGGAGTGAAACTCTACTGGATTGCCTGTGGTACGGAGGATTTCCTTTTCAACAGCGCCCGGGAACTATGTAAATTTCTCGACGACCAACAGTTTCCGTACCGATACCTGGAGACGGGAGGCGGTCATACCTGGACCAACTGGAGAATCTATCTTTCAGAACTGGTACCCCTGCTCTTTCAGTAAGTTTCTGACGATTCCCATCCGGGGAGTTCAGATTGCCATCTAAAAAGCCGGCAACAGTCCGGCGCGGATTCACGCCGATGCCAAAGCAATACGGAGAGTCCTTGTTGACCTGTCCTGGTCCGGCCGGGAATCCCCGCTGTGCAACAACCGGATGCAGGCATTTGATTGCCTCGGCAATGGTTTCTGGTTTGCCCATGGCAATGTAATGGTTGCCCGCACCGGCAGCGGAAAACGATCCCGGGGTTTTTGCATCTCAGGCTTGAGAAACGGCTACCGCGACCGCTACGGAGGCGCCGACCATCGGGTTATTTCCCATTCCGATGAGGCCCATCATTTCGACATGGGCAGGCACCGATGAGGAGCCGGCAAATTGGGCGTCGGAGTGCATCCTGCCCATGGTGTCGGTTAATCCGTACGATGCCGGTCCGGCAGCCATGTTGTCGGGGTGCAGGGTACGGCCGGTACCTCCGCCTGACGCCACTGAAAAGTATCTCTTTCCCTGTTCCAGGCACTCTTTTTTGTAAGTGCCAGCCACCGGATGCTGAAACCGGGTGGGGTTCGTAGAATTTCCGGTGATGGAGACATCCACCCCTTCTTTATGGCAGATGGCCACGCCTTCGCGGACATCATCCGCCCCATAGCAGTTTACCTTCCCCTTTTCACCGGTGGAGTATGCTTTGCGCATCACTTCCCTGAGTTCCCCGGTAAAATAGTCAAATTCCGTTTGGACATAGGTAAACCCATTCACCCGGGCGATGATTTTGGCGGCATCCTTGCCTAATCCGTTGAGGATCACACGCAAGGGCTCCTTACGAACCCGGTTGGCTGATTTGGCAAGTCCGATGGCTCCTTCAGCAGCGGCAAATGACTCATGACCGGCAATAAAAGCAAAACATTTGGTCTCTTCGCGCAACAACATGGCTGCCAGGTTACCATGACCCAACCCTACCTTGCGGTCGTCGGCCACGGACCCCGGAATGCAAAAAGCCTGCAGACCTTCACCCAGCGTGGTGGCGATATCTGCCGCACGGGTCTGTCCTTTCCTGATGGCAATAGCTGCTCCCATGGTGTAAGCCCAGCAGGCATTCTCAAAGGCTATGGGCTGTATCTCCCGGACAATCCGGAACACATCCACACCCTTGTCATCACATATTTTTTTGGCTTCTTCGAGCGAAGAAATCCCGTTTGAATTCAAAACCTTGTTGATCTGTTTAATCCGTCTGTCGTAACTTTCAAATAATGGCATAGCTGGTACCTCCTATTCTTTGCGTGGGTCAATAATTTTCACGGCATCCTCCATACGGCCATATTTGCCCGAGGCTTTTTTGATTGCCTCTCCCGGATCGGTTCCCGTCTTAATCATATCGAGCATTCGCCCCAAATTAATGAATTCATAGCCGATGATTTCACTGTCGGCATCAAGTCCGATCCGGGTCACATAACCTTCGGTAATTTCCAGATAGCGGGGTCCTTTGGCCACTGTGCCGTACATCGTAGCTGTAACACTGCGCAGTCCTTTGCCCAGATCTTCCAGTCCGGCCCCTATGGGAAGCCCGCCTTCGGAAAAGGCAGTCTGTGTGCGGCCATAGACAATCTGAAGAAACAGCTCCCGCATGGCAGTATTGATGGCGTCACACACCAGGTCGGTATTCAGGGCTTCCAGAATGGTCTTGCCGGGCAGGATCTCCGCAGCCATGGCGGCAGAATGGGTCATGCCCGTGCAGCCAATGGTTTCCACCAGGGCCTCCTCGATGATGCCATCCTTCACATTCAGCGTTAGTTTGCAGGCACCCTGCTGCGGGGCACACCACCCCACACCATGTGTCAGACCGGAAATGTCTTTAATATCCCTGGCTTTTACCCATTTCCCTTCTTCGGGTATGGGTGCAGGTCCATGATTCGCGCCCTGGGCTACGCAAACCATGTGTTCCACTTCGTGTGTAAAATTCATTTGTCTAAGTTTAATCGTTTTGAATAGAATGACAGTGCGTTACTGTTTTTTCATCCTTTGACCGTTGCTGGCAGCTCCTATCTGTTGTTTTGTAAAACCGTCGGTAAAAAGACAGGAAGACCACAGGCAAAAGTAACAGCTTAATGATAGGAAGCACATTCTGACCGGGAAAAAAAGTCGACGTTAATTTAAAATTCAGATGAGAATTCCCCGATCATCCGGATTTCAGTTCTTTTTTGTGGAAAAGGCAGTAATTTTCGATCAACCCGGGGTTTCCAGCAGCAGCGTTTCAAGAATTTCGACTGCATTCTCCACAAAAACCCTGCATCGAGTTTCTGATAAGCCCAGTTCACTGATTTTCCGGTTTTCCTCCGGATTGTTCATGTCGAGATTCAGCAGCAATTGCCGGCAATTCAGCGAACCGTGCCTTTGTTCGAATTCCCGGCAAAACGCACGGGCCAGGGTGTAGGTATTTTGTTTTTTGGATTCTTCATCACGGAGGCCTTTGCCATACTGCAGGCCCAGCGCCATCAGGGCTCCGGTAACGGCTCCGCAGGTGCGTTGCTGCCGCCCCATGCCCCCGCCGAAAGCACAGGCTACCTTCAGGCTGACGTCTTCTGAAATTCCAAGCCCGGGAGCAAAGGCAACCAATACAGACTGGGAACAATTGTACCCGTTCCTGAAATAATGAGAGGCTTTTTCTGTACGTTTCACGATCTTATCATGTATTATACCAATCCTTTGGAAATAACTTCAGTTCATCCTGACGATTTTCTGTCCATACCGGTAATCCCCGCACAAAACCCTGCAATAATAGACTCCCGGTTTCAGGGAGGGCAGCCCTTCGAATTCTGCTGGTCCATGCCTGGCTGAGCTTTCAGAACGGGAATACACAAGATTTCCGGTGATATCAAAAAGCTGGAGGGTCAAAGGGTCTATGCCGGCCTCAGGAACAGAAACGAAAATTTTTTTTCTGAATGGATTGGGCCAAATCCTGCTTACGGCTATTCCGGGGTTGTCTGAAAGCCCCGTTAACGTGGTGTCGTTTACCAAAACCAGAATTTCCGATGGGGTGAGGGCATCGGCAAAAATCTTCAGTTCATCGAGGCACCCCGGATAAGGATTGTCGAAATAACCATTTCTGTTCCCCAGAATCAGGTCTCCGGTTTCGCCGATCCCCCCGGTATTGTCGGTCGTTTCGCCTTTCTTAAGGCCGTTGACATACACCAGCAGCCTGTCGGTTTCTGTGTCGCGGACACAGGCTAAATGATGCCACTGGTTGTTAAACCACTGATTGGCACCCGAAATATTGACCGTTGTTTTGGTCACATCGTCATCAATGGCAAAGGTCAGGGTTGTGCCTTTGTACTGGATGCCTGCCCATTTTCCGGTACCGCCGTTGGTATGGTCGTGCATGCCCTTATGCACAAGGTAGCTGTCGGGAATTCCCCCCGGGGATTTAAACCAGAGGGAGAGAGTGAAGGATTCTTTATCGGGAAATAAACCGGGGAAATGGGTGGTTTTCAGGTGGCTGTTGGTTGGTGATCCTGTGGTAACGAGGCAATTACCTTTTTTGCCGGCACTCCAGGAAGGAGTAAAATGGAGGGCTGTGGCCGTGATGACCCCCGAAATGTCGGTGGCAACCGTGCCCGAAGATTCATCAAAGGGGAGATGAAGGACCAGGGTGCGAACTACTTTTTCCCCTGTGGTGAAGCTCCAGACTTCCCCTTCGTGGGTGCCCAGGAGGTTGGTGGTTTTCACCCTCCAGAAATAGGTGGTATGCTCTTCCAGTTCGGGAATGGCATAATTGTAAAGTGTAGTTTGCAAAACTACCGGTTTCATATCGTTTTCCTGTTTTCCCAGAAAAACATCAAAATAGAGGGTTCCGGCCATGACCCCCGTCCTGTTTTCCCAGGAGAGAAGAATGTCCCTGTTGTTTTTCAGGGTAGCCCCCTGGGCCGGGGAGGGGTATTCGCAGGGCAAGGGAGGGATCACATTGGCAGAGGTCATAATCGACCAGGTGTCGGACCACAGCGATTGCAAGGTGTCGTTGGCCGTCTTCAACCGGAAATAATAACGGGTGTTGTTTTGGAGCCCTGTAATCAGGGCTGTTGTTGCCTGTCCCCCCGTGACCAGGGTATCGGTGAATTCCAGGTTGGACCCATAGGCAATGATCACCCGGGTCGCCCGTTCTTCAGGATTGTTCCATTTCAGCGTCACTGAGCCGGTGGTAACTGCTGATGCTCCGATCCCTGTGGGATATTTCAAATAGGCAACAGGCTGGTGAATGGAATTGATATACTTTTCGATGTTTGAATAGCCGTCGGTTCCGATGACGCCATCATCCCGGACCTTGCTATCGGTTCCGTGGGTCTCTTCCCAGGCGTCAGGCATACCGTCACCGTCGGTATCGGGAAGTTTGTTGCCTTTGTAGATCATTCCCGGACCACCGGTGGGCAATTCCCCCTCGGAAGTAATGGTGGCGCCCTTAAGGCCCAGGGAGGTTAATTCCCCGATCAGGAAATTATCTACAGCGTCTCTCACCGGCAGGGTACTTCCTGCGTTCCTGACAATCCAATCGAAGGCTTCTGCCGCGGTCATCATCCCGGGAATGTCGGGATGCATTTGCGGGATCTTGTCTGGATCGGAGGCAGGTAGTTCCCTCCAATATTGGGTCGATTCGACCCAAAAGGCCGGCCCGTAGTCGCTCTTTTCACTCAGTATGCCGTTAAGGGTGCCATCCCTGTCCATATCGGTATAATTTCCTGCAGCAAAGAGCTGGAAATTCCCGTTGGCACGTGAATAGGCAGATCCAGAGCCGGAAGGTCCCCTGACGAAGTAGTTGTTGATGATGGTGGCCCAGGAGGTTCCCTCGCTGTCGCCCAGGATGTAGCATCCGCCGCCGCCCCAGTTGTAGACCACATTGTTGACAAACTGGTTCAGTCCTTTCACCTTGGGGTTGCGGGTGTGGTTGTCGATGTACAGGTTGCGGAAGAGGGTTACTCCGCCGGAAGTCTGCACCAGGCCACCGGCTGAGTGGGGGAGCAGCCCCTGGGCGATGATCGAGTTCTGAATGGTAATGTTGGTGGGTTCGGTTCCCTTGTCGTCCCAGCTGATCGAGAAGGTCTCATCCCGACCCCAGGAAACGGAAATATGGTCGAAGATCATGTTCCGGCCGTTGGCGATTCCGGCTGCATCCTTGTCGGAGGTGCCGCTGGTTCCCATTCTGAACCGCATGTAGCGGCAGATGAGGTTATCAGCACCCGAAAAGCTGACGCCATCGCCATAAACGACGACTCCTTCCCCGGGGGCGGTCTGGCCGGCGATGGTCAGGTTCTTCGAAAATACCAGCCGGCTGTCAATCCGGATGATGCCGGAAACGTCGAATACCACTACTCTGCCGGGTTGGCTGATGGCATCACGGAAGGAACCCGGGCCGCTGTCGTCGAGGTTGGTGACGTGATACACGGGACCCCCGCGGCCTCCGGTGGCATACCGCCCGAATCCCACAGCCTCCGGAAAGGCAAGTTGCTGGGAAGGCGCAACTGTTGTAATAAACAGCAAGGCCATCAAAAAAATCTGTTTGATCATGGTTCTGATGTATTAGCCCCTTTACCCGGAGCAGGGGTTCAATCCGTGATCAGTCCGTCCTGCTTCAGGCGATACAGGATGACAGGGTAAGCACTCTTGAATGATTTGTTACAAAACTGCTTACCTTACGTTTGAAGCAAGGGGTAAGAATGATATTTCAACCAGTACGGACACTCTTTACCTTTACAGGCTCGCTGATTACCTTACGACCATTTTCCTGACCACTTTGCCCTCTGTGGTATTTACCCGGACGATGTAAAGGCCATGGGGCAGGTTCCCCGGTTCCATGTGCATGGTGGAGGAGGTTACCGGCTGCCGGCAGAGGGTTACCCCTGCGGCATTCAGGATCTCAACCGAGATTCCCTTTCCGGCGGGTATGGTAAGGCTGAAACTTCCCCGGTTGGGGTTTGGGTAGAGGTTTATTTCATCTTCCAGCTGCTTCAGGGGGGCCGACACGTTGGTGCCGCTGCCGCCGCCGCTGACCAGGGTTATGGTGCCGTCGGATGCCAGTTTGGAGGTATCCCAGGTCCATCCTTCCCCGGTTTTGGGCAGTTCAATGCTGGTGAATCCCGTGCTTCTGAAGGAGGGTACCGCTTCGAGGATCTTGTAGGTGTCGCCCGCTTTGAGGTCGTAGGCTGCAGCCAGCAATACCTTCAGGGTTCCGTTCATCCGGATGGAATCGGTTTTCAGTATGTCGTGGCTGGTGGCCGAGGCCAGTTCCATCTCAAGAGTGCCCGTAGGCCGGAGAATCACCTCAAAGAACATTCTGTCTGTAGCCTCCTGTTTGCTGAGAAGATCTCCGACCGTAAGGGTGCCAACGCCGTTTTCACCGGGAGCCAGGGTGCCATAAATCTCCACATTCCCGGAGATCCTTCCGGTGCCGCCCACCACACCGTTCTTCAGGGCTAGGATGATGGATCCCCAGCTCATGTGGTAACCCGTTCCGGATTCGGACCCTGGAGGATTGCTGATGAACAGCTTTCCGTCAAGGACTGTTATGCCTGCTGTGACGAAGTTATTCCCGTTGGTCAGAGTATACGTTCCGGTGCCCTCCTTGATGAACCCCACCTTGTTGTCGCGGCGCGGCATATTCGAAGCATCGGATGCCTGAGGACGGATACAGGCCGGAAAGACCACATCTGTATTCAGTGAACCTACCCGCCAGTAAGTAACCGGAGTGGTTGAAGATTTATAATAACCATGCACATTGCAGCTGTCTGCAGCGGTCAGTTCCCCGATTCTGTAACAACGGGTGCCGCTTTCTGCATAGATGGAGGTTCCCTTACCCAGATGGTATTTCACCTTGGCAAGCATGTTGTTGATGCCGGTTTCCTTCATCTCACCCGTTTCAACATCCAGTTCGCCGACATAGGTGCTGTCGGTAATGAATCCCAGACCATATAACCCGGGCGTATAGGCAGTGGGAATGCTTTTATGGATATGAAGGGATCCTGTGAATCCCGACCAGTCGTTTCCGGTTCTGAAATCCGCAAAAATGCGTTCTCCGGTGGTCAGCAGGTTGAGTTTCCCTTCACCGGTAAGTTTTCCTTTCAGGCTTATGCGGCGGGGCAGGAAAAGGCTCCCTGAATCGGCGGCGGCCACCTCCCAGTTCACCGTGTTAGAATAGGTGGGACTGTCGACAGCCCGGAAATGGGTCCGGATGCCACCTCCTTTAAAGGTCACTTTCGTGCCAAAGGGATTGATGGAGTTGGAGGGGTCGTTGGCAGAATACCAGCCCCCTTTGGCAACCACCCCGCCTTCCATCGTTGAGGCGACGCCCACGATGACTTCACCGTCGTTTTCCTTGTAAATCGCGCCGGTTCCCGTTAGCTTCGAAGTGGCATCCGTTTGTAACACGGTATAGGGAAAAGAGGCTGAATTTTTAAAGGTTATGTTTTTTGCCTGAATCTCGCCCACCACCTTGAGGGTATCTTTTCCCTCATTCCGGGTATTATCGAGCAAAACATCATCGCCCTGTACGAAGGCAGCGGGAAAAGGTAACCCTACCAGAGGAACCCAGTTGGCCGACACATTGTCCCAATTATCGGAAGAGGCGCCCTGCCATTTTTTGGTGGGTGTCTGGGCTGATACTCCCATGATCAGCGTCACCAGGATCAGCGAAATGGTGAAATTCTTCATAATACAGAGAATTAAGTTATTGATTAATTTTTATCCAACGGATAGTGTATA
This sequence comes from uncultured Prolixibacteraceae bacterium, assembly GCA_964650525.1. Taxonomy (GTDB): domain Bacteria; phylum Bacteroidota; class Bacteroidia; order Bacteroidales; family Prolixibacteraceae; genus UBA1413. The sequence goes on from CAZYUA010000004.1 coordinate 48,330, forward strand.
AACCATGCATTCGGGTTCATCAGTTTCAACCGGATGGTTTCGCGCATGCCTTCGGGATATTTGGCGCTTACCCTGTCGGCGACAATGGCAGGGTTATTCCATCTTTTGGCCACCCGGATCATGGCATAGAGGGCGCGAGCTTCTCCTGCTGATTCCAGGCAGGTCTCCTCAACAATCAGCGAGTCGAGGTAGAACTTATCGTTGTCGATCACTTCGGAAGGATTTTTGAGGATTCTGTCGCCGGCTTTGTTGAGTCCGACGCGTCCTCTCACACCCTGGCAGGCACCCTCGCTGCTGACGCTGGTCCGGTACAGGGTCGACGGATAGCTGGCGAAAGGATCTGCAAAGGTGCCTGTTGAGGTATTGTAATACGATTCGATGCCGCCGTCGAGAAAGGCCATTGCTTCCGTGAAACGCCCCAGTTGTCCCAGCGCCTCTGCCAGCCACAAATGAATATCGGAAGCTTTGTAAAGCGTGATCAGAACATCGTTGCGGAAGACCTTGTCGGCAGTTTCGTGGCCTCCCGTGAATTTGCTGATGACCCACTCCCCGTTGGAGAGTTTGAAAGTCCTGCCTTCACCCCGGTTCACATCCTTCTGGTTTCCATCGGAGCGGATCTGCCGGTAAAACCGGTCCATTGCTGCCTGGCTGGGCCGCAGCAGGTACCTGTTGGGTGGCAGATTGGAGTAAAAATCAACCAGATGGTTGGTCTGCTTCAGGTTATAATCATAGGTAAACATGAAAATCGATTCTTTCCGGTAGAAGCTGCTGAAGGGCCGGATCCACTCACCGGTCCATTCGCTTTTATTCAGCTGGTAGCTGGCCTCAGTTCCTCCCGTCCGGATGACCGACAGGGCCATCTCCACGACCTTTTCGTAGACGCCGGCATAGAGATAAAGCTCTGCCAGCAGACATTCCGGAGGCGGGTTAATCCTGTTCCATTCCAAATTGCTGGCCGATTCCGACTGTCCGGGGAACAGAACCTGCGACCAGCGAAGGGTACCCTTGCCGTCGATCTGCATGTCACCAATCTGAATTCCAATTTCAATCAGGCTGATGCACTGCATGATGATTTGGTCAAACGGCATCAGGGAAGACCATGAAAGATCCTGGTATTCCCGGAATGGTTCATCAATCCACAAGGCTTCACCGTAAATCTTTGCCAGCATGAGATACGCCCAGGCTTTGTAACGGATTGCTCCCCCGATCAGGGCTCGGAACGTCGCCTCATTGATGGAGGTGGGGTTTTTCTGGAAAAATGTGGAGGCATGGCTGATGTAATCGTTGGCATTGAGAATGACCCGGTAGTATCCCGCCGGGTCGGCCAGTTCGTTTGAGTTGATGGGGTTGTACAGGTACAGGTCGACGATTTCTTTGGTCGCATTGGAGGTAGGCTCGGCAAAATCGCCGCGTAGTGCTTCCAGGAAGGAAGCCTTGTCGGCCACCTGTTGCACGGTCGATGCCACCCCCATGTATCCGGAGTAGAGTTCTGTCAGGGTGCCCGGGTAATTCTTTTCCAGGAGCAGGTCGTCGGGATTGACATTAAAAAACCCGCTGCAGCCGGAAAACAGAATTACACCCGACAGGCTGATGATCCCGCAAATTTTCCTCTTCATAGGTTGTATCTATTAGAATCGCAGTTTGAATCCCAGTTTCACGGTTGCCGGCAAAGGCACTTTTCCATAATCGATGCCTTGTTTCCAGGGCAGGTAGGAATACGAAAATTCAGGATCGTAACCCAGGTATTCCGTAAAGGTGAGCAGGTTTTCGCCTGTCAGGTACAGGGTTCCTCCTCCGAATATTCCCAAGTCTCCATTTTTAAGGTCATAGCTCAGGGTGACCTCTTTCAGTTTCAGAAAGGAGGCATCTTCAATCCACCGGTCAGAAAACCGGCTGTTTCCCATCGGGTCGCCGTAGACGGCACGGGGCATGTCGGTTTGCTGATTTTCACTTTGCCACCTGCGTTTAGCTGAAGTTAACTGGTTGCCGAAATTGTTCATCGATTCGGATTCCTTCCTGAGGGCATTATAAGCTTCCTGGCCGTAACAATAGGAAAAACGGACCAGGAGCGACACTCTTCCATATTGCAGGAACGAATGAAATGAACCGAAGAACAGAGGATCGGGGCTTCCCAGAATGACACGGTCGTTGTCGTCGATCTGGTTATCGGCGCTGTTGGCATTCGAAAACCGGATATCGCCTGCAAGGAAGGGGTTGCCGGCGTAATCCGTGATGCCGGCAGCGGCAGCCTCCGTGGAGGTGGAGAAGACACCGTCGGTTTTGTATCCGTAAAAGCTGTACACAGGTTCTCCCTCTCTGGTGACCATGGCTGCACCATCCTCCAATTCCAGGATCCTTTCAGATTCTCCGCCCAGGCTGGTCACTTTGTTTTTGTTCAGGGCGATGTTTCCTCCCAGCACAAAACTAAACTGCGGGGTGCTGATAAGGTACCCCTGGATGGCTGCTTCGACTCCTGTGTTCCGGATTTCCGCCCTGTTGTCAAGCAGGGTGCCGGTTCCGAAAACCGGTGAAATATCGCGGGCAACAATCACTTCCGAGGCCTGACGCCGGTAGGCATCCAGGGTAATGTCCAGCCGGTGGTTGAAGCCCGAAAAGTCAAGACCCAGATTAAGGGTGACATTGTTTTCCCATTGCAATCCGGTGTTGGGAATATTGGCCCTTACAATACCTGAAAGCTGCCTGAACGGTTGGTTACGGTAGAAGTAGTCGCTGAGGTTGGAATTAAAATAGCTGTTTCCCGTTTTGAATAATTCCCCTCTGATTGTCAGCCGGTTGAGTGAGACACTGTTCTGAAGTGCCGGCAGGTTGTGGAGATGGGCTGCCAGGTTCAAACCCGGGAACAGGCCGAATGGGGGGCTGCTGTTGCCGAGTGACGAAGCGCCGTCAATGGCCAGTGTTACCCCTGCCGAAAGGAACCGGTTGTGGGTATATTCAGCCCGGCTGAAAAAATTCATCCAGTTCCACTGGTCAATGTATCCGTAAAAACTCCTGCCGATGGTATTGACGTAGTCGAGGGTCTTGTAAAAATCGGAACTGGAATTTCTGCCCTGGCCGGCATCGAACTCTTTCCGGGTAGTCAGGGCCTGCCAGCCCGCCACCACCTGCAGCGTGTGACGGTTCGATATCGTTTTTTGCCAGGCACCATTCAGGTTGTAATACATATTGAAGGTCTCCCGGATTCCGTCGCGTACGGTATTCTTTGCCAATCCTCCTTCCAGGGGCATGATGGCTCCGTTCGAAACCCCCGGGATAAATAGCTCGCTGTGGTTGTAATTGCTGTAGAGCCCCACCAATCCCGTAAGCTTCAGATGTTCGCTGACCTGATAGTTGATACCTCCGTTCATGATCACATCAGAACCTTCGTTGCTGATCTGGGTTGTATTTACCAGGGCCAGGGGATTACTCACCGCATTGCTGACCACTATGTTCCCCTCCTCATCCCGGATAGTGGCATAGTCAGGCAGGAGGTTGTTGTTTTCGTCCTTTTTCCAGGGGCTTACCAGGGGTGACTTTGCAAGGGCTGCCATCAGGGGATTGGTCTCAGGAATAAGTCCCTGTTCGTGCAGCTTGTTATTCATGTAAGAAAGCGACATCGAAGCAAAGAGTTCAATCTTCTGGCTGACATTGATATTCGATTTCAACCGCATATTGTAACGGGTGAGGCCGCTGTTTTCAACGATACCCTCCTGGTTAAGGTACCCGAACGAAAGATCGTACTTGGCAACGGCATCCCCTCCCTTGATTTTGAGGATGTTCTCAGTGACGAATGCCGGATTTATGATTTCCTTCTGCCAGTTGGTGTTGTTATTGTAGAGGTAGTTGTAATAGTACCCGGGATCATCTTTCAGGAAGGGAAAGGATTGCAGGATGTCGCCCATATCTTCAAACCGGGTAAGGGCTATCCCTCCCAGGTAGGATTTGTAATCACTGATTTCCAAAACAGGCAGGGAAACCGGAAGGTAAGCCATTCCAACCTGTCCGTGGAACGAGATCCGGGTTTCCAGGTTGGTGGCGTCGTCTGTTTCAATGATCAGGACGCCGTTGGAACCCAGGGACCCATAGAGTCCGGTTTCTGCCCCTTTCAGGAAGGTGATGTTTTTGATGTCAGAGGCGCTCAGTCCGTTAAACAGGTTGGGTGAATAGCCACCGATGATCGGAGATTCGCTCATGTCGGGCAGGAAAGGGGCACCGTCGATGATGACCAGGGGAGAACTGTGCCCAATAAAGGTACTGATTCCGCGTGCATTCATAAAGGAGCCTTCGCCCGGCATGCCACTGCCCTTCACCACCCGTAACCCGGGCACCAGTGTCTTAAGCATATCGTCAACCAGAACAGATCCTTTGCTGAAATTGTTTTCGTTCAGGTTGATGCCCGATGTGGCTTTGCTAAGATTGTTTCCGCTATAAAACGGGTAAAGGATCTCTTCGTTGTAATTACTTTTTCCTAACGGTACCAGGGTGAAGCGGAGGCTGTTGCGTGAGACCGGTTTTTGGGCGTTGTAGAATCCGGGAGCCCAAACCTCAACCATGCCTTCTGCTGCGGGAAAGATGATCTCAAAATAGCCGGTACTGTCGGTGACGGCCGATTCCTGGGTTCCGGCGATGGTGACCACGGCTCCCGGAACAGGTGCTTGCCGCCAGGGGCTGGTAACCTTTCCTGAGATTTTCACGCCGTCCTGCGCCACCAACGGAACTGCAAGGAGGGTGATCCATCCTGCCAATAGGCCCAATTTCTTCATACAAGTTCTCCTTTTAGTTTTACACAACCGGTCTAATAATTGTTCGCCGTTGGTTTCAGTGTCCAGTGATAAATCTGCATTTTTTTCGCGGCACCAATGGACTCCAGTTTGTTGAATTTAACTTTGATCCGGAAGGTGCTCATCTCATTGCCCGGAATGGTCACCACTCCCACCAATCCTCCTAATCCGTTCCACTTACTGATGTTGGGATCGGTTTCGTTCACCCGGTCATAATTCCAGGGGGTGGAATTGGCAGCCTGTATCTCGGTTGAAACAGGAGGGAACCCGTCCGGAACAGGATCCGGTCCCGGGTGAAAGGTTACATCCACAAAAGGGTGCCCTTTACTCCGGAATCCCATGTAGAGGTTATACTCTCCCGGAGGAACTTTCATCACAGACACAGTTCCGGTGGTTTCATCATAATCCAGAGGGGTGAACTCCAGGGAAAATTCCTCTGTTGATTCCGGATCGCCGGTAACCTCAAACAGCCAATAGAAGAAACCTGATACCGGGGTCTCATCACCCTTCATGATCTGATAAGCCGTGGTTCCCCGCAGGGTATACAAACTCTGCTGCTCAACGGGAGTGAGGTATTCGTAGTAGTGAACCAGTGATTTTATCCGGCTGATGATCACATTATTAGGAATTTTGAGGTCTGTAACCTGATACACAATCCCGTTGCTGAGCCGTTGGGGCGAGCTGTGGTTGATTTTTTGAACCGTGGAACGCCATATCCGGCCAAACGATGATTTCAGATCCAACTGAGCACCGTAATCTGAAATCTCACCGGTGTGAAAGATGGCTTCCCGGATCCAATTGATGGCTAAAACCGTATCTTTTTGCGAAAATTGCAAACCCATCAGCTGATATTGTGTTTTCAGCTTCTCAAAAGCACCGGTTATCACTTCGTTGGAGGGAATGAAAAGGGTGAACTGGTTAAATTCAGAACTGAAATCAGCCTTTTCAAACAGGGGATTGTAGGTATAGAAAACCGAATCATACACCGTGTTCCCTGTTTGGTCAACCCCTGTCGGAATGCTGTTTTTCCGGTCAAAAACTTCCCTGTTGTAAGCGACTATGGAATCACGGATGATGGAATAATCATCCTCCAGCAGCCGGATATAATCAAACATGTTGGTAAGAGGCTTCAACACCGATTCAATTTCGTGAACGATACCGTTTTTGAACTTTTTGGTTGATACGATTTTTACGGAATTGACAAATCGTTCCATGCCGGTTTGAGAGATGATCAGGTAAATCCCGTTGAATGACTGGATACGCATTTCGTTTTTCAGTTCTGTTTGTCCCAGCGACAGGTAATTGATGTGGTATTTGGCCACCAGCGAATGGTCGATGTTACCCACCACCGACAGGTCGAAATTGTCATTTTTCACTGCCCAGACCGTCAGCAGCTGATTTTTGCCAAGCTCCTGGTCCAGTCCATATTCCCTGAAAAAGCTGAAAAAGTCAGAATAGCTGGTTTCACTTTCAAAATACTCGAGAAGGGTGAGGGGGGATGCCTCTTCATTGCCCGGTTCTCTTTTAAAATGTTCCTCCCAGGTATCGGAGCAGGCCATGAGTGTCCAAAGAACGGCCGCCAGGAGATAGAGCTTTCTCATCTTATTATCAGTTAATCGGTTCAAAAACAATGTGGTCGATGAATACGGCTGAATTATCTCCCGCCAGAATTCTCAATTTATGGGAAGCTGTTGCGTTGAAGGATACCTTTCCCACTGTAGTGGTGACGATTTGCGTTTTCGTTGTGCTTACCCCATGGGATGCAATTTCTGCCCCTACATATTCCCCGTCGAGGATGAGCATGAATTTGCCATATCTGGAGGAGGCTGCCAGGCTGTAATAGCTTACCTTCATAGTGTATTCCCCCTTGATGATGGCGGGGGTCTTCATTTCGATCCATCCGTAGAGGCCCAGTTCCAGGTACAGGCAATCGTAGTTCACCATTTCATACCGGGTTGCGTCGTTTTTGTGTGCAATCAGATAGGCTACGGAATTGCTGTTTTTGGAGGAGGGAATGGCAGACCAGGTGCAGGAGCTGATGTCTCCCGGTTCAAAAAAACGGGTGGTGGTGGCAGAGACGCCCGATTTCCGGTAAATATTAGAGACTACCGAAGCCATGTCGGCAAAATCGGTCAGCTCCCAGAGCACCCGGGTTTTGGGAGGGGTCACCACGGGCATCAGCCCGTTGATGATGTGGATAATCCCGTTCTTGGTGCTGATGTTGCTTTCAACCACGGAGATAAAGCTTTCAGAAGAGGCATCATAATTGATGCGAAGCTGGTCACCCTGTTCCGAAAAGTTGATCAGCTGGTTTTCGGCGAGGGTGGCCAGGTTTTTGGATGCAGTGCCTTCCTGAAAAGAAGCCAGTGTAGCAAAATCGAGTTGCAGGGGTAAAATATGGTATGCCACGTATTTGTTCAGTTCGTTGCCGGGGTCTGAGAAATCGGTGCCGGTTTCCTGCAAAAGGGAGAGTAAGCCGGCCAGGTCAAGGATGCCGCCGGCATTAAAAACCGCATCGGAGACGGCAAAAAAAGTAACGTAGTTTTTCCGGTGCAGGGTTTCTCCGGTGAGAGGGTTGGTTTCAGCGACCGTTGTGGTATTGAGCATTTCCGAATAGCCTGTTTTTTTCAGGGCGTCCAGCATGATGGCAAATCCCGGCTGCCCCATTTTTCCCATGATGGTTTGGGTAACCGGGGTAAGCACTTCTTCGATCACATGGATGATACCGTTGGTGGCCTCAATATCGAGCCGGGATATCCTGGCTTCATTGTTGACAAAAATGGCATTCAGCCCGCCTTCCCGGATGGCAATGGACAGAAAATCGCCTGTGGCTGTGGTATCGGGGATCACCCCGTTGTCAAAGAGTGACTGGGAATAGATCTTCCCGGCAATGGTGTGGTATTTGACCAGGTACAGGGCTTCGCCGGCAGTAAGAGCTGTAACTGAGGCTACCCCTTTTTTTTGCAGGTACTGGTCCATGGCTGCATCGTCGGGTACAAAACAGGTGTAGGTGGCGCTGAGGTTCATGGTGTTGAACAGGCCGGTATATTTCAGTAACTGGACCCAACGGGTAAATCCGCCGTCCATCTCGAGCATCGTGGCTACCGGGTACTCTTCGAAGGCCGGGGTGATATTCTCCTCATACGGGTCGGAGCATGCGGCCAGCCCAAGCACCAGGAGGAGATACAAAACACTTCTTGTCATACTTTTTGGTTTTACCTGGAACTAATTTCCAAGATTGGAATAATAGGGATTCTGAACCAGCAGGGAATTGGCATTCAACTCTTCCTGGTGGACCGGCAGATAATGGGAGTCGGGATTCTTCAGTTTGGATGAGACGATGGCTACTTTGTTCAGCGATATCACCTTGATGACCTCATTGATGAAATAGTCCTTATAGCGGTATTGATCTCTCCGGGCAACCCGGAGGAGGTCGAACCATCTTTTGCCTTCGGCAAAGAGTTCGCGGCCTCGTTCATCAAGGATAAGAGTGAGCATTTCCAGTTCGCTCGAAGGGGTGGTCAGCGTTTCCTGAATGCCTGCACGGAGCCTCACCATGCCGACGAGTGCCGTGGCTTCGTCGTAGGCGCCCTTCATTGCCAAAGCTTCTGCCTTCATCAGGTATACATCGGCCAGCCGGTAAATGATGTAATTCTGGTCGTTTTGTGTGGAAGTGGAGCGCTGGGCTGTAGCCGTAAGATCAGGATACAACCCGAGGTATTTCCAGACCCTGTAATTCTTCTGCGTTATGGAAGCGCCGTCGCCTCTGACATCGCCGTAGCCGCTGGTTTCTTCAAACAAACGGAAGGTGACCTGAGAGTATGAATACTTGTTGTCGGTGTTGAACCACCGGATGAAGGCATTGGTCTGCCCCAGGGAATAGTCAAACTGAATTTCAAAAATGGATTCGTTGGAATTTCCGGGATAGAAGTTAGTGAACCACAGAGCCCCCGGGATCAGGCCCACCCGGTTGGAGGTCAGGATGGCATCGCACGATTCGATACAGGCGTCGTAGTCTCCCCGCCAGAGGGCAATATCTGCCAGCAAGGCATGAACAGCCCACCGGGTGGCACGACCCTTGGTGTATACAGGGTTGTCGTAGTCTACCTCTGAAAAGAACTCCTTGGCCGACTTCAGTGCTTCTTTAAGATCCGCGGTGACCTGGTCCAGGATGACATTTTCGGGCGATTTGGCAACTTCGAATTTCTGTTCATCGTTCACGTAGGGTTGAAGAATCAGGGGTACCTCCCTGAAAGTGCGAACCAGGTAAAAATAGGCAAGAGCGCGCTGGAACATCGCTTCAGCCTGCAGGGAGCTCATCTGCGACTGGGTAAACGAGGCATCCCTTTCAATGACCTCCGGTGCGTATTTCAATACCGAATTGGCCATGTTGATCACCTGGTACATCTTGTCCCATTTGGCATACGAATTGGTCGGCAGGATATCCATATCGCGGAGTTTCTCGGCTGCTTTGATGTCGTTGTCGGCGGTGGAACGGTCGATGTCGACGCCATTTCCGCGAATCTCTCCCCACACGAAAAGCTGGTCGACCGAACCGCGCAGTTTCACGTATCCGGCAGCGACCACGGCTTCCACGTCCTCCCTGGTCTGCCAGTACTGGTCGCTTGTCTGGGCATTCTCAGGGTATAGGTTGAGCCACTCCTGGCACGAAAGGGATGCCAGCACCAGGCTGCCTGTGACAACTATTCTGATCAGTTTGTGATGGTTCATGTTGCACAATTGTTAAAATCCGATCGTTAATCCAAGGGCAAAACGCATCGGCTTAGGGGTCGAGGAATTATCCCTGGCTATCAGGTACCCTACGCCTTCATCCCTGGAGAGGCTCACTTCCGGATCCTGCCCGGTATAGTTGGTCCATGTCAGCAAATCGTAGGCTGTGGTGTAAAGGTCGGCCCTGTCGATGTTGATTTTTTTCAGCCACTGCTTTGGAAGCTCATATTTGAGTGTCAGTGTTTTCAGCCGCAGGAAAGAGGCATTTTCAACAAAGCGGTCCGATCCCAGGTAGTTATAGCCTGTTCCGTAGAGTGCACGGGGGATGGCGGTATCGTCTCCCTCGTGGCGCCAGCGCCGCAGTACAGCGGTGCTCTGGTTGTTGGTACCGCGCATATTTTCTGTGGTAATCCGCATCTGGTTCACCACTTTTTGCCCTGCCCGGCCATGGAAAAAAGCTACCAGCGTCACCCTCCGGTATTTGGCTGTAATACCGCCACCTCCGGTGAACATAGGGTTGGAATTGCCCAGGTACACAATGTCGTACTGGTTAATGATGCCATCTCCGTTCATATCTTCATACCTGGCATCGCCGGGATACACCTTTTCTGTTCCGTTTTTCACCGTTACCGGCAAACCGTTGATATCCCGGATTTCATTTCCTTCCCGGTCGCGGGCCCAGGTCTCCCCCACATTCTGGAAAACACCCAGATACCTGTACCCGTAAAAAGACCCCAGTGGATTTCCCTCAATCACCTTATAGGCAAATTCCCCGTTCCCGAAATCGTATTTGTACTCGGTCAGGTTGTCGGGCAGTTCTATAATCTCGTTCTTGTTCTGGGAAATATTGAAATTCAGCATCAGGGTTAGGTCTTTTTTCTTCACCGCATCGTAATCAATTCTGAATTCCCATCCCCGGTTTGACATGGTGCCGGAATTGTAATACCTTGTTTTGGTGAACCCCGAGGAGGAGGGAATACCCACGTCTTTCTGCAGCATGTCGGTGGTCACCTTGTCGTAAAGGTCTATGGAAAAGCGCATTCTGTCGTCGTGCAGGGCAAAGTCAACACCCAGGTTTGACTGGGTAACAGTTTCCCATTTCAGGTTGTCGAGCTGGATGCTGTTGGGTTGGACGGCAACCATGTCGATGTATCCGGGGGTGATAGGATTAAAGGTACCTATGTAGGTGTATGAGCCGGTCGGAGCATTCCCGCTTTGACCCCAACTGTAGCGGATCTTAAAGGAGGACACCCATGGCAGCGATTTCATGAAAGGCTCGTCCCCCAGGTGCCATGCAACCCCCAGGGAGGGAAAACCAGCCCACCGGTTATTGGCTCCCATGGTCGAATTGGCTTCATACCGGTATCCCACGCTGACCATGTACCGGTCGAACAGGGCATAATGCGCATTGCCGATAAACCCGGCCTGCCGGGAGCGGCTGGTACCGGAACCTATACCGGCAATGGTGCCTCCGGCCGTCGGATCGGAAGTGGAAGGTGAGGCATTTCCGCTGACTTCACTCCGGTAACTCGAAGCAATATTTTCTGTGGTTTGTACGATGGCACTCAGAATGACATTGTGGACATCGTTGAACTTATGGTCGTAAATTAATTTGTTGTCGGTATTGATAAAAAGGTTGTCAGACAACAGGTCGGCGCTGCGATTGAACCATGGATCTGTCCAGGTCACCCCCGTCACACTCTGCGGCAAGAACCGCTTGTTCTTGGTCAGCCGGATATCAAAACCGGTGGTACTGTAAAAGTTGAGGCCATCGAGTAGTTCGTAGTGAAGGTTGAAGACAAAACGGCTGGTGGTGGAGGTGGTTTTATTGATCGATTCGTTCACCATGGCCACCGGATTGAAAACCCCGCTCCGGATTTCCGTGCTTGACATCGTTCCAAGGTTTCCCTGAAAATAGGAGTTGGGCGTGAAATACTCATTGGAGCGGGTTCCGTCGTCGTTGATGAAATAGGGGCTCATGTTGGGCATTTTGGTCAGGGCATGGCCGCGAGGATTAGACCAATAACTGTTCCTTCCGGAGTTGGAATACGAGAAATCGGTCGTAATATCCAACCGCTTTGAAAACATATATTTGACGCTGAGTAACGTACTTAGTCTTGAAAAGGAAGTACCTATGGTGGTGCCGGTCTGACCCAGGTATCCCAGCGATAACCGGTAGTTTGCCCGGTCGCCTCCGCCGGTCATCGAAAAATTGTTATCCGAAGAGAAACCGGTTTGGGTGATCTCCCCGAGCCAGTCGGTCTCCTGGTTGTATTCATCAAAATAGATCCATCCGGGGTCAAAGCCGATCTCTTTGGTATCATACAGCAGCGACAGCAGATCCCGGCTGTTGGCATAACCCCGGTCGTTAACCGTGTTCCAGATGGCATCCTGGATCATGGCCACATATTGGGGGGCATCCAGCAGGGGAATGGTATTGGGTTCTTTCCGCAGGTCGTTAATCGACGAATAGGTAAACCGGGTTCTTCCTCCCACGCCCTTTTTTGTGCGGATGAGAAGCACCCCGTTGGCGCCGCGCGAACCCCAGACAGCCGTTGCCGCGGCGTCTTTCAGCACCTCTATCGATTCGATGTCGTTGGGCGATATATTGACCAACGCACCGAAATCCTCATCATTGGCAGTAGCAAAACTGAAATCATCGGCAATGTCGGTGGGGTAGGGAACTCCGTCAACCACGATCAGTGGCTCCGAAGAGGCATTCAGCGATGATGTCCCCCGGATACGGATGGAACTTTTGGTGCCCGGCTCCGATGCCGTTAAGATGTCGACATTGGCCAAACGCCCCTGTAAGGCTTCCTCGATGGAGGCGATAGGCACATTCTCGATCATTTTTGTTGTAATCTTCTGCGTGGAAGTAACAATCTCACGGTCTGTCAGCCCCAGCTGATTACGGTCGATCTTTTTTGCCACTACCGTGGCATCTTCGAGCAGCCGTGATTCGTATTCCAGAGCAAAGTCAATCTGAACTTGCCCTGCATAAGGAACGGTTTTGGTCTTGTACCCGATGAAGGAACATACCAGGGTGAGACTTCCCTCATTTGGAACGATAATCCGGTATTCTCCGTTGGCATTGGCAGTCGTCCCCGACAACATGCGGTTGTTTTTGTTGACGATAAATACGTTGGCTGCAAAAAGCGGTTCCCGGGTCGATTCATCCAGGATGGTTCCTGTAACCGTCTTCTGGGCAGACAGATTCAACGACAAGCAAAGAAGCAACCCTGTGCCGGCCAGCATGTTTGCCAAAAACGTGTGGTACTTTTTCCTTGTCATCTCATTCCGGTTCTAAAATTCCATCAATGATGTAGGCTGCTCCATCGTTGTAAATCCGGGGATAGATACCCAGTACATCCACGGTATTCCCTTTGGCATCCCTGACACGGAGCTTCTCTCCTGTATCGATGAGGGTGAGCTTGCTTTTTCCTCCGGTACCTGTCCTGAAGGTGGTCAGTTCAGCTTGTCCGCCAGTCCCCGGAAACGGGTATTCACTGAGAGCACTTTCATTGACACTTACGAAATAGTATTTCATAAATCTGGCCAACAGGTCCGGGACCAGGGGGATCTTGCTGAAGTTGTTGTAGATGGCATCGTTGGTGGGTACAAAAACGATAAATCGTTCCCCCTGCAGGAAGTTAAAGGGGGGCGAGGAGGTGTTGAATTGGGCTGCGCCCACCATCTCCTTGAAGTACTCCATGCCGGGCGGAGGATTCTTGGAAATCTGTTCCTTGAAAAGACTGTAATCCTGAACCAGGGCCATGGCAGTTTCCCCTTCCAGGTCGTACGCTTTCCCGTTGTACCTTTGGGAATTCAGGCGAAAGGAGACCGGTTTGTCGGGATAATTATTGAAAATGTGGCTCGAAAAGACTCTTTCGTCGTCTTCAACCAGCAAATACTGAAACGAGTTCAGGGTCTTGTACACTTTTTTGTTCCCGACAGCGGTCATCAGCCGGTTTGCTATATGATTTTTTACCAATCCCTCCATGGAACTAACCCGCATTTCGATCCAGGGCTGGTCTGCACCTTCAATCATCATCATCTGTTCACCAAATTTGTTCGGGTTGGTATTTTGGTACAGCATCATCCGTCCGTCGAGGGTGGTATTATCCTCCAGCATCCTGTCGGCAGGCATAAACAACAGAAACTGGAGATCTTCCGACATCAGCGGCTGTATCATGTTGGCCTGGTCCATCATATGAAGAAAGATCCGGTATTGGGGATTCTGGAAAACCGGGGCCGTGACGCTTTCAAACATTTTGGGCACGGTTAGTTTGTTCAATCCGTACAGGGTGCCATTGGTGCAGATTTTCTTCAGGGTTACATCCTGCGTGTTAAACCGGATTGAGTTGCCAAAACGGGAAATCACTTTGCCTTTTTCGATTTCTTCCGGGAACCTGATATCCCCCTCCACCACATGGTTGTCGAGTAAGTATTTGATGGGAAGGAAGTTTACATCTTTAAGGGAAGGATAATAACCACTCCAGAAATTCCGGAAGAACCCATTCAGTGCCTCATCAGACGGGGCAAACACGTTATTGGTCAGCCGTGATAACTGGGCCAGGTCGGCATAATCGGGAAGGCTGCCTTCACCATTGTACGACCATTCGGAGGCAATTTTCGGGAGGTCGGTGTGGTAAAGCAGGTATAAATCGGCACCCTTTCCGTAGTCCTGGGTAAGGTTATCGTCAAGCCTGAAATCGGCGAATTTGTCGTATAATTCACGGAACAGCGAAAATCCGCTGGTTTTACCCAGCTCATAGTGGATGGTCTCCAGGGGTTCGAGAACCTTATTCAGCGTGTACACATATCCGTTGTCGGTAACCAGGGCGTATTCCCCGACATTGGCATTTGAGATGCAGAAACCTCCGCCGTCCCCGTCCCAGTTCGTTCCGGGGTAAAAGTACCCGTAATTGGCAGAGGCATCGATTTGTTTGGTTTCAAAGAGCGGGGAGGAGAAGACCGGCAGGAACCGTTCCTTATGGTAGACCTGTTTTTCGATTTTGTTGTCACCGGGTGCAACGGTGTTGTCGGAAAAGGTTTCAATGCCTGAACTGCTCTTGGTCCTGAACTTATAGTACAATCCGGCATCAGCCGGGTTATAGGGACTACTGTTTCCCGCAGGCCGGTAGTTGGCCAGTTTTTCCTTATCAAAAGCATAGTAAACCAGATGGAAACCCACCAGTTTCTTCAGTTCGTCCGGGGGAACAGCATCGACAGACCCATACCCCTTGGCTGAAAGCCATGCAGTGAAGGCTTCGTCGGTTGGGGCCATCACGGTGATGATTCCTTTTCCGCTGATGATATCCCGGTAGCCGGCCCGCTCTACTGCCTCCAGGAACAAGGCGAAGTTCCCTTCAGATTCGAGCAATTGATAGGCATTTCCCTTCAGCCAACCGGGAATTTCATAATAGGCCTCCATCTCCTTCTGGCAGGATGAGAGAAAAACCAGAAAGGCCAGCGGAAGGACCCTGGTAAAAAAGCCGATGAATTGATTCATGAGAGGTTTTTCTGGTTTCGGTGGTAAGTCGCAAAAAAGGTACATGTCAAGCTTTTCAATACAAATTGCACTCATTGGTGGTTTCGGGCCGGAATACCGGATGGGATCTGGTGGGTGATCATCCCGAAAGGCTCTTCAGGGTAACAAATATACATAATAAATCAGGGAAGGCGAAATTTTCCGGCTTTTGGAATGTCCGGAAAATAGAAGTTCCCCTTCCCCATACTGATAATCAGGTTGTGCAGTGAGCCTGCACCTAAATGGGTAAGGGTGTGAAAACGGACCCCTTGTATGTCGTACTATTTATTGAATCAATATTTTACGTGTTTCTGACTTGTTTCCGAACACGATACTTAACACATATTGTCCGGGAGGATAATCCTTTGCCCGGACAGAAATTCCATTGCGGAGATCCTCACTTTCGTACAACCGGGAATGAATGCGGTTTCCGTTCATTCCGGTCAGCTCCACAACATAAAGGCCGCAGGGCGCCTGGTCCAGCCGTATCCGGAGTTCATTTTTCACCGGATTGGGCCAGACTTTCAGGGATTCTTTCACGCGTTCGAACTCCTTCAGGTCTACTGTCACTGTGGTGCGGGCATCATACTGCCCCGGTTCCGTTTCCAACAGGCTTACGTTATCTGTCGCCAGACTGTAAAATTGATAATCAGAGCCCACTTCCCCCTCAAACTCCGCGGTTGTGGCCTGCGTATTGGTTAGCCAGGAGTACAACAACGTGTCATTTTTCAGGACATAGATAGTAAAGTGTTTGATACCGGAACCGTTGTCGGTTCCGCTCCAGGTTACCGGGAAACGGCTGTCGGTAGTCTGTTCAAGGGAAAAGACTTCACTTTGGGGAGCATCCATGTCAAGGGTGTTCAGGTACTCATTGGTCAATATCGGAGGGTTGCTGTCGAAAACAATCGCTGCCAGGTTCCGGACTTCCGAATTGGTCATCAACCCTTCCTTTAATCCGACATGAAAACTTACAAACCCTTCTCCTTCAGGTGAAGTTTTATTGGGCGGAAGAAAACCGGTCAAAGGATCCTCTTCAGGGGCCATGGTTTCAGGATTGAGGGATACAAATTCCCACTTCACAATCCCTGTGAGGGTATCCAGTTTTGCTGCAACGCGTGTTATCAGGTTAACTCCCGGTCGCAAATCGACATCTTTTGAGAATTCTTTAAGCTGATTTCCGGGAGGAGCAATGATGGTATCTCCCCAGCCAAAGGAACTGAAACCAAAATCAGACAGGTTAAACGTCTCCAGGTTGAGGGTGTCGGTAATGGTGACGGTATGGGCCGGTGCAGTAGCTGTGCTTTTGTTTTCAAAATAAATGGTATAAGGAATGATCCTGTTTGCCCGGATGTAGTTTTTCCCGCCGAACCCGGCAGGCCCGACAATCTGGTTCGGATCAAAGGACAAGACGGTATAGACCAACCACTCCCAGTCGGTACCCCTGAGCATTTGCGAACATTCTGCTGCACTCCTGACAAAATCCAGCCCATTAACGAAAAAAGAGTACATCAGTGCCAGATTTCCTCCGACAATAGACATACTGCAGTTAAACAGTGCAGTGGAATGGTTATAAATCTGATTCCACATTTTCTCCTTTTGGGTGGCGTCATTTTCCGACTGGACATGCTTATAGACAGCCTTGGCAGTCTGGGTGAAACACTGCAGTCTTTCGAATGGAAATAAGGCAATATCCAGTGCCTGTTCGGCGAATGATCCGGCAAGGCACATTACAAAGGCCTTCTTCACTTCAATGTGGGGGTCGGTGGTAGGCCAGGCCGCCGATTTGACCTGTTCCAGGACCGTATCGAAGATCGGTTCGGTCATCCATCCCTTAATCCTGTAATTCGAGGGCGATTTGATCCGGATGTGAATGCTCTTTTTAGAATTGGCAGGAATGACCGGGACCACAATGGAATAGACTCTGGCAGAAAAATCTTCGCCCTGGACGCGTGTTGTTTCGAAGTAAGGTTTCTGCTGCAGCAGAAGGTCCGCAAACCCCGAATTGTAGGCCATTTCGGGCAACACAATTTCAAAATCGATGAATTCCACTTCCAGACCGGGTATATTGGAAAGGGCCAGCCAGATGGGGACACCATACAGGTCGACATTTCCGTTGTTCCCGTATTCAATTGTGTAGGTGTACCAGGTGTTAACCAGGACTAACCCTCTGCCGGTAAAATTCATCCAGGCTTCCCCCACCCGGCCTTCTTCGATGGTAAAAGCTTGACTCAAAGTATATTCTGTGCTGTTTACCTTGACCACCACATCCCATAAACCGGTAGTTTTCCCTCCCAGGAATAAGGATCCGGAAATGATGCCCTCGCCGGGAGAGTATACTTCGATGGCTTTGATGTCCGCTTCGCCGGATTTCCGTAACAGGATTTCTGTGGCTTTGCCAACGCCTCCCCCGTACACACGGATGGTTGCATAACCTTTGTTCCCTGCACTTTCCGGCTCTACTCTTCTCAATCCCTCCACAGTGGCGGTTTTCACAGCTGCCGTTGCGCTGTTGCTGTTTTTGGTGAGGAGGGAAACCAGATACTCACCCGGGCTGGTATAGGTATGTTTGGGACTGCTAAGTGGAGAGGTGGTCTTATCTCCGAAATCCCAAATGTAAGCCGTGGCATTGTTGGTTTTATTGATGAAGGCCACCTCATTGCCCACCTTGTAGAGGTCGAAAGCAGTGCGCGGGGGATTGAAGTCGGAGGCAACCAGATTTCCCAGGTATAACGGAATCCCGTCATTCCCGTTTCCGGAAAGGTCCTTATAGGTGTCGTCGAAATTCAGGAAAAGGGCCAGCCCATTTTCTTGTCCTGTAAAGGCACGGGTCTGGTTTTGTATCAGCTCTTCCTGGCTCAGGGCTCTGTTCCACAAGCGGATGTCGTCCAGCAGGTAGTTGGAGGTGTAGTTGACGTATAATCGTGATCCGATTGACAGCAGGCCATCCCCCGGGATGATGGGGCCGGTGACCGTTTGTTCCACGTTCAGGATTCCGTCGACGTAGGTTTTAAAATTGTTCAGGCCTGCGTTGGCATCGTAGGTAAACGCAACATGGTGCCACAAAGTGTCTTCAATGGAGCAGCTTCCCCAGTTGATAAAATCCCCCTGGCTGGTCTTCAATCCTGCATTGACGCAAGATTTGGCTCCATTGCCCCTGAAACCCAGGTTGAAACCGCTGGGCTGATAATCGTAGGTTTCTTGTATGTTCGTTTTTGCAAAAACCGAAAACTGGGTTCCTCCCTGGCGGATTTTTATCCAGGCTTCCCCTGTCATGGCTGTGTCGAATTGCAGGACCGGAGAGGAGGGTACGATGACAGTTTCGAATTCTGCATTCCACTGTGTTTCCAGATGAAGGGACTTGTTTATTGTTCCCGGCTCCGGCTGGGGCATTTTATGGCCGTAGAAAGTATCATAGTCACCTCCGCGCCATCGGGCGATGCTAAGCCAGTGTATATAGCCGGAACCATCCACTTTCAACACCGATCCCCGGAAATTGGGAGATGACAACAGGGGTCCGAGGAACTGAGTTCCGGAAAAAGTGAGACCCCCATCAGAGGATTTGCGGGTCATCAGCTGAGGGGATCCTCCGAAATAAAGGGTTTTACCTGAACTGTCGGTAGGGTCAATAACCAGCACAGGATACCAGGTTGTCTGAATATTGGAGGTTCCTGACGTCATCAAATCTGCCGGTTCAGAAAGTAACGCTCCGTAGTTGTCTGAACGTACCAGATAGGGTTTCCCTCCTGTTGAAAGATATGTTACATAGAGATTTCCCCCCCTGGCAGCTACGGTCTCCTGGCCATTTTGTATGTTGCCGATCTTCCCCTTGTTGATGTCGACAGCCTTTTCAAAGGTGGCACCATTATCCGTCGATCGGGCATAGAGCACCGTCCAGGTTCCCTGCTCGTTGGCACCCACAAAAACAATGTGGATGGAACTTCCATCCCGTGCAATCTTGGGAGAATAATTGTAATCCTGGACACTCAGACATTTTTCCTTCTCTCCGTAATCGTCGTTGTAGGTCACACTGACCTTACTGGTCGTAAAGGTTGCCCCGTTATCGCCCGATACCGACACCCAAATCCGCCCTACATTCAACCCGTAATAATAATAGGCATAAGAGTGAAGCAGGATCATCCGTTCTCCATCGTACCAGAAATCATTGATATTGCTGTCCTCGGTGGTAATGGTTGATTTGTTGAAGGTTTCCCCGTAATCGGAAGAAAACTTGGCATAAATCCCGATCGTAAGACCGTTATAATTCTCGATCCTGTAAACCACTGCCACGTTGCTCCCCGATGCTTTTATGAAACTTCGCACCAAGGGACTGAAGCCTCCGCCGCTTTTGTCCAGTTCCACCGGAGCGCTGAAATTTTCACCCGAATCGGAAGATTTGACCAGGTACAGATAACCTGTCCCGTTGTTGTAGTAGTCGTAATCGGAAATCCCAATGTACACATGGTTGCCGCTGACAGCGAGCCGCTGGGTATAATCACTTTTGGGATAACCTCCGTCTTTGAATTGATAAATCTGCCTGGGTTTTTCCCAGGTTTTACCAAGGTCAAGGGAGCGGCAGTAAAAAAGATATCCTTCGGTGTTGCCGACCCAGTTGGCCCATACCGCATGGATGATATTTCCTTCAATGACCATTTCCCGGGCAAACTCTTCATATTCAGCGGTCATCAATCCCTGGGAGAGGTTAACAAGATTTTTGGTGATAGGGGGATTGGTGGCCTGTGATACAACCGGGATGAAAAACAGAAAGAAAGAAACGATTGAAATAGTAAGGATGCGAAAAATCCGGTTCATGGTAATTATCTGTCAGTTCGGGATGAAGATAAAAAAAAATCGGACGCAGAGCGCTTTACCGCAATTTTTGAGATTGAAAATTATGCTAACGGAAATATGAGCATATGTTTATTTCTACACGTAGCCGGGGCGGGCTGGAGACCCGGCATAATGAGCCCGGGGCAGCTCCCCGGGTTGAAAGGCAGCACTTCCTGCTATTTGCACTGTAAGGGCAAGTTAAAGAGACAGGTAGTATGCTGCTCCGGGGCTGTGTTGGTGAACCTGTCCCTGAGGAACGATGTCGCCGGTTACTGCTTAATGATTTTCGCCACGTCAGGAGGACAGTTCCCTGGGGCGACGCGCAGCAGGTAGATCCCGGGGGGCAGATGCCCGAGGGATAGCTGCAGGCTGTTGCCGCCGGCCATAGTCAGGTGCCGGCCCTGATCAAGGAGCAGCACCCCGGCGGCATTGTGCAGCGATACTCTTACGGCAGTGCCGGCATCGCCCATCCACGAAAGACATAGCTTGTCGGTTACGGGATTTGGCCAAACCCGGAGTTCCATACCGCCCGCTGCAAGCAGGGCACTTCCTGTTCCCTCGTACATAACCGAAGGTAACTCCATGCCCTTACCTGGCCTTTCGCCCTTTTCTCCTGCCAGGTAAAGGGGTGTCCAGGCCGGACGGGCAGGCACTTTGCCCTGCCACACGAGCTGCCTCCATTCCTGGTCGGTCATCCGCTTGAATTGGGTGGTGATGGTTTCATAGTAGGAAAAGAGAGGTCCGCAGAAGGCCATCAGCCGGTTTTTCTCCATCGGCGAAGGAGCGAGGAAAACGCCCAGGTTTATCTTGCCGGTGCCTGTGTGCAGTACCTTTCCCACCACTATTCCGGATTCGTCGGTAGGCTGTGTGTGCACGTCGACCACGGTGAAATCTTCTTTGGCTGCGTCCCAGTCCTCGAAGAAGAGACTGGCAAACCAGCCAGAATAGGGAGGGGTTCCGCTGCCGCTTTCCACGAAGAGCATCTTTTGGAGCCATTCGTTTTCCTCGCGGGTAAAGGGAAGGCCCTCCAGTTCTTTTTGGGCGAGCCGCTCCAGCCGGGCCATCACCTCCCCGAAGCGGGGAAAGAAGCCGGCAATCTGAACCAGATAATATCCGGCAGAAGGAAGCTGGCTGAAAAAGGCACCGGCAGCATCGGCAAATTCCTTCAGCCGGCCGTAGAAATCGGGATAGGGTTCTATGTAAGAATAGGGATAGGAGCAGCCGGTGCCGCCCGTATAGGACTGTTTGGCATAGAGGAGGTTGTCGTGGCGCAGCTGCGACCAGCTGGCCAGCTGGCTGTTCATCTTTTCCTGGTGCCAGGCGGCCGACTGCATGAAGAGCGGAAGCCTCTCCTCCTTCTCCCCGGGGTTCAGCTTCCGGATGCTGTTCAACCAGACATTGTAGAGGCTGGCCGACCAGAACTCCTGCGGTTTGCCGTCGATGAGGTACCGCAGGTTGGCCAGCTGCCCCGCATAGGGATATTTCTCCATCTCCTCCTTCAGGAAGGGGAGAGCGTCGTTGTTGCCCAGGGCAAACAGGGCATCCAGCGGCGAAGGCATCATGCGCATGACTTTATTGCCGTTGTGTATAATCCGGTCGTAGACCACGCTTCCCAGAACATAGCTGTCGATGATGAACCGTTGCCCCGACAGCCGGTAGGAAACCGGAATCTCGCCGGGTTTGTCGGAACCGGGATCCATGAGGTAAAAATCGCTCAATATCTTCTGGCCCAGTTCCGGGTTGCTGCCCAGCGTCTCCTTCAGAAGAAGGCACAAACTGGTGTCAGCGAGCTGTCGTGCTGAGCTGATGCCCAATTTTTCCAATACCGCGCTGAACTCCGTTGGCATGATGTTGTCGCTCTCCCCAACCAGGAAGTCGATCACCTGCTCATTGAAGGCGAGGAGCTCCTTTTTGTCCGACATTCCGGCCAGTTCGTTCAATAGGAAAGCTCCGATCTGCATACGTTGGACCTCCAGGACCGACCAGGGCTTTTCCCAGGGATTATCCGGCGGGGGTGTGAGCAGGAAGTCGGTTCTTCCTACCCACATCATGGCCTTGAAATAGGGCTCCAGCGATTTGAACCCCATCATCCGGTCCTCTTCTGTATAAACATAATGGCCTCTGACCGTAAACTGGCTGCCATCGAACTTCCGCATCCGCTCCGGAAAGGTAAAGAGTGGCAGCGAGGTCATCTGCTTCCCCTCAATGGCCTTCCATACCCTGTCGATGTCCTCCCTGTCCGCATAGCGACCCTTTTGTAACTGCCCTGTGATCAGGGAGTAAGCAAGGGTGACATAGAGGTCGGCATCGGCCAGTCCGTCACGAAGCGCCGGATCATCCCCATATTTTTCGGCCAGCTGGGGTAAGAGTTCATACAGTGATTGCAGGTATTCCCCGAGGTACCCCGACATCATCTCCCGTTCCATGGTCTTGAGGATCTTGTCGTACGACATGTGAAGGGCATGCAGGATGGCATCGGTGGTGACCATCACCGGCAGATCATACTTGTATACGGTATGGAAAGCCTCCCCGAAACTTGAATAGGAAAGCCTTTCGGTGACAAAGAAAAGATTTTCCTTCAGCAGCTCCTTTTCGCCGGCGGTCAGCTCCAGTTTGACCATCACTGAATCGAGACAGCGGACCTCCGCAGGGGTGAAAGCCTTGCTGAAATCCTTGTAGTATTTTTCTGCAGAGAGGGGATAGAGGCTTTCGAGACCATTGGCAGTGAGCATACTGTTTTGTTCCCTGACCCGCAGGTACTCTTCAGGGTCGAAGCCCTGCCCAGTGACTCTTCCCCCGAAAAGAGCAAGAAGCAACAGCAGGAGGTATGGCAATCGTTTCATTGTAAATAAATAATGGGTTTTTATGATCGTTTCCCGGCAACGGATGGTATTTCTCTGTGAGTAACCTTCCGGTTGTTGCGGAATGGTTGCAGCGATAATCCTTTTGAGTGCGGTTTCACAGCCGGATTCCGGACACCCTATTTCCGGATTTCCGGTGTTCAGAATTTTAGACGTAATTTTTTCCTGCAAGGTTGCGAAGGTTCCCCATTTTCTGACTGCGGCTTCTGCCCGCCCTCCCTCCTTTGGGGTCATTCTCAGGGCTCCGCCAGTCCCGGAATCCCCTTCAGAGGCTCTTCCACAGCGATCTGCAGTGAATTGTTGAATAGAGCAAAAAAGGTATATTGCGACACCAGTGAGACCAGATCGACCAGCACGGCAGGGTCAAGTCTGCTACCCCACGTTTTCCAGGCTTCCTCCCGGATGGTGCGGTGGTTCACCATTTCATCGGTCAGTATAAGCAGGGCCCGCTCCCGTCCTGTAAACAGGGAGGAGAGGGGATCGGACTTCACCGCTTCGATCTCAGCGTCGGTGACTCCGTATTCCCGGGCCGGCGGCACATGGTGTTTCCACACATAATCGCACCGGTAATGCCAGCCCATCCGCAGAATGACAAGTTCCTGCTCCCGGCCCGGAAGGTTCATTTCCAGCTTGGAAGTGACCCAGTAATCGAGGAATGGTCCCATGGTCCGGGGATTGTGCATCAGTGTGCCAAGTACGTGGACGGGGGCATAGGGCCCCTTGAGTCCCGAGCCGGGAAGCCTTGCCAGGGTTTTCAGCCAGGCATCCTGCATCTCGCTCATGGGGAGCGGGGGAACCCGGGGCCCCTCATCCTGCCCGGGTGAATTCTGTGCCCGGGCTCCGCTCAGGAAGAAAGAAAGAAAAACCGCCATTGTTGCATTAGGAATCATTGTTTTCACTCGTAAATTATTAGGTTAATGTTATGATATTCAATCACATGTTGCTTACTGATTTATTCTGCTTTTCATTACTGTGGAACTTACCTGCCTTCCGGCAGGAATGAGGCAGGCAGGGCAGACAGGCATTGGGAAGCATAACCATGTCCTTTTGTCGTAACTGATCGCCATGCTCGTATCAACCATTTTATTTTTATTTTATGCCCTATTATAAGACCTGTTGGTCATTAAATAAAGTGTACGATGATAGGTCCAAAACGAACATGCCGGTTTGTGCCGGATGATGGTACCATCATAAAATTATCCTCTGTCCTGAACCGCTTGAAATGTTCTTTGCCTGCAGACTGCAACCGGAAAACAGCAATTCAGGGATACAAGTTACAGCTATAATTATTTTTTTCAAAAAAAAAGCAGGGGGCGATTCAAGTTTTCTGGTTTTTTTTCCGGAGCAGATTTAAGAAAAGTCCAATTTAGGAATCGGTAAGGCCTATAATGATTTTCTCGGTCAACTGTTCAAAGGGTAAATACAGATTTCTGCCAGTCAGGAAGCAGGCTGGACTGACTTTCAAGGATCTGACATACTTGAAACCAGGGAGAAGGGGGACTATGTCTGAATCGGGTATAGGCCAGGGCGGGCGTTGGCCAAAATGGTCAGGCTTATTTGGAGATGATCCAGGACGGCAGATCATGGAGATCGAACCCGAAAACGATGGATCCCCAGAAGTAGACCATCAGGGTGATAACGACGGCACCTGCCAAATTGATAACAAGTCCTGTTCGAGCCATCGTGGCTATGGTAATACGGCCGCTGCCGAAAATGATGGCGTTGGGGGGTGTGGCTACCGGAAGCATAAAAGCTATGGTCACCCACTCCCCCTTTTTGGGTCTGAAGCTGAAATAGAGAAGGGTCCAGATCATAGCATAAAGAATCAGGCTTACAGGAAGGGCAAAAATCAGCCATTTTGAAAAGGCAATTTCGGGTGCGTCGGGGAAGAAAATGACGAATATCCTGACAAATGAGAGGTTGGGGGGTGTACCCACGAGGGTTGCCATCATTCCGGATGGATCGAAGATGCCATTAATGTCAGCATTTTCCATTCGACAGTCGTAAGATTGTTTGACCATCAGGGTTGTGGATTTTAGTGCATTTTCTGCAGTTCCGGTAAAACAATCGTATTGTACGATTCTTCGCTGTTGCGGTCTTCCCTTATTCCGGAGAAGTTTGGTATAAGTTTTGCTTTACCCGGTGGTAATAGACCATTCATCTAATATTTACTGCGATGAAAAAGACCATAGCCACATCGATCCTTGTGCTGCTGGCAGCAGCCTGGTCCCACCTGGGAGCGCAGGATTGGCCGGATGAATACCTGGGGTTGCCCGGTGACAATCTGAACCTGTATGCTACGATGAAATTGTTCCAGGAATCCCAAACCCTTGAGGATTTTGAGAAAGCCCTTAACGATGAAAATTCACGGATCAATAACCTGGACCTGAACAACGATAATTTGGTTGATTACATCATGGTGAACGATTTTGTCGACGGGAATGTGCACAACATTGTACTTCGGGTTGCCATGGACAGGAAAGAGACCCAGGATGTGGCGGTTTTCGTTGTGGAGCAGATGAACAATGGGGCGGTGCAGATACAGCTCATCGGGGATGAGGCTTTGTACGGCAGAAACTATATTGTTGAGCCCTATTACGATGATCAGTACGGAGAGACGCCCAATCCCGGGTATTCTGGCAATGTCCGCAACGTGGAGGTGGTGAGGACCACAACCTATGAGGTTTCAGCCTGGCCTGTGGTGAGATTTCTGTTTATGCCGCGCTATGTTGCGTGGCATTCGGCGTGGTACTGGGGTTACCGGCCGTCTTACTGGAACCCGTGGAGACCTTATTACTGGCATTATTATTACGGATATCATTCCAGCTGGTACAATCACTATTACAGTCATTACCGCCCCTGGCACTATCCGCGGTATTCCAGGTACAACGATTTTTACTGCATACGGATCCGTTCGCATTCGCCCCTCATCAATATCAATATTAACAAAGGGGTTTACAAGAACAGTTATTCCCGTCCCGAGTCACGGAGAGAAGGGGAAGCCTTATATGCCCGGGACTATTCCGGTCGTAACGGGGAGACCCGGAGACCATCAGCCATCCGCGACGGTCAGGGGAGATCTTCTTCCCGCAGTGCCGTGAACCCGGGTGTTGCAGCTTCGCGGCCGGCCGACGGACGAAGAACGCAGGTCCAGTCGGGTTCCCGGACGGGAGATAGCCCTGTCATGAACCGGAATCAGGATGCATCCGTTTCGGGAAGGAGGAGTCAGGGCACGGTACAGGAGCCGGTGACGACCGGTCCGCGAACCAAAGCCGGGGTTGTTTCCGACAGGAGCACTTCAGATCCCGGGTCCTCCCGGCCGGCCACCATGCGGCGCACCACCACCCCGGACAGGGAAAAGTCCGGAAGTGCTGCTTCTTCGGCCAGGAGTGCAGAAGGAGCTTCCCGGCCGGCCGCAAGCGGCACAGTAAGCAGCCGTTCCGGTAAAACAGCCGGTCAGGCGGCCAGTCCCGGCCGTTCTTCTTCTTCCGGCCGCAGCCGGGTGGAAAAGAGTCCTTCGGTAAACCATAAATCGGCTGAGGTGTCAAAGCCTTCGTCTACCGGGGCCAGCCGGCAAAGCAGCAAAGGTCCCTCCTCACGGGTGAGCTCCACTTCCCGGAGCAGTTCACCCGCTTCTTCCGGGAGGGTCTCCTCCTCATCTTCCTCTTCACACCGGAGCAGCAGTTCCGGCAACTCTTCCGGGAGAGGCAGCTCAGGCAATTCCGGATCTTCGCGGTCATCGCGCAGATAGTACCTGCATCCCCCACATCCTTAGATAACCGGTCAGGACCGGTGGCATGAAAAATCGGTTCCCCGCACCTCCCTGCGGGGAATCTTTGTTTAAGGCCTGTCAGGTTTCACGGCAGTCTACAGGCCAAAAAGCAGCCATCTTCCGGAAGATTAAACCGCCAAGCCCTTTCATGTCTGGCCCTGATTTGTTACTTTTGAAAGCAGGAAAAATGCCCTGCTGTTTACAGGATAGATCCGGCTGTCAGGCGAAGCCTCATTCCGGATGTGATCATGACAGCCTTACCTCATAATGACCAAAAGTGGCAACCAATTTAACACTATGGATATGGTAGTTACCTGTGTACATGTGCATGTGAAAGAGGAGTTTGCCGAAGCGTTTGTTGTGGCGACAACGGCCAACCATCTGGAATCGGTGAAGGAACCCGGGAACCTTCGGTTTGATTTTCTCCGGCAGGCAGATGATCCCAACCGCTTCATGATTTATGAAGCGTATGAGTCGGAAGAAGCAGCGGCTGCCCACAAGTCAACTTCCCATTACCTGAAGTGGCGGGATAGAGTGGCCGGGTTTATGGCAGAACCGCGGAGAGGATTGAAATTTTCGGTACTTCAACCAGCGACTCTGGCAGGATGGTAAAGCCTTTCCATTTTGCCCGGTTACCGGAAATCCTCTTCGGTCCGGGAAAAATATCGGAATTGCCCGCGATAATCCGTAAATTCGGAAAGACGATCATTCTGGTAACGGGCAGGCAGTCGTTTATCCATTCTGATGCCGGAAACTCCCTGTTGGAGCAATTGGATAAATCGGGGATGGATTTCCGGCAGGTCATCATTGCCGGAGAGCCATCGCCGCGGATGATTGATGAAGCAGTGAGCAGATTCCGGGGACAAACGGTCCATGCAGTTGTTGCCATTGGTGGAGGCAGTACCCTCGATGCCGGGAAAGCCATCTCAGCCATGCTGACCTGCACGGAGCCGGTGCGCGATTTTCTGGAAGGTATCGGTACCCGGGAGCACCCGGGAACAAAAATTCCTTTTATCGGGGTGCCGACAACCTCAGGAACAGGCAGCGAAGCGACAAAAAATGCCGTCCTTTCCGAAACCGGGGAACATGGTTTCAAACGGTCGCTCCGACATGAGAACTTTGTTCCCGATGTAGCCCTTGTGGATCCTCTGCTGACCACCGGATGCCCTGCTGCCATCACGGCGGCAAGCGGTATGGACTGTTTTACCCAGCTTACGGAGGCCTACCTGTCAACCCGGGCAACTCCATATACCGATGCGCTGGCGATGGAAGGACTTAAAGCCATAAAGCTATCGCTGAGGCAAAGTGTCGTCGATGGCACCGATAGCAAGGCCAGAACAGGAATGTCTTTTGCCGCCCTGACCTCGGGAATCTGCCTGGCTAACGCAGGTCTCGGGGCGGTCCATGGATTTGCCTCCTCCATGGGGGGACTCTGTGACATACCGCACGGCGTGATCTGCGGTACCCTGATGGCAAAAGCCAACGAGTTAAATGTCAGAAAATTGATAAAGCACCCAGACCATAACCACGGTTTGTACAAGTATGGAGTGCTGGGAAAACTCTTCCTGGAGAAGGAAGGTAAATCTGAAGCCTGGTATGCAACGGGTTTTGTCGGATTTCTCCATGAACTGACGGCTACCCTGCAACTGCCGGGACTGAAATCCTGCGGTATCCGGGAAGAGGACCTCCGAAAAATCAGCTCCGCCACGGAACTCAAAAACAACCCGGTAATACTTTCTGAAGAGGATCTGTTGGAAATTGTAACCAGCCGGTTTGTTTGAGCCTCGGGATGATGAGTGATGGGCAAGTTCCGGATGTTTGTATGATTAGATAATGCTGTAACTTTACCATTCCGGGGAAATCCTGACAGATTTTGCGCTACTTTTGAAATTTCTTCACCGGTTCAGGATTATGGAGAGTTTTGGGGATTTGAACATAAAGGCGGGAATTATGAGACCGGAAGATCTCGGATACTCTATGGAATGGGAAAGTTTCAGGAAAGCCTTTATCCCTGACGACTTTGTGTTAGGCAGGGTTGTTGCGGAACATAAAGAACGGTATATTGTCAGAACACCCGGTGAAGAGTATGAGGCTGAAATCACCGGGAATCTGCGTTTCACAGCCCGGGACAAGGAGGATTTTCCTGTTGTGGGCGACTGGGTTGCCCTGGTACCCTGTGATCAGGAAAGAGCCATCATCCACAGGATATTGCCCCGGTTCTCCCTGCTGAAACGGAAGGGAGTTGGGGAAGCATCTGAAATTCAGCCTATTGCCGCCAATGTGGATACTGCTTTAATCATTCAGGCAGTCGACAGGGATTTTAATATCAACCGGATCGAAAGGTATCTTGCCATCTGTTTTTCAGCCAGAGTGAACCCGCTCATAGTACTCACCAAAACGGATTTGGTAAACCGTGTGCAATTAGAGGAGATGCTGGGTATGGTCAGGGCCAGGATTCCACAGGTTCCTGTTCTCTCGGTGAGCAATGAAACGCAAAACGGGTACTCGGAGCTGAAAGCCCTTCTTGAGAAAGGTAAGACCTATTGTATGCTGGGTTCTTCGGGTGCCGGAAAATCGACCTTGCTGAACAACCTTTCCGGGAGGCTGGTCATGAAAACTGAGGCGATCAGCATAAGCACAAACAAGGGGAAACATGTGACGACACACAGGGAACTGGTGATCCTTGAAGAGGGTGCGATTTTTATTGATAATCCGGGGATGAGAGAAGTAGGAATTTCCAGTGATTCCGACGGACTGGAAGGTGCCTTCAGCAGGATAGTGGTGCTCTCCGGAAACTGCAGGTATAAAGACTGCACCCATACCAGTGAGGCAGGGTGTGGCGTTCTTCAGGCACTGGATTCCGGGGAGCTGGATCGGTCTTCCTATGAGAATTATCTGAAAATGGAGAAAGAAAGGATCCATTTTGAAGAAACGGTTTTGGAGAAACGGAGACGGGAGAAGCTGTTCGGGAAAATGATCAGGAATTATAAAAAGGTGATGCAAGGCAGGGATTGAGAGACTTTCAGTATCGCCGGGAGGGTTTTTGGGCGGATCGCTGAAAGATTATGAGATACCAATTTTATGCATTACTTTTGAAAAGGGTGAACGTGTAAACTGCCGAAACAGGAGGGGAATATCAATGAAGGGAAGTGATGATCTGGCCAGCATCCGGGAATGAAAGCCGGGAGCAATAAGAAAGGATGTTTAATTGATAGGGAAAAGTTTAACTTTTGAAGGACTGATAAAATGAAACGAAGAAAAATCATGAACCGGGTGCTCGACAAGGCAAAAAGCTGTCTGTTAATTTCAGGGTACTTACTTGCATTGTCTGCGTTTGTTAATGCCCAGCCATCGGGCGGACCTTATGGACCACTGCAGCAGGATTATCCGCTGCCGAAAACTTCAGGGAAAATTTATTATGTAGCACCTGACGGAGAGGCGGCCTCTCAGGGCGACCAACTCAGCACCCCCACGACAATCGAACAGGCGGTTACCCGTGTGGTTACCGGCGATGCCATAGTAATGCGCGGGGGAACTTACCGCACCGGAGATCTACAGTTCAACCAGGGCATTACTATTCAGCCTTACGGAAATGAACAACCGGTGCTGAAAGGCACCCGGGTGGCGGCGGAGTGGACCAGGCTCAGGGGTAATCTCTGGAAGACCCCATGGAAAACCTTCTTTCGCGATTATCCCGATGATTGGTGGCGGCCCGACCGTTTCGGCATGTTGACCCCTCTCCACATTTTTAACAACGATATGGTCTTTGTCGATGGCAAAATGCTTCATTCTGCCGCATGGGCGGGAGAAGTCGATGAGAACTCCTTCTACATTGACTATGTTGGCGGCTTTGTATACATCGGGACCAACCCCGAAAACCGGCTGGTGGAAATTACAGCCTTCAACCGGGGACTGCACAGGGTCATCATTGATGTCCACAACAAAAAGAACGACAGAAAGGGATTGATTCTGAAAGGCATCACCCTCACCCAATATGCCTTTTGCGCCCTTGACATTGAAGGAACCCCGCCCGAGGGACCTGCCGATCCTTCCACGTTCGGGAAAGATGTGGCAGGGTCGGTCATTGAGCATTGCACCTTTTCCTATTGCGGACGGGTGGGTGTCCATCTCAAGGGGGACAACTCCGTAATGCGCCATTGCAAGGTTCACGACACCACAACCGAAGGTGTTTACCTGATGTCGTCGTCTGACTGCCTTCTGGAAAAG
Source organism: uncultured Prolixibacteraceae bacterium (assembly GCA_964650525.1). Lineage (GTDB taxonomy): Bacteria > Bacteroidota > Bacteroidia > Bacteroidales > Prolixibacteraceae > UBA1413. Next base: position 79,056 of record CAZYUA010000004.1, read on the forward strand.
AATATGTTTTCACGGAACAATGTGGAGGACATACACGGCTACTACCCGGCTGCGGTGAAGATTTTCAATCAGACCCACCGGGTAACCTGCCGCGACAACCTGGTCTATGACCTGCCCCTTTCCAACGGCATCTGGTATGATGTCGGAAATATCGACGGCCGCTTTATCAACAACTGGGTGACCGGCGTGGGCACCAACAGGGGGAAACCGGGAGACCCGGGAATCATGTGGCCTAACTACAATGGTTTCTTTTTTGAAATCTCCAAAGGAGCCATTTGTGCCGGCAATGTTTTTGAACATTGTGACCAGGGGATTTTTATCCTGAACAGCTCCAATGTGGAAGTGTACCAGAATACCTTTTTCAACAGTACGGTCTGTATAAGCCGCGATTTGCGGAGTGCCGCCGGCGACCATTTTGGCTGGCATCCTGCCACAGGCCCTGATGTGGATGAACGCTTTGGGCATGTGTTTATAAACAACCTGCTGGCCGGAGATGCCGGTTTCAGCAAGCCCCTGCTGGTTACAGCACAACATCAGGACCTGTGCCCCACTCTCACCGGGTCTCAGATGAAGCAGTTTGATTATAACGTATTTGTCAGAGACGGGAGCAACCGTTATCCGGTGCTGTTATCCTGGAGCCCCGCCTCTGTGGAAGGATGTACCCGTACCGTCAGCCATTTGGAGGAGATGAAATCGTTGTTCGAGGGTTCGTCCGTCCACAGCCGGGTCTTTGATACCTGCAACCTGCCCTTATTCCGGAGTGCCGAATTGGGCCATTATCATCTGAATCCTGCTTTTCCGGGAGCAGACACAGCAAGTACCCTTCCGGAGAGGGTCCGCAGGTTCCTGGATCTTCCGGAGAAATACAAACCTTATCCCGGGGCCTATCCGGTAAGATAACCGGCACTTTCCAGGCAAAGCTTTCAGATGAAAAGATCAGAGCAGACCCTTTAAGGCTGGTGGTAACGGATTACCTCTTCAGCCTTTTTTCTCGGGGTAGCCGCCGACATGCCATCCACGTTCTTGTCGGGGTTTCCGATCCGGAGAACTGTCACTGCCTTGTAGCCTTCCGGGATCTGGAACTTTTCCCTGTTGGTATGGATATTCCGGACGGGGCTTCCATAGATGCGGGCCCCCAGGCCAAGGCTGTGAGCAGCCACAAACATGCTCTCCGTGGCCAGACCGCAGTCGAAATCGGGCGTCGTGCCGTTTTCCCCCTCCACTCCGGAAACCACTATCAGCACATTCCCGGGCACCACATTCGGGATAATCTCTTTCATGGTGGCTTCATCTTTGATGACTGTGAACATCCAGGGCTGGAGGTTTCTGGCACTCGGCGCCTTCATCCCGCATTGCAGGATCAGATCGAGCTGCTGGGTAGTCACCGGCTCAGAACCATAGGCTCTTTCTGAATACCCCGAAAGTATCGCACCGGTTACACAAGTACCGGGATCCTGCCCGTACAATCGGGTAATGGCCAAAAATAACGGCAACCAAAAGCATAATTTGATTCTCATATCCTTCAGTTTAAAAGTGATTTGACATTTTTTATTGTTAAATCGGGTTCATTCCATTTACGTTGGAAGTAATGGTCTGTTTATCATTGCTTTACATGGCTGTTTGATGTAAGGAATAACCGGTTTTGCAGGCGGAATACATCCATCTCCTGTGGCTCCGCCACCACCGGGATGCTTATTTTTCCTCTCATCACAGCCCATTTTACATGGCATTGAAAATAGTAAAAAAACAGGAGAATCAGCAGGGAACAAATTTCATTTTAAAACTGTACGTACCATGGGTATTGAAATATTTCGTAAGCGTCCATGTGTAACAGAACAACAAGGACATCCATTGGAGATTCCGCAGATTTCCGTTATCTTTCCTCCAAAAACAGCTATGCAATCATACCGTAAGGAGCTCTGGTTTCAGACCTCCACCCGCAGGACTTTCGTTAACATTACCGGAAAAGTTGAACAGTGCCTTGCTGAAAGTGGCATCCGGGAAGGGTTGGTGCTGGTAAATGCCATGCATATAACAAGCAGTATCTTCATCAACGATGACGAACCGGGACTCCATCATGATTTTGAAATGTGGCTTGAAAAACTGGCACCGGAGAAGCCATACAACCAATACCGGCACAATGGCTTTGAGGACAATGCCGATGCCCATATCAAGCGCACCCTGATGGGACGCGAAGTTGTGATGGCTGTGACCAGTGGCCGCCTGGATTTCGGGCCCTGGGAGCAGATTTTTTACGGAGAGTTTGACGGCATGAGGAAGAAAAGAGTCCTTGTCAAGATAATAGGGGAGTAAGCTGTTTTGCAGCCTTCGCCCTTGTGGATTGTTGATGGCTGTCGAATTGTCAATGGCTTATATTATGTTTTCAGCATGAAGGAGTAAACTTGTTTACATAACCTTAATGCCAGCCGGGTGATTTGGGGGCGGGGAACCTTCGGATCCGTTTCAAACCGGGCAGAAGTTCACATGTGAACCGGTCTTTCCCTGCGCTGGATGAAAGACAAGGATCCCCAACCTGCAATTAAATGAAAAACATTGTACCGACAGCTTGTATAAAAGCGCCACTTCTGAAAAGTGGCCTTTTTTACCTGTTCTTCAGTAAAAGATTGCCATCTTTATGCGATTCCTTACATCATAGTTGCGTAAAATCAAAATCCTATTGATTTAGAATTGCTATTTTTAAATTTTTTTATTTACCAGTTAACGTACAAAAGAGATGAAGCCAAAAGTTTTAATGACAGCATTGTTCCTGGTTTTTTCCGTGCCGGCTTTTTCCCAACCCATCCTCCAGCCGGTTCCCGGTGGGTTTGATGTTGTGCGCTCCGGCATTCCGCAGGGGAAGATCGACACCCTTACCTATTTTTCTTCGACAGTTGGAACCACCCGAAAGGTGCTGGTTTATACGCCTCCGGGATTTACTACAGAAAAGAAATACCCGGTGTTTTACTTATTGCACGGCATTGGTGGTGACGAAAAGGAATGGCTGAACGGGGGTAATCCTCAGGTCATTTTCGACAACCTGTATGCAGACAACCTTTTAGAGCCGATGATCGTAGTGATGCCCAACGGTCGTGCCATGAAAGATGACCGTGCCGGTGGCAACATAATGGCTCCCGACAAGGTGCAGGCGTTTGCCACTTTTGAACAGGATTTGCTGAATGATCTGGTCCCTTTCATCGAAAAAACGTTTCCGGCATTCAATGATCGGGAACACCGCGCCATCGCAGGTCTTTCGATGGGGGGCGGACAGTCGCTGAACTTTGGGCTGGGTAATCTCGATAAATTTGCATGGGTGGGAGGTTTTTCATCGGCTCCCAATACAAAAAAGCCCGAGGACCTGGTGCCAGATCCGGCCAAAGCCAAAGAACAATTAAAACTTCTGTTTATCTCCTGCGGCGATAAAGATGGACTGATCTCCTTCAGTAAAAGGACACACGACTATCTGACCACCCATCAGGTGGCGCATGTCTACCATATTATTCCTGGGGGCGTCCATGATTTTAAAGTCTGGAAGGAAAGTTTGTACCATTTCTCAAGAATGGTTTTTAAACCGGTGAGGATGCCGGGCGCGATGATGCGCGGGCAGCAGCCGGAACCCCTCCCCGCAGGATTTAAACCCGCCTCTACCAATACCTTCATCTCGCAGTACCCCGCGGTAAATCAGGAGACCCGGGAGGCCATTGTCAGGGTGACCGCCCCTGAAGCCCAAAAGGTGCAACTTGACCTGGGCGGAAAAAAATACGACATGGTCAAAGATGACAAAGGGGTTTGGAGCTGCACCTCCGATCCTCAGGTGGTCGGATTCCATTATTATTCCATTCTGGTCGACGGAGTGGCCGTGATGGACCGGGGGAGCAAAGCTTACTTCGGAAGCAACTGGGAAAATTCGGGAATTGAAATTCCGGAGGGTCCGGAAGGAGAGTATTACCGGTTTAACAAAAACATCCCGCACGGGCAGGTCCGCTCTATCTATTACTGGTCTGAAGTCAACGGCATGGAACGTCATATCAATGTCTATGTGCCGGCAGAATATGAAAGGAACCCCAGGAAGAAATATCCGGTCCTCTACCTGGTTCATGGATGGGGAGAGAATGAAAATGGCTGGTCCGTCCAGGGACACATGGCCAACATCATGGATGGTCTTATTGCTTCAGGCCAAGCGGTGCCCATGATCGTGGTCATGCCCAGCGGAGATATCCAGACCAATTCCGATGTCCGTCAGGCTTCCGGAGATATTACAAAGATCTATATCAACGACCTGATTCCATTTATTGATAAAACCTTCCGCACCATCGACAACAGGCAGAAAAGAGCAATGGCCGGTCTCTCAAGAGGCGGTATGCAAACAACCATGACTGTTTTTGCGAATTTGGACAAATTTGCATGGATGGGAACATTCTCTGGATTTTTCATGGGAATGAGAATGGGAGGAAACAATTCAAATACTCCGCCGGATATGAAAAGTATGGTTGAAACGGCATTTAACGGGGTTTTCAAGGATGCCGAAGCTTTTAATCAACAGATGAACCTGTTATTTATCAGTACGGGTACAGAAGAGCGCACACCCAAGGCCGCGGTTGATGCCCTGAAGGAACATGGCATTAAGAATATTGTATACCATGAATCTCAGGGCACTGCCCATGAATGGCTGACCTGGAGGAGGGCGCTGAATGAATTTGCTCCGCTTTTATTCAAAAATTAAAAATTTCAAACATTGGTTTTATTAAGTCGCGGAGACCCGGGATTCGAGGGGGCCTGTTTATTTCGATGCCAACCTGCTGCATCGCGCTATGGCAGGGCTTTCAACGGGGGGCTTGGAAACCTAAATGATTACATTGAACAAGCCGGGAGTATTTCCCCATTATGCATTATTAAGCGGTGAAATGTACGCTCCTGCTGATATCAAAGACCTGTCGAAAGTGGAACTCATCTTTCTGAGCTGCGGAAGCAAAGAAAGACCCGACGGGGTGAAGAATGCTGCCATCGTGCTAAAAGAAGCCGGAATCAATGCCTTTTCTTATGTTTCTGAAGGAACAGCTCACGAATTTCAGACATGGCATCGCAGTTTGCATGAACGGGCTCTGCCTCTGTTTAAAGATTAGTTAGCAGGTTAATCAGAGAAATCATGAATAAAAAGTATGCTATTATAGTTGCCGGTTTGATGTGGATTTCGGGATATAGCTTTGGCCAGCAGGCCAATGTGAATCTCGATTACCATCCACAAAAGAATACCGAAGGCCTGATTCCGTTCAGCGCTGCGGTAAATTCGCCTGAGGTGCACGACGACCATACCGTTACTTTCCGTTTGAAAGCGCCCAATGCGCAAAAGGTTATTTTGCCCACCGGGGCCATCTATACGGCCAATAACCTGGGAAGAGAGCCTCTTCCGTTCACAAAAGGCGAGGATGGCATCTGGACGCTGACCATCGGGCCGCTCAAACCCGATATGTATGCGTATCATTTCAATGTCGATGGCGTTCAGATTCCCGACCCGGGGAATACATACGCTGCTTTTACGGCTATGCCACCGTACAGTGAGTTGATTGTTCATGGCGACGGGCCTGCCTGGTACGATGCCCGGAATGTTCCGCACGGAACCGTGACGCGTCATGTGTATCATTCGGAGGTAACAAACGGTGAGCGCGAACTTTATGTTTACACTCCTCCGGGTTATAATCCTAAGAAAAAATATCCTGTCCTGTATTTGCTGGGCGGAAGCGGTGAACTTCCCTCCAACTGGGTGTTCGACGGAAGGGTGAATTTCATTATGGACAACCTGTTGGCCGAGGGAAAAGCTGCCCCTATGATCATTGCCATCCCCAACAACCAGGTGATTCACCGGAATCATCCCCGACATACCGAACTGACTTTCGATATTTTTGAAAAGGAGCTCCGGAATCATGTCATTCCGCTGGTGGATAAGGCATACAGCACAATCAGGTCACCCAAAGGCAGGGCCATTTCGGGTTTGTCGATGGGCGGCCGTCACAGTATGTTTGTCGGGTTTCGTTCGCTCGACCTGTTTGCCAATTTTGGGATTCTCAGCGCCGGAGATAACAACGCCGAAACCTCGCTGGCACAGTTTTTAAACGACCCGGAAGTGAATGAAAAAGTAGATTACCTTTTTGTGGGTCAGGGTACTGAGGAAGCAAAGGGATTTATGGGACAGAGGTGTCTGGTTCTCCACGAAGCGCTGGTAAAACATAACATCAAACATGAATATTATGTAGGCGGTCATGGCGGCCACGACTGGGCTACCTGGAGGCACCTGTTGTATTACCGGTTTTTACCCAATCTTTGGAAAGAAAATACATGAGCCCGGCCAGGTGGAGACGTTCACCGGAAGGGAAAGAATGGACAAAATAATAGTTATAAGACGATAAAATGAACATAACATTAAAACTGGGTTTAATCCTCATTACAGGATTATTGCTGAATGGGAAATCTTTTTCCCAGGACCCCAATTTCCAGATTTATCTCTGTATCGGACAATCGAACATGGAAGGTGCTGCACGGGCGGAACAGCAGGATTCGACCGTCAATCCCCGTTTTCAGGTGATGGCGGCAGTGGATTGCGAAAACCTTGGCCGCACCAAGGGCTCCTGGTACCCCGCTCTGCCGCCGTTGTGCCGTTGCAGAACCAATTTTGGTCCGGCTGATTATTTCGGAAGAACAATGGTAGAAAACCTCCCCGAAAATGGCAGGGTGGGGGTGATTGTGGTCGCCATCGGCGGCTGCAAAATCGAGCTCTTCGACAAGGATACTTACCAGTCCTATATTGAAACCGCACCCGGTTGGTTAAAGGGAATGGTTAGGGAATACGACGGAAATCCTTATGGAAGGCTGGTGGAAATGGCAAAACTGGCGCAGAAAGATGGGGTTATCAGAGGTATTCTTCTTCATCAGGGGGAGTCGAATACCAACGATAGCCTTTGGCCCCAAAAAGTAAAAGGCGTTTACGATAACCTGGTAAAAGATCTGAACCTCGATGCCCAAAAAGTACCCCTCCTTGCCGGTGAGGTCGTACATGAAGACCAGGGGGGCGTGTGTGCCGGTATGAATAAAATTATTGCTACCCTCCCGCTCATTTTGCCCAATTCCTACGTGATTTCTTCAGCGGGGTGCACCGACGGTCGCGACAATCTCCATTTTAATGCAGCCGGATACCGTGAGTTGGGGAAACGGTATGCTGATAAAATGCTTTCAGTTTCAGGACAAATAAATAGTAAATGAGCCTGAGAAAAAATATCATTTTTGCCGGATTGCTCCTGGCATTCTTTAAGATGGAAGCACAATCGGGCAGTGAAGTACCATTTCATACCTATGCGACCACACCCCCGCTTGGTTGGAACAGTTGGGACATCTTCGGTACAACCGTTACGGAACAACAAATTAAGGAACAGGCCGATGCAATGGCGGTTCATCTTCTGCCAAGCGGATATAAATACCTCACGGTTGATATACAGTGGTACGAACCCGAATCGAAGAGACACGCGTATAATCCTGATGCTGTTCTCACGATGGACGGGTATGGCCGTTTGACGCCGGGATTGAAAAAGTTCCCGTCGGCAGCCAATGGGAAAGGATTCAAGCCACTGGCAGATTACGTTCATTCAAAAGGATTGAAGTTCGGGATTCATATCATGCGTGGGATCCCGCGACAAGCGGTGGAGAAGAATTCCCCCGTATTTGGCACAAATGTAACCGCACAGGATATTGCGCTAAAAAGTTCAACCTGCCCCTGGAACCCCGACATGTATGGCGTAGATGCCACCAGGCCCGAAGGACAGGCTTATTACCATTCAATCATTCAAATGTATGCCGACTGGGGTGTCGATTACATCAAGGTTGACGACATTTCCCGTCCCTACGATGATGTACAGAAGGCCGAGATTGAGGCGATCCGCAAGGCGATCGACAAGACCGGCCGCCCGGTAGTGTTAAGCCTGTCGCCCGGTGCTACACCTGTTAATGCCGGAGAACATGTGATGAATCATGCCAATATGTGGCGCATCACCGATGATTTCTGGGATAGCTGGGGTTTGCTTTATGCCATGTTCGAAAGGCTCGATGTCTGGACACCCTTCCGCGGTACCGGTCACTTCCCCGATGCCGACATGCTGCCCATCGGGATCATTGACTTCAACCGACCTTCAAAATTCACCAAAGACGAGCAATACACGCTCATGAGCCTTTGGGCTATTGGCCGTTCACCCCTTATTTTTGGGGGTGACATGACCAAACTGGACGATTTCACCAAACAGATGCTTACGAATCCCGATATGCTGAAAGTAAACCAGGAAAGCACAAACAATCGTCAGGTGTATTGCGAAGAGAACCTGATTGTATGGGCTGCCGATGTGCCAGATTGTGAAGACAAATACGTTGCTCTGTTTAACGCCCGAAGTAAGGGCGACAACTTGGAATTTTCTGATACAAGGGTTGTAATGGTTGATTTTAAAACCATTGGGATTAAGGGAAAAGCCAAAGTCGTTGACCTTTGGAACCATGTGGAACTGGGGGTGTTCAAAAAGAAGTTCAGTCGTGAACTAAAGCAGCATGGAGCCGGACTCTACCGGATAAGCCCTTTGAAGTAAGAAGTGATAACCTGCCGTAATGTTGAAATATGTTTATGTTTTTATAGGTTCCAAAAAATTGAAAAATGAATACCAGAAGTGCTAAATTATTGATTATTATTTTGTTATTACCATTGGCGTGTTTTACCCAAAACCCCATATCTTCCCCGGATGCTGAGTTTTCAGGAATTTATGAGCCAAGAGTTGTTGAAGATGGCGGCACAGGTGCTTTCAGTGCCATTATGTACACCGATAGCTCTTTGTCCACGCATACCATATTCAGACCAAAAGATTTGAGCATTTTCGGAGATAATAACAAGTTGCAAGTGATAGCCTGGGGCAACGGGGCATGTGCCAATTCGCCCTGGGAACATATTAACTTCTTGTCGGAAGTGGCATCGCACGGTTTTTTGACAATTGCAATAGGGCCAATGCCAAAGGAAGGTCAGCGTGGCAGAGGAAGGTCTTTTTCTTCGCAGTTGATGGATGCAATTGACTGGGCAATTGCCCAAAACAGCGATGAAGCAAGCGTGTTGCACAATAAAATTGACGTTTCCAAAATAGCTGTCAGCGGAATGTCGTGTGGTGGATTACAAACGCTTGAAGTCGCACCTGACCCCAGGATTACAACAGCCATTGTTTGCAACAGTGGTATATTAGGAAATGCGGGTAGCGGAATGCCCGGAATGCCCGGATTGACAAAAGAACATCTGGCTAAACTGCATACCCCAATGCTTTATTTGCTTGGAGGAGAGTCGGATATTGCCTACAAAAACGGGATGGACGACTTTAGCCGAATTAACCATGTTCCGGTCTTCGTGGCTAATATGGACGTTGGACATGGTGGCACATACAGCCAGCCTCATGGCGGCGAGTTTGCCAAAGTGGCAACTGCTTGGTTCAAATGGCAATTAAAGGGAGATAATGATGCCGGAAAATGGTTTTCCGGAAATCCATGCCTGCTTTCCAAATCAGCAGTTTGGAAAGTTGACAAGAAAAATTTGCCATAGATTTTCAATAAACAGAAACAAGGAATTACCCAAGTGAGAGTGATGCTTAGGTTTTCTGAAGATTCATTTGTGTGTGATTCATGAACTTTGTAAAATGAACATAATAATTTAAACAGATAAAAAAATGCAAATCAAATCCACTTTAATCAGGCAGGGAGCAGCAATGTTTCTTGTCGTCTGTCTGGCATTATTTTCCATTTCGGAAGTAAACGGAGAGACCAAATCGAAAAAATCGAAGGCGCAAAATGGGCCTCTGTTTACTAATTTCGTTTATCAGGGCAACGATAACGTATACAATGACTTTCCATTGAAGCCTGATGAGTTTTATAACCCCATATTGCAGGGTTGTTATCCCGACCCGTCAATTACCAGAAAAAACGAAGATTACTATCTGGTTTGCTCATCGTTTGCCATGTTTCCCGGGGTGCCGATTTTTCATTCGAAAGATTTGGTAAACTGGACACAAATCGGCCACGTACTCGACCGGAAATCGCAACTGATTGTTCACGATTGCGGAATCAGTGCCGGTATTTATGCGCCTCAGATTTTGTACAATCCCAGCAACGATACGTTTTACATGATTACTACGCAGTTTTCAGGAGGTTTTGGGAATATTGTGGTAAAAACAAAAGACCCGTTCAAAGGCTGGAGTGACCCGGTAAAACTCGAATTCAACGGAATTGACCCATCGCTGTTCTTCGACGATAACGGAAAAGGTTATGTGGTTCACAACGATGCCCCTAACCCTGGAAAAGAGTTGTACAACGGACACCGGGTCATCAAAATCTGGGAGTATGATATAGCAAACGACAAAGTCATTACCGGAACCGATCAAATCATCGTGGATGGGGGTGTAGACCTGGCAAAAAAGCCGATTTGGATTGAAGCTCCTCATATTTACAAGAAAAACGGGAAGTACTATCTGATGTGTGCCGAAGGTGGTACAGGAGGCTGGCACAGCGAAGTGATTTTTGTCAGCGACAATCCGAAAGGTCCCTACATTCCGGCACCGGGCAATCCGATTCTTACGCAAAGACACTTCCCAACGGAAAGGGACAACAAGGTGGACTGGGCTGGCCACGCTGATTTGGTGTTGGGCCCCGACAATGAAAAATATTACGGCGTTTTTCTGGCCGTTCGTCCGAATGAAAAACAAAGGGTAAACACAGGTCGCGAAACGTTTATTTTGCCGGTCGACTGGTCGGGTGAATTTCCGGTTTTCGAAAACGGGCTTGTTCCGATGGAACCGAAACTGAAAATGCCTAAAGGCGTTACCGAAAATAAAGCCGGGCAGAATGGTTTTTTCCCCAATGGCAACTTCACTTTTACGGACAATTTTACCTCAGAAAAGCTTGATTACAGATGGATTGGCCTGAGAGGCCCGCGAGAGGATTTTGTTTCGGTGTCAAAAAACGGCTTGTTGCTCAAACCATTTCAGACCCACATGAAGGAAGTAAAACCTACTTCAACGCTTTTTATCAGGCAGATGCACAAAACCTTTTCATTTGCGGTAACCATGAATTATAAACCCGAAACAGACAAAGACCTGGCCGGAATAGTGGCGATGCAAAGCGAACGGTTCAACTATGTCTTTGGTATCACAAAAAAAGGAGCCGATTATTACATTTTGCTGGAAAAAACAGCGGGGAAATTCAGAAGCCGCGAAACCGAATCGACAATAATAGCCAGTGCCCTGATCGACATCAGCAACCCTGTCCGTTTACAGGTGTCGGCAATAGGCGATGCGTATGAATTCAGCTATTCAACCAACGGAACCGGCTTTGTGAATGTGGGTGGTACCGTTTCAGGTGATATTCTTTCGACCGATGTGGCCGGCGGATTTACCGGTTGTTTGCTGGGCTTGTATGCAACTACGGTTAATCAGGCTCCCCAAAAGTATTGATAAACTGGATGAAACGAGCATCCCGGCTGAGTCGGGACAAAAGGTCCCGGATATCCGCCTCGTGCATGCCTGCCCTGCCTGCCTGCCGGCAGGTTCCATACTGAGCAGTTTGTTCATGAAAAGAGCGGGTTTATGGTACGCAATGAAATATAAACTGTTAAGACCATTATTTACGTATGAAGTACTGGATTAAGCATTTATACTTGGTGGTTTTCCTGAACGTACTATCTCCTGACGGATATAGCCAGGAAGTTGAACAAAAACCCGGTTCTTTATGAAACAAGACATTTTTATCGCGGCCCTTCTTTCTTTTTTATTCATCGGTGTTGGCTGCAACAAAACAGAACCACCGGCTCCCTTTGGACCCGTCCCAACAGAAAACCAGATCCGATGGCAGGAAATGGAATATTATGCTTTTCTTCATTTTTCAATCAATACATACACCGACCAGTCTTGGGGGTATGGAAATGAAGAAGTCGGTCTGTTTAACCCGACCGAACTGGATGCCCGGCAATGGGCCCGGATATGTAAGGAAGCCGGAATGAAAGGGATAATCATTACGGCAAAGCACCACTGTGGTTTTTGCCTGTGGCCTTCGGAGTACACAGAATATTCAGTGAAGAACGCGCCATGGAAAGAGGGCAGGGGAGATGTGATTCGCGAACTGGCCGATGCCTGCAAGGAATATGGGTTGAAACTGGGAGTGTATTTGTCACCGTGGGACAGAAATTATGCCAGTTATGGGAAACCGGAATATATCGACTACTTCAGGAACCAGCTCACCGAACTCCTGACAAATTATGGTGATATTTTTGAAGTTTGGTTCGATGGCGCTAACGGCGGAACTGGATATTACGGTGGTGCCAATGAAAATCGCACCATCGACCGGACAACCTATTACGACTGGAAAAATACCTATCGACTGGTTCGTGAACTGCAACCCGGCATTGTTATCTGGAACGACGGGGGTGACCGCGGCGATTTGCGATGGGTAGGAACCGAAGGCGGTTGGGTGGGCGAAACCAACTGGAGTTTACTGAATGCAACCGGTGATGTTCCTTTTGAAATGTTGCATCATGGCGTGGAAAACGGGGATTCATGGGTTCCCGCTGAGGTAAATACATCTATCCGGCCTGAGTGGTTTTACCACCCCACAGAAGACACAAAAGTGAAAACCCTGCCACAACTCATGGACACCTATTACAATTCCGTCGGAAGAAACGGGACGTTGCTCCTGAACTTCCCGGTCATGCCGAATGGTTTGATTCATCCTGCCGACGAAAAGGCAGCCCTTGATTTTGCCGCCGCCATTCATGAAGCTTTTGCTGAAAACCTGGTTTTAAAGGCAAAGGCAGAAGCTTCAGATACCCGCGGAAACAGCCGCAAATTCGGGGCATTCAGAGCCATCGACGAAAAAAATGATACGTACTGGACAACCGACGATCATGTGAAAACCGCTGCCCTCACCATCGATTTTGGGTTGCCGACCCCCTTTAACCGCTTTCTTGTACAGGAATATATCCGGTTGGGTCAGCGTGTGAAAGCGTTTACAATTGAAGCTCAGGTTGACGGAAACTGGCAGGAACTGGCAAAAGCAACAACCATCGGGTATAAACGCATCCTTCGTTTCCCGACAGTCACGGCCACAAAATTGCGTTTTACCATTACCGGATCAAAAGCGTGCCCTGTGATTTCGAATGTCGGCATTTATCATGCTCCGGAAATCCCGGCATCACCAACCATTCAATGAAATCAGGACTTCAGCCACTATGCTCCAAGAATAATGTTTACCAAGATAAATAGCAGAGTAGATGATTTGGGTATGGCGAACGTTTGCACCAAAATTTCCCACCTGGGTATCCCATCTGCTTCACGGATTTTCCCATAGCAACGAAATATTTTAAACAGATGAATCCAAAAACTCTACTCTTGTTGGTATGTACAATCAACCTTTTCTTTAACAAGAACTCAAATGCACAACTTCAAAAGGCGCAGAACCCGGTCCTGTTTGCCGATGTTCCGGATATGTCGATGATTCGTGTGGGAGATACGTACTTCATGAGCAGCACCACTATGCACATGAGTCCCGGAGTGCCCATCATGAAATCCAAAGACCTGTCGAATTGGACAATTGTTAATTATGCTTACGACACTTTGGCAAATGTTGAAGCGATGAACCTTGAAAACGGGAAAAGCACGTATGGCAAGGGTTCATGGGCCAGTGGTATCAGGTATCACCAGGGAACCTATTATGTTTCCACTTTTGCCCAAACGACCAACAAAACCTATATCTACAAAACCAAAGATTTAGAAAATGGTCCGTGGGAAAGACATACGTTTACCCCTGCCTACCACGACCACACCCTTTTTTTCGATGATGATGGACGGATTTACATCATTTGGGGTGTCAGAAAACTTCGGATAGCAGAATTAAAAGACGACCTTTCCGGTGTAATGGAAGGGACAGAAAGGGTTCTCATTGAAGATGCGAATGCTCCTGTCGGGAGCAATGTGGGTCTTGGCGAAGGGTCCCAGCTTTTTAAGGTGAACGGCAGCTACTACCTGTTTAACATAGCGTGGCCCCGCGGAGGAATGCGAACGGTGGTGGTTCACCGGGCTGCTAAAATTACCGGTCCGTACGAAGGCAGGCTGGCTTTTGCTGACCTGGGGGTTGCTCAGGGAGGATTGATCGATACTCCCGACGGCCGGTGGTTTGCCTATCTTTTCCGCGATTATGGTTCGGTAGGCCGCATACCCTATCTGGTCCCGGTGACATGGGAAGAGGGTTGGCCGGTCATCGGTTTCGGTGGCAAAGTGCCGGAAATGCTTGAACTTCCTGTCAATAAAGGGGTTATTCCCGGTTTGGTATCGTCTGATGAGTTTTCCCGTCGGAAGAAAGATTCCGGACTGCCGCTGGTGTGGCAGTGGAACCACAACCCCGGCAATGCCTTCTGGTCGGTCGTTCAGCGGAAAGGATGGCTGCGCCTCACCACCGGACGGGTGGACACTTCCTTCATCATGGCGAAGAACACCCTGACGCAGAGGACCTTTGGCCCCATGTGTGCCGGTGCAACCCGCATTGACCTATCGGGAATGAAGGAGGGCGATTTTGCAGGCCTGGCCCTTTTGCAGCGGAAATTCGGCCAGGTGGGCGTCAAAATGGTCAACGGAGCAAGGTCTGTAGTCATGGTCAATGCCGGATCAGGCCAACCGGTTGAGGAAGAAAGCACTCCCCTGAAGTCCAAAACCGTTTACCTGAAGGCAGTATGCGATTTCACGGAACGGATCGACACCGCCAGATTCTACTTCAGTCTTGATGGTAAATCATGGAAAACCATCGGCACCCGTCTGAACATGGAATACTCCATGCCTCATTTTATGGGCTATCGATTCGGCCTGTTTAACTATGCCACAAAAAATCAAGGAGGATATGCCGATTTTGACTGGTTCAGAGTGAGTTATTTAGATAAAAGATAGTAATTTCCCCGGTGTTTTGATGTTCGGCAGCTAATGGCGCTACCGGCTGGTGCGAAACTCCTGTTCGGAAAATGGCAAAAATGTTTTTCAATCTCTTAGAATTGATCAAGTGGTTTAAGCAGGCAACACTTCGGAGGTGGCACTCACCCGGGATGCCAGGTCCTTTCGCATTGCTGCCGGTGACTATTCAGTGGTGTGTCTTCGCACACCCGGCAAAGGATTCCGGGACGTTCCTGACACTCTGTAGGGGCTGCGGCGGCATCGGTGGGGTCACTTTCAGGACCGACAGTTCCACCATCAAAAAGTGTAACACGTAATACGATATTCTTATGAAGGCACCATGTTATCCTTTTTTGCATTTAGTACTGGCTTTATCGGTTATCACCGGACTCAGGGCCCAGAATCCGATTATTCGTGATCAGTATACAGCTGATCCGTCTGCCAGGGTGTTCAACGGCAGGGTATATGTCTATCCTTCGCACGACATTCCTTCCCCTCCAGGGAAAAATTTGCGGAAAGGATGGTTTTGTATGGAAGACTACCATGTATTTTCTTCATCCGATCTCACCAACTGGACCGACCATGGGGTCATTGTGAGCCAGTACACGGTACCGTGGGTCGATTCGGCATCCTACAGCTTATGGGCGCCCGACTGCATCGGGAAAGACGGGAAGTACTATTTTTATTTTCCATCTAACAAGAAAGCTGAATTTGGTAGGGGATTCGCTACCGGTGTGGCGGTGGCTGACCATCCGGAAGGTCCCTTTACCCCTCAACCCGAACCCATAAAAAACCTCCGCGGAATCGATCCCTGTCCTTTCATCGATAAGGACGGACAAGCTTATATTTACTGGTCGATGGGCAACCTTTTCGCGGCGCGGCTGAAAGACAATATGCTGGAACTGGCCTCGGAACCTGTGGTAGTTAAGGAGATGCCGGAGAAAGGATTAAAGGAAGGGCCCTACCTTTTTGAACGGAACGGTATGTATTACATGACCTATCCGCATGTGGAAAACAAAACCGAAAGGCTGGAATATGCTATGGGTGACAATCCCTTGGGGCCTTTTACATTCGCAGGTGTGATCATGGATGAACATCCGTCGGGGTGCTGGACCAACCACCAATCCTTCATCGAGTTCAACGGGCAGTGGTATCTTTTTTACCACCATAACGATTACTCCCCGGGATTCGATAAGAACAGATCCACTCGTATCGACAGCCTTTTTTTTAATTCCGACGGAACCATTCGCAAAGTCATTCCTACCCATCGTGGCGTGGGTATTTCCGATGCGGGGAAAAACCTTGAAATCGACCGTTACAGCCGGATAAGCGAAACCGGTACCACTATAGCCTTTCTCGACACCGCCGACACCTTTAAAGGCTGGAAAACTCTTCTGAACCATAAAGGTGCCTGGGTACAATACAATGCAGTTGGTTTCGGAAAAAAGAAAGCCAGGAAGGTACAGGTGATGGCTTCATCTGAGACCGGAAGCACCTTGCAAATCAGAGTGGAGAATCCAGATGGTCCGGTGGTTTCAGAAGTTGTAGTCCCGCCCTCAAAAGAGTGGATCCATGTTAATGCCAAAGTATCAAAATTCAAACCCGGCGTTTACAATCTGGTTGTGGTGTTAAAAGAGGACAGGCCCGTTGAGATTGACTGGCTGAAGTTTCAATAATTCAATCGGCAGAGGCCACATTGGGCAATCTGTATTCCGGAGTGGTCCCGGTGGGGTAATCCTTTCAGCTGGTCTCATAGGAATCCCTGAAAGAATCGTTGCTCTGACCATCATTGCTGCCGGTACTTCCCTCCCCGAATTGGCTACTTCCGTGGTTGCTGCAAGGAAAAAAAACACCGACATTGCTGTCGGCAATATTGTCGGGTCCAATATTTTCAACAGTTTTTTTATCCTTGGAACGAGTGCTGTTATTTTTCCTGTTCCCGTACAGACTTCGTCCCAAATCGATGTGTTGTTTTATATTCTTCTGAGCTTGCTGGTGTTCGTCTTTATTTTTACGGGAAGAGGCCGGCGCCTAAACAGAACGGAAGGAATCATTATGTTGTCACTCTATCTCGGCTACCTGGTCTATCTGATTACTTTATAAAACGAACCTTCCTGACTTCCTCTGAAGGTGACTTAAGACTTTGTTTACGTAAAGAAGCGGAAAGAACGGTATCAAACCCCCTCAGGCAGGAACCGGCACGCTTTTGCCTTATACCGTCTACCATGAATTGGTTCCCCTGCCGGATGATATTCATTCTTTCCGCTTTTGCCCCGGGACCTATTTTTTTGTCCGAAGATTCCTGATAATGTTAGAAAGCTTGTCTGCCCACTCCTGAGCAATCTGCAGTTCATTGGTCAGAGTCAGATCGGATGAATCTTCGTAAAGCGGGAAAACCAGATCGGAACCGTTTTTTGACAAAGAAGCGAAACGCAAATAAACACTGCTGATTACATCTCCTGCCTTTTTGCTGCCGTTTTCGAGGTATCGTTTTTCAGCAAGGCAACGTTCAAAAAGATTCAAATCGGCAATATGAACGGCATTTTCGGAAGTGCGGAAATCCGTATAAGCCACTTTGGCTCCCTGCCTGTCCAGACCGATGACTTTGGTCCCCCAGCTTTCGCATTCGGTGATGTCCATTGCATTCCCTTTCCCCAGCATGGCCATCTTTTTTTGTAACTTGCGTTTGCCGGAACTTTGCGACCGCATAAGCAACCAGATGGGAAACAGAATTGCCAGGATGATGAGGATCCCTATAACTGCTATAGAATTCATAATAGGATGTATTTCTTGTTGTTAATTGAATTGAGTAAATGGATAACTAAGTGCTTGCCGGCTTGAGAAAAACCAATCAACACAAAGGTTTTGAGATTTGATCCCTTACCGGTTTTGGTCTGAAGTACCTGTTTGTCTTTCAGGTTCCTTCCTGCTTATTTTTATTAAAGCTTACATGTGATTATAACACTCAACAAGAGCCGGTTAAGTGATTGGAAGGAGTATTCTTCCCCTTTTGCTTCTTTTGTTGAGCTGAATTTCCTGATTAATGAGCCGGTCTGGGGGATACTTTCAGGAAAACTCGTGAAAAGGGTAAAGAATCAGTGATTTGCAAGAGGTGAAAGTCTCAGGGTTAACGACAAATATCTTCCGGATTATTTGAAGATGTGGTTTTACTTCCTGTTGAACACTTTGCAGGATAAATCCAAATGGATTTGCTTCTATGTTGTATCCCTGAATTCCTGATGATGAGGCCTTTTCCTGAAAAAGGAAATATTGCAGTGTGTTTTGAGTGAGAAACAGGAGTTCTTCTGATTGAACCGGAATCGCTGACCGGTTATTGAACAGCACACCGGAATAGGCATAATTACTGGTAAATAAGACCAGAAATACGCAAAAAACCGAAATACATTTGCGAAAAGCTTTCACGCTGCAAATATATAACTTTCCAATGGAAATACCCAGGGAACTTCAGTCTGCATACCCGGTGCTGCAGAAGCCGGGACTTTTTCGGGGCATTGCTGATGCAGTTAAACCATCCGGATTTAATCAATTGACCGGATTTTGTCATTTTTCAGGTGAAAAGTGCTACTCTATGATACAAATTTGCTACCCGGATCCCTTTCGTATTTCGTAACTTTTATAAAAATTCCTGTCGGCATATAGAATCGCATGGTACGTTTCTGACACACCGGCGGGAAATGAGAACTGTGAAGGGAAGGTCTCCTGCAGGAGGTTTGTTCCATTGAAGTGAAAGTTCATACCTTGATTATTAGGAAGGTCCGGTTCCTCTTCTCCTGTCGGGTAAAATGGATGCCTGTTTACTATTTTAACAAAACAATACCATGAAGAAAGTTGCCTTATTGTTGATGATTTCTTTTTTATTTTCCGGATTACTACCGGCCCAGGTCATCGAGAATTTTGAGGGTCCGAAATCTTTGCTGACCACCTATGATCCAAATTTTACCCTGGTGCCGAATCCTGATCCAACGGGTGTCAATACAAGCGGCACCGTCCTGAAATTTGTGAGGAGTAAGGACTCTCCCGACTTGACAGGATTCAGTGGCTTCATTCATCCATTATTTAACGACGGAACCCAGTATTTCCATGTAAAGGTGTGGAAACCCAGGATCAGTCTTTTAAAACTCGTTATCGATATTTTTTGCTCAGGTTGATCAGTGTTTCCGTTGAAGCCTTTTCTACGGGGACAAGTGTAAAGCTGTATTCATAGGCTTGTCCGGGTTTAAACAGGTATTTTTCCAGTGGTTTGGCTCCCCAGCTGTCTACGCTGCCCAGTCCTCTTTGCCCCAGGTCTATATTCCACCGGATAAAGTTCCGGGGTTTACTATCGATGGCATGTTTTTGTTCTTTTTCGATGGGGCCGTAAAGGGTGTCGGGCGAGGCGTCGAAGTCGGAGGTGAGGTAAGGCATGGCAGTCATTTCAAACCCTTTTCCCTGGTTATCACTGACAGCCAGCCATCCGGTGCCTTCCGTATCGGTGAGGGCAGCCCAGCGGACTCCGGTTTTGGCTCCGTTTTCCTGGGGGCGCACATAGGGGACCCTCTGGTCTGATGCCTTTCCGCTGTACAGGTCGACGAAAGCCGACACATTCCGGTCGGTATAATTTTCCTAGGGGCCGCGTCCAAACCAGGTCAGCTGGTCAAACCGGAGGGGCAGGCAAAGGTTCATCCCGATTCTGGGTATATCCGATTGTTCGGTGGCTGAGGCTTCCAGCCGGTTGGCAAAATGGATGTTCCCGTCGCCGTCGAAAGTATATACCGTGGAAAAGGAGGTCCCTGCATCTGCAAGTCTCCAGGTTGCCTTCACCGACAACAACCCTGATTCGTTTTTTTGTGTTTCCAGTGATGCCAGTTCGGGGAAGAGGGTGGCTTTTTTCCAGTTTATGTTTCTGATGGGCATCTGATTGCCGAAGTCGTTGTCGGTGGGGGCGCGCCAGAAATCGGGACGGGGTCCTTCGCCTTCAACAATCAGGGGGATCCCTTTGAGGGCATAGCTGACCAGCCTGCCCTCAGTGGTGCTTATTACCGCTTTGAAATGTTCGCCAGTAATCACCATTTGGCTGCCTGATGTTTCGAGGCTCAGGGGTCCCGGAAAAGTCGGGGGAGCCCCGGCGGTGTGCCATGGCAGCCTGATTTGTTCCGCGGCTACGCAATGGTTCGCAGGAATTCCTTTCTCCGGGCTTTGGGTCCTGGCTTCCAGGTGGAGGAAATACTCCGTTTCCGGCATAGGGGAAATGCCCGAAAGGTCCAGGACGATCACCTGACTGGAATGGGGTTCTACCCGGATTTCAGGGAGTGGGAGGTCTCTGACGACCTTTCCGTCGGCTTTAATGAAGCCATGAAAGGTGAATTTGCTGAGAGTGGTAAAATCGTAAAGGTTTTCCACGAGTATTCGTATACTGTTATCCCTGATTCTTAACATTTTGAAGTTGATCCACTCATGGGCTTTTTTTACTTCCTGCAGGGCTGGCTGGGGAGTCCGGTCAGCAAAGACAATGCCGTTGATCAGGAAGTTGCCGTCGCTGGGCATACCGGTACCATAATCGCCGCCGTAGGCATAATACTTTTCCCCTTTTTCGTTGGTTTTCCAGAGACCCTGGTCCACCCAGTCCCAGATAAAGCCACCCTGCAGCTGGGGGTATTTTTCGATCACATCCCAGTAATCCTGAAAGTTGCCGGTACTGTTGCCCATGGAGTGGCAGTATTCCGAGGGGATGAAAGGACGGTCGAGGAGGTGTTGTCCGAACCATTCAAAAGTGGCCGGATCGGGATACTGAGGAACGATGATATCACTGTTCCAGTCGAATTCCAGGGCAAAACGGCTCCCTGTTTCCGTGCGCTCATATTGGATGGGTCTGCGGGTACGGTCGTTTTCCCTGATGGCCTGGTACCCGGCATAAAAGTTTACCCCGTTGCCGGCTTCGTTGCCCATGCTCCAGATGATCACAGAAGGATGGTTCTTATCGCGCTCCACCATCCTCACCATCCGGTCTGTATGGGCATGTTCCCAAGAGGGGTCTTTGGCCAGCGACCGTTCGCCGTAATAAAGGCCATGCGATTCAATGTTGGCTTCGTCAACTACATACAATCCATATTCGTCGCACAGTTCATACCACCGCTCGGGCTGAGGGTAATGGCTGAGCCGTACGGCGTTGATGTTGTGTTGTTTCATTAGCAGGATATCCTTCATCATCAGCTCTTCGGTTACCACGTGGCCGGTCTCAGGATTGTGTTCCTGCATATTGGTGCCTTTCAGGGTTACCGGCACCCCGTTGACCAGCAGAAGCCCCCTTGCGATCTCCACACTCCGGAACCCGATTTTCGTGGTCACGGTTTCCAGAATGCGCCCGTTTTCATCCCGGGAGGTCAGGGTAAGTGTGTAAAGGTTCGGAGTTTCCGCACTCCAGGGTTTAACCCCCGCAAGGGGTATGAAATCGTCCAGTATTTCCGCAAAATCGATTGTACCTTCTTCCCGGGCGGGCAATTCCACTTTTTCCCCGGCAGAAAATAGCAAATGCTCTCCGTCGTAAACGCCCATCTCAAGAATCCCTTTGTGGGGGGTGGCGGTATGGTTCTTCAGGGTGACGAACAACTGCAGAATGCCGTTGGTATACCTTTCATCGAGGGTGGAGACTGCTTCAAAATCACAGATGCGCACACTGGGCTGACAGTAAACGTAAACGTCCCTCTCGATGCCGCTCATCCGCCAGAAATCCTGGCACTCCAGGTAGCTGGCCGTACTCCAGCGGTACACTTCCAGCGCAATGGTGTTGCTTTTTCCAGGGGTGACATACGCAGTGATGTTAAATTCAGCCGGGAGTTTGCTGCCCTCGCTGTAGCCCACCTTTTCTCCGTTAACCCAGATATAAAAGGCTGATTTCACAGAACCCAGGTATACGAAAATCTCTTTTCCTGCCCATCCCTGCGGGATGGTGAATTGGCGGCGGTACGAACCGACCGGGTTGTAGGTTAAAGGCACTTTCGGGGGTTCAGGACCGTTTTTGAACTCCGTGATGGGGGTGCGGGCGTCGGCAAATTCATAGGGATGGTTGACGTAAATGGGCACATCGTAGCCCTGCATTTCCCAGTTGGCCGGTACGGGTATCTCTTTCCATTTCTTTACGTTGTAAGAGGGCTTGAAAAAGCCGGCAGGCCGGGTAGCCGGGGATTGGGAAAGCCGGAATTTCCACAGGCCGTTCAGAGAAACCCTGGGGGTATCTTCATCCGGAAGGGTGGAGGTAAAGGACGACCTGCCTTTTTCCTTGTTGACGCCTGTGATCCCGGCATCCTGCCATTCAGGGATTTCCTGGCTCAAACCGCGGGAAATTGTGGTCAGCACTACGGCTAAAAGAATCATGGAACACTTTTTCATGGGGAAAGCAGGTTACAGCGATGGTTGATGGGTTAATAATCCTTCTGCCATGGCCAGGTCAGCAGGCCAGGTAATTTTGATATTTTCCTGGTTTCCCCCGACCAGACGGATGGCTTCCCCGCTCTTCTCCAGGACGGAAGCGTCGTCGGTAAACTGCGGATCGTAATCCTGCCGGTAAGCTTTTTTTATCAGGGGGATAAGGAAGGTCTGGGGGGTCTGGATCAGGAAAAGCCGGCTCCGGTCAACCGGGTGGCTGGTTTCTCCATTGCTCCACCTTACCGATTCGGCGACCGGTACGGTGGGGATGGCATTCCCATGAAGAATAGCCGTTTGCAGGCAGCGTTGCAGAGTTTCCTGGCTGACCAGAGGCCTGACACCATCGTGAATGAAAACGATACCCTCTTCGGGTAATGCGGCGAGTCCGTTTCTTACGGAGAGAAAGCGGGTCTCCCCGGCGGTGACCACTCTGTGGCTAACTGTAAATCCGTGATCGTTGCAAAGATCATCCCAGAGCTGCCGGTATTCGTCAGGCAATACCAGGACAATCTCCGGTCTGGAAACAAACCGGCTGAAAACCTCCAGGGTATGCATCAGGAGCGGCTTCCCGGCCAGGATGATGAACTGCTTGGGAAGTGTCTGACTCATGCGGCTTCCTGCACCTCCCGCAACTACCAGGGCGAAAAATTTCATTCCTGCGGATTTATCAGGGAGAAAAAACCAGTATCTTGCAACTCATTCGCAAATATAACAAACTCTCTCACATGAAGGCTATTCTTGAATTTCTGAACGATCTGAACAGAAACAACAACCGGGAGTGGTTCCAGGAAAACCGGGATCGCTATGAGTCTGCCCGTGATAAGGTATTGTTCATGACAGAATTGTTCATCCGGGAAATCCGCCTGTTCGACCATGAAATACCACTGCTGGATCCGAAAGAGTGTCTTTTCAGGATTTACCGCGATATCCGGTTTTCGCCTGATAAGCGACCCTATAAAACCCATTTTGGCAGTTATATCAGCAGAGGGGGTTTTAAAAGCAACCGGGCAGGCTATTATTTTCACATCCAGCCGGAAGAAAATTACCTCGGAGGCGGGATATGGATGCCCCCGGCTCCGGTGCTGAAAGCCCTGCGAACAGCCATTTTTGACCAGCCTGAAGAATTTCAGTCGATCCTCGATGACCCCGGTTTTAAACGCTATTTTACCGGGTTCGATGGAGATAAACTGAAAACAGCCCCCAAGGGTTTTCCTCCTGACTGGCCTTATATAGACCTGCTGAGGCCCAAATCGTATGCTTTTGGGATCAACCTCACCGATACAGAGGTTCTCGATGGAGGGTACATCAACAAAGCACTGGATCTGTTCCGGGAATTATACAAAATGAACCGCTTTCTGAATGAGGCTCTCGATAATTATCTCTGATTGGTTGAAGCGGTCAGCCAGACCTCGGGGCTTTTCAATCCCCTTGTTCACAAATAACAGGCAGAATCTGGCAATGAAAACCACGAATGTCGTAGAGGATTGAACGATAGGAACCTGATCAAAAACAGTTAAAATGACACTGATAAAATCCATTTCCGGAATCCGCGGAACCATTGGAGGGCAGCCCGGGTCTGCTTTTACTCCTTTGGATATCGTCAAATTTACAGCTTCATACGCCCGGTGGTTGCAGGAAACAACTCACAAACGCAGATGCCGGGTAGTCGTAGGACGCGATGCGCGGATCAGCGGCGGAATGGTCAATGCCCTGGTAAGTGCAACCCTGTCAGGAATGGGGATCGATGTGACAGACATCGGACTGGCAACGACACCCACGACTGAAATTGCCGTTACCCTTGAGGGTGCCGATGGCGGGATTATCCTGACAGCCAGTCACAACCCGAAAGAATGGAACGCACTGAAGCTTTTAAACGGGGAAGGTGAATTTCTTTCAGCACAAGAAGGTGCAGCGATTCTGCGATACGCAGAAGAGGAGAACTTTACTTTTGCTGAGGTTGACGATTTGGGAAGCAGGGTAAGCAAAGACTATACTTCCGAACATGTGCGCCGGGTTGCCGCCCTTGGTCTGGTAGATGTCGAAGCCATCCGCAATGCCGGCTTTACGGTTGCCTATGATGCAGTCAACTCGGTGGGAGGCATAGCCATCCCTGCTCTCCTCACTGCTTTGGGCATTCCAAAGATGGTCCCTATTAACGGAGAACCCACCGGTCAGTTTGCCCATACCCCGGAACCCCTTCCTGAAAATCTCCTTTCTACCTGCGAAATCGTTAAACAACAGCAAATAGATGTCTGCTTCGTTGTTGATCCGGATGTGGACCGGTTGTCGATCATCAGCGAAGACGGAAGATTATTCAACGAAGAATATACCCTGGTGGCGGTTGCTGATTATGTGCTCTCGCGCACGCCAGGTAACACGGTTTCAAACCTGTCGTCGAGCCGCGCTCTTAGGGTGATTACCGAAAAATACGGGGGCACCTACTCCGCATCGGCGGTTGGTGAAGTAAACGTGGTAGCCAAAATGAAAGAAACCGGGGCTGTGATCGGGGGTGAGGGGAACGGAGGAGTAATCTATCCTCCCAGCCATTACGGCCGTGACGCCCTGGTGGGTATCGCCCTTTTTCTTACCCACCTGGCCAAATCGGGAGTGAAATGTTCGGAACTGCGAAAAGCCTATCCCGATTACTTCATTTCAAAAAATAAAATGGAATTGTCGCCCGGCATCGATGTGGACCAGGTCCTTTCAAAAATAGAGAAGATGCACGACAAAGAACAGATTAGCACGATCGATGGGCTGAAGATTGATTTCGCCGACGAATGGGTCCACCTGCGCAAATCGAATACCGAACCGGTAATCCGGATCTATGCCGAATCGACCAGTCCCGAAAATGCTGAAAGACTGGCGTTAAAGATAATTTCCCAGATTAAAAACTGTATTTAGAAATCCTAAAAGTGGTTCAGGATGAAGCTAAAAGTGATGTTGCCGACGACGAGGTTTTGGAACCATATGATAATGGTGGTTTGTATGTTTCAGTCGATTTCATGCTCGAGAAGAGCCGAAATCATGCCTGCACTGATACCGATGCCCCAGGTGGTCACCCTGGCCGATGGCCTGTTCCGCGTGGAAGGAAATGAGAACAGGATGGTCCGCAAGTTGGTGGATCGATTACCCGGAGTTCCGTTCCATGATGATGAGGGGTACCTTTTGCAGGTTACCCGCGACTCTGTGGTTCTTCAGGCAAAAACTGCCGCAGGATTGTTCCGGGGCGAGCAGACCCTGAGGCAACTAACCATCCTCCGCAAAGGGAGACAGTATATTGTGGGTTGCACGATTACCGACTGGCCGGCATTTGCGATCCGCGGATTTATGCAGGACGTGGGCCGGAATTATATGTCGGTGCCGTTTCTCAAGGAGCAGATCGATGTGCTGACAGCATACAAATTCAATGTTTTCCATTTTCATGTGACTGACAACCCGGCCTGGCGTCTGGAAAGCAAACTGTACCCGCAATTGAAGGATTCCTCCTCGATGAGCCGGTGGCCCGGGAAGTTTTATTCACAGGAAGAATTTGTGGACCTGGTGAACTATTGCCGCGATCGGCATATGACCTTGATTCCCGAGCTGGATGTGCCCGGGCATTGTGAAGCTTTCCGGAAAGCCCTGGGTATTAACACCATGCAGGATCCCCGGGTCAGGCTCATTTTGTCGGACCTGATTGATGAATTGTGCAGGCTTGTTCCGGCAGAGGCGATGCCATACATCCACCTGGGTACCGACGAAGTGTGGCACGATTATGAGAAGCCGGCCCCGGACCTCCTTCCCCACCTGGTCAGCAAAGTCAGGGAAAACGGACGGGAAGTGATCGTGTGGCGCCCCGGACAGCCTGTTGCGTACGACACCACCTCCATTACCCAGCTATGGTCGTCGAACGGTCATCCCAGGCCGGGTCATCGCTACCTCGACTCACGTCTCAATTATCTTAACCATCTGGATCCGCTGGCCGGGGTTGTCCAGCTCTACTTCGACCGGATCTGCGGAGCTTCGCGTGGCGACTCCCTGCGCCTCGGAGGGATTCTTTGTTGCTGGAACGATAATAATGTACGGGAAGAAAAGGACCTTGTCATCCAGAATCCGGTCTATCCGGGAATTGTGACATACAGCGAGACCTCCTGGAAAGGTGAGCCGGCAGATTTCGGTGAACAATACCTGGCCAGGCTGCCTCTTTCCGGTGACTCTCTTTTTGAGCAGTTCCGGGAGTTCGAGGATCGGCTGGTCCGTCACAGGGATTTGTATTTCAACGGAAAGCCTTTCCCGTATGTGAAGCAAACGGGGATCGCCTGGAAGATCATCGGTCCCTTTGACCACAAGGGCGATTTCGACCGGAAATTCGCCGTGGAGGATTCCCTGGCAGACAGCTACAGGGTGGATGGTAAGGAGGTTGGTTGGGCAGGCCCTTACCCCGGAGGAACTGTTCATGTCCGCCATTTCTTCGGATTTCCCTCCTGGTATGACCAAAAAGAGGGTACCGTCTATGCCATGACTCATGTGTGGTCTCCCCGCGACCAGGAAACGGACTGCTGGATAGGCTTCCATGACTGGTCGCGTTCCGGAGGGCGACGGGGAGGCCCCTTCCCACAACAGGGAGAATGGCATACCACTCACCCCCGGGTATGGGTGAACGGAAAGTTGGTTGGTCCCCCGGTGTGGAAAAACCCCGGATTGCCCGCCGCCAGCGAGGAAATTCCTTTTGAAGATGAAAACTACTCCTTTAGGGAAACTACCAAAATCAGCCTGAAGAAAGGATGGAATCCGGTTCTCCTGAAAGTCCCGCAAGGCGGCAATTCCTGGAAGTGGATGTTTACTTTCGTACCCCTGGAAGTCCATGACGGACAAGTCCGTGAGCTGCCCGGAATCCGGTTCGATCCGTCTCCATAATCATTTGGTCCGCGCTGAAAAAACCAAAAATAGTCGGCAGACCAACACGGAATTTTCTTTACAAAGGGAATTTTTATCTGCCGGAAGTTTCGCAAACAGGAACGATTCATGAAAGACGTGCATTACGTGGTATTTGATTTTGACGGGACCTTTGCCGATACCCTGGATCTGGCTTTTACCATGTACAACCGCATTGCCCCCGAATACAACTACAGGCAGGTCGGCAAGGAAGAACTGGACACTCTGCGCACCCGCAAGCCACAGGAGATTTTCAAAGCGTTTGGAATTTCCCGTGTCAGGTTTCTGACACTGCTTCTCCGGATACGGAAGGAGCTGAGCCTTCATATCACGGAAGCGGGACTGATAAAGGGTATGGAGAATGCACTTAGGTCGATGAGTCTTGCAGGGTTCAGGCTGGGAATCCTGACCTCTAATTCCAGGGTAAATGTCCGGAATTTCATCGACCACCATTCCTTGTCGGATATCATCGGTTTCATTTACAGTGGAAACAGCCTTTTTGGTAAAGACAAGGTGATCGGGAGAATGCTGGAAAGGGAAGGCATTTCCAGGGAACGTGTGGTGTATGTGGGGGATGAAACCCGGGATATCGAAGCATGCCAGAAAGCCGGAATTCCTGTTATCGCCGTAAGTTGGGGGCTAAACCGCCGGGAACTCCTTGCTTCCTTGCACCCCGATTGGCTGGCAGATGATCCGGAAGATTTGTTGCGATGCGTACAGCAGGTTTTCAGCGGCAAACCCCGTTGAATTGTCTGGTACTACCCTCCAGGGAAATGCAATCAAAACAATTTCTAAAGGTTACCGGAGAAAAAATGATCAAGCGCTTCCCCAACCTCTTCCGGTCTTTGATAGCAGAAAACCGTGAGTTCGGGGCATCCTGCGATCATGGCAGAAAGTCTTTTTCCCGGTTGTTCTCGGTAAAGACAGAGGATTTTTTTCCCGAGAGCTACTGCCCTGCCGATCTCATAGCCCACGCCTGCTGAAATGGTGGTTACCTCTGCCACGACCAGGTCAGCAGCCTTCAGCCATTCCATGTCCCGGTCATGGATATACCGGTCAGTGACGCCCTGATCGCCCCCTTCAGTCAGGACAGCACTGCCGAGATGTTCCGTCATCACCCGGCCATACGGCTGCAAAAGCCGGATGAGTTGCTCGTAGAGGGCGGCATCTCCGCGCCCCCCGCGTATGGACCCTGCAAAATAGATGTTCATGGACCAAAAATAGAGAGACTTACGCTCTTTTCAAATTTCCGGTGAAGGAATGATGGGAAACCACCCTGAAACCGGGTTTCCGGAGGGGTATGAGGTAACCTGAAAATGGCCGGACGAAAAGCTTCATTGAGATTATTTTGCCTATTTTTATAAAATGACTTTAACCTGATTCCGATGAAGAATATTCCTGTACTGGCTGTCACAGGCAAAACGCTGGCTGAAGCTTACGAAGCCGCCCTCGTTGCCCTGTATGAAAAGGGTATCCGCTTTCAAACGCAATATGATAAATCCGGAGATCCGTTAAGTTATGATTGCACCATGAATCTGACGATCCTGGAACCCGAAACCGATCCGGTGATTCACATGGCTTTTCCGGGCGGCTTGGAAGACCTGAAGGAGTATGTTATGGAACTGGAGGGATATAAAGACCACTGGGTCAAAAACATGAACGATGAAAAAGATACCCGGTGGGAGTACACGTACCACGGAAGGTTAAAAAATTATGGTGTCTGGAAGGAATTGGCAGGAGGTATCCCGGCTGAAACAGGTCCTTTCAGGGTAGACCAGATAGAAAAGGTCATCGGCAAGCTTTCGGCGCAGCCTTTCACAAGGCAGGCCCAGATGATCACCTGGATGCCCAACATCGACAACGATTGTTACGATCCTCCCTGCCTTCAGTCGCTTTGGTACCGGATACCGGAAGATGAAGAGGGGACCTGGTGGCTGAACTGTAATGTTCGCTTCAGAAGTAACGATGCCTGGGGCGCCAGCTTTATGAACATGTTCGGATTTATCCGTTTCAATAAAGAGATCATTGCCGATGAAGTCGCCAGAAGAACGGGAAAAACAGTCAGACTGGGCCGGATGAACTGGCAGGCTGATTCCTACCATATTTACGGGAAAGACCTAAAGGCGGCAAAAGAGCGTCTGTTCGACAGAATCGCCGGTATGCCTTTTGAAGAACGTACGTTAGCGTTTAACGACCCGTTTTTCCGCGACATGTACAATAACGCTGAAACAGCCATCCTTTCTAAAATCCGGGAACTGGACAGCAGACGCTGACAGGAACTTTGGCAGGGTTTTAACTGGTTGATTTCCATCATCCTGCCGGTATTTTTCGTGCCGGGTAGTTTCGTGAAATTCACCTGCGGCCTGTTCAGTATTAAGCTGTTTAAGTATACCTTTGTACAGGAAATAATACGACGATCGAATGACTGAAGGTGATATTACATCCGCTTACAGGGACATTGTTCTGCTGCTTTCAGAAAAGAAGCTGAAACAGGCCTTCCTGCAGGTCAGAAAACTGATTGCTGAAACCCGGCAGGCAGAATTTTCAAACCCTCTGGACGATCTGGAACAAACCTACAGCTTTATCCGAAAATATACAGTCGAGAGCATCGATGACCCTGAACGCGGGAAAATCCTCAACTTCCTGGTGGTATCGGCGTTTGAACTTGCCGACAGGGTTTATGAGAATTGGAGGGGAAAGTTTTCACCATCGTTTTTTTACAGGAAAAAACGGACATCCGACACTTTCAACTTCAGCAATCCGGCTGATTTCCTGGAGAATTTCATCCATTCCCGGAATGCGGGGTCATCAGTACCTTCGGATGGCGAAAATCCGGAAAAAAACAGGTTGCTGCAGGAGTCCTGGCAGAAGATCATCTCTCTTTTTTACTCTGTGGTTTTCCTTGATAAAGTATCGAATGAGGAAAAAGCGTTTGTTCAGGCCATTATCAGTGCAGACGACATTGTTCCGGAATATAAGTCGCTGATTTCTACAGCACTGACATTCAGTGTTCTACGCTATTTTGACACAACAAAACTGGAGATGTTGCTTGATCTCTGTGAAACCAACCGGACCCATCTTCTGGTCAGTCAGAGAAGCCTGACCGGATTTCTGCTGGCCTTGTATTATTACGATTACCGCATGCCGTTTTATTCTCCCATCGGGGTCCGGTTTGACCTGATGACAGAAGATCCGGTTTTCTCCCGGAAAGTGGGAAAGATCCTGCTTCAGCTCACCGGCAGCAAGGAGACAGAAAAGATCAAACAAAAAATGGATCGGGAAATCATGCCGGAGATGATCCGGATTTCACCCAATATCCGGAATAAGCTCAATTTTGACAGCCTGATGGATGAAGGTTCCTCAGACGACAGAAATCCTGACTGGACAGAACTTTTTCACGATTCCCCCGGACTGATGGAAAAAATGGAAGAGATGGCAAAGATGCAGATCGAGGGAGCGGATGTTTTTCTGAGTTCCTTTTCGATGTTGAAGAACTTCCCGTTTTATCGGGAGTTCACCAACTGGTTTATCCCTTTTTATGCGGATCATCCGGAAGTGGTTGCCTCGAAGCCGGGAGATCCGGAAGGTACCGGAAATCAAATCACCGAAGCTTTATTCCATTCACCCATCCTGTGCAATTCTGACAAATACTCGTTTTCTATTATGCTGAAAATTATTCCGGCTGAAGCCAGGGAGATGATGGCCGGATTTTTGAAAGCAGAAATGGAGCAAATGGAAGAGGTCAGAAAAGATGAAAACCTGCTTGACCCCGACAGGGAATCAGGGATAGTGTCTAACCAGTACATACAGGATTTGTACCGGTTTTTCAGGCTTCATCCGGACAGGAAAGATTTTGAAGATATTTTCGACTGGAAATTTGATTTCCATAACAAAACCGGATTCAGGAACCTGTTGGACCGGAATCCGGAGATAATCAGGGAAATAGCAGGGTTTTATTTTGAAAAGGGCTATTATCAGGAGGCTCTGGAAATCTTTTCACGTTCCGACGGTCAAAATGGAGAGAGTCTGCAAAAGGCTGCCTATTGCCATCAAAAACTGGGCGACTACGAAAAGGCACTATCTCTGTACCGGAAAGCGGAGCTTTATGATGTGAACAAGATCTGGAACCTGAAAAAGATGGCCCTTTGTTACCGGAATCTCAAGCTCCCGGAAGAGGCGCTGAAGGTGTATAAAACTCTTGATTCCCTGGAACCGGAAAACCTGGGTACCGTGTATGCCATCGGATACTGTTACAGTGAAGCCGGCAAATACCAGGATGCCCTGAATTCGTTTTTCAAGATTGAATATCTTTCCCCGGGAAATAAAAAGGTATGGAGGCCTATTGCGTGGTGTTCCTTTCTGACCGGGAAAAACGAACAGGCAGAAAAATACTACGACAAGCTGATGGACGAGCATCCTGACCGGTACGACTTAATGAATATGGGGCATGTCCAGTGGGCTTTGGGAAAGAAAAAGGAAACCATCCGGTATTACCGGCAATCCATCCAGTCGGGTGGTTTTACTGCAGAGGATTTTATGGCAGTGTTCGAAGAGGACCTTCAGGTTCTGATTGCCAGGGGAATTCAGCCTGAAGAGGTCTCCATTATGCTGGACCAGCTTCGTTATTCTCTTGAAGAATAGGGTTTCCGGCCACTGTTTTGACTCGGAATCCTGTAAAATCTATTGAAAAAGGCCGGTAACCACCTCCACGTCACACCCGGGCTAACCAGGTGATAAGTCCCTGCATTTTCATCAGTTCATGCGGGTTCTGACGCGGATTTTCCCTACCCCTGCCTGTAATCCTCCGGATGTCGCTGTCAGATTGATCTCTCCCGGTTTCCCCAACCGGACAATTACCTGGCATTTGCCGCGGTAGCTGTTCACCAGGGGTTGCTGAAAACTGTGCATGTCAGCGGGATTGTCATTTCCCACTGCTTGAAGCTGGCCACCTGTGATTTCCAGCGCCACCGGCAGTTGTGCATCGGGAACCACCCACCCGTTTTCATCCAGGATTTCAATCCTGAAATAAGCAAGGTCATCTACTGTGGAAGACAACGCTTCCTTTTCCGGGGTTACCCGCACGCTGAAGGGTTTTCCGGTGGTTTTCAACACCTGGCGGGTGACTTCCCGGCCCTCTGAGATTCCGATGGCCGTCAGTTCGCCACTCTGGTAAGGCACTTCAAAATGCGCCGTGAGTTTTGTGCTGTCCGATATCTCCTTTGTTCCGATCTCCTTCCCGTTCAGCTCGAGACGTACCCGGTCGCAGCGGGAATAGACCGACACCAGGAAATTCTTTCCTTCGTGGCCTTCCCAGTTCCAGCATTTCCATTCACCGGGCCATCCCCAGTAACTGACGATCTCTTTTCTGCCCTCCGGCAGGGGGGCGTGCACCATCATTTCAAGGAGGCTGTTGCGCCACACCACATCGCGGAAGAACATTTGAGGTTTTTTGTCTCCTGTAATGCTGATGTCGCCGCAATTGGCATTAAACCAGGGCCAGGGGGGTGCAAAAACTGCCGGATCGCCTTCAAACCAGGTATGGCCAATCCCCGATTCCCCGAGGTAGTCCATGCCGGTCCACACAAAATCGCCGATCACATAGGAGTGTTTTTCTACCATCTGCCAGTTTTCAAAGGCCTCCTTGGGCACCGATTCCGTGCCGATCATGATCCTTCCGGGGAATTTGGCCTGGTCGGGTTCATATTGCTGCCACTGGTAATTGTACCCATGCACGTCCAGTTGGGCAAATGCGGGCGCGGTATCGTCCCAGGTTTTTCCCGGGTTATCCCAGAAACCGCACACGGCCTGGGTGACCGGACGCGTGGGATCAAGGGATTTGACCTTTTCCGAAAGCATCCTGTAGATGGCCAGTCCGGAGGAGTCTGCCCGCTCCTGGATTTCGTTGCCCACACTCCAGATGATGACGGAGGGGTGGTTGCGGTCGCGCAATACCATGGCTTCGATATCCTTTTCCCACCACTCATCGAAAAAGCGGTGGTAGTCCTGCGGATTCTTGGGTTTTTGCCAGTGGTCGAACGATTCATCCATCACGAGGATGCCCAGTTCGTCGCAGGCATCAAGGAAGTGTCGCGACGGAGGATTGTGGGAAGTACGGATGGCATTAAAGCCGGCATCCTTCATGGTTTTCACCCTCCGGTATTCAGCCGATTGAAATGCCGCGGAACCTAAAAACCCATTGTCGTGGTGCAGGCAACCCCCCTTCAATAGCACATTCTTTCCATTGAGTAAAAATCCTTCTTCCGGCGAAAAGACAATGCTTCTGATTCCGAATCTTTCTTCCGTGGCATCAAGAACTTTGCCATCTTCACTGACCTGCACCTCCATGATATAAAGGGCGGGGTTTTCAGGCGACCATAGGGAGGGATTCGTGACTTCAGTTTCCAGGGTGAGGTTCGGGGTTTCTCCTGCTTTCAGGACCACTTTTTGCTCGGCAGCCGCCACTTCTGCGCCGGCACTGTTTTTCATCCTGATGACGACCTGCACTTCTTTATCCTCCATAGAACCATTAGCCACCCGGATCTCTGCTTTGACCAGGGCTTTCTCCGCAGTTACGACAGGAGTGGTGATGAATGTACCCCACAGGGGCAGGTGGACAGGGTGGGTTTTGATGAGCTTCACATTACGGTAAATGCCCGATCCGCTGTACCA
The DNA here is from genome assembly GCA_964650525.1 of uncultured Prolixibacteraceae bacterium. GTDB lineage: Bacteria > Bacteroidota > Bacteroidia > Bacteroidales > Prolixibacteraceae > UBA1413. The sequence continues at coordinate 113,045 of CAZYUA010000004.1, forward strand.
TCTCGAATTTTTCCCCTCGTTTTTCACCTGGACGGCCAGCAGGTTTGGTTGACCGGCAGGATTCAGATGGGGGGTCAGATCGTAGAAAAACGCGGTATACCCATATGGGTGGTTTCCCAGGTGGGTGCCGTTGATCCAGAGGTCGGCATCCATGTAGACACCATCGAAAAGTATCGTTACTACTTTCCCCATATCTTCTTTTCCGAGGGTGAAGTGTTTGCGGTACCAGGCCGTACCGCCCACCACGTGCCCCGTGGAGGCCCCTCCGGCGCTTTTCTCCGAGAAGGGACCGATCTGTTTCACCCCATCCTCCGGGGTGACGTCTTCAATACTGTAATCGTGCGGCAGATCCACGATGCGCCAGGCTTTGTCGTCGAGGCCAGGATCCTGGCTGTTTTCAACGTCGGCGCGTAAGAATTTCCAGTCGTCATTGAACAGGGTCTCCCGTTGGGAGTCTGGTCCGGCACACGCCAAAACAAGCAGGCCCAGGAGAAAGACGGAAATAAAGTTCTTGATTCTCATAGTTGTATTCGTTATAATTCCAGTTATTTACTGTCAGCTATCAAAATAGTTTACAATAATTAGGGGTGGTTTTCAGAAAATCCACGGGTCACACCATGTCACCCCACCGTGCCGGCATAGATCACCAGGGCCAGTCCTGCCAGGAAGAGGGCGAACATGGCGGTCAGCAATCCGGAAGTGCCTTTGGAGCCTTTGAATTCCTTCCAGATAAAGACGCCCCAGAGGGCAGCCACCAGGGTGGCGCCCTGTCCGAGGCCGTAGGAGATGGCGTACCCCGCTTTTCCGGCGGCGATAATGCTGAACATCATGCCGACGCACCAGATCGCGCCTCCCAGGATGCCGGTGAGGTGCTCTTTGGCAGATCCCCTGAAATATTGGGCATATTGAACGGGGGCACCTTCGAAGGGTTTTTTCATGATCAGCGTGTTGAAGATGAAGTTGCTGGCGAAGATTCCGAGGGAAAAGATGAAAACGGCCGTGTAGGGGGTCAGCAATCCTGCTTCGGGGGTTTCAAACACCGGGGCCATAGAACTGGCCACGAAGCGGTAGAACAAGGCCATCAGGATTCCCCCGGTCGCGGAGAGCAGGATTCCCCGGGCCGGGATTTTGCTCGACTGGACGGCTTTTTTGCGGTAGGCTACGGCGTCGAGGAGGATGGCTAGGGTGATGAGGGCCACGCCCGTGAATAGCCAGAAGGCATTCCCCTGCGGGGTAGCCACATAGTTGATGACAACGCCCAAGACCAGTGCAATGCCGATGCCCACGGGAAAAGCCACCGACATCCCGGCAATGGAGATGGCCGCGGCGATTAATATGTTGGCGGCATTGAAAACGATGCCTCCCAGGAAGGCATTTCCCAGGGGTTTCAGTCCGGCTTGGGACAAATCGGCCACGAATCCGCGACCCATAGCCCCACTACTGCCAAGGGTGAAGGCAAAAAGGATCGACATCAGCACGATGCCGATGACATAATCCCAGTAAAAGAGTTCGTAACGCCACGATTTTTGCGCCAGCTTCTGGGTGTTGGCCCAGGATCCCCAGCAGAGCATGGTCACGAAGCAAAGGACGATGGCCAGGGTGTAAGAATTGACGATGTACATATTAGTAGTGGTTAGAATGTGACAAGTTGGTTTAAGATTGCGGATTGCAGAATTCGGATGGCGGATTTAGCGGATTGTTATTCAGGATAAATCCGGAACCAGCATCGGCACTTCGAAATCACTGAAAAGAGAACTTGCTGGTTTCGTTGATTTTCGCGGCTGTTTTGAAGACCACGGCTTCGGAAATGGTAACCCTGGTCCCTTCCGATTCAGGCCGTTTTTCGCCCTTCACTACCACCTGAAGGGTGTGGGGACCTTCGGGGAGTCCCGTGATGTGGAAAAGATTCATGTTCAGATGCTCCTGGCCGGCATAATGAAAATAGCAATCGACGCTTCGCCGGAATGTTCCGTCGATAAAGATATCGGCAATGCCTCCGTCCTTCAGCCAGTTACCCACCAGGGAAACCCCGGTTCCTTCAAAGCGGAAGGTGATCTTATCTCCGGGTTGGGTGCTGAAGAGCGCCTGTTCTTTTACCGGTTCCGCGGAATGGGTGTTGGTGAGGCCGTACTTTTCCCATTTCCCTTCGGCCAGACAGAAGGAGGTGTCGGAAACCGGGACCCTTTTGTCGAAAACCAGGTTGGGGAATGCTTCCTCAAAGGGAAGGGGTTGAGGCTGCTGCATCTTTATTTTCAGGCGATCCCCGGCACTCTCCCCTCCGTTTGCAGCGGCCAGCCGGACCGCATAAGCCAGGGTTTGGTCCACGGCCTTCCGGAAGGAATAGTCGGTATGGATAAAAAGGGAATCGCCGGTTTGGTTCACGGCTTGTTGCCACTCCGCCGGCAAACCGCTGAAACCGTTGATAAGGCCGATGACGGCCACGGCATTGGAGGGGTTGCAGTCGGAATCCTGTCCGCAGCGGGTGGATATTTCCATGGTTTTCAGCGGGTCGCCTTCGCCGTAGAGCAAGCCCATGACGATGTAGGCCCCGTTCAGCTTGGCATCGATATTAAAGGAACTTCCCGATTCACAGATTTGCACTTTTCCCCATTTGGCCTCCAGTTCATTCCAGGCAGCCCGCCAGTCGGAAGGGTAGTGCTGGTGCAACAGGATCACATCCCTGACGATTTTGGCATAGTCGCTTTCGGCCGGAATGGAAAGCAGGGCTTTGTCGATGATTTTGGGGATGTCGTTTTCGAAATACGCTTCGGCGTATAGGGCGGCCACGAAAGCCCCGCCATAGACGCCATCGCCGTAATTCATGATGTGGCCGGTTTTGTCGGCCAGCTGGTTGGCGGTAAGGGGCATACCCGGACACATGAACCCGATGTAGTCGGCCTCGATCTGGAAGTCGATGTCGTCGGCATGAAGGTTAAAGTCGGGATGGCCCGATTGCGGGGGGAAGATGCTGTCGAAATAGTTTTTCCGGGCCTGCACGTTGGCATGCCAGAGGTGGTAGCCGGCTTTGGCGAAGAGTTCCTGGTATTTTTTTGCCGGGGCGTCCATGCAGTAGCGGTCCATGGTCATCAGGAAGGTGAGCTGCACATAGATGTCATCCTGCCAGAGGGCGCCCCTCACGTCGGCAGGGGTCCAGTGGATGGAGTCCTCATAGGTATTCCCCTGGGCCCTGAACTCGGTGGGAGCGCCATAGGTCACCCCGATCATCTTGCCGGCCCACCCTCCGGCAATTTTGTCTTTCAGCGTATCCAGGGGGATTTCCCTGAATTCCTGCGATGTGGGATTGCCACAGGAAACCAGCAGGAGCAGCCAGCATAAAGCGGAAAAGGCTTTTTTCTTCATGTAAGTCCGGCGTTTTAATTGTTTATTTTATCAAACAGGTGCAATGGTCTGATGCCAAAGAACACGGTCACTTCCGGCACCGGTGCGATGGGCTTCATCCTGTCACACTGATTATTTTCAGAGTTCGTTTCTGTAGGGTACAGACGACTGGGCTCCGGGTCTCGTGACAGAAATGGCGGCAGCCGCGTTGGCAAAACGGATCGACTCTTCCAGGGATTTTCCTTCGGAGAGCGCAACGGCAAGAGCCCCGTTAAAGGTGTCGCCGGCAGCGGTGGTATCCACGGCTTTCACCGTAGGAGCGGGGATCATGCCGCTTTCCCCTCCGGAAAGGTAAAAAGCGCCTGCGGCACCCAGGGTAATGATGACATGCTCCACTCCTTTCCGGATTAGCCATAAAGCAGCCTCCCTCGCCGAAGATTCACCGGTAACGGGGATACCTGTAAGCAGCGAAGCCTCAGTCTCGTTCGGGGTGATCATGAAGAGTGCCTTCAGAAGTTCATCGGAGAGGGGTGAAGCCGGGGCCGGATTGAGGATCACCTTTTTGTTCATCCTGCGGGCCAGGCCGGCGATGTATTCAACGGTGGGAATGGGTATTTCCAGCTGGAGGAGCACATAATCCGCCAGTTCCAGTTCCGGAATGGCTTTGTCAAAATCTTCCGGCGTGAAAGTTCCGTTGGCGCCGGGAGCCACCACGATTGTGTTTTCGCCCAAATCGTTTACGGTGATCAAAGCCACTCCGCTGGGGGTTCCGGGATCCACGGACATGCAGCTGACGTCGATGCCTTCCTCCGTAAGTTGGCGGATGGCCTGATGTCCGAAGAGGTCGTTGCCGGTTTTGCCGGCAAAGGTAACGTCACCCCCCAGCCGGGCGGCGGCAACGGCCTGGTTGGCTCCCTTACCCCCGGCATTCATCATGAATTCACCCCCCAGGATGGTCTCCCCCGGAGCGGGAAAATGACCGCTGCGCACCACCATGTCGGTGTTGCTGCTTCCGCACACCAGGATCTTCGGCCGTCTCATGGGTATTGCATGTCGATCCGGATCACCGTGTCGTAGGGAACCGGTTTTTCCGTTGAGGTGCCCGTATTGATAAAGAGGTTCCCTTCCTCCATGTTGCCCCACCAGTTTTTCACAAAGGAGAGTTCTGCCCCCGAGGAAAGCTGGTAAATGTTCTTCACCTTTTCGGCATGAACGCCGCGGGTGTTCAACTGGCCGATATTGGGATACATCCAGTGGGCATAAATGGTGTTGCCTTTCCGGGTATAGCGGCCCCAATCGGGTTTTGAAAGCTTGCACGATCCTGCGCCATAGATGCTTTCACTGTTGCGCTTCATCCATTTACCCACCTCCTTCAGAATGGCGATGCTCTCGTCGGGAATTAGCCCACGGGCATCGGGACCGACATTCAGCAGCAGGTTGCCATCCTTGCTGACGCAATTTACCAGACTTTGCACCACCAGCTCGGGGGATTTCCAGTTTTTGTCCGATTCGTTGTATCCCCAGTGGTTGTTCAGGGTCAGGCAGGTCTCCCAGGGAATGGGGTTCCCGTACTGGTCAAGGATAGGCGCATCGGGAATTCCCTGTTCGGGGGTTTCAAAATCGCCCAGAAGACTCACCTTTCTTTTTCCTGCCGTCATTCCCACATGGGTTTCCAGACGATTATCGAGAATGATGCCGGGTTGATGCTTCCGTACCATGCTGACCAGTTCTTTGGCTTTCCACTTATCCCCGCTGAAGTCGTCGAAAGAGTAATCGAACCACATGATGTCCAATTTTCCATATTGGGTGACCAGTTCTTCCACTTGCCCATGCATATATTTCAGGTAGTTGTCCCAGTTGAAATTCCGTTTGGCGTACTCCTTGTCGTCGCGCTGGGGATGGTTCCCCACGTTGGGATAGTCGGGGTGGTGCCAGTCGATGATGGAATAATAAAGCCCCACTTTGAGCCCTTCAGCACGGAAGGCGTCGAGGAACTCCCTGACCAGGTCGCGGCCGTCGAATCGGGGCGTGAGTTTGTAGTCGGTGAGTTTGCTGTCGAAGAGGCAGTAGCCGTCGTGGTGTTTGGCGGTGAGGACGGCATACTTCATGCCGGCAGCCTTGGCCAGGCGTGCCCATTCCCGTGCGTCGAACTGTCCGGGATAAAAGGCATCGATGTACTTCCGGTAGTTTTCGGTGGTGATCTGTTCGTTCGACTTCACCCACTCGCCCCGCGCGGGTACCGCATAGGCGCCAAAATGGATAAACATGCCGAAACGTGCTTCCCGCCACCATTGGGTGCGCTCCATCACCTTGGTGTAATTCTCAGTGTATTCTGCAGGAGGTTGATCCTGTGCCATCAGAGAGCGTGCCGAAAGAATCAGTACAAGGACAAATAATGACTTTACGCGTTTCATGATTCGTGGTTTATCGGTTTTGCATACAATATTAGGGATATAAATCGGAAAAACTTAAAACACAAAAACATAAAGACACCGGTAATTACGGCTTTTTTATTAGTTTTAAAAAAAATACTAAAACAGGAACTTATGAATACGACAAGGAGGGATTTTTTGAAAAACGGTGTTTTGGTTGCCGGGGGAATGGCGCTGATGCCAGCATGGGGTTGTTCTCCGGCCGGCAAAAAGGAAGCTGCCAAACCAGCTCTCACTATGGCTCTGCAGCTATACAGCGTGCGGGATGAAATGACTGCTGACCCGCTGGGTACGTTGACCCGGCTGGCGGAGATGGGCTATACCTATGTGGAGCATGCCAACTATGTGGACCACAAATTCTATGGCTGGACGGCCGGAGAGTTCAAAAAAGTGCTCGATGACCTGGGGTTGAAAATGCCCTCCGGTCATACAGTACTGGGCAAAAACCACTGGGATGAAACCCTTCAGGACTTCACCGGTGACTGGAAGAAACTCGTCGAAGATGCAGCAACTATGGGACAGCAGTATGTGGTGAGTCCGTGGCTCGATCAAAGCATGTACAGCGACATGGATACCTTGCTGAAATACATGGAGGTCTTCAACAAATGCGGGGAACTCTGCCAGAAGGCCGGCATGCGCTTCGGATACCATAACCACGACTTCGAATTCAGTCATAAGATCGGCGGGGAAATGCTCTTTGACCTGATCATGCAGCATACCGATAAGGACAAAGTGGTGTTGCAGCTCGATACGGGAAATATGTACATGGCCGGGGCCCTGGCCAAGGATCTACTGGGAAAATATCCGGGCAGGTATGACAATATCCACATCAAGGACATGATCGCACGAGCCGATGGAGAAGGTTTCGAAAGTACCATCCTGGGGAAAGGGGTATTACCCATCAAAGAGATTACCGATCTGGCGCGCGACTCGGGAACCACCCTTTTTGTAATCGAACAGGAGTCCTACCAGGGTCTCGCACCCCTCGACTGCATGAACGAGAACCTGAAAGTGGTGAAAGGCTGGGGATATTGATGTACCCCTCTTAAACAAGTAATCTCATGAACGACGAAAACAAGTCCATCCATGAATTTGATTATGACCTGATCTGTGAATATTTCTCCTATGTGGAAAGACAAGGACCAGGCAGTCCGGAATCGACCCTGAAAGCCCTGGGCTTTATCGACAATCTGACCGGAGATTCACGCATAGCCGATATCGGTTGCGGAACCGGAGGCCAGACGATGGTCATGGCGCAACATTCCCCCGGCACAATAACCGGGATCGACCTTTTTCCCCGGTTTATCGATCTGTTCAACGCCAATGCCCGGAAGTTCAAGCTGGAGGAACGGGTGAAAGGAATCGTCGGGAATATGGATGCCCTCCCTTTTGAAGAGGAGGAGTTCGACCTGATCTGGTCGGAAGGAGCCATCTACAATATCGGATTTGAACGGGGCATCACCGAATGGCAGAAGTTCCTGAAGCCCGGTGGGTATCTGGCTGTCACTGAAGCATCATGGTTTACAGATAGCCAGCCTGATGAAATCAACGATTTCTGGATGGATGCCTATCCTGAAATAGACACCATCTCCCATAAAGTCGAACAGTTACAAAAGGCAGGTTATGTGCCTGTCGCTACCTTCGTATTACCGGAAACCTGCTGGACGGACCATTTCTATGTGAAGCAGGTGGCCGCAGCGGAGATCTTCCTGCAGAAATACAGGGGAAACAGGATGGCGGAAGAACTGGTGGCCAACGAACGAAAGGAAGCTGAAATTTATGCCAGATATAAAGCCTATTACGGGTATGTCTTTTATATCGGAAAGAAAATATAGGAAACAGACCAGGAGTTGAAATTCAACCTGTTGATTTCTCATTTCGATAATATGATCGTGACAATTTCATTTCTGTTTTGATTATTGCCGGAGGAAAAAGGAATGACTTCAAAAGAGAGGTTTGACTGCACTATGCAGCATCAACAGCCTGACAGGGTGGTGGTGGATTTTGGTTCGACATCGGTTACAGGCATTCATGTGCTGGCTGTTCAGGAGCTCAGGAGGCACTTCGGTCTGGACGACAAACCTGTCCGTGTGATAGAACCCTATCAAATGCTTGGTGAGATCGACAGCGACTTAGCGGAAGCCATGGGTATTGATGTGGTGGGTGCCTGGGGTCCCGGTAATATGTTTGGTTTTTTCAACCACGAACCTTTAAAAGAGTTCATGACTCCCTGGGGCCAGAAAGTTCTTGTTCCCTCAGAATTCAACACCACCCGTGACGAGAAAGGAGATGTGCTGATCTTTCCGGGTGGCGATCCCACTGCTCCTCCCTCTTCCCGTATGCCTGCAGGGGGTTATTTTTTCGATGCCATTATCAGGCAGGAACCCTTTAATGAGACAAATCCTGATGTCCATGATAACCTGGAAGAATTTGGGCTTATCAGCGAAGCAGACCTTGATTTCTGGAGAGCATCCACTTTAAAGGCCCGCCAAACAGGAAAAGCCGTCGTGGCCGCCTTCGGGGGAACGGCTCTGGGTGATATTGCCCTGGTGCCGGCGGTCCAACTGAAACAGCCCAAAGGCATCCGCGACATTGTCGAGTGGTATATGAGCATCCTGGTCCGCCCCGACTATATCAGGGCTTTATTTGATCAACAGACGGAAATTGCTCTGGAGAACCTTTCACGGCTGCACAACGTCGTCGGCGATCACATCGATGTGGTGAACATCTGCGGGACTGATTTTGGCACCCAGGAGTCGACTTTCTGTTCGCCGGAACAGTTTGATGAGATATGGCTGCCCTATTACCGTAAGATGAACGACTGGATCCATACCCATACGAGTTGGAAAACCTTCAAGCATTCCTGCGGAGCTGTCGAATCGCTGATGAGAAGCTTTATCAGGGCTGGTTTTGATATCATCAATCCGGTACAGATCGGAGCCAGGGGGATGGACCCCGTTTACCTGAAAAAAACCTATGGCAGGGATGTGGTATTCTGGGGCGGGGGCGTGGATACCCAAAAAACCCTTCCTTTTGCAACTCCAGCAAAGGTAAAGGAGGAGGTTCTCAAACTGTGCGGGATTTTTGCCAGTGGGGGGGGCTTTGTGTTCAATACCATTCACAACATTCAGGCAAATGTGCCTGTGTCAAATATTGTGGCCATGCTCGAAGCCGTCAGGGAATTCAACGGCATCCCTTAGCAGGGTTTGTTCGATTTCTTCCAGAGACCGGCCTTTGGTTTCCGGCAGTTTTTTCAGGATAAAAACGAATCCCAGGAGGCAAATCAGCGCATAGAGCCAGAAAGTGCCGCTGGCATTTAATAATTTGTTCAGTAAAGGAAAGGTATAGGTTAGCACGAAACAGGCAGCCCACAGAGCGGTTGTAGCCATGGCCATGCCAGCACCCCGGATCCTGTTCGGGAAAATCTCAGAAAGGATAACCCAGGTAACGGGAGCAAGGGTCATGGCATATATGGCGATGGCAGCCAGCACCAGAAGCAGTAAAGCCATTCCCTTTACCCCTGTGGCATAGGAGGTTCCCACCAGCAAATAAATAATGGCCAGTCCTGCTGACCCGACGATCATGAGTTTGCGGCGTCCCCAACTGTCAACCATCCGGATGGCTGCCAGCGTGAACACCAGGTTCACCGTTCCGGTGATGATGATATTCAGGAGCATCTCACTGACTGTATATCCGGCAGAGGTAAATATCTCTTCCGCGTAATTGAAGATTACGTTTATCCCGCACCATTGTTGAAAGACGGCAAGGAAAAGGCCCAGCACCAACACCGGTCGGGTTTTTTTTGTGGTCAGGGCAGTCCAGTCAACACGGGAAGAGGCTTCTTCCAGAGTTTTCCGGATCTGAATTCCTTCAGACTGTGCGTAAGCAAAACCGCCGATCTTTTCGAGGATCTTCTGAGAGGGCTGCCACTTTCCCGTTTTGGCCAGGAAACGCGGGCTTTCGGGAATCATAAAAGCAAGCAGAAAGAAAGCCACTGCAGGGACTACTTCCGCCCAGAACATTATTCGCCATCCTGTCTGCCCGTTCCAGGAATTCAGGATTTCCAAATCGGTTGCACCGGCAGGTACTTTTTCGGCTATCAGGTAATTAATGATTTGGGCTGCCAAAATACCGGTAACGATGGTAAGTTGATTGATGGCTACCAGCCTTCCGCGCCAGGCAGCGGGCGCAATTTCTGCTATGTATACCGGAGACAAAGCCGAAGCAATACCTATCCCCACTCCGCCCAGGAGTCTGTATACGGTAAAGAACAGATATCCATCTGCAGCGCCGGTGCCGATGGCTGAAAGGGTAAAAAGTGCAGCAGCCAGGATCAGGTTTTTTTTCCTTCCGTAGCGGTCGGAAAGATATCCGGACCCCCAGGCACCTGCCAGGCATCCCACCAGGGCACTGCTCATAGCCCATCCCTGGAGATGGGGAGAGAGGGTGATCTCAAAAAACCGTTCGTAGAAGGGTTTGGCCCCTCCGATGACGACCCAGTCGTAGCCAAACAGCAATCCTCCCATAGCGGCCACCAGCGTAATCCCGATCACAAACCGGCTGTTGTATGTAGTTTTCTCCATCGTCGTTGATTATCAAAAGAAGGTTCCTGTATAGTTCATTTCCTGGTTGCAGTGTGCCGAAAAATCATTCATCGCGTTACCGGGAGCCTTCTGCCTTTGAAAGCCATACCCTCATCTCATTCGCCCCCCGGTTGTTCCAACCATAATAGGGGATAGCCTTTATAAGCCGGGGTTTTTCCCTCAGTACTCCCTGTCCGGTGAGGACTACCATGCCTCCCGGCAATTCGGGATCGGAGTGTGCTGTCAGTTTTGCCGAATCGGGCAGAGTCAGTTCAAAGAGGGGAAAGGGATTGTCGGCACCTTCGACGCAATAGACCAGAGGACCTCTTTCAAGCGCTGTTTTGCCACGGTTTACGGCAATTTTTTCGTTGGCGGCGACCCTGCGGATGCTCATCGGCAAGTGGTACACCACCACATCACCGGGGTGCCAGGTCCGCTCCGCAACAGCATATCCTTTTTCTGTGGTGAAGTGAAAGGGTTCCCCATTGATGGTCAGGGTCACCGGTTCCTCCTGGGGCGTGAGGTACGTATAGAGGTCACCCCATACCGGCGCCAAAGTTGTCCATCCGGGAATCCTGAGGTTCAGGGCAAAATGGCAAGCTTTCCCGGGTGAGACTTCAATCCGGATTTTCCCATCCCAGGGGTATTGGGTTTCCTGTCTGACCGACACCTTCGTCTTCCCATCGGGCTTCATTGTCGTTTCGCTTTGAACAAACAGGTTGACATATAACTGGTTATTGCTCAGGGCATAGATGTATCCCGGCACGGAGGGGAGGAAGCGGCAGAGGTTGGTCGGACAGCAGGAGCAGTCGAACCAGGGCTGCCGGTCAAGGGTTCCATGACTGTTGAACCGGAAGCGAAGATCACATTCCAGGGGATTGGGATAGAAAAAGGATTTCCCGTCAAGCCCGACACCTGAAATCACCCCGTTGTACAGGCTGCGCTCCAGAACATCGATATATTTTGCATCTCCGTGAAGGAGAAACATCCGGTAGTTCCAATAAACGTTAGCAATGGCCGCACAGGTTTCGTTATAGGCAGTGAGGTTGGGAAGTTCGTAATTTTCTCCGAACGCTTCTCCCTGGTGTCGCGAACCAATGCCTCCTGTGAGGTACAATTTTTTAGTGACTATGTTCTCCCAGATTTTACTGACCGCGTTGGTGTAAGCCGGGTCCTGGAAAATAGCAGCAATGTCGGTCATGCCGGCATACATATAGGCAGCCCTGACGGCATGACCTACCGCTTCGTCCTGTTCGGTGACCGGTTTATGGTCCTGGTTGTAGGGTCCCCACAGAGTACGTTTGGTACTGTCACCCCGGAAATCAAGGAAATGACGGGCCAGATGGAGATAATCCTTTGTCCCGGTGACCAGGTAAAGCTTGATCAGCCCCGTTTCGACGATCTGGTGGCCGGGGACCTCCGGATTTTTCCCTTCGCCGAAAACAGAGACCAGCAGATCTGCATTTTTCTTGGCTATATCCAGGAAGGTGGTTTTCCCGGTAGCCAGGTAATGGGCGGTGGCAGCCTCAAACAGGTGGCCGCTGTTATAAAGTTCATGACTGCAACCCAGGTTTTTCCATCTTCCTCCAGGCGGACACCACGATGCCGGTGCATACGTGGTATCGATGGTTTTGTATGTCGTCAGGTATCCATCTTCTTCCTGAGCCATTGCAATCATTGCGATCACCGAATCCAGATAGGCATCCAGTTTCGGGTCGGGGGTGGTGGTCAGGGAATAGGAGGCCCCTTCAATGATTTTGTACACGTCGGTATCATCGAAAGGCATCTTCCCTTTCACCGGTCCCGGCATCTTCCCCGCAGCAATGAGAAAATTGTCCATCCGTCCGTACCGCTCGCACTGCTCAAAGGTGGCAGGTATGGTAACCGTCCGGTTGGTCTCAATTTTGGGCAGCCAAAAAATGTCATCGATCTTTACCCTGTTGAAGGAAACCCCCGTAATGGGGTAACTTTTTTGCTCCATTTGCCGGTCTGGAGTAAAAATACAACTCCCCATCAGGGGAAGAATAAGTACCAGTGTAAGATTTCTGCAGATTACCATGGTTATAGATTATACCGTTTACTGTAATTCACAGTCCGTAATGAAAATCAAAACACAGCTGTTTAACTGGAACTATATCTTGCCAAGCATCCCGTTGAAGGAGTAGCTTTTGTTTTTCACGGTGTTAAAGGAGACTGTTTTTCCTGACCAGGTGATATGGCAGGGTTGGCCGGCGGTGGAGAGCACTTTCAGATTGTGCAGTTTTCCGTCTTTCCATTCAAAATCGAGGACAAACCCTCCGCGGGCCCGGACGCCTCTGATATGACCATCGGGCAAGGCATCAGGCAGGGCGGGCAGGAGTTGGATCTCGCCGGCATGGCTCTGGATAAGCATCTCGACCATGCCTGCAGGTGCCCCGAAATTGCCGTCGATCTGAAAGGGGGGATGGGCATCGAAGAGGTTGGCATAGGAGCCACCTCCTCCGGTATAGACTTCTTTATCGATTTGAACGGGGCGGAAGAGGAGCTTCACCATGTTGTATGCATGATTACCGTCGAGAAAGCGTGCCCAGAAGTTGATTTTCCAGGCGAGACTCCATCCGGTTCCTTCATCGCCCCTGTAAAGGAGCGACTGGCGCGCTGCCTTCATCAGTTCGGGTGCTGTTTTCCAATTGATTTCGCTGCCCGGGTGGACAGCCCACAGGTGGGAGACATGCCGGTGTTTGTTGTTGGGATCATCCTTGTCTACTACCCACTCCTGCAGTTGGCCATGTTTCCCGATCCGGTCAGGGGCGATTTCCGGAAGCATTTTCCGGAGGGTTCCGGCAAATGCTGTGTCGGAGCCCAGAAGGGTGGAGGCTTCGATGCAGGCCCTGAACAATGATCTGATGATCTGGTGGTCCATAGCCGGGCCAGCCACGAGTCCGCCGTTTTCAGGGGAGTTGGAGGGAGAACTGATGAGATAACCGGTGGCAGGATCCCTGACCAGAAAGTGAGTAAAGAATTGTGCAGCGCCCCGCATGATGGGATAAGCCCTGTCGGCCAGGAACTGACGGTCGGGAGTGAAAAGAAAATGCTCCCACAGGTGAAGGCTCAGCCAGGCGCCACCGGTGACCCAGATGCCGTGGTCGGAAAAGTTGATGGGGGCCGTACCCCGCCAGATGTCCGTGTTGTGGTGCAATACCCACCCCGGAGCAGCGTAATGTTCACGGGCGGTTATTTTTCCTGCCTCGGAACACTCCTCCACCATTTGAAAGAGGGCTTCATGACATTCGGGGAGTCCGGTGACTTCGGCCGGCCAGTAATTCATTTCAGCATTGATGTTGACCGTCCACTTGCTGTCCCACGGGGGCCTGAGCTGGTCATTCCAGATCCCCTGGAGGTTGGCAGGCTGGGTGCCCGGACGGCTGGATGAGATCAGCAGGTAACGCCCATACTGCACATAAAGGGCCAGCAACTGCGGGTCTTCCGCTGTTTTGCTGAAACCGATGATGCGCTGGTTGGTGGGGAGGATCGTCTGGCTGTTCGTGCCGAAACCAATGTCGAAGCGGTTGAACAGAATCGAATAATCGGCCAGGTGGCGGTTGGTGAGGGTTTTGAATTTCTTCGAAATGGCTGATTCCAATTGCCCGCGGGCTTTTCGCTCGGGATCCCCGCTGACATCATTATAACGAACAAAATTGGTGGCTGCGGTAAGGAGGAGGGTGGCTGCAGAGGCTCCGGAAACGAAAAGCCGGCTCCCCCGCACTTCCAGGGTGCCGTCGGTGACGATCCTGGCAAAGGCTACCCCGCGGAGTACACCCTCCCTGACCTGGACCTCCAGGCGAACAGTGTTGCCTGTCGCTTCCACTTTTTTAGCCTCGTGCAGGGCGTCGAGTTCCATGGAGAAAGCAAGGGCTTTTTTCCTGCCGGCCGTAAGCCTGATCACAATGGCCTGGTCGGGATAGGAGGCAAAGGCTTCGCGGGTATACCACACTCCTCCCGACTTGTAAGTGACCCGGTGGAGGGCCTGGCGGAGGTCCAGTTCCCTTCTGTAATCTGAAAATTCCTGATGCCCCGGGAAGTGAAGGTTCAGGTCTCCAAAAGGCTGATAGGCTTTCTGGCGGATGGGATCGCTCATGAATTCCTGCATAGCCAGCTCTTCCGCCTCCTTCTGACGGCCTTCGAAAAGCAACTGCCGCAGAGTGTCCAGATAGCGGTGGGCTCCCTTTCGGGCATAGTCATGGGGAGCTCCCGTCCAAAGGGTCTCCTCATTAAACTGGATCCGCTCATTTTCAGCTCCGCCAAAGATCATGGCGCCCAGACTGCCGTTACCGATGGGCAGTGCTTCGGTCCATTTTTCAGCAGGACGATCATACCATAGTTTCAAAGGACTTTCCTTACCAAAAGCACACAGCGGGGGCTGACCGAAAATGACGAACAGGATAAAAATTCTCAACCGCATATCAGAGGTATTTATTTATTCATTTTATTTTTCTCAAACTGGAAAATCTTTTCCGGAATCAGTGAGCCAGGGTAGCGATTTTCTCCGCAGGAATTTCCAACCGGGGATCAAACTGCGGTGAAACCATGTATTTTTTCAGGCTGAAGAGGAGTTGCCGGGCTTCGGGACGGTTTTCGGCATCTGTTTCGAGATCGATCCCTGAAACCAGCAATTTGCCCTTTCCCACGCGGGCTTCAAAAAGCAGGGCAAGCCGCCGGTTGGTAAACCAGTCATCTATTACGCGGACGATGGGTGTCAATCCCTCCGGAAAGCCAGCCAGGTCGATGGCGCTGCCATGGTTCAAGGCATCCCACCATTGCCAGTTGCTGTGGTATTGGGTTGGAAAGTCAGCCAGTGCAGGGTGCGCCGGATTACAAAGGATGCCCAGCGTATGGGGTCCCTGCCCGCTGGTCCAGGCTGTGTTCCAAAAGATGGATGAAAATCCCGTTTTGATCGTTCCTCCCGCCTCGGGGGAAAGCGTCCCTTTTTTAAGATTCAGCAGTACGGTGCCTCCATTTAGCAAATAGGTAAGGGTTTGAGAATCGGGTTTCGTGGCCATCCTGATGTTTTCTGCACCGGCAACAGGTTCCGGCCGGGAGGGAAAGACCCAGAAATCCCAGCTATTGCTGTAGGGTCCGACCTTTATTTCGAGTGTTAATGGTTGTGCCGATGTGAATTGTTGCAGGGGAAAGGTGATGTTCCCCAGAGATGTCCCGTTTGCTATGGGAATATCTTTTGCAGGCAGCTTGCCCTCCAGAACGGTGGCGCCGGCGTTATTGGTGATTTTCCATGCCGGAATGGATTCCGGAATGGATTTTTCCCCGAAATGAGCCACTTCCGCGGAAGCAATAAATGATTCTTCGTTGGTATAAATACGCTTTTTCATCCGGGCCAGGGGAACCGTGGAATTGCAGAACCGGCGGTATTCTTCCGGGGAGATGTATCCTTTTTCACCCCAGAAGGCGTTCAGCACACCCACCAGGGCGGTTCCCTGTCCGGGAAAATCGTGCAAATCGAGCAGCTGAAAACCGCCAAAACCCGGGGTACGCAAAGCGGCTTCAATGTCCGCCTTGTAGCAGAGCGCCTGCAGTTTGCCCGAGGCCAGCAGAAAACTGTCGGCCAGCTCTCCCATACCGTTTTTCTCCAGACTTTCCCTGAAGATCTCAAAATTCCTGGCACGCACAACACCATCATATCGGGCGATCTCTTTGAAGTCAGGGTATACACACCACTGCCCGATTTCGTGACTGACCACTGGTTGCTTCAATCCGGCAAGCTGTTGGGCCCAGTCAAAATCCGTTGAAGGGGGCAATGCATTAATAATGCTGTTAAGCTCCTCCCCCCAGCGTTGGATTCGGGGTTCCGACATGCTCAGGTAATCGTTCGCTGCCAGGTTGGGCCATCCGGCTCCGGAAAGATAGAGCCTCCGGCTGTCATTTTCTTTCCAGAAGTTGACAAACCGGGTAAGAAAGGTGCCCTGGTTTCTTCCCCGGGGCTCGTTGCCATAGGCCATCATGCAAAAGGAGGGATGGTTGCCGTATGCTTCCACCATCCGTTTGCTTTCCTCGTAAAGCCAGGTGTCGAAAGGTTTGCCGTCGCCAAGTGAGGTGGACTGGTTGGCCCAGGAAGAGCATTCAACCTGTAAGTAAAACCCCGTACTGTCGGCAGCATCGAAGGCTGCTTCCGGTGGGCACCAGGAGTGGAAACGCATATGGTTCAAACCGTGTGCCCGGCAGATTGTAAAGATCCGGAGCCATGACTCCACGTCGGTCGGAGGAAAACCGGTTTTGGGAAAGATGGCGCACTCCAGGGTTCCCCGAAGAAACAGCGGAATGCCGTTCATCTTCAGTGTTCCTCCTTCAGCCGTCAGCTCCCGCATTCCGAAGGTACTCCTGTAGACATCTTTTAATCCTGAACCGGCACCTTCCAGGGTCAGCGTGAAAAGATACAGGTGAGGGTGAAATTCATTCCAGGTTTTACAATCATCGCCCATCGGGAAAAAAACGGAAAAGCTTGTTTCTCCGGGCTCAGCCTGGCACTCCGTGACCAGGTCAGGCGGAAGGGTTGGACCGGTGACATGGATTTTCAGGTTGGTTTTTTCCGGAGCGAGTTTTCTGTTAACCAGGGAGATCCTGGCTTCGACCCTCTGGTTCTGAATGTCGGGAAAGAGTTGCACGTTCCGGATGAAGAGGGATGGGCGCACTACCAGTTCCATTTTTCCGGCAATCCCGTTCCAGTTGGTTTGGGTATGGTCGCTGATGCTGTGGGAGTTGATGCCGGGATCGATCTCCCTGATACGGTTGTCGACGCGCAGGGTTAGTGTTTGTTTTCCAGGGTTCAGCAGCCCTGACAGGTCATAGATGTGAGGGGTTCCCAGGGAGTTGCGCATGCCTGCCTCGCGACCGTCGACCCACAGTCGTGTTTCCCAATGGCATCTTTCCAAAATCAGGAAGATGTTTTGCTCCTTCCAGCCATCGGGAAGGGTGATCTCTTTCTGATACCAGGCAGCACCCACGTAATGGGTGACGGGCTGCAGCCAGAAGGGGATCTTAAAGTTATCCGCTTTCCGGTATGGGGCGTAATACGGACTTTTAAAGAAGGAGCTGTCCACGATCTGCCCGGTCCAACGGGTGGAAAGGGAGACCTTTTCGCCTTTGCCGTTGGTGGCCATCGATCCGGGCAGGGTGACGCGGTCTTTCAGTGGCTGCTGAAACCACCTTTCTGAGATACCCCGGTCTTCGGGGTCAGCAGAAAATTTCCATTCCCCGGAAAGATCCCGGACTAAGGGTTCTTTACCGGAACGGCATCCGACGGTGAGCAGTATCGTCAGGATGGAGAAAACCAGGAAAAACCTCATTATATAAAAAGTTAGGATTTCAGTGGTCATTGGTACCCGGGTGTTTTTCAATACCGGGGGAAGGCTGCGTTTTGCCCGTGCGTATCAGGAACACTCCGCACCCCATGAACAGGGTGATGGTCTTCAACGGCCCGGAAACTTACTGACCAGCCAGTTGGTGATCTGTTCATTTTGCTCCGGGAAGGTCCAGTGGCCGGTTTCCAGGAAGAGGTGCAGCTCCTTGGGGGCTGTAATCATGTTGTATGCTGCATACATGGAAGTGGGTGGACAGGTCAAATCATTGAACCCCCATGAATAGTAGCCGGGGGCTGTCAGCCTTCTGGCAAAATTCACCACGTCATAAAATTCCAGTGTTTCCATCTCCCCCGGTTTGGGTTCGGCATTTCTGAAGTAGTGCGGCCATCCGCCGGCCCTTTTGTTGAGGTAACCGGCATGATCGCATAGGGCCGGGTAAAGCGCTGCTGAGCAGACAATTCTTTTGTCAAGGGCTGCAGTGACAATGGTCAGGGCGCCTCCCTGGCTGCCTCCGGTGACGGCCACCTCCTTCCCGTTGAATTCCGGCAGGGTGAATATAAAATCAACCGCTTTAACACACCCCAGGTATACCCGTTTGTAATAATGGGTATTCCGGTCGTTCATCCTGATCGTGTTGTAATTCCATAAAGCCCCAGATGCCAGATTGCTGTAGACTTCAGGATCCAGGTTGACAGGAATACCGTGAATGCCGATCTCCAGGGTGATGAACCCCAGGGATGCAGTCCGGGTGTCTCCGGCATATGGACGAATTCCTGCTCCGGGTACCCGCAGAATGGCCGGGTATTGACCCGGTTTTTTCGGTACGGCCAGCATCCCGTATATCCGCGACCCCGGCTTTTCATTCTGAAAATTGACATGGTAGACATTGACTTCCCCGGTACATTTTTCGGGCAGGAGGGTAATCCTGCTGTCAAGGGGAATTTTCCGCGCCTCTGTGATGGCATCAGCCCAGAATGTATCAAAACCGGAAGGATCCTGCGCCGCCGGAACTATTCTTTCAGGTTCAAATCCTGCCGTTGCCAGCCCTTCGTAGGGTTTTCCGTTCACCACAGCCCACACCCTGACCCGGAAAAACCCGGGTGTTTTCATGGTCCCCGATAACTCTGTCTTACCATTCTTCAGAACGACCCCTTCCTTCTTGACATCAGGAAAAGCTTCCGGACCGGTTTCATAATTGATCGTGACATTCTCCATCAGGTTCCCGTATTGCAGAACCTGGACATTAAATTTCGCGGTTTCATTAACTTTATAGGTCCAATCTTTATGATCGGGGGATACTATTACCTTGACAAGCGGGGTCCCTGCCTGTCCGAAAAGTCCGGTGCTGATTATCCCCAGTAAAAGGAAAAGGAAAACCCGGAATACATTTTTTTTCATAACTCGTAATATTTAAGTATCGATATAAGATTGTTAATGGTTAGAATTTGCTTCAGGCACTTCGGATAAATTTCAGATTTTATTCTAAATTTCCTATGATTGAACTCCGATGATTTAGTCTGTGTACATATAAATCGTTAAAAATACAATTTCAGAAACAATCAGAGTCAACTATGGCCATAATTATTTGACAAAACGTTTCATTATTGCAACGGTATTCTTAGCTTTGTATCTGTTATGACAACCGATCAGTCTTTAAGCCTGCTTTTCAGCCGGCGTGCCTGGTACAAAGTTTCGGGCATCAATGAGAATACCGCCCGGGTTTATAAGAAACGGTTCCTGGAAAACAGCCTGGAACTGGAAACCCGCATGAAAATTCTCCGGATGGCAGGTTTTCGGCTTGTGCAGGAGATGAAATGGGAAGAAAACTGTGATCCTCAGCAAATCAGAAAAGAGTTGACCGCAAAATTGCACAAGTTAATGGCATTCAGGTCGGATGAACCGGAAAGCGTAAATCAGAAACAGGATGATGTGCTGATTGAACAGGTGTTGTTGCATTTGGATTTTGACGACATCCGGCTTCTTTTCCGGCTTTTTCCGAAAAACGAGATTAAACGTGTCTGGAAAGCGAAGTTGCTCAGACAGGAACCTGATCTGCATGGATTGAACCGGTTATTTGATTTTCTGTTCTTTGGCATCAAAGATCCTGACCGGTATATCCGCAATGATAAAAGAAAATGGAATCAATCTCTGAATGAGAGGTCTTGCTGAACATACAGAAAGGGTATTCATGAAGATATCCCTGTTGCCAGGCATCCGGGAATATCTGCTGATCGGAGGTGCCTCCCTGTCGTTGCAAATTGACAAACGAAAGCCGCTCCGATAGACCGGGGTTCCTGAGTCCGGATTTGAACCACGGGTTTAGCCCTCATTACAGGCCTGTTGAAGAAAAGGCTGAAGATTTGAAACGGATGCGTCTGATGGATGAAGAGACCATGCAGGGGTGTGATGTGCCGGCAACAACTTATGGTTACTTCAAAACGTCAGGTTGAGTCTGAGATACATATTTCTGCCCGGTTCAACGCTGATGCTGCCCCTGTTGGTGGAGAGATGGTTGGAGTAACTCCGGTTGGTAAGGTTGTCGATGCCGGCAAACAGCTGGAGCAGGGCAGGGCCCAAATGCATCCGGGCTGAGAACATGGCCAGATCAAACCGGGTAAAGCCACCGGTAGCCTTTTCGCCTTGGGCAATCTTTTCCTGTCGGTCTGCAGTCACCATAGAGAGCTCGGCTGAGCCAACCTGAGGGAGGATGTAGCGTACACCCAGCCGCCCGTTAAGCGGAGGAATTCGGGGCAGGTTGGTGTCGGAAGCGGAATCTTTCCCCCGGATATAGGTTCCGGAGGCCAGTACAACCAGGTCAGGCCAAAGGTTGATCTGGAGCCCGAAATCAGTGCCATACAAGACCGCCCTGCTGATATTGGCGTTGATCAGTGCCGGAAGGGTGTCGCGGGTTCCTTCCTGCGGACCCGTATTCAAGGTGTAGATGAACGCTCCGGGTGTTTCGACGACCAGGTTGCCGATCCGGTTGATAAAACCGTTCACCTGAAAGTTGAACTTCGGCTTCCAGATCCGGATTCCCGCATCGGCGGAGGTGCCGTTTTCCGGTTTCAGAGCAGGATCTCCCAGGCTGACATAATTTCCCAGGTCAATGTACTTGAACAGCTCCTCGAGGGTAGGCGCCCTGAAAGAACGGGCCAGGTTGAGGGTTAATTCAGTCTCTTTGGAAAGTTTATACAACAAACCTGTTGTGGCGCTCCAGGAGAGGGTAGTATTCCTGCCTGCCGGAAAGGTGATCCGCTGGTTGGGAGGTGTGTCGTTCCTGACATCGTTGACGATGAGGTAATCAATGTCGGTTGCCGCCTCATTTTCAACCACGATACCGTCAATTCTTCCGCCGGCGATAAGGGTGAGCCTGTCGTTGAGCAACCTGGCCTCCTCCTGCAGGAATATGCCCGCACTGCTGAAACTCGACTTCGGAATCGGGGTTTCACCCCTTACCAGGTTGGTGGTTTTGATAACTCCCCCCGCCGGATTGATAATTTCATTTTTAATGTACTTTGTACGGACAGTCCGCAGGGTCCGCGACCAGATATCCACCCCGGCGATCAGGGTATTTTTCTCTGCCGGCTTCCAGGTAGTTTGTAGCTGTCCCCCATGGGTCAGGTGATTGCCGATGGGAACCACCAGTTCTGGAGTAACCCGCTGTGTCCCGGCGGGAATTTTGGTTTCGGTAAACGTGTTGGGAATCATCTCCACATTTCGCCGGATGTACTGGGTGAAATAGTTTATTTTCAGGGAGGAGAGCCGTTTGGAGATGCGGGTGATCTCGTAGGAGGTGGAGAAAAGATGCCTGCTGATGGCGGTATAAGTGGCCGTTGCCGGTCCGGGAAAAGCGACACCCCCGGGGATGCCCACATCAGTCGAACTGTTGTTCTGGTACTGCACCCTGAAAACATCATTTTCCCGGGGTTTCAACCCGGCTTTTGCGGTGATGTTGTTCGATGTAAACTGGCTGTTGGAGAGGATGCCCTCCGGGGTGTGCAGGTCACCGGCCGCGGCATGGGTTCCGCTGAGGCGCAGGTACCACTTCTTTGCCCCGGCATTGACGCCCGCGTGTTCCGACAGGAGGTTGTTGACGCCCCCGTAGCCAAAGGTGGCATTCCCTGAAACATAAGGTCTGGCAGCAAAATGGCCCTCTTTGGTGATGATGTTGACAATTCCTCCCATGGCCCCTGTGCCGTAGAGGGAAGATTGCGCTCCCTTGATTATTTCGACCCGCTCGATATCGTTGATGTCGATCATACTGAACGAAGCTGTCAGGTCGGTGGCTGTTTCCACCCGGTGGCCATCCACCAGGGTTACCAGCCTGTTCTCACTCAGCCCCCGGATGTTGATGGTGGTGGACCATGCACCATCCCTGCCCATCCACAGACCGGGTTCAGCCCCAAGAACGTTCGACAGGGTCTGCGACGACAGCTTCAGAAAGTTGCCACTGCCCACCACCGTCATGGGCTGGGGCACATCCCTGACCCTGCGGTTGACCCTCAGACTGGTAACTTCAATTTCTCCAAGGGGAATGGGCTCCTGCTCCAGGGAATCGGGATTTGCCTTACTCAACACCGTTTCGGCAGGTTCGGCATCAAGCCAGGTATCCTGCCCATACCCCTGAAAGGAAAAAAGGACTACCAGAGCGGTAATCACAAATGAAAATCTATTCATGGACACTATTCTTTAAAAGGACCGATTTTATCTGGATCCCCTTCACCCGGCCCAACTGGCCGGTGAGGGAACCTATCTGATCGGTGGTCCCTTCAAGAATCAGTGAGATCAGACTGAGACCGTTGCTGCGGGGCAGCCCCTGGCGTCCGATAATAATGTGGGAATGCCGGGAAATAATCTCGTTCAGCAATTGAACATCTTCACGGCTTTCGACCTGAATCAATGCGGTTCCAACTCTCTTTTCCATCAGAATGCCTCCGGATCAGTTTGGCCGGGACCTGCAAAACCTGGAAAGGAGAGATCCTCTTTCGCAGAAGGCCGCAGATCGCCGGGTAAATTTCGCTGCAATTTTAACCATTCGTTTTGAATTTCCACACCTTCTGAACCCGAAAAATCGGGAAAACAGTCGTCCTTAACCATGAAATGGATAGATTTGCTGAAATTTTATGCCAATGGTCCGTACAACCGTTTGGTTTTTATTCTGGATATTTTTGGTTTGGGGATGTGGCAATCCGGTTGCCGACAGCCACTTTGCCATTGCCACCCTGAAGGGACCCTCCTCGATGGGGATGATCAGGCTGATTGACAGCCTCAGCCGGGATCCACACGCACAACTTCAGGTGAAGATACACAACGAACCCCTCCAGGTACGAAAGATGATGATCGACGGAACGGCCGATTTTGTCATCCTCCCTTCCACCATGGCTGCCATTGTCTATAACAAGGGACTGGATTACCGACTGGTGGCAGTCCCCGTTTGGGGGACCCTTTATCTCATCGGGAGAGACTCTACCATAAGGCAATGGAAAGATCTGAAGGGCAAAAGGGTCCATGTCATGGCCCGGGGGATGACTCCCGACATACTCTTCCGCTACCTTTTGCATAAAAGCGGCCTTGATCCGGGTAAAGATCTCCACCTTGATTACCGTTTTCCCACCCACATCGACCTGGCGCAGGCTGTCAATGCCGGACAGGCGGAGCTGGCAGTGCTATCAGAACCCATGGCTAGCCTTATTTTAAAAAACCACAGGGATTTGAGGAGGATCTTCTCGTTCAATGATGAATGGAGCAGGTATGAAGGGGTTCGCATCGCCGAAACTGCTTTTATGGCTAAAGCTGAGGTTTTGGAAAACCACCGGGAGATGGTGGAAAAACTCCTGGACAGCTATGCCGCTTCCACAGCATGGGTCAACAGCCATCCTGACAGTGCCGCCACCCTGATTGTACGTTATGGCATTCTTCCCGATAGTGCGGCTGCCCTGGCTGCCATTCCGCGGGTAAATCTTACCTTTGCACGGGCTGAATCCGTCAGGGAAGAGGTCATGGAGTATTTCAGGGTTTTTTATTCTATGAATCCCGAAATTATCGGAGGAAAAATTCCGGATGAAGATTTCATTTACAGATAAGCGTTTCTGGGGAATTGCTTCGGTTGTTTTCATACTCTCCGTCTGGAAACTACTTTCCCTGCTCCTGGGGTCTGAATTTGTGCTTCCCTCGCCGGAGAGGACGCTCTTTACTACCCTGGGCCTTTTCGGAGAGAAAGATTTCCTGGGCGTGGTGGGTTCAACGATCCTGCGAAGTTTTGCCGGATTTGCCATTTCCATCCTTCTGGGAATCGGCTTGGGGGTGCTTGCCGGGATTTATCCGGCTTTCAACGCTTTTCTGCAGCCCATTCTGATCTCCATCCGGTCTATACCGGTCATCGCTCTGATCCTGATAGCCCTGATATGGTTCAGCCCGGGGTCGGTGCCTGTCTTTATCGCCATACTTACTATGTTTCCGTTTATTTGCATCAACGTGATCGACGGGATCAAAAGCATGGACCCCGAGCTTACGGAGATGGCTGCTTTTTACCGGGTGGGCCGGTACAGGATCATCAGGGAGCTTTACATTCCCGGCATCATGCCCTTTATCATCAGCGGGGCCTCCAGTGCCATGGGGATCGGCTGGCGTGCCATCATCACCGGCGAAGTGCTTAGCCAGCCCCGCTACGGAATCGGCACCCTTATGCAGGGGGCACAGACCTTCCTGAACGTGGATGCCGTAATCGCCTGGACCATCCTGGCCGTTGTCATCAGCTTCGGATTTGAAAAGATCATCCGCGGGGTAGAGCACAGACTAACCGCATGGAAATCCTGATTATGCACCCGGAACTCAAACTTATCAGCAAGGCATTTGGGGAAGTCACCCTCTTCAACGATTTCTCCCTCGGTTTCGCTGAGGGCAGGATCACCTGCATCCTCGGCCCTTCGGGATGCGGTAAAACCACCCTGCTGAACATCATCGGCGGCCTGGTTAAACCCGACAGCGGCTCAGTTGACGGACTTGAAGGAAAAGCCATCTCCTATATTTTCCAGGATCCCCGGCTCCTGCCCTGGAAAACCGTAAGGGGGAACATCGAATTCGTTCTGTCGCATGAGCTGTCTGCCACGGAACGGAATAACTGTGCCGACCGGTTTATCCGCCTGGTGGAGCTGGAAGATTTTGCAGATTACTATCCCTCCGGATTGAGCGGCGGAATGCGCCAACGGGTCTCCATTGCCCGGGCCTTCGCATTTCCTTCGGAAATTATCCTTATGGATGAGCCTCTTAAAGGACTGGACCTAAAGCTGAAACTCAACCTGATCCGGACCTTCTCACGCATCTGGGAAACCGACAAACGAACAGTGATTTTTGTGACCCATGACGTGGAAGAGTCGTTGCTGCTCAGTAACGAAATTTTGGTTATGAGCAGGGCCCCCGTTCATATCGTCACCCGGTTAAAAGTGGAGACCCCGGTACTCGACCGGACGCTGGATCCGGATGAATTAGCCGGCATGAAAAAAATATTGATCCAGGCCCTGAACGGGTAAATCGGGTTCAGGGATTAACTCCGGGAACAGTCCCGGAGTACACTGGTTGCTTCCACCATTTCCTTTTCGTTTCACGAGATAACGTGCAGAGAGGAGCAAACTGAGGCATATGAAAAGAGCGGGTTTATGTAATGCAATGATATATAAACTATTAAGATCAAAATGTACGTATGAAACGAGCATCCCGACTGAGTCGGGACAAAGGGACATGAATATATTTACCATGCATGTTCCACGGAAATGAAAAGCTGAATGAATCATTCAGCTGCATATAATTGAATATCATAACATTAACTTAAATATATACGAGTGAAACGAGCATGGCGAACTTTCACAACAAAAGGAGATGTAAATAATCTTCCATGCGAGTTCCATACTGAGCAGTTTGTTCATGAAAAGAGCGATTTTATGTAACGCAATGATATATAAACTGTTAAGACCATTATTTACGTATGAAATTGAAAGGTCTTTCCTTTTGGGTTTTACTTCTTGTTTCAGGGTTACTGCTGTGGTTTTGCCACAAAGCTGGCAGTCTGCAGGAAGTTCAGCAGTGGACGACACTTGAGATACCACTGGTATCTTCCAAATTGTATGAAAACCCCTATACTGAATTATTGGTATGGGCGGAATTTACCAACAACCGGGGAGATACCCTTATCAGACCTGCTTTTTGGGATGGAGAGGGGATGTGGAAAATTCGGTTTGCACCACCTGATACAGGAACTGTATGGAATTGGGTCACGTTATCTGAGCCTGTCGACAGAAACGTATCCGGGAAAAAAGGTTCACTAAAGTCGGTGGTCTATAGGGGTGAAAACAAGCTTCTGGCCAATGGTCTTCTGCGCATGTCTCCGGGAATGAGAAACGCAGTCCATGCGAACGGGAAACCCTTTCTGGTGGTTGGCGACACTCCCTGGGCCCTGCCGTTCAGGGCAACAGCAGAGCAGGTGAAGGTTTACGCCGAAGACCGGAGTGTCAAAGGGTTTAACGCGGCTCTGCTGATGAGTGTGCAGCCCGACAGGTATGCAGAAGGACCGGAAGCCAGGAATACCCTCCTGGGCTTTGCCCGTGGTTTTGCAGATCTGCACGAAGGGCACCTGAACCATATCAAACCGGATTACTTTCAATATCTCGATTCCTTGGTTCAGATTCTTGTAGAACATGGAATAGTCCCAGTCTATCAGCCTGTTTTTCATGGTTTCGGGTGGAAAGGGAAACAGGTGCTGGGACCTTCGGCAGAACCGGAAGAATATGCGAGGTATTGCAGATACCTGGTGGCACGGTACGGGGCCATGCCGGCGATCTGGCTGGTCAGTGGAGACTCCAACGGAATGGATCCCGGCGTAAAACCCGGAGGGGAGATGATTGAAAAATGGGATGCTTACCGGCAGCCCACGGGGATACATTACAATCCTGCCGATGATTACCTGGCTACCTGGGCCAACGGCGACAGCTCCAGGTGTTTTCATTACAACCGTTCCTGGCAGGAAGAGGAGTGGCTCGATTTCCAGTGGGCTCAGACAGGCCATGACGGAAAACACCTGTATCACAAGGTGGAAAGGATGTACGAAAACAAACCGGTAAAAGCCTGCCTGAACGGAGAGCCGACATATGAAGGCATGGGCGGCGGGAAAAATGGCCTTGGCTGGTGGCAGGGCGAGGAGGCCTGGAACCAGCTCATAAACGGCGGCACCATGGGTATCGTTTACGGAGCGGCATGCCTGTGGCAGTGGAAGATTACCCCCGATGAGCCGGGCTGGGACACCTGGACCGATGCCCCCCTGTCATGGAAGGAAGCGATGGAACAGGAAGGCAGCCATTATGCCGGGAGCATGGCTAAAGCATTTGAAGGATACGATTTTGCCGATATGGAGAAAAGATGGGACCTCACCGGCGCCAACCAGCCTCTTCTGGCCAAAGAAGGCCGGTTCTATATCTCCTGTCTGGCCGAAGGAGGCCCGATAACGATCAGAAATATGTCGCCCGGCCTTCCCTTTTCCTGGTTCAACCCAAAAACCGGCCAGTTCTCCAGGGAGGGGGTAACCACCACTGAAGGCACCTTTATAGCACCCAATGCCCATCCCTGGGTTTTGGTCGTCGGGGAAAGAAAATTCTGATCCCTTTTTACATGTCAGGTTAAACTGCCTCGATGGTGGATGGCGGTTTGGAGGCGATGTTGTAGGTGACGCTGACCACTCCCGGAACCAGGGACGTGATTTCTCCAGCCATTTCCAGGAGAAGGTCGAAAGAGAGTTGCGTCGGGGTGGCGGTACGGGCATCCAAGCTATCCCAGCAGCGGATTTCTATTTGTTGGCCAAAATCTCTTTTCCCATCGCGCATGCCAGTGACATGGTCTTCATGCAGGATGGCCAGGTATTGGAAGGCGTGGCTTCCCCTGAGCCATTTTTCAACAATGACGGTAGCCTTTCGGACGGTTTCTATCCGGTCGGGAGTGGCTTCGCCGATTACACGGGCGGCTAATGCCGGCCCCGGAAAGGGAATCCGTGCAAATAATTCGGCAGGAAGACCCACTGCTTCACCTACTCTTCTTACCCCGTCTTTTCGCAGTTGGATCAGCGGTTCCAGAATCTTGTACCCGAAAGTGGCCTGCGGATCAATTCCCAACTGCTCGAAAACATTGTGCTGCCTTTTGATGCCAGCCACGGTCTCGTCCACATCGGTGAGAATGGTTCCCTGTAAAAGGAATTTGGCGTTGCTTTCCCTGACAACCCTGCCAAAGACGTTTTTATAAAAAGCCTGTGTAATGGCTTCCCTCTTTTCCTCGGGGTCGGTGATCCCCTTCAGGGCAAAGAAAAACTCCTCCCGGGCATCGATAACTTCCACATCAACACCCAGGTCGTGAAAGAGTGCCTTTACACGGGGGGCTTCTCCCTCCCGCATCAGCCCGTTCTCGATGAAAACGGTCCGTAACTGTTTCCCCAGTGCCAGGTGTCCCAACATGGTCACCACGGAGGAATCGACACCTCCCGAGAGGGCATTGATGGCAACACCATCGCCGACAGCGGATTTGATCTCTTCGGTTTTTTCAAGAATGAAATCCCTGGTATCAAGGTTTTGAAAAGGTATTTCTTCTAACATACATCGCTTTTTTTGGTTTTCCGAATATATATAAAAATGGAATAATTTTGTGATGACCCACATTTGGGGCAATGGCTGCATCATAACGATTGAAAATAGGATCATGGAATTGTTAACTGATCGTTGTAAAATTGGTCTCATTTCTGATGGAAAAACAAAAAGGTTGAACAATTCAACGGCTTTCTTGTATATTGAGCGGGAATAATTTTGTTTAGTGCAAACACTCCTTTTCGATCCATATAAGTCACTTTGTAAAGGGTTCATGGTTTATATGGTCCTCTTACCACTCCTGCTTACAGCTTCTGCAGAGCCCCTTCCCGGTGAAAAATTTACCGTCAGCGGATATCTGAAGGACCAATCCACCGGCGAAATGTTGATCGGTGCCACCGTATACATCACGGAATTGAGCACCGGCGTGGTCACCAATCCCTATGGTTTTTACTCTGCAAGTGTTGTTCCGGGGACCTATACGCTCCGCTTTTCCTATGTGGGGTATGAGCCGCAGGAAAAGGTTATCCATTTCAGCAGGAATCAAACGATGAACATCCATTTGGTTCCTGTTGCGGAAGAATTGGGGGAGGTGGTGGTCACCGGCAATCGTTCCGGGCAGAATATCGTGGCTCCCGAGATGAGCCTGGTAACCATCAGCAGAAGCACCATCGGGAAGGTCCCAGCCCTTTTCGGAGAAATTGACCTGGTGAAAGTACTGCAGCTTTTACCGGGAGTACAATCCACCAGCGAGGGAACCACCGGATTCAGCGTCCGAGGGGGCAACGCCGACCAGAACCTGATTATCCTGGATGAGGCCACCGTATACAATGCTTCCCACCTGATGGGTTTCTTCTCGGTTTTCAACAATGATGCGGTCAAGGAAGTGACCCTTTACAAGGGGGATATCCCCGCGGCATATGGGGGGCGGTTGTCCTCCCTTTTGGATATCAGGATGCGCGATGGCAATGCCCGTTATTTTTCTGCCACCGGAAGCATCGGCACCGTCTCGAGCAAACTGACACTCGAAGGCCCTCTTGTCAAAGACCGGACCACTTTTCTGGTTTCGGGACGAAGAACCTATGCCGACCTCTTTCTGCCACTGGCCAAAAATGAGGAGATCCGTGATAACCGGCTCTATTTTTACGATCTGAACCTAAAACTAACCCACCAAATTAACGAAAAAAACCGCCTTTTCCTCTCCGGGTATGCAGGCCGGGACATTTTCAAAAATCCGTTTGCCCTTATGGGCTTTGGCAATCGTACGGCCAGCTTGCGCTGGAATCACCTCTTTTCGCCGAAACTCTTCTTTAATCTTACCCTGCTCCGGTCGGAATTCGACTATGAAATCGGAACCCTAGAAGCCGACGAGAACTCCTTCCGGTGGACCTCGCTGTTGCGTGACCATGCTTTCAGGGCTGATTTTACCCATTACCTGTCGGTGGCCCAAACCCTCCGCTACGGGTTTAACGCTACCCATCACCGGTTTTTTCCGGGTGATGTCAGGGGGGTCGGAGATCTTACCCGTTTCCCTGATTATATTCTTCCTGATAGCCGGGCACTCGAACAGGCCTTTTATTTGTCGGATGAAGTCAAACTGAACAACCGGTTTTTTGTGAAGGCTGGTTTGCGACTGGCCTTCTTCCGGAATATGGGTCCGGGCACCTATTACCGCTATAATGAGGATTACCTTCCTTCCGACAGTGTCGTCTTCGGCAAAGGCGAGATTGTCAATACGTATCTCCGTCCGGAGCCCCGCCTGGCCTTTACGTTCCTGCTCAATGACAAATCGTCGTTCAAGGGCAGCTTGTCGCGAACAGCCCAGTTCCTGATGCTCGCTCAAAATTCCACGGCCGGCAATCCCCTGGATATTTGGTTCCCGGCGTCCCCCAACGTAAAACCGCAAATCTCCGATCAGGTTGCCCTGGGCTATTTCCGTAACTCCGGCAAGGGAATGTTCGAGTTTTCCGCAGAAGCTTATTACAAAATCTTTCGTCAGGTCACCGATTTCAAAGACCATGCCTGGCTTATCCTGAACCGCCACCTCGAAGGGGAATTGCGTTTCGGAAAGGGATCGGCGTACGGTATTGAAACCCTGGTACGGAAAACGGAAGGCCACCTTACCGGATGGCTCAGCTATACCTGGTCCCGCTCCTTCCGGCAAATCGCAGAAATCAACGAAGGACGGCAGTATCCTGCACCGTTTGATAAACCGCATACGGTGAACGTTGTTGCCAGTTACGATCCGGGAAGGCGTGTGGCAGGATCGGTAACCTGGGTATATGCCACCGGCCTGCCGGTAACCTTCCCCACCGGCCGGGCTTCTTTTGGGGACCTGCTGATACCCGTCTATTCCGACCGGAACGAATACCGGATGCCCGACTACCACAGAATGGATCTTTCCCTGACTTTCAAGGGTAAAAGCAAACCGGGTAAAAAATGGCACTCAGAGTGGAATTTGTCGGTGTACAACCTCTACGACCGCCACAATACCTGGTCGATCAATTTTATCCGGGATGACATCCATCCTGATGTAACCTACGCGGAAAAGACCTACCTCTTTTCGGTAATACCCGCCATCACCTATAATTTTAAATTCTGAGCGGATGAAGAATAACCTGGTCCTTTTTCTGCTGTGGTTGGTGCTGGTCCCGGAGGCCTGTACCGAAAGGATAGAAATCGAAACAGACGAGGAGTACATCCGCCTGGTTGTCGACGGCGCCTTCACCACCGAAAAAATGTCTCATATCGTCAGGCTTACCACCACGGCTGACTACTTTTCCGGGAAGCCGGCACCGGTGGTGACAGGTGCTACGGTGACCATCACCGATGGTAGCGTAACACACCATCTCCGGGAATCTTCTCCCGGCATGTACCGGACGCTTCCGGAGGTGTCGGCGATACCAGGCCATCGGTATACCCTTCACATCATGCTGGACTCTCCGGTGGGCGGACATTCTGAATATACGGCTGTGTCGGCCGTACTGCCGCCTGTACCTTTCGATTCCATCCAGATCAGGTTCCATCCTGCCTATTCGGAGGCAGGTATGTGGGAAGCCCGGGGTTTCTTCCGTGATCCCCCCGGCTACGACTTCTTCCGGTTTATGGCCTTCCGGAATGGCATCCTGGTCACCGACACACTTTCCGAATGGTATATCACCGACGACTTTCTTTTCGGCGGAAATTACGTGAACGGATGGACGGTGGCTTTCTTGCAGCAGCACAAGCAAGATGAGGCATTTGCTCCCGGCGATACGTTTTCGGTGCGGATGGACCGGATCAGCCGGGCTTATGCCGGCTTTATCCAGGGTGTCCAGTCTGAACTGCGTGGAAGCTTTCCCCTGTTCACCGGTCCCCCGGCCAATGTGAAAGGAAATATCAGCAACGGTGCCCTCGGCTTTTTTGAAGCCTATTCCCATTCCAGCGCATTTGCTATCATTCCCACACCAGATCAATACCCGTAAGCCGGATTTTAACCGGGTTTGGCACGGATGCGGTTCGACGAACAGATGCCTCCGTTCTGCGGTTATGAACCGGATGGCCGTGCAAGCCGGCCTTTCAGCCTGATTTCTGCCAGACGATCATCCTCCACTTCTGCCGGGAACCTCCGGAGGGTTCCTTTTGACAAATAATTCTTACTTTTGTAGGAAGTCGTTTGTGACAGGCAAATCCATGACCAGAACCGGTACTTCCTTCCGCTTTACCGGAAAGTGAAGAAGCAGTTTTACCTGTTTCTCCGTGTGAGACGGTTGATCGTTTCCCCGCAGACCGATACCGGGGTTTTGTGCTTTGTACCCTATGCTGGGAAGCCAGTTATCTTAAAATGCATAAATATGAAAAGAGGGTTCATTTTTCTGATCCTGTGGGGGATTTTTTCCGGTACGGCAGCTCAGATGCCCGCAAGGACACAGGAAAATATCCGGAAATACACGTCTTTGTGCCGTAAGTACATTTACAGCGAAATGGAAGGGATGTACCGGGAACCCGGAGGAGCATTGAAATATCCTTTCCTGGCACCGGGGAGCAGTCAGTATCTGGATATGTTGTGGGACTGGGATTCCTGGCTCAGCGATGTAGCCCTCCGCCAAATCCTTCTCGAAAGAGGTCATAAATCTGACAGCCTCAAAGCATTACCCTATGAACAGGGATGCGTGCTCAATTCCCTCAACTATGGAGGAATGGACGGTTGGATCCCTATCTGGATCGAACGGAATGCTCCAACCCGCGAGGAGATGCTGAGTGTCCGCAACCCTTGGAAAAGCAACATGCATAAGCCTACCCTGGCACAACACGCTGCTTTTATTGTCAGAACCATGAACGGCGATGCGGAATGGCTGCGCGAGGATTTCTATTTTTTACAGGCTTTTATTAATAAATATCTCAATTTCCACAGGCATAAAGCTACCGGCCTGCTATACTGGGAAACGGATGAAGCCATTGGGGTAGACAACGACCCGAGTACCTTCTTCCGTCCACCCGGGAGTTCAGGATCGATATTTCTCAATGTGCTGATGGTGAAAGAATTGTCAGCAATGGCTTACCTGGCGGGTTGCCTGAATCTTCCCGACATAACCCGTTTTTATGCCGGGGAAGCCGGCAAACTGAAAGAAAATATCAGAACCCATTGCTGGGACCCCCGCGATAGTTTTTACTACAGTGTGGATTTAAACTTGCGTCCGGTGGAGAAGCCTGATATGTCAGCCCTGCAACCCGGGGCACTCTATTTGCATACCGGGCAGCCACGGACTTACGATTGCCTTATTCAGCGTCTGAGCGTCTGGTCCGGTTTTATGGCGATGTGGGCCGGGGTGGCCACACAGCAGCAGGCAGAGGCAATGGTCGGGCGTCATTACCGCGACACACTTTCATTCAACGCCCCGGCAGGGATCCGAACCCTGTCTCCCCTCGAGAAAATGTACGACGTGCGCGCCAGCGGAAACCCTTCCTCCTGGCTGGGACCTGTGTGGATCAACGCCAACTACCTGGTATTCCGTGGTCTGGTAAACTACGGATATATTGAGGACGCCAGGGAACTGGCTGAGAAAACCATCCTCCTGCTGGGACGGGATATTGAGCGGTTCGGAGCCATGCATGAATATTACCTTCCGCAAAATGGAGAACCCTTGCTGAACAAGGGGTTCCAGAACTGGAATTTTCTGGTACTCAATATGGCGGCCTGGCTCGAGGGCATGCCGGTAATTACTGAATTCTGACCTTAACGTCCGACTTCCGGAATGAGAAAGGGCTAAAGTCATTTTCCCACCCATACTTTAAAAGCCGAAGCTTTCAGCCGGCTGACGGTGATTTTGTCATTGACGGGACTTTTCAGCTTCACCATGAGCTTGTTCCCGAAATAATCCTCAAACCGGGCTATCAGATCTATGTGGATGATGGTTTTCCGGTCGGCACGGAAAAACTGATCAGGATCCAGGTCTTCCTCCAGCCTGTCGAGCGAAAAATCAACCACATGTTTTTCGTTCGAATAGGTGACGGCCGTAGTGATCTTATTTTCACTCATAAAACAGGCAATGTCGCGGGTATCCAGTTTGTAATAGCGGTTTCCGGCCGTCACCAGGAATCGCTGGCGGTACTCTTTTTGTCCGGAGCGAATGGCGCGCAACACTTCTTCGTAATCGGTCCCCGGCACAGTGGGATACCGGACCATCCGGAAGGACTCAAATTTTGCCAGAGCCCTTTCAAGTTCATTTTCCTTTACCGGTTTCAGCAGGTAATCAATGCTGTTCACCCTGAATGCCTGGATCGCATAGGCATCAAAGGCCGTAGTAAAGATGATGCTGCTTTTCACCTGTACCTGTTCAAAAATAGAAAAACAAATGCCATCGCTCAGCTGGATATCCATCAGGATCAGGTCGGGCTGATGCCCGGAAGACAAGAAAGCTACACTTTGCCTGACACTCTCCAGCTCGCCGCTGATTTCCCAGCCGGGACGGAGAGATTTTAGCAGTCCGTTCAACATCCGGATGTTGTGCTTCTCATCTTCTATAATCAGGACTTCCATTTTTTTTGATGTTATAGGAGCGGCAGCACAACCCTGAAAACCAAACCGTCCTGTGCGACAACTGCCTTCCGGTCGGTCAGCAACCCATACCGGGCTACCAGGTTTTTCAGCCCTTTGGAGGTGGAATAAGAAATCTCTTTGGGTTTCATATTGTTTTCAACGACAATGCATTCGCCAGAGGTGAATAACCGGATGGTAAGAGGTTCTTCTGCTGATACGACGTTGTGCTTAATGGCATTTTCCACAAGGATTTGCAGCGAAAGGGGAGGAATCAGCCGCCCTGTCAATGAGGCCTCCACTTTGTATTCAACCTTCAGGGCATCTCCCAGCCGCTCCCGGTGCAGGTCGACATAGGAACGGATAAACTCCAGTTCTTCTTCCAGGGGAACTGTTTTCCGGTCCCGGCTTTGCAAAACGTACCGGTAGGTGTCGGTGAAATTCTGGGTGAACGTCAGGGCTGCTTCAGGATCATACCGGATCATCGATTTCAGTACGCTGAGATTGTTGAACAGGAAGTGGGGATTGAGCTGATCCTGGAGGGCATTGTAGTCGTTTTTCATTTGCAGTTGTCTCATCTCCTCCACTTTCTGTTGTGCGGCAAGCCATTGGCTGACAATCCGCAGACTGATGGAGATGACCACCATGACAAACACAAAGATCAGCCCGAAAGCAAACATCAGCCAGGTCATCGGATTTTGGAGTACCTCATAGTTTTTTATTTGACGCACGAAATAGAGCAGTGCAAAAAACCCGATCAGCAAACTCAGGAGAAAATGGAGCAAGATGCGCTGCTTGATTTTCGATGGAATGGGGAAATACCGTTCCGATAGGTTATCGAGCAGCACATTCATCTCGGTAATAATGTTAAAAAGGATGATTACCTTGATATACTGGATGAGGGGTATCATCAGAACCGTGCCGGTAATCAGGTATGCAGAAACCAGCATGAAGGAAAGGGCCACGGTGCTTACCGTGCCGATGCGGAAGAATACCGACCTGGCGTTATAAGAGGAGAGTTCACTGATATATTTAAGTTCTCTGTCAATCATTTGTTGAAGGAACAGGCCATTGAAGCCGGGGACGGATCAAATTTACGAAACCTTCGGGCAATAATGGAAGAAGGAGGCTGGTTATTCGAGTTTTCCTGTTGCTTTTAGCCAGGATGACTCTTTCAATTTCAAGTCTGCTTTTGCTTCTATGTTTTCGCTTTGGGCATTTTGCCACTCTGCTTGTGCTTCCAGCAGGTCGGTGAGCAGTTTCATGCCGACCTCGTAATTGTCGTTGCTGACACGGAGGTTCTCTTCAGCACGGATAAGGGCTTTTTCAGTTATTGCCACCTGTATGCAGGCATCCCGGTAGTTCAGCCTTGCCTGTTCTATTTCCAGCAGTATCAGGGAACCGTTTTGTTCCAGTTCTGCTTTCCGGATTTCCTGATCCTGTCTGGCTGAAAGCTGTTTTTGCCGCCCTTCGCCCCAGTGAAACAGAGGAATTTTCAATGAGGCGAAAATGGTGGGACTGGAATAGTCGAACTTTTCGGGACCTATGCTGATGCCGTTCAGGAAGGTGTAGCCCAGACTTATTCCGGCAGCAGGCAGGAACTCAGCACGCACTATCCGGGCTTGTTCCCGGGCCAGTTCGACATTTTTTTGCAGCAGCCGGTATTCTGGACGTTGTGAAACCTGAATTACATCAGTCAGTTCCAGGCACTTTGTTTCCCAACGCAGGCTGCTGTCGGCAGGTTCCAGGTCTGTATCGAACGGAAGTCCGATCAGCCGGCAGAGGGCCATGCGGGTCAGTTCAAGGCCGCTTTGGGCTTTCTGCCATTGAAGCAGGGCCTCATCGTGTCTCACCGCCACTTTCAAAGCTTCATTCCTGGTAGCCATCCCCGTTTCCCAGGCGTCCTTCACCCTTTGTTCCAGCTTGTCAAGCAATTCGGTATAGGTTCGGGCAAGTTTTACTTTTTCCTGTACCGACACATAGAGCCAATAAGCTTGGTCGGTTTCGTACAGGGTATTGGCACGCTGAAGGTCCAGGTTGTCGGCTGCCATTGCTTCCCCGATTTGGGTCATGGAAAGGCCCGCGGCAATTTTTCCCCCCGTGTAAAGGGGTTGCTGCAATGAAATGCCGGCCAGGTAGGCTCCCCTGAGGCTGATTTCAAGCGGCAGCCAGGCATACAGGTTGAAAACAGGATTTCCGTCGGCACCCATAACGGTCTCCCCGGTGAGCGGGTTGACCATCACGTTTGGCACCAATTCCCCTGTGGCCGGATTGGGTGCAAAGGTAGGCAGGGTCATTTCTGTTTCAATATTTTTGTGCAGGTAGGCACCGGTAATACTTCCAGACAATGAAGGGAAAAACTGTGTTCTCATGGCTGCCTTTTCGGCATTGGCTTTTGCAATCTGGTAGCGGGCAATCTTCAATCCCAGGCTGTGTTCCAGTGCCAGAGCCCGGCATTCCTCCAGTGTCAGCCGCATTTGGGCATTCAGGCTAAGCATAGAGATAATCAGACATATTGTGATAATCGGTTTTTTCATGACACGCCCGTTATTTTTACAGATTCCAACATGCCGGCAGGTGCCGTTGCTGGTTCTGCTGCGGTTTCTTCTTTGTTGATCCGGAAGGAAAATGCATAAAGGATAGGTACGAATATGAGGGTGATAAGGGTTCCAACGGCAAGTCCGCTGATAATAGTCACCGCCATGCTCTTGTACATCGGATCGGTCAGTAGCGGAAGCATTCCCAGGATGGTTGTCACCGAGGCCATCATCACGGGCCTGATCCTTGATAGCGTGGCATCGAGCAAGGCTGTATACCGGGGTATTCCCAGATTGGTTTGCCTTTCAATCTCGTCCAGCAAAACCACCGAATTTTTGATCAGCATTCCCATCAGGCCGATAGCCCCCACGATGGCCATAAAGGTAAAGGGAGAACCGGTCAGGATGAGTCCCGGCACTACGCCGATGGCAGTAAGAGGGAGCACGACCAGGATGATTACCGGTTTCCGGAGGTCGTTGAACAGCAGTACCAGTATCAGGATGATCAGGAAAAAGGTGATGGGCAGGTAGCGGAAGATGTTTTGCAGGGCATCCCGTTGTAGGTCATATTCTCCGATCCATTGGAAGCTGTAGCCTTCTGGAAGATCCAGGGCTGCGATCTCACGGGTCATGGCTCGTCGGGCCCTGGCAGGGCTGTATCCTTCGGCAGGGTCACACTGGGCCTGTATGGCCCGTTTGCCGTTGGTGCGCCGCACCAACGTCTCCTCCCAGTTCAGATTTACGCCCGACGTCACCGCACTCAGGGGTACCGGACTGACCAGTTTCCGGGTCAGATCGTCAAAAGTCTGTGTGCCGAAAAGCAGTTCCGCAGCATCGGTTCCCAGAAGTTTACCCGCATCGGGAAGCATGCTCCACACGGGAATGTCGCTTAGGTCTTGCAAGGGTGAACCCTCTT
The DNA here is from genome assembly GCA_964650525.1 of uncultured Prolixibacteraceae bacterium. Classification (GTDB taxonomy): domain Bacteria; phylum Bacteroidota; class Bacteroidia; order Bacteroidales; family Prolixibacteraceae; genus UBA1413. The sequence continues at coordinate 150,836 of CAZYUA010000004.1, forward strand.
TTCCGCAAATTTTCATACGGATGGTGCGGGGTGTGCCCCCGTCGTAACAAGTTCCCACAGGCAACCCCGAAGTGGCAGCCAGGAGAGCATTGCTCAGATCCCCGCGGCTTACCCCCGCACGGCTGGCCAGCACCGGGTCGTATTGGGCGACCAGCGACTTGCCCGTGGGATTCCAATCATCACAAATGGTATGAGGATCTACTGTCGGGTTCCTGCGCATGACCTCCTGGGCATCCTCACTCAGTCGATGCAATACCGCCGGGTCGGGACCCCTGAACTCTACCTCCAGCGTATGAGAGGCCTTGATCGACAGGTTGTAATTCCTGATCCTGATCATCGCGTCAGGATAGTTATCATGCAGATAGGTCTCCAGTACCGGTTTCATCCGGAGCAGGGTCCGGTAGTCTTCAAAATCCACAATCAACTCACCATAATGGTCGGAAGGTTCCCCCATAGCCCTGACAAAACAGTAACGTGACGGCGTCATTCCCTGGCTGCTCACTACCATCTTCACGTCATCCAGGGTAAGCAGGTGTTCCGTGATTCTCTTCAGGTCTTCATTAACCCTGTCGGGACTGGTTCCGTCGGGCAGGAGATACTCAATGTAGACCTGGTCATAATTCAGGTCGGGAAAGAAATCATTCTGAAGATATTGTATCTGAAAGGCCGTGAGTGCCATCAGCAGGGTAACTGCGGCAATCGTGGCCGGTTTGTGGTTGAGGAAGAATGCCAGTGTCTTACGGATGACCTTGCGGATCGTGGTTCCGGCAACCGGAAGCGGGCTGCCCTGGTTTTTGATCTTCAGCCACTTCTCCGAGAACAAAGGCACCTGTGTGAGCGCCAGTATCCAGCTTATCAGCAGCGAAAGGCAAAGAACCACAAACAGGTCGCGCGCGTATGTTCCCACTGTATCTTTTGACAAAAAAACCGGAAGGAAGGCGGTTACGGTAATCAGGGTGGCCCCCAGCAGGGGTACGGCGGTTTGCCGGGCTGAGCGGGTGAGAGCTTCCCGGCGGCTGATTCCCTTGCTCAGGTCCGCAAGGATGCCGTCGATGACTACAATGGCGTTGTCAACCAGCATGCCCATAGCCACAATAAATGCCCCCAGGGAGATACGCTGCAGGGATCCTCCGGTAGCCAGCAGGATCGGAAAAGTAGCCAGTACTGTGAAGAAAAGACCCAGACCGATGATGATCCCGGTGTGCCATCCCATGGTGATCATCAGTACGAAGATCACAATGCCTACGGAGGCCGCAAGGTTCCACATAAATCCGCTGATAGCGTCTTGTACCTTGTCGGGTTGAAAGAAAACCTTGTCAAATGTCACACCGACCGGCAGGCTTCCGGCAATGGCCTTCATGCGCTCTTCCACCCGTTTGCCCACGCGGATGATATTTTCACCACTCTCCATGGAAAGGGAGATGCCCAGAGCCTTCCGGTTGTTCATATACAAGGTGTTCCGGAGAGGGGTGTCGTATCCTGTTTCTATGGATGCGATGTCGCCCAGGCGGAACTGGTTACCGTGTACCTCCCTGATGACTAAATTTTCCAGGTCAGCAGCGCCGGTGATCTTGTCGCTGACGCCGACACGAACCATCTGTCCGCCTGTTTCAAGCACCCCCGGGTAGACGGTTTGATTCCGCCCGGCAATGGCCGATAGGATCTGCAAAGGATAGACCCCCAGTTGTCCCATGGTTTCAGCCGGCAAAACAATGTCTATCACCGGGGACTGGCTGCCGTAGATTTCGACCCGTTTGACGCCTTCGACGTCGAGCAGTTCGCGCTTCACAAATCCGGCGTATTGGTCCATCTCCTGATAGGAGTAACCTTCAGCCGTCATGGCATAAAACATGCCGTAGACATCGCCATAGTCGTCGATGATGATGGGCGGATGAACCCCCTCGGGCAGTTTTGACAGGGCCCCATTTACTTTGCGGCGCATAAACTCCCACCGCTGCGGGATCTCAGCCTGGGGAACCGATAATTCCAGCTCCACGGTGATCACCGACACGTTGTTTTCCGACTTCGACAAGATCAGGTTGATGTCACTGAGGGTGTTCAACTCCTTTTCCAGAACGTCGGTCACCTGCAGTTCCACCTCGTGGGCTGATGCCCCGGGGTAGAGGGTGACCACCCGGGCCTGCATGATCAGGATTTCAGGATCCTCCAGTTTGCTGATGGATAAAAAGGCCAGTATTCCTCCCGCGCAAATGGCGGCCAAAAGAAAATAAAAGATGGTTTTTCTCCGGAAAACCAGTTCTGAAATGTGCATCACATCAATCCTCCCGCATTGGTAAGCGATACAGGTTCCATCCGTGAGACTTTCCATCCGTCGCGCAGGGCGTGAACCCCTGAAACCACGATCTCATCCTTTTCTGAAAGGCCTGACAGAATGGTAATCATCCCTTCTCCGGCCACCCTGCCGGTTTTAACCTCCTGTTTTGTCACAGTCGACTGGGCCTCATCATATTTCCAGACGAAGGCTTTTCCCTGTTCCTGGAATAAGGCTGTTAACGGCACTGTGAGGGGGAGGTCCGATCCATTGCGGAATTCAATGGTGACCCCGACGGTCATCCCCGGGGCAAGACGGGGATTGACCTTCGGATCAAGCAGGAAGGTTGCCCTGTATAGCTGGCTGTGGCTGCCCTTCATCTGGTAACCCACCAGCCGTAAGGGATAGCTTCCCCCGGAACCCATCGGCAGGGAACAACTGAAACCGGTGAAGTTTTCCTTTTGAAGGAATACCGGCATGGGAAGGTCTACCTCCACCCGGTACGATTTGACATCGATCAGGGTGGCCACCGTCATACCGGCATTTACCATTTCACCTGTTTCATATTTCACCGACTGGATATATCCGGAAAACGGCGCGTACAAGTGGGTGTCGCTGAGCTGATCCCTGGCATTCTGCAGTTTCATACCCAGCATCTTCTCCCCGGCAACGGCCTTCTCGTAGTCATTGTCGGCCACACTCTTCCGGCTGTTTAGTTCCGTGAGTCGGTTATACTCCCCTTTGATCTGGTCGTACTGTGCTTCGTATACTCCGGCCTGGATCTCGTAATCGCGGGGATCGATCCGGGCAATCAATTCTCCTTTCCTTACGTAGTCGCCCTCTTTCACCTGGAGGCTCATAAGCGGGCCTGCCACCCGGAAGGCCAGGTTCACTTCAGCGGCTTCCTGAATTACACCGGAAAATGAACGCACCGGGATGACCGATTCGCGGTTGGGAGAAGCTAACTTCACCTTACGGACGATCGCCGGAGTCTCCTGCTTTGCCGGGGAACAACATGTCAGAACAAGAATCACAGTTACGAAAGCCATCAGCCTGATAATTTTTGTCATATTATTGTTTGTCAATGGTTTAACTTCTTTTGATCCAAATGTATTTCCCTGCACGAGAAATCACCAGGGAGCGCAGGATGGCGCTGTTGTCTCAACCCGCAGAGACAAACGACATTAAAATAGGGTACACTGGGTTGATTTGAAGGATTTTTTTTACTGAATTGCTTAAAACGGGAGCTGAACTGCCGGGTTATCGCACTGGAAAAGGGATTATTGGACCATTTGGAAAGGGGGACTATCCTGACTTGGAGTCAATAACCTATCCAGGCTTGCCGGCAGTAAGATGGTGGGCTTGGTTCCGGAATTTGCACCGCGATATTTGTTATTGTCTTGTTTCTTACTATTTTTATTTGGCATTCCTGGTGGTGCCCCTTTTTTTCTGCATATCATGAAACGCTTCTTCCTTTCCTTCTTTTGGTTACTGGGTGCGCTATCCCTGCCGGCACAGTTGCTTCCGGGTTTCAAACTGTCGCAGGCCTCCGGGGAGCAGCAGATGGTGCTTGAAAACCGGGTTCCCGGCACCCGCGTACTCATCAATGCCCCGCTCGGGGGGTTCGGGAAAAGGGACCGGGTCCTGTTGGTTTTTTATGCCCTTCCCAACGGGAATACTATAGAGCAGACCTTCGGCAGGAAACAGAAAGAAGGGGATGACTGGCACTACGATATCCAGCACATAGGAGCGCAGGCCCGCTTTGTACGGCAGATGCTGAAAGGGGAGACCCTGGTGGTGGCTTATCTGGAAAGTGACCGGCGAAGCTGGCCGTTATGGAAGGCTTCCAACCCTGGTCACACCCAAATGACCCGGCAACTTGTCGATGAGGTTAAAGCGCTTTTTGCCCCATGGCATCCACGGGTGGTTTTGAACGGACATAGCGGCGGCGGGCGGTTTATATTCAGTTATCTTGAGGCGACAGAAGATGTTCCTTCCGACATAGTCCGGATCGCCTTTCTGGACAGCAACTACGGTTATGAGGATACCGTCCATGGCAGGCGACTCTCACGCTGGCTGGATTCTGGTGCGAAAAGGTACCTCTGCACCCTCGCCTACAACGACAGCGTGGTTATGTACAACGGAAAACCGCTGGTCTCCCCGACCGGGGGTACCTGGTACCGCAGCCGCATGATGCTCCGCCATCTCCGGCGATCTTTCCCCTTTGCCAAGGATGAAAACGATTCTTTGATTTACTATAAAGCACTTAAGGGACGGGTGCAGATAATAATGAAGAAAAACCCGGAAGGAAGGATCTTTCATACGCTGCAAGTTGAGCGGAACGGTTTCATACACAGTATGTTATGTGGAACCCGTCGTGAAGGGAAAGGCTATACTTACATGGGCGAACGGGCTTACAACCGGTTTATTTCCGATAGCCTGGTCCTTCCTCTTCGCCGGATGAACATACCGCCCCGGCAGGAAGATGCGGAACCGGGTTCCCGGTTCATGGAGCGGATTGCCTTGTTGCCGCTGGCAGAAAGGGAGGAGGAGATATTCAAAGCCCTGGCATCGGGCAACCTGCCGGGATTTTTACGTAATACCGTAACCCTGGAGGGTCTGTTTTCCGATGCGGAAGGCCGGCAGCACCAGATTGTGTATGAGGTCATGCCCGACTATCTGGCTGTGGGCAGCGAAGCCGATTTCTGCAGGATACCCATGAATCCTTATACCGCCGGACGGGTGGCTGCCCTTTACGGCGCATCCTTGCTCACTTCCAGGATGAGTGACCACATAGACAAGAAGGCAGAAGTCAGGCTGGTTCCCTTTAATTATCCTCCCGAGGGCAACCGCAACGAGCGGGTGGAACAGTTTACGGAACATAACCGGCAAATCGAAAAGCAGTGGGCGGAGTCGGGTGCCGCCCGTGGAGCCCTGACAGCAGGTATCAAAAAGGATGTTATCCTTTCGGAGCAGATAGCCCGCAGGCCCGGAAAAGTGGTCATCTATGGCTGGCACAGGCCGGACGGGACACCCATCCAACCGGTGTACAGCGGGCATGCCGGCTGGTATGTGGATTACAGCCATGGCATACGCCTGGTTAACAACCAGGTCCTGGTCGACGGACAACCTTTCCTGCTTTCTGACATCCTGAAGGATCCGGTGTTGTACAGAATTTTCAGTGATGAAAATGTGCCGATGGAGGAAACCACTTACCGGAGGAAGGAGTAACCTTATTGTGCAGGTCGAAAGGCAGATTTTTTCCCGGACATCCTTCTGCCTTTTTTTACCCTGCCGGCTTAGTGAAAACCAGGGTCTGAAGATATACAAATCTTACCCGGAAGGTCTGTTTGGCGAAGGGGTAACCCGCGGGCCTTCCTCTTGCGCTCTGTAAGAAATGTTTCGTCGTATCCGGAATAACAATAAAATTTACTTACCTTTCCAAGGGTCAAACGCAACAAAACTGAAAACGGGAATTATGACATCAACCATGAAAATCAACCGCCGCAAGTTTTTGGGGACGACAGCTGCGGCAGCCGCTGGTTTTACCATTTTGCCGCGAAATGTCATCGGGGGGGCAGGTTATACAGCTCCCAGTGACCAGCTGGCCGTAGCTTACGTCGGTTGTGGCACACAGGGACTTCGTGAAATGATCCCCCTGATCGCCGATCCTGCTGTCCGGATCGTGGCGGTCTGCGACCCCAACAAGTTCACCACCGACTATGTCGATTGGTCGGCCGACGGACTGAAGAACGACATCCGCAATGCCCTGGGCGATCCTTCCTGGGGGGCTAAGCTTAGCGGCATCCCCGGAGGCCGCGATGTGGGTCAGGAGTTCGTGCAGAAATACTATGCCAAAGCGAAGGGCACCGGGAAGTACAACTGTTCCTCGTATGCCGACTTCCGGGATTTGTTTGAGAAGGAGAAGGATTTCGACATGGTGAAGATCATGACCCCCGACCATTTGCATGCAGCTATTGCCATTGCAGCGATGCAGAAGAAGAAGCATGTGGTTACGCACAAGCCTATTGCCAACCGCATGAATGAGGCGAAGCGGACCATTTCCATGGCGGGAACTGCCGGAGTGGGGACCCACCTGCTGGCATGGAGCCACCGACCCGGGTATGAAACCATCAAAGAATGGATAGATGCCGGCTTCATAGGTACCCTCCGGGAGATCCACAATTGGTCGAACCGCCCGGTATGGCCGCAATGGCAGGCCAACCCAACCGAAACCGTGCCGGTACCCAAAGGTTTTGACTGGCCCCTCTGGCTGGGACCGGTACCCGACAGGCCTTACCATCCTCATTATACTCATGCCGTATTCCGGGGCTGGTACGACTTTGGCGGGGGCAGCATCGCCGACATGGGCCACTACAGCCTCTTCCCCCTCTTCCTTACCCTGGGGGTGAAAACGCCGGCAGTAAGTGCGGAAGCATACGGAACTACCACCTCCATACTCGATAAGGGGGTATCACGGGGACTGAAAAACCATGTGGCCTTCCCCCTTTCCAGCATCGTGCGGTTCCGCTTTGAAGCGCAGAAAACCCTGCCTCCCTTCGATCTGGTGTGGTACGACGGAGGGATGCGACCCCTGGTACCCGATGAGTTACGGTCCGGAGGCAAAACCCTCACCCCTGAGGGAATGATGTTCATGGGTGACAAGGGGATGATCATCTGCGGTTTCCTGGGCGAAAAGCCTATTCTGGTCCCTGAATCAAAGATGAAATGGCTGAAAAAGGAGGAGGAAGATACCCGGGAAGCCCGGAGCAATTCGGTTTGGATCGAGGCCTTCCGGAATAAGACTACCTCCCCGGGAAGTTTCATCCATGCCGGCCCGGTAACCGAGACCATCCTCCTGGGAGCTGTTGCGCTTCAGGCGGGGAAGATCGTGGAGTACGACTCTGCCAGTATGAAAATCACCAACCTGCCGGAGGCAAACCGGTTCCTCACCCGGGAATATAGACCGGGATGGGAATTATGATACGGTACTATCCAGCAGATGAAGGAGCACTGAAAAAATAATACCGGAACCCTTTGTGTCTCCGTATTTTAAAGAACAATTTTGATTGATAAAAAAAAGCCGTATGAACCCGATTTCAAGAAGAAAATTTTTCAGTACCTCGCTGGCCCTGGGAGGTGCCGCATTGGCCATCCGGCTGCCCTTTCGCCTGCAGGGCAACCCTGCTGCAAAAATGGGCAACCTGCCCCTGGGTTTCCAGGTGTGGACGGTCCGGGAAGAATTGCAAAAAGATTTCCCCGGCACCCTGAAGAAAATGGCCGCCCTGGGCTATGAGACCGTGGAAATGTGCTCCCCTCCCGGATATGGCTGGTCTTCTCTTGTGAAGTATTCTGGAAGGGAGATGCTGCAAATCATTACCGAGGCAGGCCTGAAATTCGAAAGTACCCATTATGGGATGGCCGAGTTACGCGATAACCTGGACGAGCGGATCGCCTTTGCTGCCGAGTCGGGACAGAAGCAGATCATCCTCTCCAGTTTTTGGTTGCCCAAAACGGCCACTCTGGATGACTGGAGGAAGGCGGCTGACGAGCTGAACGAAATAGGACGGAAGACCAAAGCGGCGGGTATCCAGACAGGATTCCACAACCACCATGATGAATTTGGAGTAATCGGGGGGGTGCTGATCTATGATGAATTGCTCAAATCTTTTGACCCTGACCTGGTAAAGATGCAGTTTCAGGTGGCGGTCGTCAACATTGGTTTCCATGCTGCCGACTACTTCAGCCAATATCCCGGCCGGTTTATATCAGCCCACCTGGCAGACTGGTCTTACCTGGAAAACAAAAATGTTGCCCTGGGCCAGGGGGTTGTCGACTGGAAAAGGTTTTTTGCCGCTGCCCGGCGGGGAGGGATTAAAAACATTTTCGTCGAGATGGACCCTGCCACCTTTGAAGAGAGCGCCCGGTTTTACAACCAGGGATAACCCCTGGCTGGCTATTGCTTGCTGAAATGGTGTTCCTCCCCACCGCTTCCTGTCTTGGAGGTGGAGGAATCCCTAACTTCCGGTCGGTACGGGAGTGAGTTTTCTGCCCCTGGAGGGGTTTCTCATTTGTCTTGTACAACTCCGGAATGTCAGCCGCTGTTAATAGGTTAGCGTGATGCCGGCACTTTCAGCCGGTCTCCGGTGCCTTGGATCATGATCCGTTCCCATTCTTTGCCGTAACCCGGATGGCTGGGCCGGGCCGGGATGTTTTTGCCGTTGCCGTTGTCCTTGAGGCGGCGGCCTTCAGTTACCTTCAGGTTCCCATCGGTATACTTCATAAAGAGATACTGGTAGAAGGCTTTCCAGTCGGCCACCAGTTTGTTCCCCGTGTAGGCCGAATAGGCGGTGACATAGCTGCAGGCGTCGCCGGGATTCTGTTTGTAACTTTCTGCGGCAACCCGGTCGACCATGGCGGTCTCCCGGAAGAACCGGTTTTCCGTTTCCGACTGGTAGGCTTCAATTTCGGGGTGGATCCTATTGTAGCGGGTATAAGCCCAGTTGTTGACCTGGCTGAAAGTCCAGAAGGCAGAGGTCTCCGACCAGGTAATCATGGATCCATTTCCCCAGGCATAGCTTTCGGGAATCTCCCGGATGCCGCAGTACAGAGGTGTGTATACGCATCCATCGGCATCGTCGACGCCGAACCAGAAAATGCCTCCCACGGGGTCGGGGAGCCATTGTCGTGATTGGGCTACGAAGCTGTAACCGGTCTGCTGGGTGGCCACGGCCCTTTCGTTAAGATAGGTGACACTGTCGACGGTGAACTCCATGGGCCGCCAGCGGTAGGGGAGGGCGAAGGGTCCGGCTCCCGGATCATTCCGCATGTCCAGGGGGGTATCCTCGTAATGATCGCGCATGCCGGCCATCACTTGCTGAAGGGTCACCGGATGATCAGGTTTCACCCATAGCGGCAGCCGGTTGGAAACATACCCATGGGGATTGCGGCTTTTATCCATCATGGTGGAGTGACGGTCGAACTGGCCCATGACATAGCGGGTGTACTCTTCCTTATCGCGAATCTCCCCGCTGATTTTCCGGAAAAAGGACCAGATGCGGGCATCGCAGTAACGGGCGCCCCCAAAGGTGACGGGATTGTATACATCCGAGAAGCTGAAGTCCTCATCAGAGCCTTTATAGAATCCCTGTTTTCTGGCAAAGGTGATCACATCTGGGGAGTGGTAGACACTCTGGCGGGAATCCTCCCAGTTGTTGGACTTTTGGAAGGGAAAGGTGGTAATGCGGGCCTGGTTGGCATGACCGCTCACCATGCTGTCAGGGATGAGCCGGGCCACCCATACAGCTCCCTTCTCATAGTTCCCCTTGCCGATGATCTCCATAATCCAGGCTTCGTTCTTATCGGAGATGGAAAACGATTCCCCGGAGGAGGCATATCCATATTCCGCCACCAGATTGGTGATCACCTTCATCAGTTCACGGGCGGTTTGGGCGCGCTGAAGGCCGATCTTCATGAGGGAACCGTAGTCGAGGATGGCCCCGGGCTGTGACTGCAGCGAATCGAGCCCCCCGTAGGTCGTCTCCCCGATGGCCACCTGGTGTTCGTTCATAAACTGGACCACTGAATACGTATGGGGAACTTCGGGAATGGAGCCCAGGAGGCGGCCATTCTCGTAATGGTAGATTTCGCAAACGGTTCCCGGGGCGTGGTCGGCGGCGGGATAAAAGGCAATGGCGCCGTAACGGGTGTGCGAGTCGGCAGCATAGGTGATCATCACCGAACCGTCGCTGCTCGCCCCGCGGGTTATGATCAGGTTGGTGCAGCCTTGGCTGTCATCCGGGGAGGCCAGGAGTGCCACCCCCGTAAGGATCAGGAATAATATTGTACGATTCATGGTACTCATTTTCAACAAAAATAGAAAATTCCGGTTATCCGGATACCAGACGCTTCCCGATAGCACTGGTTGAGGTTACTCTGCTGATCAAATCAGGATGCAGCCCCTAAAGGCTGGAAGACCTCGTATACCGGGGTTTTCGGTTAGGAAGTCACCCCTGCCGGACCAGTGGCCAGGTTATCACCGGAGGAAAACAACTTTATGGTTGCGTAGATGCCGGGGGTTTCAGCTTGTTGTACAGGAAAGTAAGGTTAACCGGAAAGAAGCTGGTGATTTGCCAATCTTCATATTTTTCGGGTATGGGAATCTGCCTTAGGGTGGTTTCATCGCCACCGCGGGCAATTTCAGCGCGGACGAGCAATGTAAGGGTATCAATGTACCCGATCATTTCGCGGATCGCGCCGACATCGCCCACTGCTCCGTGTCCGGGCACTGCTACACGCGGGTTCAGGACAATGGCTTCTTCGAGGTTTTCCCTGAGTTTTGCCGGGTTGCCATCGCCCAGGTAGGGATGATTTTTGACAAAGAGCTGGTCGCTGAGGAAAAGGATACGGTCATCAGGAAGCCAGGCAATCATGTCGCCTGTGGTATGGCCCGTTCCGGTGGGAATGAGGACCAGTTTCCTCCGCGTTCCGAACAGAGTCATCGTATCGCTGATCACTGCATGAGGAAGGGTCATCTTCAGCTCGTCGAACGATCCGATCAGTGCTTCCTGATAATCTTTCCTCAGGAGCAGTTCTGTTTTCTCCTTGCCTGAAGCTTCCGGAAGGCGTTCCTGAATGGAGGCCAGTTCCTCAAGGGCTGTTTTTTGGTAGTATGCCAGTTCTTCCTCAAAGTGAGCAGCAATATATTTTCGGGAATTTGAGGTGCTAATGATGATAGCTCCGGGTACAAACACCTGGTTTCCTGAGGAGTGGTCGTTGTGGGGGTCCAGGTTGAAAACCAGGGATACCGGCTTTCCCGTGAGAAATTCCGCCTGTGCTTTCAGGTCCCTGGCTGCCGCCGGCGTCATAAAGGGATCCAGAACCGCCGTCCGGTCGCCCAGATCGATGATCCCCGCATTGCAAATGGAATGGCCGCCTTGTTTATAGAGGGCAGCGTACACCCCATCGGTCAGCTTTTCAATGGTAAAATGGGACGTTTCCAAAGGGGCTGTTTCCTTTCGGCTGCAGCTCAACAGTGCGAAACCAAGGAATAAGGTCGTGACAAGAGATAGTGTTCTCATCTGAATGAATTTTTATGAAACAATGGATAACTCCTTCAAAAAAAAAATAAGCCCTGCGGCTGATGCCGCCGGCAACCGACCCCTGCAACGGGGCAGGCAAATCATCCGGGTGGTTTCCTGGAACGGGAAATCATACATTTTACGGATTTATTAGGCGAAAAACAAGAAGCCTTGTAGTCCGGCAAGAGGTTTTCCTTAAGGATACCATTCCATGGCAGGTAAGGTCCCCTGATTTTGGTCGGCGAAGGGTTTTAAGACGGAAGTTACCTGATCGGACAGGTAGTTGTCGGGTGGCTTTATTGGTTTATCTTTGGTGAAAACACCAGCCAGATGCAAAACCAGCTTAACCGGATCAAAGCCGTATTCAATCCTGTGCTATACCATGGCTGGGGGAGGAGCCGCCGGTATTTTGAGGGTTGGTATTTCAAGGTGGTCAACGCAGCAGAGGATGCTGCATTTGCCTTTATCCCCGGCATTGCTATGGATGAAAAGAGCGAACGGCATGCTTTCATCCAGGTGCTCGATGGGAAGAAACTGACGGCAAATTACCATTCTTATCCGGTAGAGGCTTTCCATCCGGCACCCGGGAAGTTTGACCTTCAGATCGGGAACAACCGGTTCACTGAGGAATCCATCCGGATTGATCTGCCCGGAATACGGGGAGAACTGCATTTCAACGGCATGATAAAGTGGCCCTGCCGGTGGTATTCACCCGGCATTATGGGTCCTTATACATTTGCTCCCTTCATGGAGTGTAACCATGGGATTGTGAGCATGGACCATGCCCTGGAGGGAACGCTGCAAATCCATGGAGAAGAAATCACCTTTAACGGCGGGAGGGGATACGCTGAGAAGGACTGGGGCCATTCCTTCCCATCGTCCTACTTCTGGATGCAGAGCAACCATTTCGGCATCCCCGGCACTTCCTTCAAAGCGTCGGTAGCCCGCATTCCCTGGCTGGGGAATTCCTTTACCGGCTTTATTGCAGGAGTCTGGCATGGAGGGAGGTTGTATCGCTTCACCACATATAATGGATCGGTGCTGAAGAAGTCAGCGGCCGGACTGGAAACCGTGGAACTGGTCATGGAAAACAGGCGGTACCGGCTGGAGGTCCTGGCCTGCCGGGACCATGCCACAGAATTGGCTTCCCCGCTGGCAGGCTTTATGGACGGGCGGATCTCTGAAAGCATGACCTCGGTGATCGACATTACTCTGACCGACCGGAAGCAGGGTGCCATCCTGCTGAAAGATACCGGCCGTAACGGTGCCCTCGAGGTGGCCGGGAATATTGAGGAGATTATTTTCCCTTTCCGCCCACAACGAGGAAGCGGGTTTCCCGGGGTTCCAGGTTCAGCCGGGTAACCACGCGATCTTTGCCTCCATTCTTTCCCGAAACCGGTGTAATCTCACCAGTCATGGCATCCCATTCCTGAATAACGCCTTTCCCGGCCAGGGTTACCTGTAGTTCCCGGCTTTCATCGCCTTCATTGAAGATGAAATAGAGATCGGAATCTTTCCATTTCCGATGGGTATATTTCACAGATTCACAGGGCGTTTCCAGCATAAAATCCGAAGGAGGCAGAACATCCAGCACCCGGGGGGTCACTTTTCCCGAAGGTTCGTTCACGGCCCATTCCGGGCGGGTTTCGGAGCCGTTCATAAAAGAGCGGTCCACAGCCATAATGGGGTCCTTTCCCAGGGTGATCACTTTTCCACCCGATTTTTCAAATTCTTTCAAACGGCTGATCGACTTTTCCGAAAGGGCGCTGACCGGAGGGATGACCACGGCAGAATAGGCCTGTCCGCTCCGGTTCATCAGTTTGCCGTTCCCGGGTTTCAGCACCGACGTCAGGGCATGCTCGTCAATGACGTCGAAATCGTGCTGGTTGTCGAGTAATGCCTGCATTGCCTCCTGGGCGCTCATATCCTTTTCGTTGTCTCCCAGCCAGATGGCGGAGGCAGGATACAATACGGCAATTGGTGCCGCAGGAATTCCCTGCGAAAGAAGGTAACTGGCCCGGTGGATGTATTTTGCCACCTCCGGGAATCTTTCATCGGCCAGCCAGCCCCTCATCCCGGAGGTTCCTCGGGTGGAGGCCATGACGAACATGATTTCCACCATGTTGATGCCCCTCACCAACTGCTGGTCGAGGATCCATTTGGCCTGGTTCAGGTCAGGCTGGGGATTGTAGGCGGCAAAGCTTTCGGTGAACGACCTGGGATGTCCATTCAGGTGTGCCGAAGAAGAGGCATATTTCGGGAACACGGGATTTACCTCCCCCGGCCAGATCTGATGCCAGATGGCATCGACGCCCGGGAGTTGTACGGAGCTCATGTTCCTGAAGAAATCTCCTTCGGAGCGGACCAGTCGCACCATGTTTTCCTCGTGGTTCAGGTGGACCAGGTAATCGAGGCCGTTGACGGCGCACCACTCCGCCTGCACCTTAAAAAAGTTTTCGGCAAACAGCGATGACCAGACATCCCAGTAGTCTGCCTTAGCCTTCCGCTGTTCTTCCGTCAGGCGGGGGGTAAAGAAGGAAGACGTATAGGGGCGCACATCATACCCTTTTTGTTTTTCAAATTCGTCAAAAAGCCGGGGTGTCCAGGGAATTCCACGGATGGAATAGTCGGGTTCATCACCCCGGAATCCCAAAACCGTCTTACCGAATTCTTCGCCCACTACTTTTTTGTATTCCTCATGGGTGAATTCAAGAAATTTCCGGGTGGCGGCAGGGTCGAGGTAATCAATGAGGGCATGGCGCGCATCCTTGCCCCGCGTGGGGTTGTTCACCGAACGGGTGGGAGAGGAGCGGAAGGCATGTTTGACGACAAAAACCTGCCACTCCCCATCGGGCGCCGTCCACTCCGGTTTTCCGTCATGGATTTCCAGGATCAGGGTGGTACTGTCGGTTTTGTTAAAAACGGCAGTACTGACGACCTCCTCTGACAGTGGCAGGGATATTGTTTGTCCGCCGGCCGCGGTGATGACGGTATCGGTCACCAGGGCTTTCATGCATAATGCAGGGGCTGCGCTGACGATTTTTCCCCCTGCGAAGCCGCTCGGGTATTTGCCTTCATCGACCAGGTAGACCCGCATGTCGCGTTCTTTGGCCAGGCGCACAGCCGATCGGACCCCTTCGAACCATCCCGGGGAAAGATAGGAATGCGGCATATTATAACCGGGTTCGAGGGTGACGATCCTTACATTCTTTGATTTGAATTCATCAAGGTCGCGGGCGATGACCTCTTCTGTCACCTCGCCGTCCCATCCCCAGTAGAAAGAGAGTGAAAATTCCGCCGGAGGGTCTGTAAACGCTTTTGCCACTTCGGAAGCATCGGGATTGGATATTTCAGGGAACGACGCCGCACGGGGAGATGAAGGAGCTGATTCTCCGGTGATATTTTTCCGGATGATGGCTTCCCCCTCTTCCACGGTGATGTCGAGTCCCGACAAGTCGAGGTTTTTCACATGATCGAGCACCAATCCCTTTGTCGCGCGGATGGCGCAGTTTTTAAATTTCACGTTTTCGACAGGACTTCCCGGAAGTCCGTGCATAAAGCCGGCACTGGCCACGTCTCCCGAAACGTTGATAATTTTGATATCCCGCACCAGCGGCAGGGGATCAGAGGGTGGTTTGACGGGGGGCACCATGCGCCATGCCATGTTGAATTCAAAAGCCTGGCGGGTATTTTTCAGGAGGATATTGCGATAGGTGATGTTTTCCACCACCCCTCCGCGGCTTGGCTGCGATTTGAAACGGATGGGGGCCCAGTTGTCGGCTTCCATCACGCAGTTGCGGATGACCACATTGCGGATGCCGCCCGACATTTCGCTGCCCATGGAAACTCCTCCGTGGCCATAACGGAAGCGGCAATTATCAACAACGATATTTTCCGCCGGACGGTTCACGCGGCGGCCGTCTTCATCTTTTCCCGATTTGATGGCGATGCAGTCATCGTTCACGTCAATATCGACCTTGCTGATTGTTACCCTTTCGGAAGAGTCGATGTCGATACCGTCGGAACTGGGAATGTAGTGTTCGGCGCGGATGACGAGGTTACGGAGCTTCACGTTCCGGCTGTAAAGGACAAAAAGGCACCAGCTGGCCGGATTACGGAGGGTCAGGTTTTCTACCACCACATCTTTACAGTTCTGAATGGCGATCAGGCGGGGACGGGCATACTCCGGAAGCTCCACGTCGCGGAAGTCGAAAGCAGGTGAACCGGGTGCCGCGGGCAATCCTCCTTTAACACCAAGTGCAGGAGGCCCTTGGCTATGGGGACCAGGGTGGCGCGGTGCGACAGATGGGGAAGCTTCCGTGGCCGGGGTGCTCCCCCGGGGTCTGCGTCTTCCGGGTGAAAACCAGATATCCCCCGATCCCTCAAGGACACCTTCACCACTCATCCGGAATCCCGTCATGTCGAAAACATTGACCAGGGCGCTCACCCAGATCCGCTCCTCTCCTTCCCAGCGTGTCTGCACCAGCCTGTAATCGGCCAGATTTGTCGTTCCCTTCAGAATACCGCCGGCAGTGATTTCCAGGTTGACATCCTGTTTGAAAAAGAGGGCGCCGGATAGGTAGATTCCGGCAGGCACAACCACAGTACCCCCTCCCCCTTTGGCACACTGATCGATGGCGGACTGGATAGCTTCCGTATTCACCACCGTGGAATCCGCTACGGCCCCGAAATGGGTGATGTCGTATATTTTCCGGGTTTTTCCCTCTCCTGAGAGAGAACAGAGCATCAATACGACAAGCACCAATGATTGCAGAAGTTTTCTCAAAACCTTCTAAGTTTCGTTTATGGCTGAAACATATTTTCCATGCTAAGGTATCAATAAGCACGGAAAGATGGTATCACTTCCTGTTAGTAATTATTTCTGCTTGTTAATCAAGTATTCTCCTGAAGGATCAATTTGCTTAAATCCTGTCACTACTCCATTCTCCGTTAAAAAATGATACTAAGGTCGGGAAATTCCTTTACCCTGAATGAGCGCAATTTAACCGGAATAAGCATAATCCGCGGCTGTCCGGGAATAATCAGAATACGATTCCTATCTACCAGTGGTTCCGGCGATCATCTCACCACCTGCCTTGCTCCGTTCCTCCTTACCCAGTTTTTCCCTTTCCGTCCGGTCTTTCAATCGTCTCTCACTCCACGGCGTCAGATCCATACCAAGTAATCTTTCATAGATGCTATAGGAAATTATGTCGTACAAAGGGGCACCTTGATCTCCAATGACAAAAACAATCACTCCTGTGCTGTCATAAGGCCTGCCTTTGACAAGATCCGTGTCTGCCATATTGGAATGATCCTGATTTTCAGGCAAATTGATTTAATGGGTTGGTATAAAAATTTACACATCGATCAAACAATTTACATCTTCATAATGAATAAAATGGGAGGCGATGCAGATCATAATAATTCATTAATCAGGAATCATAAGGGGTTACCAACAACACTTGAAATTATCCGCTTATTTATTCTTCTTTGAAGAGTTCTTATTTAGTTTGTACATGATGCCGATGCTGAATTGCCCGTAGTGGCCATCCTCTCCGGGGTTGAACAGCATCCCGTATTCCGGGCGGATAGCCCATTGGTCGAAGTTCGAGCTTAACCCCAGCCCAAGATTGAAGGCCATATAAAATTCATCCCCGATAACCCCTTTGGCCGAAGGGTTCACTTCGATATACTGTCCGATGGGAAGTGTAACCAACAGGGTTGGCTGGACCTCGAATTCCTCGATACCATCGACATCGCCACCAAAGGCAAAGCCCACCGGAACAAAAGCAGCAAGCCGGTCTTTGATCAGGCTGGCTTTCGGGCCGATCCCGAAAACGTTGGCTTTTACTCCACCATTTTCATCATCTTCATCAACCCCGATGAATTCATACCGGGCCCGGATATCAAACCGGTTGGAAATCCCATAGGCGAGCTGAAGACCATAATGATTCTGAACATGGTTGGTCTCACTGTCGGCAGTGTACGAAGAAGAAGTGAAGTGGGGGGAGGCTTCAAAGTTCCCTTTTCCGGCAAGCCGTGCACTCTGGAGGTCGGAAAATACCGGAGCACACGACCAGGTCAGGGTTACCAGTGTTAAAACAAGCAAAGGAATCGTTTTCTTCATGGCATAAGGTTTTATTACACCTACAATGTACAGAAAAACTACGACATTATCAAATTAATCTCAAGGCAATTCCTGATATCTGCACGGATCCTATCCTGGGGGTCAGGAAGCATATGGAAATGATAAGGTCAGCCATGCGGAAACATCTGCCTTTTCGCTCAGAAAAGCAGGAGAAGCAGAACCGGTGTGAGGGATCTGTTTCCGGATTTAAACCCGGGTGATTCAATGGGTAGCTGGACCTTCAGACGGTGAAGAACCCATGGTGGTCTGGATGACCTTGTGGAGACGCGAAAGGAGAATATTCCCGGGGACCAGGATTCTTCTCCAGATGACAGGTTGGGAACCCATCAGGGTGATTTTCAACTGGTAAATACTGTTTTCCATCATAATTGATAATTGAATATTAGTGCTGATGCGTTAATTTTTAAAAACTAAATAGATCATATTGTTCTTTGACAT
>CAZYUA010000005.1:0-139714 GCA_964650525.1 uncultured Prolixibacteraceae bacterium
GGTGCAAAGATAATCACCTTTTTCCCCTTTCCAAACGATTAACCGAAAAATTTTATTATTTCCCCCAGGAAAACAAAAAATATCCCCCCTCCAAACCTTAAAACCCACGCAAAAGCAGGATCCTGAACCACCCGGGAGTGAAATGAAACCGGAATCGGTCTAGGGCTTTTCTCTATCAGAAGAAATCCAATTTAAAAGTGTATTTTCGCAATGCAAAACCCGAATAATAACTATGATGAAGCATTCAGACAAAAACCTGGTCCTCATCCCCACGTACAATGAAAAGGAGAATGTCGGCAAAATTATCCGGAAGGTTTTTTCACTATCTACCCCTTTTCATCTGTTAATTATTGATGATAATTCCCCGGACGGAACTGCGGGGATTGTTAAAAAACTGATGGAGGAGTATCCTGAAGGGCTTCATCTGTTAGAGCGTCCCGGGAAAATGGGGCTTGGCACTGCGTATATTGCAGGGTTTAAGTGGGCGCTTGAAAAAGGCTTTGATTACATTTTTGAAATGGACTGCGACTTTTCGCACAATCCCGATGACCTGGAGCGGTTGTATATTGCTGCACGGAATGGGGCAGACCTGGTCATCGGATCCAGGTATATTTCGGGTATCAATGTGATTAACTGGCCATTAGGCCGTGTATTACTCTCCTATTTTGCTTCCGTTTATGTCAGAATCGTAACGGGAATGAAGGTCATGGACACTACCGCAGGTTTTAAATGTTACCGCCGGCAGGTACTGGAAGCCATCGACTTCGACGACATCCGGCTGAAAGGATACGGATTCCAGGTTGAAATGAAATTCACCACCCATAAACTGGGCTTTAAGATTGTTGAGGTTCCCATCATCTTTACCGATCGCAAGGAGGGCTCTTCGAAAATGAGTGGCGGCATATTCAGCGAAGCACTCTGGGGGGTACTAAAAATGAAGATCCGGAGTTACTGGAAAAAGTACAACCGTACCCCGGCATAGAAAGTTCCCTCGGGTTCGCAACCGAAAAACAGGGATAGTCACAGCCTTAAGATAATTGTGTTTCGGGCATTTGCATGAGAACACTGATTAATAACGCTACCCTTATCAACGAGGGAGACTGTTTCCCGGGCAGTCTGCTCATCAATGGGGAGTATATTGAGGCGGTCTTCCGGAATGCATATCCGGAAATCCCTGATTACGGGTTGATGGAGGTTATCGATGCCGGGGGCAGTTACCTTCTTCCCGGTGTGATCGATGACCAGGTTCATTTTCGGGAACCCGGACTTACCTACAAGGGTGAAATTGCCACTGAGAGCAGGGCAGCGGTAGCCGGCGGGGTAACCAGTTTCATGGACATGCCCAATACGGTTCCGCAGACAGTTACCCAAGAGCTGCTCGAAAATAAATTCAGGCGTGCAGCGGAAGTGTCGGCTGCCAACTACTCCTTTTTCATGGGGGCCACGAATAACAACCTCAGGGAGGTTCTTCAGACCGACCCGGCCAGAGTTTGCGGCATTAAGGTATTCATGGGATCATCGACAGGCAAGATGCTGGTTGACGACGACCGGATTCTGGAGGATATTTTCAGGCATGCTCCGGTGCTGATCGCCGTGCACAGCGAAGATGAAGCCGTAATCCGCGCCAACAGTGAGCAGGCACGCCTTCGTTTCGGAGAGGAGGTTCCGGTAAGTTACCACCCTGTGATCAGGAGTGCGGAGGCCTGCTACCGGTCTACGGTTAAAGCGGTGGAACTCGCGGCCCGCACCGGAGCCAGACTTCATGTTTTCCACCTGTCCACAGCCCGGGAAACCAGCCTTTTCAGTACCGGGGAAGTAGCCGGTAAACAGATTACTGCGGAAGTTTGCCTTCATCACTTGTGGTTCAACGACCGCGATTACGCAGCGCTGGGCCCCCTCATCAAGTGGAATCCGGCTGTAAAAACCGCTGAAGACCAGGAAGGATTGTGGACAGCCCTCAGTGACGACCGGATCGATGTGGTGGCCACCGACCATGCACCCCATACCCTCCAGGAAAAAACAAGCACCTACTTCAATGCCCCTTCCGGAGGCCCGACAATTCAGCATTCGCTGACAGCCATGTTTGAAATGAGCCTCCGGGGCAAAATCTCACCTCCTGATATCGTCCGGAAAATGTGCCACGCACCCGCCGATCTTTTCCGGATCCGCAAAAGAGGCTACCTGAAACCGGGATTTTTTGCCGACCTGGTGATTTTACATCCGGACAAGCCCTGGCAGGTTACCCGTGACAATATCCTTTACAAATGCGGCTGGTCTCCCTTCATGGGATTTACCTTCCGGCATGCCGTCAGCCACACCTTTGTTAACGGGAAACTGGTTTACCATAATGGCCGGATTGTACCAGGAATAACAGGACAAAGACTTCTCTTCGACCAGGGTTGACACGGACTGCAACCTGACGGCTGGAAAAATCAGGAAAACACCTCCCTCCATCTCCCCGGGATGCTGATAATTCCTGACTTCCGGGAAACCCGGATTCTGCTAATCCAGAACTACCACCAGATACTTCGAAGCTTTCCAGAATTCCGTTGCATTGTCGACAAACAATGTGTCGGCTGTCTTCTCCCCGGTAACATGGTAAGAATCCACCGGATGTACCGTGATTACCCTCGCCTTCTTCACCTGCAACGGCAACAGATTAAAGCTACGAATATCCACTTCGGAAAAATATGCACGGTTAAAATCTTTCCTTATCTTCAGCGTCCGTCCCATCCCGAGAACACCCCCTGATTTTTCCAAAACAAAATTATCTTCCAGCTCTTTGACAGTACCCAGGGCATACCAGGCTTTATTCAATTCCACAGTTTGGTTTTCAATGACTTCGGATTTTTCCTGGACTTCCTGAGTCACCTGTTCAACCTGGCTGGCAAGCTGGCTGATATCGATATTCAGACGTTCAATATCCCGCGACAGGGTCAGTATCTCGGCATCCTTGGCTTCTATCTGGGCATTCAGGTTTGAAACCATCCTTTCAAATTCACCGACCATACCCTGCAACTGACCAACCTTAGAGTTGGCATTGTTCAGTTTATTCTGCAGCGATGCCGATAAATCCTTGTTTTTCTGCAACAACTGATTCAACAATACAATGTCTTCCATGATTTGCTGCTTCTGGTTTCCTTTTAGCTCTCCCTGATTCGAGGTGGCAACGGTGACCAGTTTTTCCACCTCTTTGATGGAATCGAGATTCTCCTGGATTTCATTGAATCCGGAGAGAAATTCGAGTATTGCTGAATCCTTGTCAGCAGCAATCCTTGATAAACTGTCGGTGACAACACTTAACCGGTCAATCTGCTGCTGTTTTTGCTGGCATCCGATCAGCAGTACCAAACCAGCCAGAAATACAAATTTTTTCATCTTTTTGTTGTTTTGTGAATACTCTGCTATTTCCATACAAAAATAGATAAACCTATTGTCATAATTTCCTGACAGAACTCTAAATTTTTCCCGGGAGTTAATATCTCCTGCAAAGAATACCTTACCTTAACTTTCCGGATCCCTACAAACAGGAAAAGATGGCTGACAGGAAGTTTTTCCGGTACCGGAACTGGCCGGTTTGGAAATCCGGACCAGCCACTTCGCTTCGGGGGTCCCGCTCTTTGGCAACCCACTATAGTGGCCATTTTGACAGAGATTCTGATTACCCGCCCCGGAGAAAAGATCCTTGAAACCGAAACAGAATCATGAACCCCGGCAGCCTTCCGGTAACCTGATCTCGCTCCTGGATCCATGATCCCCTGAAACAACAACCTGCAGAAGGAGAACGGGTGATCCCCGCTTCCGGGAAATACGGAAGCGTATATTGGCTCTGCGTGCCGGGGAAAAGAAACGGGGAAATGTCATGAACGGTTTGCCCGTAAGGTTTGTTCCTATGGTAAATCCCAAGGGAAAACCATTATGGCAAAAGGTCGCTCGTCTTCAGCAGATTCAGCCACCGGAATGTAGCAGACCCAGCCTGTCAGGGTATCACCTGGTTCCCGGGAGACAGCCATGTAAACGGATAATAGGGAAGATTCCTCAGGATAAAGAAGACCATGATTACACCCAGGATGTACCAGGGAGCATTTTTCATATACAGAAGGTTGGGAAGTTTCCAACGAAACTGCCTGTTTATCCAGGGGTAAGCATAATGATACAGGAGGATGACAGCTGCCGGGAACACCAGAAAGTTATGGCTGAAAGCGTCGCTGAACCGGAGGTGCAGGAAACTGTGGATGGCCCGCTGAGAACCGCAACCCGCACAGAAATAACCGGTGATGGTATGGAAAGGACAACGCGGAAAGAAGCGGACATCTTCCGGATCAAAAAAATACAAGACGAGCAGAACACCAACGGCAACCGCCAGCCCTGCCCTCATCATCCATCTTCCGGCATTACCAGTTGAACACATCCGATAATACCGCTGTTCCGATACCCAGCACCAGAATGCCAACAATCAGGATTACGGCCGATCCGACCGAAATCCAGATCCAGGTCAGCGCATTCTTGCTGGCCTGTCTGGCACCGTCAAAATCGCCCGCCTGCCATTTCGAATTGACCTGGGAAGCATATATGATCGACACAATACCCAGAATCTGGCAACAGAAAATGGTACACAGAATGGCACCCACCAGGTAATTGGAAGGTGCCACACGGGAATCAACCGGTTGATTTAATGGTTCATTCATAGCTTGGTTTTTTATAAATGAGTATCCAAAAATAGAAAAAATTACAGCCTCCTGTAAATTAACAAACTTTAACTGAATTTTCAGTTGATTAACTGATTTTTTAGTTGCATAACTGAAAAATCAGTTTTATGTTTGTGCTGGTTCATTTCATTCCTGTTACCATGCACAAACTGACCCGGAAAGAGGAGGAGCTGATGAAAATCCTCTGGAAGCTTGAAAAAGCTTTCGTCAAAGAGATCGTGGAACAGTATCCCAATCCCAAACCCCACTACAATACGATCTCCTCGCTGGTACGCCTGCTGCAGGAAAAGGGGATCATCGGCTTCAGGCAATACGGGAACACCTATGAATATTATCCGCTGATCAGCCGGGAGGAATATCGCAGGCCCTACATGAACCAGGTGATCAGGGATTATTTTGATAATTCCTGGCAGAATGCGGTGGCCTTTTTCGTGAAGGAGAAGGGGCTGAAGCCGGATGAGTTGGAGGAGATAATCCGGATGATAAAAAAACCGTAAGCCATGGAACAGTTGCTTATTTATGCAGGGAAACTCTCCCTGGCCACCATGTTGTTTTATCTGGCCTACCGGCTGCTTTTCCGGAGCCGGAAACAATATCGTTTTAACCGGTTTTACCTGCTTGGGTCGATGGCTTCGGGATTCATCATTCCCCTGATCACCCTTACCCTGACCCGGGCAGACTTTCCCCAAATGGTCATCCTGGGCGGCGAAAGTGCTTCAGCAGTAACGGTGTCCGGAACTTCCGGCCATGGATCCCTGACACTGACGGAGTTTCTTTTTTACCTCTACCTGGCGGGGGCGGTTTTTTTTCTGATCCGTCTGGTGGCAGGCCACCTGAAGGCCTGGGAGCTCATCCGCCACTGCCGTAATTTGGGGGTCAACGGAACCTCCCTCCTGATTTCGGAAACCGCCATCCATCCTTTTACCTTTTTCAATAAGGTGGTCATTGGCCGGGAAACGTTAGACCATCCCGGCTTGCCCATGATCCTGGAGCATGAAAACGTTCATGCCCGGGAAAAGCACACAGTGGATATCCTGCTGTCGGAACTGATGTTCCTCTTCCAATGGTTCAATCCATTCGCCTGGCTGCACAAGGAGGCCATTAAAAACAACCTCGAATTCCTGGCCGATCAGGAAGTAATCAGCCATTCCGACATGAAGGATTACCAGCTGGCCCTGGTTTCACTGGCCGATAAGAAGGGAGTGACTCCCTTTCTCACTGCACTGAATGGTACGGACTTAAAAAACAGAATAATCATGATGAAAAAGAAAACAGGATACAAAAGCACGGGAATCCGCAGGATAGCCCTTCTCCCACTACTTGCCATGCTGATCCTGGGGTTGTCGAACAAAGAATTCAAAGCGGCACCTGGAATCCTTCCGGAGATCCCGAACTTTGAAGGATTCCTGCAGCCTGACCAATCAGGCGATTCGGTGAAGGAATTTAATACGCAGGTCCAGGTGACTGCAAAAAGTATGACCATAGACGGACAGCAATTCACCGGTGATTCGATTACGGTAAGGACCGTTCATGAAAAACCCGGAAACCAGCCCCTCTACATCATCGACGGGAACCCTGTTGAATCGGTCAAAGGGATTGATCCGGAAAGCATCGAAAGCATTTCGGTACTCAAAGACAAGGCAGCCACCGCGGTGTATGGTGAGAAAGGCAAAAATGGGGTTATCCTGATCACCACAAAAAACGGGGCATCGGAAAAGTCTGAATCGCAGTCCTCCGCTGCCGTGAAGAAGGAGAGGGTCGAACATTTCATAAAAATCACGGATTCGAAAGATCTGCTGATCATCATCGATGGCAAGGAATCAACCAGGAAAGTGGCTGACATCGACCCTGAAGGAATTCAATCCGTCACTGTGCTGAAGGGTGAAGCGGCTACGGGCAAATACGGGGAGAAAGGAAAGAATGGAGTGATTGAAATCATCATGAAGGAGATGTCAACTTCTGATAAGAAGTCCCAACCATCCACCGGGGCTGCCTCTTCCGGTGAAGTCCGGATAACCGGCTTTTCCACAGGAAATGGCGAGAAAATCACTTCTGTCGGACAAATGAGATCTTCCATCGCCAGGACCATCAAATATCCGGTGAAGGCACAGGAAATGGGGCTGCAAAGCGAAGAAACCGTTTATGGTTACGTCAGTGATGCAGGTAAAATCATCCGGATCACCGACAGAAAGCCTGACGGCGAGGTATTTCCGGTTGAGGAAGTGATCATTGTGGCTTACGCAAAGTCAGGCACTCAAAAAGCCGCCACGCTTCCGTCCAAAGCAGGGGCCAAAAGCACCCTGCTGAACGATGAAGCCTCGCTGGCGGTGCGTAACCTTCCGGACATCGATATTCCGGAATACAAAGGCCGGTGGTTAAAATTTCAGTTTAAGTTTGTTCTGCAATAAACGATAGGTTCCTCCCTGTTAGACTACAGGTTCCGGTTATCCTAAACTCGCCGGAAAATCCGGTTCCCTTGGAAAAGCGGGGGCCGGATTTTTTGTTGGTCGAAAAACGAAAATGTGGTATAATATCCTTTTGCGAAAAGAGCTTTTTCCCTATATTTAGCTAATTTTATTGAAAAGAAACCAAAATCCTTATTTTATTCACTTCAACTTATTCATTATGAGCAAAAAAAAGAATACGAGCGGGCTTTCCCGCAGGGCTTTTTTAGGGACTACAGCGGCTGCAGCTGCGGGATTTACCATACTCCCCGGGAATGTAATTGCCGGTATGGGGCATACTGCCCCCAGTGACAAACTGAACATTGCAGGCATCGGAGTCGGAGGCATGGGTAATGCCAACCTGAAGAACCTGAAAACGCAGAACATTGTGGCTCTATGTGATGTTGACTGGGGATATTGTAAGCAGAACGAGGTTTTTGACGAGTATCCCGGCGCTAAGTGGTACAAGGACTGGCGGAAAATGTTTGAGGAGATGGGCAAGTCGATCGATGCAGTGGTGATAGCCACCGCTGACCACACCCATGCCATTACGGCTGCCACCGCCATGACCATGGGCAAGCATGTCTATCTTCAGAAACCACTGACCCATACGGTATATGAATCCAGATTGCTGACCAGGCTTGCAGATAAATACAAGGTTGCCACCCAGATGGGGAACCAGGGTTCATCGGGCGAAGGGGTGAACCTCGTTTGCGAATGGCTTGCCAACGGGGAGATCGGCGAGGTGACCAAAGTGGAAGCTTTCACCGACCGGCCGATTTGGCCGCAAGGTTTGAACCGTCCGGAAAAAGGGGAATGGGTACCCGACGAACTGGATTGGGATTTATTCATCGGTCCGGCTCCCATGCGGCCTTATCATTCCCTTTACACCCCCTGGAACTGGCGGGGATGGTGGGATTTTGGCACCGGCGCCCTTGGTGATATGGCGTGCCACATTCTTCACCCGGTATTTGTAGGCCTCGAACTGGGATATCCCGTAAAAGCCCAGGGAAGTTCCACCCTCCTGCTCAACGATTGCGCACCTAACGCTCAGATGGTCCGTATGGTTTTCCCTGCCCGGTCAGCCAATCGGCCATGGAAAGGGATGAAAAAAGGTTCCTTACTGAAAGAAGTGGAAGTTACCTGGTTCGACGGAGGCCTTCAACCTATGAAACCCGAAGGGTGGCCGGCAGGAAAAGATATGAATGATAACGGCGGGGGTGTGATTTTCCATGGTACCAAAGACAAACTGATTTGCGGTTGCTACGGCATTAATCCCTGGTTGCTGTCAGGCCGTATTCCTGAAGCACCCAAATTCCGCCGGCGTATCGACAATGCTACCAAGGGCGGACATGAAATGGATTGGGCTCGCGCATGCAAAGAGAGTCCGGAAAACCGGGTAAAAACAGCTTCCGATTTTTCCGAAGCAGGCCCCTTCAACGAAATGGTGGTCATGGGCGTCCTGGCTGTCCGCCTTCAGGGACTGAACAAAGAACTGCTCTGGGACGGCCAAAACATGAAGTTCACCAACCTTACCGATGAGGAAAAGGTCAAAACGGTCGTTAAAGACGGTTTTACCATTCACGATGGTCACCCCTCTTTCAAGAAAGACTGGACAGATCCGGTTTCCGCAAAAGCATACGCTGCTGAACTGATCAAACATACCTACCGGAAACCCTGGTCGCTGCCTGATATGCCCTGACGAAACCCCTGGTGACCACAGGACCCAACCGCCATACGATGTATCTTTGTGGCCCGGACGGTAATAAACATACTATGAGAAAGACACTTTATACCCTGGCTCTGCCAGCCATGATGTTTCTGGCCTTTTCTTCCATGAAAACCGACAGCCCGGAGGACCCGCCTGAAAAGAAAAAAAATGCAGAAATCCGTGTGATTACTCTCCGGGACGGTGCGGAAGAGATTACCGATACCCTTACATCCGGCGAAGAACCCGGGGAATTCCTCCTTCAGGGAAACAAACGGTTCAAATGGGTAACCCGGGAAGAGGAAAGTCAAACCGGAGCTTTCTCCGAAAGAGTTGGGTTTGAAGGAGACGGAAATGAAAAGATCATCGTTTTGCGACAGGCAGCAGGAAAAGGGCCATTGATTATCAGGGAGTTCGAAGCCGAGGGAGACAGCGGTGAAAAAGTTGTGGTCCGCGTTGACAAATTCAAACCCGGAAGAGGCTTAGGCCCTTCTGTCACTGAATGGGTAACCTTTGGGGACAGCGTGAAATCGGTAGAGAGGGTGGTTGAAAGTAGGATTGCAGACGAAGAGGGATACCGGTTTTATCGTGAAAGAAAGGGTTACCCCGTAAGGATGACGACCCTCCGCCGGGAAGCCGGCAACCGTACCATGCCCGGAAGATGGCTTGAAGCACCTGCCCGCAGCCGGGAACGGAACCTTATCAACCTCGCTGATCCTGGAATTCTCTCCTACAAGAAGAAAAAACTGAGTGACGGCAGGGAGAAGATTACCATTATCCGCAAAGAGAGGACCGGAGAGGTGAAGACAGCCTATGGCTTTCCTGCCGTAACCAGCAGTGACACCCTGGCACCAAGGATGAACCCCCGTGTTTTCAGTACCCGGGAAATACGGATGGAGCGTCCGCAAGGAACGGATGGAAAAAAAGGAAAAACGGAAGCTCAGCAACCCTGACCCGGATGCAGAAATGCGTGCATTCTGAAAGGGCGGTCCGTCATTAGGGCCTTAGTGTCTGGGGATTTAAACCTGTTCCCATCCGCTTCGGTAATTGTGCCTGATCCATTCTTCGGCCATCTGTGCTGCCGGCAGGGTTGTGAAATCCTTATTGAAACGGGGATCTCCGTTGATAACTTCATATCGGTTTTTGGTCAGGACTTTGATGCGGTCATCCATCCCGATATTGGTAAACCGCATATTTTTGCCATCCCAAAGGAGCTTTCGTTCGAGGCTTTGCAGTCTTACAGCCAGGATGCCCAGGAGGACTGTTTCGGTGAGAAGGCCGGAATAGCTGAAGTTGGAAGAGGCTTCGAGACGGGTTTCGCGGCTCTCTTTGCAGGCGCGTATCCAATCCTGTTCATGGCCTCCGCTCATGGCGTTGGTGATTCTCCTGATGGTTCTGGGAGGCTGGCTGAAGTCAGTCATCACAGAGGAAGGCAGGAGCGTGGGGTTCCGGGCATACGCTCCGCACGCGATTTTTCCGCGGGTGCCGTGGAAGAGGCAGCCTCCATCCTGGTCACCCATGGCTTCACCGGGAAGCAGTTCATCGGGGCGCGGAGGGATTAGCCCTCCGTCGTACCAGTGAAGGGTCAGTTCCGGCATGGCCACCTTGGGGAGGTTATCGCGACGGGGAAATTCATACCGGATCCATTCGGCCTGAGGAGCCGTTTCGGTATTTACAGGGGTTGAGGAACCCTGCACCGATACCGGGTATTCGAGGTTCAGGGCTATGCAGACAGGATCCAGGATGTGGCAGGCCATGTCGCCCAGGGCGCCGGTGCCAAAATCCCACCATCCCCGCCAGTTAAAGGGAGTATAGATTTCGTGGTAGGGCCGGTACGGGGCGGTACCCAGCCATAGGTCCCAGTCGAGGTTTTTGGGAGGACGCTGGCTCCTTTCGGGACGTTCCATTCCCTGGGGCCAGGTGGGACGGTTGGTCCAGGCATCCACATGGGTTACCTCCCCGATGACTCCCGCCCAGATCCATTCGCAGATCCTTCTGGTTCCTTCGTCAGAGTTCCCCTGATTCCCCATCTGCGTGGCCACCCGGTACGTCCGGGCTGTTTCTGCCAGCACCCTGCTCTCAAAGACCGAATGGGCCAGGGGCTTCTGCAGATACACATGGTAACCCCTCCGCATAGCCATTACGGCCGGCAGGGCATGCGAATGGTCGGGTGTGGCAATCATCACGGCATCAATGTCTTTCTGCTGGTCGAACATCACCCGGTAATCCTTGTAAAGCCTGGCGCGGCTCCACGCCTTGAAGGAACTACGCCCCGCATAATCCCAGTCCACATCGCACAAGGCCACAATGTTCTCGGTTTCCATGTTTTTGAGGTTGCGGTATCCCATTCCTCCAACACCAATCCCGGCAATATTGAGTTTTGATCCGGGAGGGGTATGACCCAGTCCGGCAACCACTCGGGCGGGGACTATGGTAAAAGCCGCTGCCGCTGCCGCTGCAGTGGTAATGAATCCCCTCCTCGTTATACCGCCTGTCTTACGATCATTTTGTTTCATGACAACTCCATCTTTCAAGGTTCTCCAAAACCGGGCTGAAGATACACATTATACCCGGGGAAATTCAGATTACCGGTTGATCCTCTATCCCAGACAATAAGGCAATGGCTTCTCCCACGTTGTGTACCGAAAAGAATGTCAGGGTTAACTTTCCGTTTTCTTTCATCCTGCATTTCCTTTGGTTAGCCTTTACATACGTAAGAATCCGGCCGAATTCATCTGACCCGAAATAACCTCCCCTCTGGTCAGACGGGAAATGACAGATCATACATTCATTTTTAAGCACAATTTTCTCAATTCCCTGCCGGGAGGCAAGCCATCGTAACCGGACCACATCCAGCAATTCAACACTTTCCGGAGGTATCGGTCCGAACCGGTCTTTCAGACCGGCTTCGAATCTGAGCATCTGACCCGGATTCTCCAGACTGTCAAGCTCCCTGTACAGGAGCATTCGTTCAGCGGTACCCGGAATATAGGTTTCCGGAAAGAGGAGCTCGAGATCGGTATCAATCTGGCAATCGCTTACTAAAGGGGATTGGGTTTTGCTTCCGGTTTCCGGGGCCTCGTCATGCGGGAGCAGCCCCGGGAATTCTTCGTTTTTCAATTCATGGATGGCTTCATTCAGGATCCGGTGGTACGTTTCAAAGCCTATATCTGCGATAAAACCGCTTTGCTCGGCTCCCAGCAGGTTCCCGGCACCCCGGATATCCAGATCCTGCATGGAGAGGTTAAAACCGCTGCCAAGATCGGAAAACTCCTCGACGGCTTTGAGCCTGCGCCGGGCTTCCGGGGTCAGGGTCGACAAAGGTGGAGTAAGCAGATAACAGAAGGCTTTTTTATTCGACCGGCCGACCCTCCCTCGCAACTGATGGAGGTCGCCCAGACCGAAATTCTGGGCTTCATTGATAATCATCGTGTTGGCATTGGGAATGTCAAGCCCGGACTCGATGATGGTGGTGGCAATCAATACATCATACCGCCCTGAGATGTAATCAAGCATCACCTTTTCCAATGCCGCCCCTTCCATTTGTCCGTGGCCTACCACCGTTTTAACTCCTGGGACAATACGCCTGATGGTTTCTTCAACCTCGTAAATGGTCTGCACCCGGTTGTGAATAAAAAATACCTGCCCGTTGCGCCCCACTTCATACACGATGGCCTCGCTGATCAATTGTTCGTTAAACCCGTGGATCTCCGTAACAATCGGATACCGGTTGGGGGGAGGTGTCTGGATAATCGACAAATCGCGGGCACCCATCAGGGAGAACTGGAGGGTCCTCGGAATCGGGGTAGCTGTCAGGGTTAGGGTATCCAGATTGACCTTCAGCTGTTTCAGCTTTTCCTTTACGGTAACCCCGAATTTCTGCTCTTCATCAATGATCAGCAGTCCCAGATCCCTGAATTTCACATCACGGCTGATCAGCCGGTGGGTGCCGATGAGGATGTCGATCCTGCCTTCTTCTAAGGACTTCAGGGTGTTCCGGACATCGGAGGCGCTACGGAGTCGGCTGACATATCCAACGTTTGCAGGGAAACCAGCCAGCCTCTCGGAAAAAGTCTGGTAGTGCTGCAGAGCCAGAATGGTTGTCGGCACCAGAACGGCAACCTGCTTGCTGTCGCCGACAGCTTTAAAGGCTGCCCGGATCGCCACCTCTGTTTTGCCAAAACCCACATCCCCGCATACCAACCGGTCCATTGGAGTCGGCTTCTCCATATCTTCTTTTACTGCCTGGGTCGCTTTTTCCTGATCAGGGGTATCCTCATACATAAAAGAGGCCTCCAGTTCTGTTTGCAAGTAGCTGTCGGGTGAAAAGGAAAAACCAGATTCGCTGCGTCGCCGGGCATAGAGGGCTATCAGTTCCCGGGCTATATCCTTGACCTTAGATTTGGTGCGATTCTTCAGGGTCTGCCAGGCCCCGCTTCCCAGCTTGTTCAATGCCGGCTCCGTTCCGTCTTTGCCCCTGTACTTCGAAATCCGGTGCAGGGAGTGAATGCTCACCAGCAAGGTATCGTTATCCCGGTAGACCAGACGAATCGCTTCCTGGATTTTTCCGTTGACCTCTGTCTTAACCAGGCCGGCAAACCTCCCGATGCCATGGTCTACATGAACGACATAATCTCCGGGATGTAACTT
This sequence comes from uncultured Prolixibacteraceae bacterium, assembly GCA_964650525.1. GTDB lineage: Bacteria > Bacteroidota > Bacteroidia > Bacteroidales > Prolixibacteraceae > UBA1413. Next base: position 13,512 of record CAZYUA010000005.1, read on the forward strand.
GTTGAGTTCCCTGAGGGTGATCACCTCCCTCTGTGGTTTTACCGTCCGCAGACGAAAACGGTGGTACCGTTCAAAAATCTGGTGGTCAGTGTAACAACAGATGCGAAGGTCATGGTCGATAAACCCTTCGTAAAGCTCAAAAGGCACCGGCTCGAAAGCCACCTTTTTCCTTATCTCACCGAAGATCTCCTTTAACCGCCCGATCTGTTTCTCCTGCGCTGACATGAACAACAACCGGTAGCCTTTGTCTAAAAATCCCTCCATATTTTCGCCCAGGAGGTTGAAATTCTTACTGAATAAAGGCTGTTTGGAAATATGGAAATGCACATCCTCTTCGGAAGGGAAAATGGGTTTCCCCCCTGCTTCCAGGCAATGAACCGCTCTCAGCGACTGCTCCAGTTCCAGTCCGCCCAGAAGGATCTCACCAGGGATAGGCCCTCCCGGGCTATTTTCCCGGAGAGTATGTCCGGTAATGGCATCCAGGTAACCGGATGTCAGCCTTCCATTCACGGAAAGGCATACCGTGCCTGTACCCATAAATTCTACCAGGGATATCCATTTACCGCGAGCATCCTCTCTCCTGATATCAGGCATCAACGTAATCCTGTCGAATGATGCCGCCGAAAATTGGGTGTCTATTTCAAAACTCCTGATGGATTCCACCTCGTTACCAAAAAAATCAAGGCGGAAGGGATCCTCATGGGCATACGAGAAAATATCCACAATGCTGCCCCTGACTGAAAACTGTCCCGGTTCCGTGACAAAGTCAACCCGCTCAAAACCAAACTCATACAAAAAATCGTTAATGAAATCGATGGAGATTTTTTCACCCCGGGAAATGGTGAGTGTATCGGATAACAATGCATCACGGCCGGGAACTTTTTCAACCAGACCCTCAGGGTAGGTCACTACCACCAGTTGGTCTCCGGCCAGGATCCTGTTTAACGTGCCGGTACGTAAAACCAGGTTATCCCTATCGGGTTGACCAAATTGGACAGACCGCTTGCAAGAAGAGGGAAAGAAGCAGGTGTCCGGCTCAAGGCCCATGCTGGCCATATCATCATAGAAATACGCTGCATCCTCCTTTTCCGGAAGGAGAACCAGGATGCTTTTGCGGATCTTGCGGTGAAGAAGGGCCGCCAGAACAGTTAGTGCTGAGCCATAGATTCCCTGCAGGTGCAGCTTTTCACCCGGGGGGGCATCCAACTTCCTGACTATTTCATGAAGTCCGCGATGCCCTTCAAACAACTGTAGAAATGTTACTGCTTCCAAAAAATAGCAGCTAATACACGACAAATATAACACGGAAAATGGCTCACCAGGCTGCTTTGACCCTCTTTTTTACACAATCCCCCGGAGACCCGCGACAGGGAAAAATGTCCCGGACCGGAACGGCTGAATAATATTTTCGCCCACACATTAACTTTGGTTTACTTTTTGCATCATACTCTCATCTGTAATCACAAGTAATTCTTTTTAACCGGTGAAGTGTACTTACCCTGGTAAATTGGCAGCTCGGGCTTTTTTAAAAACCACATGGGTTTTCGATGTGTTTCACAAGATGAAATACCCATGTTTGATCTGTGCAACACGTAATGATTAAGCCACATGGGTAAACCATGTGTTTTACATGATAAACCAAAAAAACGTATTGATTTAAACACACGATAAAACGATTGTATCATTTAAATGTAAAAAAGAAAATGAAGAAAGGTTGGTATTTGCTTATTGCTGGTCTGATGGCCTCAGGGATGACGGGTTGCCAGAAAGAGGATATGCAGGAAGAAGATATTGTCCAGCTTACCGAACAGGAAATCCTGGTCGACGGGATTGCTGCCGATCTGGATGCACTTGTCAGTGAGGCCTTTGAAAGCAGGCTGCCGGGATTGAAAGCAGCGTCTTCGCGCGAGTATTCTTTCCTGGGAACCTGTCCGCAGGTTACTCTGAACCCGGATGCCAATCCTAAAACCCTGACGCTTGATTTCGGAACTGAATGTACCGGCCCCGATGGGAAAGTCCGTTCAGGGAAACTTCTGGTCACAGCTCCCTCCTTTACCTCTTCTTCCATGACATGGGCCGTTTCGATGGACCACTTTATGGTTGACGGGAAACAGTTAGGTGGTGATATTTCTAAAACCGTAACCTTTGATTTCAAGATCTTAAAAATAGTGACCCAGACAGTCGAGGACCTTACTATCACCTTTACTGAAACAGGAGAGACCCTCTTCCGGAAGGCGGATGTAATCCGCGAATATGGACTGGACTTAGGCGGATTGCTGAATAATAAAACCCTCTCTTTCAGCGGAAGTGTCGATTTTACCAATGGTGAAGGGGTTACGGTTTCCAAAACCGTGGGAGTAAGTAAACCCCTTGTTTACAGCCTGGTATGCCATCAGTTTGTGAAAGGCAGTGTGTCTTACGTTTCTTCCGGCGGCAATAACTGGTCGGTTGATTTCGGCGACGGGGAGTGCGACAATGTAGCCACGCTGATCAAAGGGAATCAGACCAAAACACTGAACTTATGGTGACGGGTAGAACAGGAATCTCTTAATCCTGAGGTTTAAGTCAGTCCCGGAAACCTTATTGTTGTCCCTCTGCCTCCCATTCTTTCAGGTTGAAATTCCTGTTCAGATAGTAATGGATGGTGGTATCGCCGAAACGGGGAAGCAGAATCCCGATAACAATTAAATCGGCCAGTAGTTTTTCGGCTTTCCGGTAAGAAACAGACCCCTTTCTGGCAAGGGCTGAAACAGTAATAAATTGATTATTCTCCAGGTAGTCAAGCAAAAAACGGACCGGCTCCTCCAACTGCAACAAAACGCCGGTTTCGCTTTTTTGTTTTCTCCACACGTCGATCATTACCCTTGAAGCCAGGCGGTTTTCATCCCGGTAGCGGACATATGCCATCCACTTCCCGTTTTCATCTTTAGCAAAATGAGGTCTGGCCATGCTGGAGGCAACTTTCACTTCAAGAACGGTTTTTCCGTCGATAGGGTGTTGCCGGGTGGTGAAAGGAACCGGCGGATTGCAGTAGATCTTAGCCGCCGCCTCTGCCATGTAGTACTCTTCGTCAGACGTGACCCCCACGATGTGGCCATTGTCCTTCACACCAATCAGGAGACTGCCTCCATCTGTGTTGGCAAAGGCAACCAACGACCTGGCTATCTTCCTGGAATCATTGATGCAGAATTTAAAATCCTGTTTCTGGTGTTCTCCCTCGGCGATTCGTTGCAGCAACCTGTTGTTCATGGTTTTGGTTTGGTGTTTACCGGAGTTACAAACCGGAATCTTCCGCCGGTATATGAAAACCTGCAAAATGCAGGCGTCTGAAAACAATCATAATGAGTTGTCCCGCTGTCTGGAACTTTTCTTACACCGCCTGGTCAGATTCTCCTTCAGCGGAGGTCATTACCTCTGAACTATCCTTCATCCACTCATAGGTGCGGTAATGGTCCGGATTCATACCCAGGTTGACATAAACCTGGTGGGCTGTGCGGTTGTTTTTGTCGGCGTACAGACGGATTCCCCGCAAAGCTGGGTTTCCGTTAACCATTTCCCGGATGTGGGCATACAGTTTCCGGTACGTTCCCAGGCGTCTGTATGCAGGAAGGACATATACCGACTGGATCCACAGTACAGTGCCGTTTCTCCAGTCGCTCCACTCGTACGTGGTCAGCAGGGAACCAATGATGGCTCCCTCCGTTTCGGCCACATAATAGCACCCCTTCGTATGATCATCAAAAACAGCCAGAACTCCCTGACTCACCACAGCGGGATCCAGGGCCACTTCTTCTGTCTCAAGTGCCATCGATACCTGAAATTCCACAATAACCGGACTATCATTTCTGCTGGCAGTGCGAACCTGTACCATCTTTTTTGATTCTTCTGTTAATCGGAAATTATCCTTTCACCGATGAGGGTTGTCTGGGTACAATGGGTAATCTTCACGCGGACGAGGTCGCCCGGGTGGACTCCTCCCCGTGGAAATACGGTTACCTTATTTTGGGAGGTACGGCCAAAAAGCATGTCTGCCGACTTTTTAGAATCTCCCTCAGCCAGAACCTCAAACGTTTTCCCGATGTCGGCCCGGTTGCTCCCCAGGGAAATCTTGTTCTGCAACCGGATGATGTCGTCGAGCCGTCGGAGTTTAATCTCTTCGGGTACATCGTCTTTCAAATGGTGTTGGGCATAGGTCCCCGGGCGCTCTGAATACCGGAACATGAATGCGGTGTCAAAACGAACTTCCTCCATAAGGCTCAGGGTCTGCCGGTGATCTTCCTCCTGTTCACCCGGGAATCCACAAAACAGATCGGTAGAGATTCCGCAGTCAGGGATGATCTCCCGGATAGTCCTTATCCTTTCGAGATATCCTTCCCTGTCGTACTTGCGGTTCATCCGTTTCAGCACTGCGGAACTGCCTGATTGCACCGGCAGGTGCACATGCCGGCAAATGTTGGGATGCTTTGCCATGCTGCGAAGGATGGTATCCGACATATCCCTTGGGTGCGAAGTGGTAAACCGGATCCGTAAATGAGGCGCTTCACCGGCAACCATCTCCAGCAAATTGGCAAACCGCACCCGCCGGGTTCCGCTTTCAGATAACCACTGGTAAGAATTGACATTCTGCCCGAGGAGGGTAACTTCGCTGAAGCCTGCCGTAGAAAGAGCCCGGGCTTCTGCCAGAATATCCAGGGGATCACGGCTTCTTTCTCTCCCACGGGTGTAAGGAACAATGCAATAAGTACAGAAGTTATTACATCCCCTGGTTATGGTAATAAAGCCTGAAATCGCGGAATTACCAGACCGATACGGGACAATTCCGCCGTAGGTTTCCGTTTCAGACAAAGCAAGGCTTGCCGGACTCTCCCCTCTTTCGGCCTTGTCGATCAAAAAAGGAAGATCGCGGTACGAATCAGGACCGGCAACCAGGCTCACAGCAGGATGGTTAAACAAAGCATCTCCGAGACGCTCACCCATACAGCCGATTACCCCAATAAGGATTCCTTTCATTTTTTTCCGGCGGTTGTTGTAGAAGTCAAGCCTTCCCCAAACGCGCTGTTCAGCATTATCCCTTACCGAACAGGTATTGATTAAAACCAGGTCGGCTTCACCGGCATGAGGGGCCATCTCCAGTCCGGCTTCAAGAAGCAAGGCAGCAACAACTTCACTGTCAGCCACATTCATCTGACAGCCATACGTCTCTATAAAAAATTTCCGGGCCATAACCAAAGGGCAAAAGTAGGCTAAATTTATATCCGTGCAAACTATGGAAACAGCCAGGCTCATGGCGCGTTATTCCAGGCACCTGACGGTATTACGTCAACGTAAAAGGTTGCACCATTTGGCGAAAAAGATCACTGCAGGTTGCAATTTGTATATATCTTTGCCACCGGTACTCAACCCAATAAGGATGGTTCATAAATCAAATGGTACTGTCAGAAATCTCTTCCACTCTCCGGATTTCAGTCCGGGTGGCAGTCAGATCCCGGGATTATCCTTCCGGTCATGCAGACCGCAGCCTTTGTGGAGAACTGCTTGGGCACTGGTAGCCTTAATCCTGGCTTTCCACTTTTCGTACGGACAGGAACCCTTTCACGGCGGTGCCAATACGCGCACCCGGGATATCTTCCTGAAACTGGATATCCACCAGGACCCTGACATGATGGATCTGGTCAACCTGCACATCAGGAGGAATTTGCAGGGAGGACAAGCCCAGGGGTACCGGATTGAAATATTTTTCTCCTCTGACCTGGATGCCCGCCACAGGGCACAAAAGCACAAAACGGATTTCCTCACCTCCTATCCGGGCTACAACGTCTATGTTACTTATGTTAGTCCGGATTTTAAAGTCAGGGTTGGCGATTTCCGAACCAGAAATGAAGCACTCCGATTCATGAAGGAGATCCAGGGGCAGTTTCCCAGGGCATTTGTTGTTCCCGATCTGATTGAATTGCCAAAAGCACAATAACCGCACATGAATGAGTGAACCGATCCGGCATGAATGCGGAATCGCCCTGATCCGGCTGCTCCAGCCGATGTCTTATTACTTTCAAAAATACGGCACCTGGCAGTATGGCCTCAACAAGCTCTACCTGCTGATGGAAAAGCAACACAACAGAGGTCAGGACGGTGCCGGAATGGTCAACATCAAAATCCGCCTTCAGCCGGGACAGGAGTATATTACCCGGTACCGGTCGGTCGGAGAAAATCCCATTAAAGAGATTTTCGATAAAGTCAGAAAAGCCTGGGATAAAAACCTGAAAGCGGAAGAGGCAGAAGATGCCCCAGAATGGATATACAACCATCTTCCATTCACCGGAGAATTGTTCCTGGGCCATTTGCGGTATGGAACCTTCGGACAAAACAGCATCGAACTGGTCCATCCCGTGATGCGACAGAACAACTGGAGATCAAGGAATCTGGTACTGGCCGGAAATTTCAATCTGACCAATACCGATGAACTGTTCCGGAAATTGGTTGACCTGGGGCAGCATCCGAAAGCTTATGCCGATACGGTGACCATCCTGGAAAAAACCGGCCATTTCCTGGACGAGGAAAACCAACTGCTTTTCAGACACTATAAAAACGAAGGATACTCAAACAAGGAGATTTCCCCCCTGATTGAGAAAAACCTGGATATCAGAAATATCCTGGAGCGATCATCCAAGGATTGGGACGGGGGCTATGCTGTCGCCGGCTTGCTGGGCCATGGCGATGCGTTCGTCATGCGCGATCCATGGGGCATCCGGCCGGCCTATTGTTATTATGACGACGAAATCGTCATCGCAGCATCAGAAAGACCGGTCATTCAGACCGTTATGGATGTCCCTTCAGACCAGGTACAGGAGATCGGCCCCGGAGAAGCACTGATTATCCGGAAAGACGGAACACTTACCCGGGAAATGGTACGGGCTCCCAGGAAAAGGTCTTCCTGCTCCTTCGAACGCATTTACTTCTCCAGAGGCAGTGATAAAAACATCTACACCGAGCGGAAAGAACTGGGCAGACTGCTCACACCCATCGTTCTTGAAAAAATCAGGTACGACTTTGAAAATACCCTATTTTCCTATATCCCGAATACTTCTGAAACCGCCTTTTTCGGTTTGATGGAAGGAATCAGATATTATCTGGTTGACAAAAAAATCAGGGATCTAAGAGCTGGAAACGGATCGCTGACCGACGAAAAAATCGGTGAGATCATTTCAGTTGAACCCCGTATCGGGAAAATAGCAGTGAAAGATTTAAAAATGAGGACTTTCATCACTGCTGACAAAGACCGCAACTCCCTGGTGGCCCATGTTTATGATGTTACATACGGCATCATCCGGGAAAATAAGGATACCCTTGTGATCATCGACGACTCAATTGTTCGGGGGACAACCCTGAAGGAGAGCATCCTCAAAATTTTAGACCGCCTTCACCCCAGGAAAATCATGGTTCTTTCCTCGGCACCCCAGATAAGGTACCCCGACTGTTACGGGATAGACATGACCCGCCTGGACGGATTCATCGCTTTTCATGCTGCCATCAGTCTGTTGAAGGAGACCGGAAAGGAGCAACTGATCAGAGATGTATACCACCGTTGCAAAGAGCAGGAAAACTTGCCCAAAGAAGAAATGGTCAACTATGTGACTGAAATATACAGGCCTTTCACCGATGAGCAAATCTCAGCCAGGATTGCCTCGCTGTTGACACCCGAAGGATGCAGGGCAGAAGTGGAAATAATCTTTCAGACAGTCAACAATTTGCATCTTGCATGCCCCAACGATACCGGCGACTGGTACTTTACCGGGAACTACCCTACTCCGGGTGGCAACAGGGTTGTAAATACTTCTTTTATCCGTTTTGTGGAAGGAACGGGGGGAAGAGCTTATTGATCCTGCCTGAGAAGGAGATTTCATGAACTGTTTGGAGTAACCTGAAGACAGCAGCCTTCCCTGTTCTTCCCTGCCGGTACAGCTCACTCAGGCAACAACCAGGTTTCCGTTTCCCTGGTCCGAAGATAGGTCTCCACATGACGATCGCGTTTTACCTCGTAAATGTCATCCATGGTAACAATGATCGCTGTTTCCAGAACATTCCCGAAATCTTTGTGCAATACAGTGCCGAACGATTTCATCGATGGGGAGAGGTTCATATACGCATTAAAGAGGGGGGGGATGTTTTCACCATGCTGCCTGACCGCCTGCGTCAGGATCCTGTAATCTTCGCGATAGTCGCTGCCTGTAAAGACAGACTCCATCTTTTTCGTATCGATGTGAAACTGAAAAGGGTTTTTAGGAACAACCAGATTTTCGGTGTCCCTGAAATATTTTGAAAAGAAGTACTGGATAAGGTTCCTGGCTTCGGTATGAAAATGGGCATACATAGTTACCTTACCAAAGAAATAACGGAGAGCTGAATGATCGACAGTGAGTGCCCCCAGACCGTCCCACAGGTTGTCTAACGCATACAATGCTTTGTACCCCGCTTTGCTTGACTGGTATTCAGGGGTGACAAAAGAACGGCCCAATTCAAGGGTGTACGGAATATATTCCCTGCAGAATCGCTCGGAAAAATCAAACAACTCGGTTGTGGCCAGAATGATTTTTCCCTGTTCGTCGCGCGGCGCTTCGGAACAGATCATATAACGGTAGCCTCCCAGAATCTCCCTGGAATCGGGATCCCAAACGATCAGCTGCTGGTAGGGAAAATCAGCCACATCAAAATGATCCAGATCCACTTCCCTGCCGGTGCCACCCCCCGCTGCACGAAAGGTCACTTCGCGCAAACGCCCGATCTCTCTTATTATTAACGGTGAATTCTGTCCGTTGACGACATATATTTCGTTGTTCCCCTTGTTGGTTTTCCGCAGAAACCTTTCCGGTGTAAGCTCAGCCATCACGGCATCGGCAGAAGGTTTTGGCAGAATCGGTTCCATATTGCCCATTTTGAAAAATTCAAAATTAACATTTTTTATTCCCTGCAGGTCAGATCACCAGTTCCTGCCTGCATTCCGGAAGGTAATTCATAAACCTTCTCTTTTACAAACTGAGCCCACTGAAAATGGGTCCTGCTCCTGTCAAAAATTGTGTAAGGTATCGGCTTGCCAAAGTAAAGATGAATCTTCTTCTTCCGGTGACGGTATGTTTCATCGGGCAAAAGGAACATCTCCAGATTCCATCCGATGCCCAGCTTTGTCCTCCATTTTGCAAGTCCGTAGAACCGCCCGGAATTCTTACCGCTGATAAACACCGGGATAACATCCCGTTGGTATTGAATTGCCTTGCTGATAAAATGCTTTTGCCATTCCAGGTCTGTCACTTTCCCACCGATCTTCCGCGAAGCAAGCCCGGAGGGAAAGATGAGAATCTGTTCGCCCGACCGGTAAATATCATCCAGGGTCCTGGCTACTTCCCTGCTGTGACCTCCATGCTTGTTGATGGGAATAAACAGGGGCTTCAATGGGGGAATATTCATCAATACATCGTTGACCAGAAACCGGAAACTCCCCAGCACTCTGTCCACATTCTCCATCAGCAACAAAGAATCAAAACCGCCCAGCGGATGATTACCGGCAAAAATAAACCTTCCGGAAGCAGGAACATTCTCCAAACCGTGGACTTCCTCGGTAATTTCAAAATCACGCACCGAGGCGTTCACAAAATCCATCCCCGTCAGATGCCCGTATTTTTCAATAAACCCGTTCATAAAGTCCAACCGCATGACCCGATGAAGCAACCGATAAACAAAACCGGGAATGAAACGGGCCAGCGTAGGACTCTTTTCCCTGAATATTTCCTTAATATCAATAGGCTTAAAATCCCCCGTGCCGGTTACTGAAACCATACGCCTTACTTAGATCCTGATTTTGAAAACAAAAATAATTCGCAATTCCGTTTTTCCTCATCAGCCGGTTGGAAATCCTCTTTTTTTTTATTCCTGCCCCCTGTTTCCTGAATCCAAGTTATTAACCGGTATTTTATTCACCGGCATATAATATTTATAGTATTGATTATATGCATTTTATATCTTATACATTGGCTTTGCGGAACAGATTACCAACAACTTCTGAACAGCTTATAAACAAACCGTAACAGACTGATGTGGAATAAAATGGAAAAAGATGGAATAATGTGGAATAAAATTTCTACTTTTACTAGCTGAATAGGACAGAAATAATTATGAGGCGGTTTTCGTCCAAGTACAATGCGTTGATTGACGACAAAGGGAGGGTAGTCCTCCCGGTGGCGTTCAAGAGGACCCTGGGAGACCTGGCGGAAGAGCCCATCGTGGTTGAAAAGGATGTATACAAGCCGTGTTTGAACCTGTATCCCCAGAGGTACTGGGATGAGCGGCTGGACCGGATTGATAAAAAACTGAATCCTTTCGATGAGCGGGATGATGAAATGCTGGCTGAAATATATGAGAATTTCACGGTGGTAACCATGGCTCCCAATGGGCGCATCAACATACCGTCTGACTATCTGGAGTACGCCGGGATTATCAGGGAGGTGGTTTTTGCAGGAAAGGGTCAATCGATCGTTATGTGGAACGAACAGGAATACTACCGTGCAAAGCAGACCCGCAAGCCTCTCAGGGACTCTTTCAGTGAAAGGTTGGGAAACAATCCGGAAAATGAGGCGCAATGAACCCATTCCATACACCGGTCCTGTTGAAAAAAAGTGTGGATGGATTGACTCTCAATCCCTCCGGAATTTATGTCGACGCCACTTTCGGAGGGGGAGGCCACTCCCGGGAGATCTTGTCGAGGCTTGACAGGAATGGCAGGCTTCTGGCTTTCGACCAGGATGAAGAGGCCATCCGGAACCTGATTGAAGATGATCGTTTTGTAGGGATACATCAAAATTTCAGGTATCTCGAAAACTTTCTCCGCTATTACCAAATTGATGAGGCAGATGGGATTCTGGCCGATCTGGGGGTCTCCTCCCATGATTTTGACGAGGCAGAGAGAGGATTCTCCTTTCGCTTTGATGCGCCCCTGGACATGCGCATGAACCGTCTGTCTTCGCTTACCGCCAGACAGGTTGTCAACCAGTATGATACTGAACAACTTACCAGGGTTTTCGGTGAGTACGGTGAAATCAGGAATCCCCGGCAGTTAGCTGCTGCCATCGTTGCCGCACGTACGAAGGAAGAGATCAGAACCACCGGACAGCTTTTACAGGTGGCGGGGTTTGATACGCTCAACCCCCGGAACAGGAAATTTCCTGCCAGGATGTTTCAGGCTTTAAGAATGGAAGTGAACGATGAATTGGGGGCTTTGCTTGAATTACTCGTTTCCGCCATGCGGGTGCTGAAGGTGGGCGGCAGGCTGGTGGTCATCACCTATCACAGTCTGGAAGACCGCCTGGTGAAAAACTTCATGAAAGCAGGCAACGCTGAAGGAAGAGCTGAGCAGGATTTTTTCGGCCATTTCAGCCACCCTTTCCGGTTGATCAACAACAAGGTAATCGTTCCGGATGAATCCGAGATCCGGCAAAATCCACGCGCCAGAAGTGCCAAACTCAGAATTGCGGAAAAACAAAGGTAGTTATGGCAGAGAAAAACAGACCGGACAGCAAACCAAAAACAGGAGTCAGTTCCTTTCTCAGGGGAACAGTACTGGCCGATGAGCGGGTTACACGACAGTTTCCCTTTATCATTTTCCTCGTGCTCCTGGGCTTACTGATGATTACCAACCGTTACCGGTCGGAGAAGACGATCCGGGAAACCGAACTGATTCAGGATACCATTGATGATTTGCGTTCGCAGTCGATAACCAATGCCGCCAAACTGATGAACATGAGCAAGCCGTCTGAAGTTGTCAGAAAAGTGGAGGAAGCACACCTGGGACTGGAGGAACAGGTCAGGGCTCCGGGAAAAATTACAGTCTCCAGAAATAAGAAAAAATGAAACTCCGCAACGCTATTGTCACCCGGCTCGCCATCCTCTATTTTGTGATGGTGCTGATCGCTATAGCTGTGTGCGGTAATATTCTGATTATTCAGACCATCAACACCGACCGCTGGGAAAAGTATGCCGGGAATCTTTCCAACTTCACGGTATTGCTCGAGCCGAACAGGGGTAACATTTGTGCAGACGACGGAAATGTGCTGGCTACTTCCGTGCCTGGATATTATGTACGAATTGACCTGGCTTCACCGGGGGTTAAAAAGATCTATGGTGCCAAACGGGACTCCCTGGCCATGATGTTGTCGCTGTTCTTTAAAGACAAGCCAGCCAGTGAATACCGAAAACAAATGGACAAAGCATACCGGGAACGCAACAGGGGGTTTATGCTGACTCCCCGGAAAATAGACTATAACGAACTCCAGGTAATTAAAAGATTCCCCATCCTGCGCATGGGTTCTTTTGGCGGAGGAAGAATCATTGAACAGGAAAACAAACGGATCCTCCCCCTTGGGAAAATGGCTGCTAAAACCATCGGTACCCTGAACAAAAGTGCGACTAAAGAAACTATTGATGCTGTAGGCAACACGGGAATAGAAGCTGCCTTCGAAGAAAAACTGAAAGGAAAAGATGGTATCGGATACCGTCAGAACCTGTCAGGCCGCTGGGTCGACCGGACCGAAATTGAACCCCGTGACGGATATGACATCATGACGAACCTCAACATCCGCTACCAGGATATTACGGAAAGTGCCCTCGAAAGAAAACTGATTGTCAGCAACGCTGAATGGGGGACCGCCATTCTGATGGAGGTCAAAACGGGAAAGATAAAAGCCATTGCCAACCTGGCGCGTACAGCTTCGGGCCGTTACGAAGAGGTGTATAACTATGCCCTGGCTCCCGAAGGATGCATGGAACCCGGTTCTACCTTCAAACTGGTATCCCTGTTGGTAGCCCTCGACCATGAACTCATCGATACGAATCAGGTTTTCGATACCGGCAAGGGTGTTTGGAAATACTATGACCGGACCATTTACGACAGCGATTACGGACATGGCACACACGGCCCGATGACTGTCAAGGAGATTTTTGAAAAATCTTCCAATGTGGGTTTGGCCAAAATAATTACTTCCTGCTACGAAAAGGACCCGGCCCGGTTTGTTGATCAGATCGAAAAAATAGGCCTTACAAAACCGCTCGGTATGGAGCTTAAGGGAGAGGGCATCCCAAGTTTCAAGCATCCCGGTCAGAAAGACTGGTGGGGCACAACACTGGCCTGGATGTCATATGGATATGAATGTAAAATGACCCCACTGCAGATTCTTACTTTCTACAATGCGGTTGCCAACAACGGCAAAATGATGAAACCATACATTGTAAGAGAAATTCAGGATAAGGGTAACATTATGGAAAAGGTGGGACCCAAGGTTCTGAACAGCTCTATTGCCTCGCACGCCACCATCAGGAAAGCCAGGAAAATGCTGGAAGGGGTATGCCTGTACGGAACCGGAAAAGGCCTCCGGAGCGACCTGGTCACCTTCGCCGGGAAAACAGGTACCGCACAGGTTTCTTCCGGGCAGGCAGGATATGGAAAAGGCAGATACCTGGCCTCCTTTGTCGGCTATTTCCCCGCCGAAAACCCGGAATTTTCCATGATCGTCACCGTGAAAAACCCCCAGGGAGCCTATTATGGTGGGTCGGTTGCCGGACCGGTATTCAAGGAGGTAGCCGAAAAAGTCTATGCCATACACCAGAAATTCAACCAGGCTGAACCCGGAGAAGACAAAGATCAACGGGCGGATGCCGGCACGATTCCGGAAATAAAAAGCGGAAATACACACGACATCATTCACGTTTTGCGGGAATTGGATATCGATTACGAGGGAGCAAAACCCAAAACTCCCTATTCGAAAGTCAGGAAGAAGGAAGAGATGCTTACCCTGGCTGAGAACCCGGTTTCTGATCATGAAGTTCCTGACGTTTCAGGCATGGGAGCACAGGACGCGTTGTTTCTTCTGGAAAGTGCTGGTCTGCAAGTGATACTGAGTGGTATCGGGAAAGTAAAAACCCAATCCCTGCAGCCCGGATATACCTTTAAAAAAGGACAAACGATCATTCTGACATTAGGATAAACACCCTGCAATGGGGGTAAAACTATTAACAACCGACTGGTAAAACCGATCATGAAAAATTGGTATGAGCTGGCACCCGACACAGGAGTCATTGAGGTCCGGGGGGATCCCGACAGGGTCATCTGCGGGATAACAGCCAATTCTGCAGAGGTAAGAAAGGACTTTCTTTTTGCAGCGTTGAATGGAACACACACGAATGGACACCGGTATATTGGGGAAGCCATCAAACGGGGAGCAGGAACCATCATCTGCGAAACACTGCCCGATGAATGCCCCTCCGGCACTCTGTTTATCCGGACTTCCGATTCTTCTCTCCTGCTGGGCATGGTCGCTTCAGCCTGGTTTGGGTTTCCTTCCCGGAACCTGGAAGTGGTGGGGGTTACAGGTACAAACGGTAAAACCAGCATTGCCACCCTCCTCTGGAGTCTCTTTTCGCGCTTGGGATACCGGGTTGGACTGATTTCAACGATTTCGACCATCGTGGGCGAAAAAGCAGAACCTGCTTCTCATACCACCCCCGAGGCTATTCGCATTCACTCCCTGCTGGCTGACATGGTTTCAGCAGGATGCCAGTATTGTTTCATGGAAGTCAGTTCACATGCCGTGGTACAGAAGCGGATCTCGGGCATCCTGTTCGCAGGGGGCATCTTTACCAATCTCACCCACGATCATCTCGATTACCATAAGACCTTCGGCGAATACCTGTCGGCGAAAAAGGGATTTTTTGATATGCTTCCTAAGAATGCGTTTGCCCTTATAAACCTGGATGATAAAAACGGACGGGTCATGGTCCAGAATACCAGAGCAAAGGTTTTTACCTATTCTACCCGTTCGGTCGCCGACTTTCACGGTACGATCCTGGAAAACCACCTTGAGGGAATGTTGCTGAAGGTAAACGGACAGGAGGTATGGACCCGGTTTGTAGGCAAATTCAACGCATCCAACCTGTTGGCCGTTTATGGATCGGCTCTCCTCCTGCACGGCGATGGGCCGGAAATCTTCAGGCTGATGAGCAATCTGACGCCTGTTAACGGGCGGTTTGAGTTAATCCGTAGTCCGGAAGGAAAACTGGCCATTGTAGACTATGCCCATACCCCCGACGCGTTGAAAAATGTTCTTTCCGCGATTGCCGAAATACGGACCGGGAACGGAAGAGTCATAACAGTGGTGGGGGCTGGTGGTGACCGTGACCGCACAAAACGCCCCCAGATGGCGCTGGAAGCAGTTCTTGGCAGCGATCTGGTCATTCTTACCTCCGACAATCCCAGGACGGAAGATCCGGAAGAGATCATACGGGAAATGGCCGGTGGTGTGGAACCAGAACACCGGCAAAAAACCCTGACAATCACCAACCGCCGGGAGGCTATCCATGCAGCGTGCCGGCTGGCTATATCCGGAGATATCATCCTGATTGCCGGCAAAGGACATGAAACGTACCAGGAAATCAAAGGTGTCAAATACCATTTCGATGATAAAGAGGTCATCCGCGAAATGTTCGGATTGGAATAATTAAACCAGCCCTATGCTATACTATTTGTATGAAATATTGAAGGATACCAATATCCCCGGAATAGGAATGATACAGTACATCTCATTCCGGACTGCCGGGGCGATTATTCTCTCCCTGTTCATCTCCATTGTATATGGCAAAAAGGTCATCCGGATTCTGAAGGCCCGGCAAATCGGCGAAGAAATCAGGAATCTCGGATTGGACGGGCAGACAGTAAAAAAGGGAACTCCAACCATGGGAGGAATCCTCATCCTGGCAGCCATTGTTATTCCCACCCTTTTGTTTGCCCAACTTTCCAACATGTATATCCTCCTGATGCTGATCACCACGCTATGGCTGGGTACGATCGGATTTGCCGACGACTATATCAAGGTGGTCAGAAAAGATAAAAAAGGACTTGCTGCCCGGTTTAAAATTTTGGGACAGGTCAGCCTGGGACTGGTGATTGCCTCTACCCTGCTGTTCAGTCCGAAAGTAGTGATCCGGGAACCACTCAGGTCGGTTTCAGGAGAAACAGTGAAAGAAATTGTTGTCGATCCCGGAACCGGAGAACAACATATCCAGGCTGCCACCCATGAGGTAAAATCCACGAAAACCACTCTTCCGTTCATCAAGGGGAACGAATTCGATTATGCCTGGCTGACGGGGTTTGCCGGACAGCATGCTTCGTGGCTGGCCTGGCTGGTTTACGCCGCAGCCATCATCTTCATCATCGTGGCCATTTCAAATGCGACCAACTTAACCGATGGGCTCGACGGACTGGCCACCGGCACCTCAGCCATCAGCGGTGCCACACTCGGGATCCTGGCCTATGTAAGTGGCAACGTTATTTATTCCAACTACCTGAATATCATGTATATTCCTAATCTCGGCGAACTCACTGTCTTCATTGGTGCCTTTATCGGAGCGACCATCGGATTTCTTTGGTATAATTCCTACCCAGCCCAAATATTTATGGGCGACACCGGAAGTCTTGCCCTGGGCGGAATACTTGCCGTTTTTTCTGTCATCATCCGGAAAGAGATCCTGTTGCCGCTGTTGTGCGGAATATTGCTGGTTGAAAACCTCAGCGTTACCCTCCAGGTTTCGTGGTTTAAGTATACCAGGAAGCGATACGGTGAAGGAAGACGCATCTTCCTGATGAGCCCAATCCACCATCATTATCAGAAAAAAGGAATGCATGAAGCAAAAATTGTGACCCGGTTCTGGATCATTGGGATTATCCTGGCCGTGTTAACCGTGGTTACCTTGAAAGTCAGATAAATGAGAGAACAGATCATCATACTGGGAGCCGGCGAAAGTGGCACCGGGGCGGCTATTCTGGCCCGTTCGAAGAACCTGGAACTCTTTGTTTCCGACAGTGGAAAAATCAAGGACCGCTTTAAGACGGAACTCGATCACCATCATATCATATGGGAGGAAGGCGGCCACACGATGGAAAGAATCCTGGCAGGAGATCTGGTCATCAAGAGTCCCGGGATTCCTGAAAAAACAGCGGTCATGCAGGAAATCAGGAAAAAAGGGATCCCTGTGGTTTCTGAAATTGAATTTGCAGCCCGTTATACCAAGGCAAAAAAAATAGGGATAACGGGCAGCAACGGAAAGACAACCACTACCCTACTTATCTACCATATGCTCAAAAAAGCCGGTCTCCGGGTGGGTTTGGCAGGAAATGTAGGTAAAAGTTTCGCCCGGCAGGTGGCAGAAGAAGATTTTGACCTGTATGTCATCGAACTGAGCAGTTTCCAGTTGGATGACCTGTTCAGTTTCAAAGCGGAGATAGCCATTCTTATGAATATCACACCCGATCATCTCGACCGCTACAACTACCGCATGGAGGATTATACCGCTTCTAAGTTCAGGATTACCCGGAACCAGGCTGCCGGTGACTATTTCATCTATTGTGCGGACGATCCGGTGATCATGGCGGAATTAGGCCGCCGTGACCTTCAGGCTGCCTGTCTGCCTTTTACCCTCCGGGAACCGGAAAATCCCGGAGCAGGCATTCTCGACAACCAACTAATCATAACGTTCAACCAAAACCAGTTTATTATGTCAATTCTGGACTTATCACTACAGGGCAAGCACAACACCTACAATTCGATGGCCGCTGCCATTTCAGGCATGGTACTGGAAATCCGCAACGACAGAATCCGGGAGAGCCTCTCCGATTTCCAGGGAGTGGAACACCGGCTGGAGCGTTTTCTGAAGGTCCACGGGATCGAATTCGTCAACGACTCCAAAGCCACCAATGTCAATTCTACCTGGTATGCTCTGGAAAGCATGAACCAGCCGGTGGTCTGGATTGCCGGAGGGGTGGATAAGGGCAACGATTACACCATGCTGCTCGACCTGGTGCGCGAGAAGGTGAAGGCCATTGTTTGTCTGGGTATCGACAATTCTAAAATCCACAAGGTCTTCGACGGAGTTGTGAAAAACATCATCGACACGGGAAGTATGGCCGAAGCGGTAAAATCGGCTTACTACCTGGCCAGGAACGGTGATATTGTTTTGCTGTCGCCGGCTTGTGCAAGTTTCGACTTGTTTGAGAATTACGAAGACCGCGGCAGCCAGTTCAAACAGGAAGTGAAGAATCTGTAATCCATAGCATACATGGAACAGCGGTTAAAAAACATCATCAGGGGAGACAAGATCATCTGGATAGTATTGCTTTTCCTGTCCCTGCTTTCGATGCTCATTGTATACAGTGCAACGGGAGCCCTTGCCTTCCGGAGAGCCGGCGGGAACACATTTCATTTCCTGGGGCGGCAGATGTTTTTCCTGGGTCTCGGGTTCGGGCTGATCCTGCTTATGGTGAACGTTGTTCCGGTCAAAGCGTATGCCATCGTCTCAAAGGTCATGGTGGGTATCAGCATCCTCCTGCTGGGTCTTGCCATAGGGCTGAAGATGGCCGGGATGGCCGGCGACTCCTCCGGCCGGACTATCCACCTCGGGTTCCTGTCATTCCAGCCGGCCGAAATTGCTAAACTCAGCCTTATTATGTACGCTGCCAAGATCCTGGGCATCGAGGCGGGTTCTGCAGAAGGCCTGAAAAAAGCATTCTGGAAAATCCTCCTGGTGGCAGGGTTTATCTGCGGATTGATCTCCCTTTCCAATTTCTCTACGGCAGCCCTGTTATTTGCTACAGTGATGAGTATGATGTTTGTGGCACGGGTTCCCTTCCGGCATCTCGCCCTGGTGGTGGTGGCAGTTGTAGCCCTGGTGGGCTGTATCTATTTTCTCGCCGGAAAAGTGGAACAGTTGCCGGCCCGCTTTAAAACCGTCAGAGCCCGGATTGAACGATTTGTCGAAGGTGACCCCGCCACCCGGCAGGGAATTACTCAGGCTGACTACGCCAAACTGGCCATCTATGAGGGAGGAATTATCGGCAAAGGCCCCGGCAATTCAGACGTGGCTAATTATATGGCCGCTGCTTATAACGACTTCATTTATGCCATCATCATCGAGGAATACGGTCTGGTTGGCGGAGTTATCCTCATCATGCTTTACCTTATCCTGTTTTTCCGCGGTGTGCTGATTGTTAAACGCTCCACCCGCACCTTCCCGGCCTTCCTGGTGACAGGGCTTACCCTCCTCCTGGTGTATCAGGCCATCATCAATATGGGAGTCTCGTCAGGCATTTTCCCCGTCACGGGCCAGCCTCTTCCGCTGGTCAGTCTGGGAGGCACCTCCCTGTTGTTCACTTCCATCGCTTTCGGTTGTATTCTCAGCGTCAGCTTCCAGAACCAGACCGATCAAAAGAAATCAGGAGAAACCGCAGTCCAGGTGATTTTGCCCGACGAAGACCAGGAAATGAAATGATGATGGAAATCAGGATTATCATCAGCGGAGGAGGGACCGGCGGGCATATCTTCCCGGCAGTGGCCATTGCAGGGGAACTGCGAAAAAGAATCCCCGGATGCTCAGTTCTGTTTGTAGGTGCCCAGGGAAGAATGGAAATGGAAAAAGTCCCCGCGGCCGGTTACCCGATCATCGGTTTACCGGTTATCGGATATCCGCGGAAACCGGGACCCGGCACTTTCCGGTTTTTCTTCAAACTGGCAATCAGTATGATCCGGGCACTCCGGATCGTTCGTCAGTTCAGCCCTCATCTGGCCATCGGGGTCGGGGGTTATGCCAGTGGCCCCCTGCTCAGGGCAGCCCTGTGGCAGAAAATTCCAGTGCTGATTCAGGAGCAGAATTCGTATGCCGGAATCACCAATAAATGGCTGGGAAAAAAAGCAACTGTTATTTGCGTGGCCTACGAAGGAATGGAAAAGTACTTTCCCTCCGGCAAGATCGTTCTAACCGGAAATCCGGTCAGGGACAGTTCCATGGCCGGCACCAGCCGCAGGGAGGCCCTGGACCATTTCAACTTTCAGGCCGAAAGCCGGACGGTCTTAATCACGGGCGGAAGTCTTGGGGCCCGTTCACTTAACGAGGCGGTGATTTCGAACCTGGAGATAATCCGGGAGTCCGGCATTCAGGTAATCTGGCAAACCGGACCGGTCTATGCCAGGGAGATACGCGAAAAATGGGGTGATAACCTGCCCCCAACTATCAGGGTACTGGACTTTATCGAACGGATGGACTATGCCTATGCGGCTGCCGACCTGGTGGTAGCCCGTGCAGGCGCTGGAACCATCAGTGAATTGTGTATTGCAGGTAAGCCGGTCATTCTGGTGCCATCACCCAATGTGGCTGAAGACCACCAGACGCGGAATGCTCATGCTCTCGTCGTGAAAGGGGCAGCTGTCGTTGTACCCGATGCCGAAGTCAGGGAAAAGCTCTTTCCGGTTCTTTTAGGCCTGTTCGAAGACACCGGAAGAATGGCCTCTCTTTCGCAGAATATCCGTAATTTGGCCATGCCTGATGCAGCAGCAAGAATCGTCGGTGAAGCCCTTAAACTGATACACAGATGAAAGGATTTCAAGGAATTAAACAGGTCTACTTTCTGGGTATAGGAGGCATCGGGATGAGCGCCCTGGCCCGGTATTTCAAACACGGGGGTAAAAAGGTTGCCGGGTACGACCGGACCCCAACCAGGCTGACCGGCGAACTCGGGGAAGAGGCGATCGGGGTGCATTACCAGGACCTGGGACCAGAAGTCGGGAACCACGTTGGCCCCCCGGGCGAGACGCTGGTCGTTGTAACACCGGCACTTCCCTCCGATTTCGGAGAGTGGCTTTGGTTCCGTGAAAAGGGATACCCGATACTGAAACGTTCAGAAGTGCTGGGCTTGATATGTAAAGCCCACAAGTGCATAGCCATTGCCGGCACTCATGGTAAAACAACCATTTCGGCCATGACAGCCACCATCCTGAAAGGAGGAACCATAGGATGCGGCGCATTCCTCGGAGGTATTGCCAAAAATTTCAACAGCAACCTGTTGCTGCCTGCTGCCGGAGATGCCTGGATGGTTGCCGAAGCCGACGAATACGACCGATCGTTTCTTCAACTATTCCCCGATGTGGCGCTTATTACCTACA
Source organism: uncultured Prolixibacteraceae bacterium (assembly GCA_964650525.1). Lineage (GTDB taxonomy): Bacteria > Bacteroidota > Bacteroidia > Bacteroidales > Prolixibacteraceae > UBA1413. The sequence goes on from CAZYUA010000005.1 coordinate 34,535, forward strand.
CCGATCCGGACCATCTTGACATATACAGCGACCATGCCAGTGTAAAAGAGTCATACAGACAGTTTGCCGGGCAAGTGCGTCCCGGGGGTGCGCTGATAGTCAGAAAAGAACTGGAAAAAGAATTCTCCATCCCAGGCATCAGGTACTATACCTACAGCCTCGGCGAAGAAGCCGATTTCTGCTGCCGGGAGTTGGAAACCGACCCTGTTTCCGGATGCTACCACTTCCGGATCCAAACCCCCTGGGAACTTTCCGACCCTATCCACATGGTTTACCCTGGAATCCTGAACGTCCAGAATGGGTTAGCAGCAGCCGCTGCAGCCCGGATAGCCGGGGCTCCCGCATCCGACATAAAGCGCGGGCTGGAAGCGTTCACCGGTGTAAGACGCCGGTTTGACATCCTTTTCAGAAATGCACAAACCATTTATATCGACGATTATGCCCACCACCCGGAAGAACTGAAATCGTTCATCGCCTCAGTAAGACTTTTCCTTCCGGGGAAAAAAATTACCGGCATCTTTCAGCCTCATCTCTACACCCGGACAAGGGATTTCTCCACTGCTTTCGCTGCCAGTCTTGACCTGCTCGACGAAGCCATCCTGCTTCCCGTATATCCTGCCAGAGAACTTCCCATCGAAGGAGTCTCTTCAGAACTGATCCTCCGTCAGATGACAATTGACAACCGGAGGTGCGCGGAAAAGAAGGAGGCAATAGCCCTGCTTGCACGCAAAATGCCGGAAGTGGTGGTCACCATGGGAGCAGGTGATATTGACCTCCTGTCGGAAGAGATCATCGAAGTATTGAAGAATGAAACGGATCGTTTATAAAATTTTGTACCTTGCTGCCTGGATTCTGGGGGCTGTTTTCTTGACAGGTACCCTGGGATTTTCATCGTTGAAAACGACCGGCATCACCTGCAGCGAAATCAGAGTCCGGTATGCCGGTAAACAGGTCATCCGGCTCGGGGAAAAGGAATTGGTAAAAATAGCCAGGGGCGCCGATCCCGCACTGAAGGACAAAAAACTGAGTGAAATCGATACGGAAGCCATTGAAAGACAACTCGCAAAAAACAAAACCATCCGGAAAGCAGATGCGTACACCATCGTGGTGCACGACAGCTCCGGCATGAGGGGAGTCCTGGTACTTAAGGTCAGGCACCGCATCCCTGTGATGCGCGTAAAATCGGCCCAAGACGATTATTACATGGATAAGGATGGAAACAAAATACCGGCATCGGTCAGATATGCAGCCCGTGTGCCTCTTATTACGGGCAATCCTGGTTTAGAAGAAGCCCGAACAAAGTTATTACCGTTTGTTACATTTCTCAGCGATGACGCATTCTGGTCTGCCCAGGTCAAACAGATCCATGTGACCGCGAACGGCGAATTGTTGCTCACCACCCTGGCAGGCAACCACTTGATTGAATTCGGATCTCCGGAAAATATCCGGGAGAAATTCCGGAACCTGAAAGCATTTTACGATCAGGTGCTTGCATCAGACAGATGGAATCTGTATTACCGGATAAACCTGAAATACCAAAACCAGATCATAGCAAAAAAGAACAAGTAACATGGCTTCAAAACGTCAATTTTCAGCAGTCATCGACATAGGCTCAACCAAGATCACGGCATTGGCCGGTGAGAGGAGCGATGACGGACAAGTGGAGATCCTGGGGCATGCCGTTGTTCCCGCCCGGGGGATAAAACGAGGAGTGGTGCTGAATCCCGAGGAATTTGCCGGTGCGGTGAAATACCTTGTCAACCAGCTTGAATTACAATCGGGCGGCAGGATCAGAATTGCAGATGCCTGCCTTGCCGGGCAGGGCATCCGCACAGTCCGGTACGATGGGAGCCGTTATACCGCAACCGGAATGGTAAGTCAGAACGATGTGGATTACCTGGAAAGGGAAGCCCTGAATATGCCGCTGGAGCCTGGGTACAGCATATACCACCATTTCCCGCTCAATTATGAGATCGGTGATGATTCCAACGTCACGGTCCCCGTTGGTACTGTGGGCCGTAAACTAAACGCCTGTTACACGCTGATTACGGCACCCGCGTCGTATCGCGAAAGTGTGGAAAAAGCATTTCTGAAATCGGGACTTCAACTGGGCGATTTTATTTTGTCACCTGTTGCCCTTTCGGAGGTGGTTGTCAGCAGGGAAGAAAAGGACCTGGGGGTAATCCTGGCCGACATCGGCGGAGGCACCACGAAAGTTACCTCGTTTGCCGAAGGGAAACTGGTACATATGGCAGTTATTCCGTTTGCCGGAGAGGTGATCACCCGCGATATCAAGGAGGGTTGTTCCATTTTGCAGAAATCGGCTGAAATGCTAAAAATCCAGTATGGGCAGGCAATAGGCGATTTTGCCGAAGAAGAAAAAGTAGTCACCATTCCGGGACAGAACGGATGGGAATCGAAGGAAATCTCTTTTAAGACACTGGCATGGATCATCCAGGCACGGCTGGAGGAAATCATCGATGGCATCTGTTACCAGATGGAGCAATCGGTTCCCCGCGTGCATTCGGCTCAGGGTATTGTCATGACTGGGGGAACCTCTAAAATGACCAATCTTTTACACCTGATGAAAGTGCGCACGGGCATGGATACCAGGCTTGGGTTCCTGCCGCCGGGATTCAGCGGTATTCCCGGAACAGAACCGGAAGGGTACCTTACTGCCATGGGATTGTTGAAGTTGTCGCTGGATGGTGACAATAGCCCCAACAACCTTAAACCTTCCAAAAACCAAAGGCAAAAGGAGAATACAGAGTCCCAGACTGCCGGAACAGGGTTCTTCGGCGCTATTGGGAAAAAGGTTACCCAGCAGATCAGTATGATGTTTGAAGAGGATGATACTGTTATGTAATACCGAATTCAATGGCCGAAGAGTTGATAAAATTCCAGTTTAAGAGAACCACCGGTTCGATCATCAAGGTTATTGGTGTCGGTGGCGGTGGGTGCAATGCCGTAAACCACATGTTTGAATCGGGTATTAAGGATGTGGACTATATCGTGTGCAACACGGATGCCCAGGCATTGTCGTACAGTCCGGTACCAAACAAGATTCAGCTGGGGGTTACCCTGACCGAGGGGCGGGGTGCAGGAAACCAGCCGGAAATGGGCGAAGAAGCTGCCAGAGAGAATTATGAGGAGATCCGGAAGATGCTGGAAGACAATACCAGGATGGTGTTTCTTACAGCCGGTCTGGGAGGTGGAACCGGAACCGGGGCTGCCCCAGTGATTGCCAGCCTGGCTCACGAACTGGGCATCCTGACCATTGCGGTAGTTACCATTCCCTCTCCTTCCGAAGGGAAAAAAAGATACAACCAGGCCATGGAAGGCATCAAACGGATGAATGAACATACCGACAGCATGCTCATCGTCAGCAACCAGCGTCTTCACGACCTGTTTGGAGACCTCCCCGCTACCCGTGCTTTCAAAATGGCCGACGAAATTGTCACCACAGCCGTGAAAGGCGTGGCAGAAATCATCACCCTTCACGGTAACATTAACATCGATTTTGCGGATGTTTTTACCGTGATGCACGGCAGCAAGGTTTTCATCATGGGTACCGGTTCAGCAGCAGGAGAAGGCAGGGCAATGAACGCCGTCAGGAAAGCCCTGAAGTCACCCCTGCTCGACAACAACGACATTTTCGGAACCAAAAATATTCTCTTGAATATTATTTCAGGCAGCGAAGAAATTACCATTGGGGAAATCGGAGAAATCATCGAGTATCTCCAGAATGAAGCGGGGCAGGAAGCCGATATCATCTGGGGCAATGGATACGACGAATCCATCGGCGAGAATATAAGCGTAACCATCCTTTGCACGGGCTTTAAAAATGCCCCGGCCATCCGTGAACAATGGGAAAAAGCCAGGCAGGACTGCAAGACCTTCGGAAGTGAAACCGGGAACCCGTCCCCTACAGAAGAAGAGCAGGAAAAACCAAGAGAGCATCTGTTTATTCTCAACCCTGAGAGCATGCCTGTAGAGGCAGAGAACCCCCAGGAATGGAGGGAGATGCACCGGGAGCCCTCGCCAGCACCCGTTTCCCGCCGGCAGACCCGTAAAACCAAAAACCAAAAACCGTCTGATAAACAGACAGATACACTCGACGGCTGGTTTAATCGGAAATTCGGCAAGCTGTTTGAAGATGACGATCAAAGTATGGATAACACCTGATTCCACCTGCAGGACGGGAAAATGGTATGTTCCCGCTGCAGTCTTGCCAGTGTTGCCGTTAAGCATAACCTTATTTTACCAATCAGCCTATGTCTCTTGAAAAAATAAAGTTCGGATTTGAAAAAAACCCCATATCCGTCATTAAGGTAATCGGTATTGGAGGAGGCGGAGGAAATGCCGTCAACCACATGTTCAGGCAAGGGATCCGCGATGTGGGATTCCTGATCTGCAATACCGATATGCAAGCCCTGGCTTTGAGTCCTGTGCCGGTAAAGATACAACTCGGTCTCTCCCTGACAGAAGGACGGGGTGCCGGCAATAAACCAGAAACGGGAAGGGAAGCAGCCATTGAGAATATCGATGATGTCAGGGATGCTCTTTTACCGGATACCCGGATGGTATTTATCACTGCGGGGATGGGAGGTGGCACAGGAACCGGAGGTGCCCCTGTGATAGCACGCCTCTGCCATGAAATGGGGATGCTGACGGTAGGAATCGTCACCCTTCCTTTCCGCAACGAGGGCAAAAGACGGATCCGTCAGGCGATCGAGGGGATCCGGGAAATGGAAGAACATGTGGATTCCCTCCTGGTTGTGAACAATGAGAGAATCCGTGAAATGTACGGCGATTTTCCCATTTCCCAGGCGTTTGCCAAAGCCGATGACGTACTGGCCATCGCTGCCCGGGGAATTGCTGAAATCATCACCGTACCCGGCTATATCAATGTCGATTTTGCCGATGTCGAAACCGTGATGCGACAGAGCGGTGTGGCCATCATGGGCACCGGACTGGCCGAAGGCGACGGGCGCTCCCTGGCTGCCGCCGAACAGGCCCTCTCCTCCCCCTTGCTGAATAACAATAACATCAAGGGAGCCAAAAACATTCTGCTGAATATCACTTCAGGGACTGACGAAATTACCATGGATGAAATCGGGGAAATCACCGATTATGTGCAAGGCAAGGCAGGCCACGAAGCCGACCTGATCTGGGGTAACGGTGAGGATGAGTCGCTGGGAAACAAAATCTCAGTGACCATCATCGCAACCGGCTTCAGTTCCACTGCCATTCCTGAATTACAGAGCAATACCAAAACAGCCAAAGAAAACTATTTGCTGACAGATGCCCCGCCAACTCCGACATTAAAGGAGATTAGCACCCCTGCCGGCAGCCCCGGGAAGAAAAAGCCGGGAGAAACCCAACGAACCCTCGATTTTGATTTCCAGACCCATCACCCCTCCCGCTCGGAGTTTGATGTATTGTATCCCCCCAGGATTGAAGAACAGCAGGAACTGGCCCAGGAACAACCACTGAAGGTCGATTTTACTCAAATCAGCGACAACGACCTGGAACAACTGGAAAACGTGCCGGCTTATGTCAGGAAACAGAAAAAGGCAAATCAGCAGCCACCCTTGAAAACTACCGACTACTCGGAATATTCCGTATCGCCCGACCCCGGGAAAAAGATCATTATCAGGGACCGGAATCCGTATCTGGACCCCCAGGTGGATTGAATTAATACCCAGAACTATGTCACTTTTTGAAGAAGTCAGTCAGGAAATTATGGGAGCCATGAAAGCCCGTGACAAGGTGAGGCTCGAAGCGTTGCGAAATCTTAAAAAAGTAATGTTGGAAGCCCGTGCCGGCAAAGGGGCAGGATCGGAACTGACCGACGAGGAATCCCTGAAACTGCTGCAAAAACTGATCAAGCAGGGAAAAGATTCGGCTTTCATCTATAAGGAGCAAAACCGGGGGGATCTTGAAGAACAGGAAACAGCACAGGTTAAAGTGCTCGAATCGTTTTTACCCCTTCAACTGACAGCGGAACAACTCACTGCTGCCATAGAGGCTATTATCAAACAAACCGGTGCTGCCTCCATCAAAGATCTTGGAAAAGTGATGGCTGTGGCTGCCAGGGAACTTGCAGGAAAAGCCGACGGAAAGGAAATTGCATCATTGGCCAAATCCCTGCTTTCTCAATAAATCAATAGAATTTTGCCCTTTTGTCGTCGATGGTTACGGCTTTCTGAAGTGCATCATACGCCTGGGAGGATACCCGGTAACCGAAAGCCTGCATCAATCTTTCTTTTTCAGCATCCACGTTGGTATCGGCAAGGTTCTGCTCTGAAACGACTTTTAACAGGAAAACCGCATTGTTTCCTGTAACAGGCGATGAAACCTCACCTGCTTTGATAGCGATGGCCGCTCCTATTACCGCAGGTTCCATTCCGAAATCGGGCAGGGTGACGCTGTTAAAGTTGATAGAAGCAGCAGTTTTCAGCTGGCTTCCTGCAGCGGTGGCCATAGCTGCCATATCACTTTTCCCCTCTGCAGCTTTTGCCAGTCTCTCAGCCAGCAGTTTCAGTTTCTTTTCTTTCAGTACGGCCAATTCTACCCTGCTTTTCACATTCTCAAAAGGTGAAACCCCCTTTTCAGTGGCATTGATAAGGGTTGCAATCACAAAATTATCTCCCAGCTCAAAAATTGGTGAACCATCGGTGTTTTTAATGACCGTCCCTGGCTTTGCTTCGAAGGCAGCACGGATTAATACACGGGGGTACTGGAAATCACCCAGTTGCTGGTCGGTTTCCCTTAAAACGACCATGTTTTTGGCCAGCTTTCCTTCTTCTGCCGCTTTGTCAAAAGCTTCCTTCGAAGTATTTTCGTTAGCAAATTTGCTCGCCTGGGCATAGGTATCCTGGTATGTCCTGGTACTTGGCGTTACCGTCCGCTCAAGAATGGCCAGCTGTAATTGCTTGTTTCTTGGACTGATCCGGGTGGTCTGCACGATGTGAATCCCGAACTGTGAGGTGGCAATCTGCACCTCATTCAATTGGTTCCCGAAGGCTGCCTCTTCAAACGGCTTCACCATTCTTCCCCGTCCGAACCATCCCAGATCACCGCCATTCATGGCAGAACCCGTATCAGTCGAATATTGACGCGCCAGGGCAGCAAAGTCACCCCCTTGGTCAATAACCTTTTTCAGACTGTCAGCCAAAGCCCTGGCCGATGCCGCCTCAGCAGCAGAGTTCACAGCCAGCAGAATATGCCGTGCTTCCACCGAGTCCGGCAGCATTTCCACCGCATGAAGCTTAGCAAGTTTATAGGAGTTGTTCTCAAAATAGGGTCCGAAAACATCGTTTAATACCGCACCACCGGCAATCCAGGAAGCCAATTGCCCGGGTACTGCATCCGGTTTATACCAGGTATCCTCAAACCCGACATCCGAATTGGAATTCACAAACTGCACATTGTCAGCGGCTCCGGCAAAGTCTTTCCTGATCTCGTTAATCCACTTCTCAGAAGCCGAAAAATCAGCAGCCGAAGGCTTTACATTCCAAACGATATACTCTATGGACCTTGTTTTTTCATCTTGATATTCCGTACTATGATCTGCATAGTACTTTTTTAGTTCCTCTGAGGATGCCTTAACCATCGAATCAGGAATGATAGTACTGCTCAAACCAATGTACTCGATGTCCACCTGCCGGTTTTTCAGTTCCAGGTTGCGTTGAGCCTCAGCCCCCGTCACATACAAGGATTTATTAACGAGGGTGTTATATTTAGACAATAGTTTTTCACCAACGATTTGTTTTTCAAGATATAACCAATAACTCCTTTGTTCGGGGGTAACCCCGGTTTCCAGGTTTTTCAGGAAATTTACCACCCCGCTCCTGTCGAACTGTCCGGTTTCCGGATTGGTAAATATCTGCTGGATGATCGGATGGGGATTGGCTCCCTGCATCATGTCAAAAAGTTCTTCCGATGTTACGCCCAGACCTGTTTTCTTATAGATATCACCCATAACTTTGTCCCGCACATAGGTTTGCCAGGTTTGTTCCCTGACCTGAACCCAGGTTTCCTCATCCAACTGGCTCTTTCCGCCATTCAAACGGTAGATTTCACCCAACTCTTCAATTTTTTTCTGGAACTCAGGATACTGGACCGACTCTCCGTCAATCTTTCCGATCTCCATTTGTCCTCTTCTGAACAACGAGGATCCTGACTGAAACAAATCGCCTAATATAAATGCGAATAAAGCAAGACCGATAACGACGGCCACAAGTACCCCTGCCCGGGTTCTGATCGTTTGTAATGTTGCCATGGAATAACCTGAATTATTGCTATGATGGTTAAAAAAATTAAGGCACGAAGATAATAATTTTACTCTTGACAGGCATAACGCAAGCTTTTTTTTACCCCTGAACAGACCGGAAGTGACTTTACTAAAAGGGGGAGACAAGATCTGAGGGAGGTAACATGCCTGGTGACTAACTGTCTGTCAAGGTTAACTGAACCAGCTCTATCTTGGTTTTGGTGGCTTTCAGAATTTTAAGATTGACATTTCCTGCCCGCACTACTGTTTGAGCCACCGGAATACTTTCATGGTGGAAAAGGATAAATCCGGCAAGGGTTTCATAATGCACCGACTCCTGCAGGTTTAAATGGTATTTTTCGTTCAGAACATCAATCTCAATCCTGCCTGAAAAGATGAATTGCCTGTCGTTCAGTTGTTTCTCAATGATGTAACTCATGTCATGTTCATCTTCGATCTCTCCGAAGATCTCCTCGAGGATGTCTTCGGTGGTAACCAGGCCTGAAGTTCCTCCAAACTCATCGACAACGAGTGCGATACTTCTGTGTTCCCGGATGAACATGGTTAGCAAACGGTTGGCAGCCATGGTCTCAGGGACTATGAGAACACTTTTCAGAAAGGGTTTGATACTGGTGGCATTTTTAAAAATAGCGGACGTATGGACATAACCAACAATATTATCCTTATTTCCCTCGTAAAACAGGATCCTGGAAAAACCGGTTTCCACAAACCTTTTTCTCAGGGTGGCAACATCCGAATTAATGTCGAGCACCGAAATTTCATTCCTGGGGACCATGATTTCCCTGAGTTTTACCTTAGAAAAATCGAGGGCATTCCGGTAGAGAATGATTTCCTTTCTGACTTCTATTCCCTGCCCGGGAAGGGGCCTTTGCTCCTCCTTCTGTTCCCATACAGTTCTGAATTTGTCCTGCCCGTCCGGCAGGATTCCGTGAAGAAACATTTTTCGTCCGGGAACGAAACGGTCCATCAGTCGTGCAAAGGGTTTCAGCAGGTAATAAGCAGGCAGGAACAGGAATGACAGGGTTTTCACCAGTCCGAGGGAAAGTCTCTGCGCCGCAAACAGGGGTAATAATCCGGCAATAAATGCGAAAATGGTTGAAAACCCCAGCACCAGGGCCAGGAGAGCCAACCCGTATGGGGTTCTCCCGGAACGGATGAATGGCTGAAGTATAAGGGTGGAGGAAACAACCAAACCAACCAGGGATAGGGTCTTTCCCATCAGAAGGGCTGAGAAGAAACCGGAAGCAGGCTTTGACAGGTTTCGTAAAAACCGGATTATCCGGGGTTCCGTAATTTTCCAAAATCCCGGATCGTAAACATCTGCATAGGCCGGAACCGACTCGTAGATTGAAAAAAAAGCTGTGAGCAGAAAAGATGTAACTGCAAATAGAATCATAATTATCAACGATTTCCTATATCCACAGGTTTCATAATCGGGCCGGTACCAATTTCTGCCAGCGAATCGGGGTTACTCTCCCGTTTCAGCTGTACATAGATCGTACCTTTGGGATTCCGGATTCTCCAGTTCTGCAAGGACTGGTCTGATTCAAACCCAATTCCGGTGATGATCTGATCAGGTCTGATGATTTTTACATATTCATCCGAATAAATCTTTCCTGCCTTTTCGTCCCAGACCAGGAATTCCGTCTTCAGGGTATCCCCCCTGCTGTTGACGGAGACCACGTCGTTTTTGGCCTCCCATTTATGCTCCTGGATGAACTGCTTGGCATATCGTGAGCTGATGCTTGATACAATCTGGCTGTTCCGGTCGTATTGCACCAGCAATATACCTTGGGGAAATTCATAAAAAGGTTGGTCTCCCGTATCAAATCTTTTCAGTTCAGGGGTTTTCAGGTAAAAACGGATAATTCCGGAATCGGAGAAAGTGGTTTCGAAGTTTTCTGCGTGGACAACAGGCAGGTTTTCTTTCGGGCTGAAAGCACTGATCTTGTCGATATCGTTGACACAGGCTGAAAAAAGCAATGCAGCCCCGAGAACCAGGGCTGCAGGCACAATAACTGTAATTTGTCTTATCCGGCTGTCAAAACCGTGCTTTTGTAGTTTCATTAATCCAGCCTCCCACGGTATAATTCTGACCCTCCCTGATTCCCAGGAAGAATGCCGATTCCTTATTGGGAAAGTAACTGCGGTAACTGTTGGCTTTTTTGGACGCATCAACCAGGCAATCTTCCCCGGCTTTGGCTCTGTTGAAATAATCGACTGCCACCCAGAAAACGGTGGAGCGCTCGAAGCCGTCGGCACTGAATGAACGGCTGGCCGAAGCGTAAATATCGCCTATCAACATCAGAGCTTTACAATTCTTCGAATTGATGGCCAAACACTTACGTGCATAGTTCCGGGCTTCCTGCAAATTGTTCTCTTTGGCATAGATGAACAGAGCGTATTCATAATAGTAATCCTCAAGCAGTGTCTGATCGGTCTCCTGCTCCATAGCCTGCTTGTAATAATCTTTGGCTTTGTCCGCATCGTTCTGTTTCACAAACATTCTGGCCATATTGAAAGCTGCCTCTGCAGAAGGATCCAAGTGGTACATCTTTTCTGAAGCCTCAAAAAAGAGCGGTGAATCGTCGCATTTAGCTCTGGAAAGCCTCCGTAACATAGACTTCAGAAATTCCAGGTCGCCCGATTTCTCGGCAAACTGAGGGGTGTAGATACGGATCAGGGATTCACAATCGGCTGCCCCGGAGGTGCCAAAAATGGTTTCCACAGCATTTTTTGAAGCCGCCAGACCTTCTGTTGGTTCACTGGCTTTCTCTTTCTGGCTGATGATTCCGGAAAGCAGATCGTAATTGCGGACTACATCCTCTTTAGGTAACTTTCCAAGACCCATCAGAGATTTGGAGGTCTGCATAAGCAGTACGACCACCGGAAGTTCAACTTCCTGACCCTGCTCCTTAACCGATTCCAGGAGCCAATCGTATCCTTTCTGGTACACACCGGCCAGTTCATCGTCCGACATATCTTCGTCTGGAGGCAGATTATACTTTAACCAGGCTGTACCTTTTCTGCCCAGAACATACCCTTTCTGGTCGAAAAACCGAATTCTGCGATCGTACAATTTCATCAGCGAATCGACATAACCCATCTTCTGAGATTTGTCGGTCGCTTTCTCGATAAGGCTTTCATACATATTGGCCCCGTGGATATAAATATTCAACGTCGATTTGGGATACTTCATGTACAAGTTCTTCCAGGGCTCCGCTGCCGACTTAAAATCTTTCTGCTTATAAAACTCGTTATAAATGGAGAGATTATTCATGAAATCCAGATCATTGGCAGCTACCAGCTCCTGAAGACTTTTCAGGTTGACCCCGATGAGATCTGCGTCCACTTTTTCGGGAATTTTCCCGTCAAAACTGAAATCCAGCTCACCGCTGGTTTCAGGGGTCAGATCTATTTTTTTGGATTCTTCGAGGTAGGTAAACCGGATCCATTTGGCTTTATCATCGGTAGTTACCTCATAGTTGCCATCATGCCCTGTAAAAAAGGACTTCGCTCCGTGGTGAACCTCCACCGTAACCCCTCCTGCAGGCTCTCCGTTACGGTAAACGGTACCTTTAAAAACCCGCTGGGAGAATCCACTGACTGTAAGTCCCAAAACCAAATAAACCAGGGCGGCGGTCTTCAGTAATTGTGTTTTCATTGTTTTATCAGTTAACGTCATTTTTTCTGCGCTTTTTTACCTGTCCTAATACTTTCCTTTGTGCGATGCTTCCCATTCTTTATTCATCTCCAGCCTTCCTCTGAACCGGTTTTACTAGTCTCTGCAGCAACCGTAACCGGATCATTCCGAAAACCAATCCTTACATACCAAAACTCATGCCAAAAATATTATTGCACTGATTATCAGTACCTAAACAGAAAATACAACGACCGGACGGAGGTTCAGAAACCGGGTAAAGAGAACGCTTTTAACCTTTTACAAAGAAATAATATTTTAACCTTGTTGCAAAGAAATCAGGCATAAGATCGTTGAAAAAGTTTGTATGGCAAAGGCCGGGAAAACGAAACACAAAAAGGGCAGCAAACAAGAGACTTTTCAGGATCAATCGCGGAGAATCCGCATACTGATATCAAGCGCCGTGGCAGAATGGGTCAGCGCCCCGGACGAAATGAAATCCACACCGGTAGCGGCCACCCCTTTTAGCCGTTCAGGGGTCATATTTCCTGATGCTTCGGTCTGGGCTTTATTTCCTATCATCAGTACTGCTTTGCGCATGGTTTGATTATCCATATTATCAAGCATAATGATGTCAGCACCTGCTTCCAGTGCTTCTTTCACTTCGTCGAGGCAGGTGGTTTCGACTTCTATCCTGATGCTATCGGAGAGGTTTTTCCTGATGGCAGCAACAGCCCCGGAAATGCTTCCGGCAACAGTAATATGGTTGTTTTTTACCATGGCCATATCGTAGAGGCCCATCCGGTGATTAGAGGCACCTCCTGCCCTTACGCCGTATTTATCCAGAAGCCGCCATCCCGGGAGAGTCTTTCTTGTATCCAGAATCCTGGTATCGTAACCTTCCAGTAAGGTGGCATAGCGGTTTGAAATGGTGGCTACCCCGGACATGCGCTGTAAAAAATTGAGGGCTGTCCGTTCGCCGGAAAGCAAGGCACGGTAGTTGGCCGAAAACCAAACAAGAACGTCAGCTGTTCTGACGCTATCCCCGTCAGCAACTACAGGATTCCATTCTAGCGTCGCATCCAGGTGCCGGAATACCATGGCAGCAACCTCCATGCCGGCAACTACGCCCCCGGCTTTGGCGATCATCATGGCTTTCCTGCGCATATCGACAGGCACCAGCAGATTGGTTGTTACATCTCCTGGTCCGATATCCTCCCGCAGAGCCATCCCAATAAGCACCTCTGCTGCTGCCAGTTCCTCACGATTCATGTTCATCTCAGAAGGTTTGTTTTGTTTACTTTCGTCCCCGCCAGGTTCTCCGTTTCCGGAATTCCTGCCGCCTATTGTTCAGAGGGGGAAGAGTTTTCAATGCATAAGATTCCAGGGTTTGCCGGGGTTCATCTCCTGCTAAGTTCCAGGGTCTTTCACAGGTTCAAATACGGGAGGTACTCCTTTCTGCTGTATGATATGAACCCTGAACCGTGGATTTTCACCAGGGAAATCTTCCCTGATATGGCCGCCCCTGCTTTCTTCCCTGGTAATGGCAGCCTGGGTGATCAGGCAGCACACATCGGCTATATTTTTTATTTTCAACAGGTTATAATCAAATTTGTGATCCTTGTACGTTTTGGCAATTTCATTAAACCGCTTAAGCGCTGAAAGCATGGTATGGCGTGTGCGGAGGATTCCCAGCCGGGAAGCCATCAAGCCGGCCATTTCATTTTTGAGATCCAGAAAGGTATTTTCGAAATCAGGCGAAACGGCAAAGGGTTTCACCTTTATCGATTGGCAGGGGGTGGGAGCTAATCCGGCCGCTTTCTGGCTGGCTCTGTGGCCAAAGACAAGACACTCCAGGAGTGAATTGCTGGCCAGCCGGTTGGCGCCCATAACACCTGAGGCAGCAGCCTCACCGCAGACAAAGAGCCCCCGCAGGTTGGTCTCGCCGTCGGGGCCGGTTCTGATGCCGCCTACCATATAATGGGCAGCCGGGGCAACAGGAATTTTATCCCGGGTCATGTCAAGGCCGTATTCGTTCAATTTCCGGCTGATGGTTCCAAACCGGTGGGTGATTTTTCCCGGGTCCAGGTGGCTAAGGGTGAGGTATACACATTCTTCACCCCTGGACTGCATTTCCCGGAAGATAGCATGAGCTACGACATCACGGGGAGCCAGCTCAGCCATCGGGTGTATCCCTTTCATAAACCGCTCGCCGGCACTGTTGAGTAACCACGCTCCTTCACCCCTGACTGCCTCGCTGATCAGAAAGGCATCATCCCCCGGCATGTAAAGGGCTGTGGGGTGAAACTGGATAAATTCCAGATCGGCAACCCTGGCTCCAGCCTGGTAGGCCAGGGCAATCCCGTCACCGGTTGCGGTATGAGGGTTGGTAGAACGGCTGTACACCCTTGATAAACCACCCGTGGCCATGATAACTGCTTTAGCCCGGAAGAGAAGGTTCTCACCCGTAAAAAAGTCGAGACCCTGGACTCCCGCCACACATCCCTCATGGACGAGAACCCTGACAACGGCAGTAAACTCAAAGGGGAAAATATTTTTCCTTTGGGTCACCCGTTCCAGCAGGAAACGGGTCAGTTCCCGTCCGGTGGCATCACCTCCGGCATGCAGGATTCTTCTCCGGGAATGGCCACCCTCGAGCCCCAGGAGTATTTTTCCCTCTTCATCCCTGTCGAACGGCATTCCGTCCCTGATCAGCTCCTGTACACGGTCCCGGCCCTCTCTGACCAGCACTTCCACAGCATCGTAATCACATAAACCGCGCCCTGCGGTAAGGGTATCCTGAATGTGTAAGCTTGTGGCATCATCTTCTGCCGTTACAGCTGCAATGCCACCCTGGGCAAACCATGAATTGCTGGTATCCAGTTCCGACTTGGTAACAATGGCTACCCGGCCATATACCGACGAATGATAAGCCGCGGCTAACCCTGCCAGACCGCTGCCAATCACTATGGTGTCAAATTCCAGTTGCTTCATGAACAGAATCCGTTAGATAGTCCAAAGGTAATATTTCATTTACGCTACACAAAACCACCCCCCTCTCATCCAACCCCTTGTTCTTACTCTTCCCCGGGCAGATAGTCGGGACGGACGGGAGAAAAAATTTCTGTCAGATGGGTATCTTCCAGAACATCCACTTCATGGAAGACATTCTCGGGTATGCACCAGCTGTCTCCCGGGCCGGCCTCATGCCACTCCTCCCCGATATGAATTCTTATCTTGCCCGAAATCAGAAACCCTGTCTGCTCATACGGATGGTGGTGAAGAGGAAGCGTGTGCCCCCGGGTCAGCAAAAATTCACAAAGAAGGGTCCTCGGGCCATGAGCCAGCGGACGCATTCTGACCCCGGAAAGGAGTTCCCGGTAAGTGTAACGGTCTTTTTTTGAAAACATATGCGATTAGTATGATTCAGGAATGGCTAAGATTTTTAAAACCTCCGGGAGCTGACTGATGGTTACAAAATGCCGGTCCGGCATCTCTTCCGGCGACAACTCCTCATGCAGCCAGGTGACAGCATAGGGAATATGAACGGCATATCCTCCCAGGCGAACGACAGGCAAGACATCCGAACGGATCGAATTCCCCACCATGAGGAACTGCCCGGGACGGATATCCATATGATCCAGCAGCTTCCGGTAATGTTCTTCCTTTTTGTCGCTCATGATCTCTATATGGTGAAAATACCCGGCAATACCTGAATTTCTCAGCTTGCGCTCCTGGTCCAGCAAATCCCCCTTGGTGGCAACGATCAACCGGTAGTGACGGGCCAAAACACCCAATACCTCATGCACTCCCGGTAAAAGAGGATTTTTTTCAACGATCTGCGATTTGCCCAATTCCAGGATACTGCCAATCTGGACAGGGGTGACCCTGCCCCCGGAAACCAGCAACGCCGTTTCAATCAGCGAGAGCGTGAAAGCCTTACAGCCGTAACCGTATAACGACAGGTTGCCGGTTTCTACTTCATAAAGCTGCCGGTTTATTTCTTCCGGTGAAGCATATTCCGCCAGCAATCCGGAGAATTTTCTCTCCGTTTCACGGTAAAACGGTTCATTTACCCACAACGTGTCGTCGGCATCAAACCCGACAACCCTGACATTGGCAGGATCGAAATCTTTCATATTTCAACCGTTAAAGGGCCGAAAATAATCATTCTCAGGTGCCGATATCCTTTACGAAAGAAAAATCGGTATAGGAAGGAACCGGACCCTGCCTTCCTTAACCAAGTACAGGTTCATACCGTTGCCTATCAGGGATCTGAAACCAGGGGCAAGCCATGAACCCGGTTTCGCCGAAAGCATAGGGGATAAGACCTTCCTGCTTAAGCCCGAATTAGTCAGGGACTTATTTCGTGTTCTGTTCACTTACCCCGTTCCGGTTCAATCGGGAGGGAATGTGCTCACTGGTTTTCAAGCGGGAAACTCTTGAAATGGGGGCCGCACGAATAAAAACTGCGGATTGGAGTGAATAAGTGCACTAATTCTAAGAGTTAATTTTAATTTTAGGATCTATTAAAGAACTCGATCAGGATGAGTACTACGAAACTTGGGATAATTCCGGTCCTGCTGGTACTTGTGGGTGTTCTGCAAACACAGGCACAATCAGCCAGCCCGAAATATGAATTCAGGGGAGTTTGGGTAGCCACTGTGAACAACATCGACTGGCCTTCACAACCGGGATTGCCGGTTGAAGAGCAAAAGCGGGAAATCAGGGAGTTGGTGGAACTTCACCATTCGCTGGGCATGAACGCAGTAATTCTTCAGGTAAGGCCTTGTTCGGATGCGTTATATTCCTCGGCTCTGGAACCCTGGTCACGGTATCTTACGGGCACACCCGGCAGGTATCCCTGGCCCTGGTATGACCCGCTGGATCTTTGGATTGAAGAATGCCACCAGCGCCAGATGGAGTTGCATGCATGGCTGAATCCCTACCGGGTGGCCCAGAATGCCGGTGAACCCCTCGCCGGGAACCATCAAATCTTTTCCAAACCGGAATGGGCTGTCCTGTATGGCAACAAGCTCTATTTCGACCCGGGCATTCCCGGAACCCGCGATTATGTGACCTCCGTAGTCTGCGACCTGCTTAGAAGGTACGATCTTGACGGTATCCACATGGACGATTATTTTTACCCCTACCCTACCAGCCAGCCATTCCCTGACGACAGATCGTTTGCCAGGTACAACAGGGCTTTCAGGCCGGAAGACAAAAATTCGTGGCGGCGGGAAAATGTAGACATCCTGATTAAAATGATTCACGACTCCATCCGTTCCATCAAACCCTGGGTGAAATTCGGCATCAGTCCGTTTGGCATCTGGCGAAACCGTGCAGATGACCCCGAAGGATCTGCAACCAACGGGGGAATTACCAATTACGACCATTTATATGCCGATATCCTGAAGTGGCTCCGTAACGGCTGGATCGATTATGTAGCCCCCCAGGTCTACTTTGAAACCGGCCATCCGTCAGCTGATTTCGAGACTCTGGTCAAGTGGTGGGATCACCACACTTACGGCCGTCAACTGTTTATTGGGTTGGCACCTTACAAAGTTTCAAAAAGCAGCACGGTAAAAGCATGGCAGAACCCCGGACAACTGCCCTCCCAACTGCGGATAACCCGCAAGTATCCCAATGTCTCAGGAACCATCTTTTTCAGCAGTGTGCAGTTTAAAAAAAACCTGATGGGATTTCAGGACAGTCTGAAAAATCATTTTTACCGGTATCCGGCCTTCACCCCTCCCCACCAGTGGCCGGGATTTACCCCTCCTCCAACCCCGGGTAATGTTTCCGCCACCGGCAGGAGGGTCACCTGGGAAGCCCCTGGTGATGATACGGCTTTCCCACTGAAATTTGCCGTATATCTCAACGAAGCAGGCCAGCCTTTCGACCCGGGGAATCCGCGCACAATTGTTGCCATTACCAGGGAATACCGGGTCGACCTGGGAAAAATGGGGAAGAAGAAAAAACATTATGAAGTAAGGATTTCATCGCTCGACCGTTTTAACCATGAAAGTCCACCCTCCCCCCCTGTTACCATCCGTTTGTGACAAGGCACAGGCCTCCTGCAAACCGGCACAAAACCAGAAGTTGCAACTCCCCTGCCGGCGGGCAAATGAAACCTGCGGAGGTCGGAAGGGTAACAATAACCAAACCTGAAACTGCAGATACAATACCATGAACAAGGATAACTGCAACCGGTTCCTGACAGCGGAAGAATTAAGCCGGTACGGCCAGACATGGTCGCTGTCAAAAAAGGCGATAGCCCTGGTTAACCAGCAGAGAGCCACCTGGGACCTTGCAGCAGCAAACTACCGGGCTCTGCAGCAGGCACAAACCCGGAATTTCAGCTTCGGCCATGTTCATATCGACGGCCAATTTAATCCCGGACGCATCCGCTCTTCTTCTGCCGACACTTCAGCCGGAGCGATTCTTGCCCGGCCTTGCTTCCTTTGTGCTGAAAACCGGCCTGAGCAACAATTTGGAATACCCTTACCCACCGGATTGATCCTTCTTGTCAACCCGTTTCCCATTTTTCCCTGCCATCTGACCATCCCCTCCGACTTGCACACAAACCAGCAATTCAATGGAAATATCCCGGCTTTTTTACATTTATGCCGTTCGCTGGAGGAGTTCACGGTGTTTTATAACGGACCGCGTTGCGGCGCTTCCGCACCAGACCATCTCCATTTCCAGGCAGCCATCAGAAATCAGCTGCCCATTGAAGAAGACCTGGAGCATCTCCTGGCCCATGATGCCTCCGTCCTATACGATCAACCGGAACTAACCATCTGCTCCATAGCTGACGGTCTGCGGAGGTTTCTGTATTTCAGCGCTTCAAGCGAAATCCTGCTTGCCGGAGCTCTTGATGGCGTTATCAATATCCTACAAACAGAACCTGATATTGAACCCATGTTCAATATAGTTGGTTGGTTTACTGAAGGAAAATGGCAGGTTTTGCTTTTCCCCCGTGCGGTGGCCCGGCCATGGCAGTACTATGCCGAAGATCGCTGGAAACTGCTGATCAGTCCTGCAGCAGTGGAACTGGCAGGCCTTGTTATTTTTCCGCGTGAAAGCGATTTTCAGAATATCACCCGTGAAGACCTTATCAGCATTTTCAGCCAGGTTACCGCAGGGGAAACGGAATTTGAACTATTGAAAAAACAGATTCCCGGGTCTGCTCCATGGTGATATGCCAGACTGAAGCCAGTCGTTTCAGACCAGGAATCTTCAAAAGGAATTTACTGGTTTTTAATTTTTTATGTACATTCGCCACAGCAGAAGACCTGACCTTTAGCCTTATTCTGAATGAAAAAAGAACCTGTCCTGCATGTTGGGATTATGGTAGATGACCGGATAGATTTTCATCTGGATACCGGATATCACCATGGAAACACCCCCCTCGAACATGGAAGTTATGCTGCCCGGATGCACAAAGGCAAAATAATCCTTGAGGGGCAGGGAGTCCTTATTATTGCAGAGGATGAGATTGTTTTGCTGCCCCTGTTCAAGACAAATGCCTTTTTACTGAAGAATGTGACGATCGGGATCAATTTTCACTGGGAGCAAAAAGAAGATCAGCGATTTACGGGGGGTATCCGGTTTTTGCCCGAAGCCGGCAATGTCAGGGTGATCAATACCGTTTACCTGGAGGACTACCTGAAAAGTGTAATCTCAAGTGAAATGAGCGCCACCAGTTCTGCAGGGTTACTGAAAGCGCATGCAGTTATCTCGCGCAGCTGGCTGCTGGCCCAGTTACAGAAGAAAAACAAGATTCTGGTATCGGGGTTTTCCAGCCCGGCCAGTAAGGCAGAACCGGATGAAATTTCACGGTGGTACGACCGCGAAGATCACCATCATTTTGATGTTTGTGCCGATGATCACTGCCAGCGTTACCAGGGGATCACCAAAATAATTTCTTCCCAGGCACTGGAAGCTGTGGAGGCCACAACCGGAGAGGTGTTGACGGCAAATGACGAAATCTGCGACGCCCGTTTTTCCAAATGCTGCGGAGGCATCTCCGAAAATTTTGAAAATGTGTGGGAACCGGAACCCAAACCTTACCTTTCCGCCATCGTGGATGCAGCCCCTCCGGGCCGGAAACCCTCCATGGATCTGACCATGGAGAAAGGGGCAGAGACATGGATAATGGGCTCACCGGAAGCCTTTTGCAATACCAGTGACCACAAAATCCTGGAACAGGTCCTCCCAGGATATGATCAGAAAACCCGGGATTTTTTCCGCTGGTCCGAGATCTATACACAGGAACAGATCTCCGGTCTCATTAAAAGCCGTTCGGGTATCGATTTCGGTGAGATTATCCGTCTGGAGCCGGTTCAACGGGGAGTATCCGGAAGAATCGTCAGATTACGGATTGTGGGAAGCCTCAGAACCCTGATAATAGGCAAGGAGCTGGAAATCAGAAAATGGCTGTCGTCCACCCACCTGAAAAGTGCTGCCTTTACCGTTGAATACAAGAATATACAAGATAACATCCCTTCACAAATCATTCTCCACGGAGCCGGCTGGGGACACGGGGTAGGCCTTTGCCAGATCGGTGCTGCGGTGATGGGTGAAAAAGGGGTTGGGTACCGGGAGATTCTGAGCCACTATTTCACAGGTGCCAAAATCAGAAAAATATATAACCGCTGATAATCCATGAATAGAAGCTTGCTTCCGTCAGGATATCCGGATCGCCAATCCCGCTGCATTGCGGGCATATCTTAATTTTTCCTGTCATGAACCTTTTAAGGAGACCTTTACCCGGACGGAAAAGGCCCCGCTTTACCGGGATCTGTAAAGTCATCATCGGCCTGATCACCGCAGGTAGTTGTCTCTCACCTGCCAATCCCTTGCCTCCACCCGCTTCCTCCTGGATCAGGATCAATCAGCTCGGATATCTCCCCGCATCGGTAAAAGTTGCCGTATTCCTGTCGGAAGAAACCAACCACGTGAACCGGTTCAGGGTGGAGGAAGAAAAGACAGGCAAAACCGTGTTCAAAGGGATAGTCCGTGAAGAAGACGGTTCGGTCTGGGGAATGCGGACAGCCTTACGACTCGACTTTTCTGCTTTGAAAACACCTGGCTTGTACCGCCTCCGCCTTGGGAAAACCCTTTCTCCCCCTTTCCCGGTTAACCGGCAGGTCTATAAGGGAAGTGCCTCTGTTTTGCTGACCTACCTGCGTCAGCAGCGGTGTGGTTTTAATCCCTGTTTCAAGGATTCCTGCCACCTCTTCGATGGGTTTATCGCAGACCACCTCCTCAGGGAAGGTGAAATAATCGATGTCACCGGTGGGTGGCATGATGCGAGCGACTACCTTCAGTATACCGCAACCTCCGCCCATGCGGTCTACCAGTTGCTGCTGGCATGGAGTCAGCATCCCGGGGTATATGGTGATGAATTCCTGGCCAACGGTTTATCCGGACTAAACGGCATTCCCGATATTCTCGATGAAGCCATCTGGGGACTGGAATGGTTGCTGAAAATGAATCCTGCCTTCGGAGAAATGTATAACCAGATTGCCGATGACCGCGACCACAGGGGATTTCGCCTTCCTGCGTATGATACGGTTTCCTATGGCAACGGTCGCTACCGGCCGGTGTACCATGTTACCGGAAAGCCACAGGGTCTTTCAGAATGGAAAAACCGGACAACGGGAGTATCGTCGGTAGCGGGAAAATTTGCCGCTGCCTTTGCCCTGGGATCCCGGATCCTGGCATCCACCAGCGATTCTCTGGCCACCCTGCTCCGCCTGAAAGCCGAAGAAGCTTACCGCTACGGGTTGACCGACCCCGGAGCCACTCAGACCGCCTGCTTCTCTTCACCCTATTTTTATGAGGAAGACAACTGGGTTGACGATATGGAACTGGCAGCTGCTGAACTGTTTAAACTCACCGGAGAAAAGCGCTACTTTAAAGAAGCCTGCCTGTGGGGCCAGGCAGAAACAGTTTCTCCCTGGATGGTGTTGAACTATGCCAGGCATTACCAGTTTTATCCTTTCCTGAACCTCGGACACAGGCATCTCGCCTCCTCAGAAGAGCCTTCCATCAGACAACAATTTTCCGGATACTGGAAAGAGGGTCTGGAAGCCATCCGCAAAAGAGCGGAAAAGGATCCTTTCCGGGTGGGCATCCCTTTTATCTGGTGTTCCAACAACCTGGTTTCGGCTGCTGTAACCCAGGCTCGTATGTACATGGAGATCACTGGAGACCCGACCTATGAGGAGATGGAGGCGGCTCTCCGAGATTGGTTGCTGGGGTGCAATCCCTGGGGAACCTCTATGATTTGCGGTCTGCCGGCAACCGGTGACTCCCCCGTTCGCCCCCACTCCTCCCTCACCTTCCTGACAGGCAGGAATACAACAGGGGGATTGGTCGACGGACCGGTCTATCCCAGCATCTTCCAGAACCAAATCGGGAACATTCTTCTGGAAGAGGATGTTTATCCCCGGTTCCAGGGCGGAATAGCAGTTTACCACGACGATATCGGCGATTACACTTCGAACGAACCCACCATGGACGGAACCGCCTCCCTGAGCTGGTATTTTTCGTGGCTGGAAAGCCAGGGCCTCATGGTGGATCCTGCCGCGCCCGGTCTCCAGAAACCCCGGTAACCCCTGTAACAAACAATCGTTACCTTTCTGTCAAGCTATTCTTTTTGTTATGAATACGGAAACCAAACTAACACAGACACCATGAGCCGGAAACAACCTGAAGCCCGCAATCCCTGGGCAT
Source organism: uncultured Prolixibacteraceae bacterium (assembly GCA_964650525.1). GTDB lineage: Bacteria > Bacteroidota > Bacteroidia > Bacteroidales > Prolixibacteraceae > UBA1413. The sequence continues at coordinate 57,220 of CAZYUA010000005.1, forward strand.
GGATTCCCACCCTTTATTTTGCCGAAGGGATCCCCTACGTTGCTGTCATGACCATCTCGGTCATCCTCTATAAACGGCTCGGCATCTCCAATACCGATATTGCCCTCTACACGAGCTGGCTCTATCTCCCCTGGGTGATAAAACCCTTCTGGAGTCCTTTTGTAGATATCTTCAGGACAAAAAGGTGGTGGATTCTGATCATGCAGGTACTGATCGGTGCAGGCCTTGCAGGGGTTGCCTTTTTTATTCCTGTACCTTTTTTCTTTAAGGCGACCCTGTCGGTTTTTTGGCTGGTAGCTTTCAGTTCAGCCACTCACGACATTGCTGCTGACGGTTTTTACATGCTGGCCCTTGATACCCACCAGCAGTCATTTTATGTGGGCATCCGCAGCACCTTTTACCGGATAGCCGCCATCATGGGGCAAGGAATTCTGATCATCCTGGCCGGCTTTCTGGAAACTTCCACGGGCCTGGAACCGGTAATCCTCAAGGTTAAGGCGGCACCCGGTGCCGGCGGGGAGCTCGTGACAACCATTCACCGGCCTGCCAACCAGGACGGAACGGCTGAACAAGCTGCGTTTACGGCCTGGCCGGAGACCATCCGGATGAATACAGGAACCATCCCCGGAGACAGTGCTTCAGAAATCAAACTCTTTGCCTCAGAACAAAACCAGTTGAACGGATTTGTGCCGGTGCAGGAGAACAGAAATGCACAGGTTACCGTCACCAGCCGGTCGTGGTGGTCATCTCATATTTCCGGCCCTCTGGGAGCCTGGATCAGGCAACATTTCGGAGAAAACAAAGCACCGGTGGCAGAATTGGCCAATCCGGGGAACCTAGCCTTGGTGCAAGTACACCTGAACCGCCCCCCCGAAACCGGTAAAACAAGGGTTTTGGTCTTCCGGTTCGATAAAGGAGATAAAAGTATTGCCCTTGCTGGTAACGACCGGTTTACCTTTACCGAACACAATTGGGACAAACCTGCCTGGGTTGTTATTCAGGCCGATCCTAAACTGACCCGTGCTACCGCTGCTTCCTTGAAGGGTAGTTCAGGGAATATTCCCCTGGCCTGGTCGATCACGTTTTTTATTATGGCGGGCCTGTTCATTGCCTTCTTTGCCTACCACCGCTTCGCTTTGCCACGGCCGGAATCCGACAAACCGGCTGCCGAAGCTACGATTTCCAACATCATCAGAGGATTTGCCGCTGCTTTCAGCACCTTCTTTCAAAAGAAACAGGTTGCCGCCGGCATTTTCTTTATGCTCACCTACCGGTTTGCCGAAGCCCAGTTGTTGAAGCTGGTCACCCCGTTTCTTCTTGACCCCGCAGAAGTGGGCGGTCTTGGCCTGACCACCGGGGAGGTAGGACTGGTTTATGGCACCGTCGGTATCATCAGCCTGACCATCGGAGGAATCATCGGCGGGATCCTTGCTGCACGCGGTGGATTGAAAAAATGGCTCTGGCCCATGGCTCTCAGCATGATCCTTACCGCAGCCACCTTCCTGTACCTCGCCTGCGTCATGCCCGGTAACCTGCTTGTCATCAACATCTGTGTGGCTCTCGAACAATTCGGATACGGCTTCGGATTTACTGCCTACATGATGTACCTCATCTACTATGCCATGGGAGAATTTAAAACTTCGCACTATGCCATCTGCACCGCTTTTATGGCCCTGGGAATGATGATTCCCGGGATGTTCGCCGGATGGCTGCAGGAACTGCTCGGATACCGCCACTTTTTCCTGTGGGTGATGATTTGCAGCATCATACCTCTCCTGGCTACCTCCCTGTTGAAAATCGACCCGGCTTTCGGCAAAAAACCGAAAGAATCCTGAGCCATTTCGTATATGCAGGATTTTTCATATTTTTACCGCTTCTAAATAAGAGAAAACCGGACAGGACCCTACAGCCCAGGGTGATGCTTTTCACTTTCACCGGTTCCTGATGTCCGGCAGTAGAGTAATTGGTCGCCGGCAGTTATTCTTTTCCTGTAAAGAGGGCCCGGCTGCAAAATAAACAGTATGAAGATACAAACGAAACCTTATGTATGGACTCTCCTGCTTCTGGGGATTGCTGCTTCCGCAGGAGCCCAGGAAACCTACCGGGAGGTTCAGACCGACAAAAAATCAGAGGTTTACGAGAGCAAAGGGTTTTACCCGGTAAAGACCTATTCTCCGGAATTCAGGTCCCGGCGCCCCAAAAATGTGGTTTTGATGATCGGCGACGGAATGGGAGTCAGCCATGTATTTGCCGGGATTACCGCGAATGGTGGCCATCTCTTTCTTGATAATTTCAGGCATGCAGGGTTTTTAAAAACCCAGTCGGCCGACCATTACATCACCGATTCGGCGGCCGCCTCGACCGCTTATGCCACCGGGCAAAGGACAAACAACGGCGCCCTTTCTGTGGATACCCTGAACAGACCCATGAAAACAATACTGCAAGAAGCGGAAGAGCAGGGTTTGGCAACAGGCCTGGTTTCCACCTCGGCGATCACCCATGCCACTCCCGCTGCGTTTGTTGCCCATCAGGGCAGGCGCAGTACCTACGAAGCCATCGCGGCCGACTTTTTACTTACTGATATCGACGTGTTTATCGGGGGTGGATTTAAACATTTTAACGACCGGGAGGACGGTCGGGATCTCATTGCTGAACTCAGGAACAAAGGATACCAGGTATTGCAGACCATGGATGAGATTGCAGCTGTCAGGTCAGGCAAACTGGCCGGGCTCACCGCTGCTGAACATATGGAACAGGTCGCCCAAAGAGGAGATATGCTGCCGGTGGCCACCCGGACAGCCCTGCAAATTCTTTCAAATAACAAAAAAGGATTCTTTGCCATGATCGAAGGTGCCCAGATCGATTGGGGCGGACATCAGAACAGCATTAACTTCATTGTAAATGAAATGCTGGATTTCGACAGAGCCATCGGGGAAGTATTGGAATTTGCAGCACGCGACGGGCGAACGCTGGTGATCGTTACTTCCGATCATGAAACTGGCGGCCTCGCCGTGACAGCAGGAGATATCGCCGCCGGAAAGGTCAAAGGTGCCTATACCGGCACCGGGCATACTGCCGTAATGGTTCCCCTCTTCGCTTTCGGACCGGGAGCAGACCAGTTCTCCGGCATATGGGATAATACCGATATCCACAGAAAAATCAGGAAATTACTCCTTAAAAAGTAACGCTCCATGGGTGGAAAATGGTCGCTGGGTTACTGGTTTTTCAGAGGGTATGTTTCTTTTGCCTGGTGGCTTTTCCACCGCAAAATAATGGTTGTCGGCAGAGAAAACATCCCCCGGAATAAACCGGTGATCTATGCTCCCAACCATCCCAACGCCTTGAACGACGACCTGGCCATTGTCTGTTCCGTACGCCATCAGGTGGTGTGGCTGGGCCGGGCCGACCTTTTTAACAGTGCACTGGCCCGTCCCTTTCTGAAATTCCTGAAAATTATCCCCGTCTACCGGATACGCGACGGAAAGGAAAATCTTTCCAGAAATGAGCAAACTTTCGCCACCGCTGTAGAACTCCTCAAAAAAAACCAGGCAATCGGGCTGTATCCCGAAGCAGCCCACTCCGAAAACCGCCGGATGCTGCCCCACAAAAAGGGTATCCCCCGGATTGTTTCCCAGGCAGGGAAAATGACCGGTTATACGCTCGACATTCACATCGTTCCCGTTGGAATCTATTTTGACCGGTATCAGGAGTTCGGCCGAAGACTGCTGATAATATACGGCAAACCGGTTAAAGCTTCCGACTACTACGGAAAATATCAGGTCAACGACCAGACGGCTACGATAGCTTTGCGCGACGATCTTTTCCGTGCAATCCTTCCGCTGACCCTGAACTTCAGTCCCGGCAATCACTACCAGGGCTTCGAGGCACTCCGCGAAATACTTTCAAAACCATTGCTCCGGAAATCAGGAAAACCCGAAAACCTGTACAACCGCCTTCTTACTGATCAGCAAATCATGGAAACCCTGGGCCGGATCGAGGCCGAAGATCCAACCAAAGCCGCCCTTCTGGCCGGAAAAGCCCTGCACCTGACCGAAAAACTCAAGGCGTTGGGTTTACGCAACTGGCTGATTGACAAACCGGAAGAGAAAACAGGAAAAATGTGGCTCCGCATATTTTTCCTCGCAATGACCACTCCGGTGTTTGCCTTTGGGTTCTTGATGAATTTCCTGCCATTCTTCCTGCTCGATAGCCTGGTGAAGAGGAAAGTCAAAAAGGAGATCTTCAGAAGTACCTTTTCCTTTGCCTTGGGGATCTTCCTCTTTCCCATGGTATACCTGCTCGAAATAGCAGCGCTTTCACCCTTTTTACCGGGGTTGGGTTTCAAGCTGTTGTTCCTGGCATCCCTGCCCTTTTCCGGGAAATTTGCCTGGCACTGGGTTATCCTTTTCCGGAAAACCGCCGGCAGATGGCGCTGGATGCGCATAAAGCGGACGAACCCATCGTTATACCAGGAAGTTCACAAAGAGAAATACGAAATTACAAACGCCGTATTGGGTAATGGCGGCCATCCCGGCATCTCCGGTTAGAAGGGAAGAACGGCATCAGCGGCGTTTTTGTTTCCGGCTGCTGCCCGGTTTGCCGGCACTCCTCCCGGGAACTTTTTCTGACTGGTTTGCGGGCCTCTTTTTCTTCTGGTGAAAGGCTCCCCTGAAAGTCGGGTCGTCTATTTTCCGCTGACGGTCTATTTCCCGTTTCTGCCGCTGCCTCTCCTCAAAGGAAGTTTCGGGTACTGCTACCCCCTCAGGAAGTACCCCCAAGGGTATCTCCATACGGATCATCGTTTCTATTTGCCGGAGGTGCCAGACCTCATCCGGAGTCACCAGCGTGATCGCTGTACCACCCTTCCCAGCCCTGGCTGTCCGCCCGATCCGGTGAATATAATCCTCATAGTGGGGAGGTATGTCAAAATTGATTACATGGGTCACCAGGCTTGCATCAAGGCCACGTGCCGACAAATCGGTGGTGATCAGAATCCTGATCTCCCCGTTCTTAAAGGCACGGATGGTGTTGAGCCGCGAAGACTGTCCCTTGTTGGAATGCATGATCCGCTTTTCTCCCTCCGTTTTACGCCGAATTACCTTATAAACGTCTTCGGCAGACGCCTTGGTTTTTACAAACAGGATGACGCGGGAATACATCGCCTCATCCTGCAAAAGAAATTTTACCAGATTCAGTTTGGAATGGTAATTCGGCACCGGGTAAACAAGCTGCCTGACCTGTTTGACCGGCGTGGCCGATGGGGCGACCTCCACTTTTTCGTAGTAGTCAAGGAATGCCTCGGCCAGTTTTTCAACCTTTTCCGGGAAAGTGGCGCTGAAAAGCAGGTTCTGCCGCCTGGAGGGGATGATTTCAAACAACTGCTGCAACTGGGGAAGAAAACCCATATCGAGCATCCGGTCTGCTTCATCAATGACCAGGTACTTCACCTTCCGGAACGCCACGGCACCGGCCTGGTATAGGTCCCACAACCGTCCCGGCGTTGCCACCAGGAGGTCCACACCCGGAACCAACAACTCCGCATGTTTAGTCCAGCCTACACCTCCATAAACAGCAGCATGCCTTAAACCGGAATATACCGTCAACTCTTTAATGTCTTCACCTACCTGCACCGATAATTCCCGGGTGGGTACCAGCACAATACAACGCGGCTCAGTCCCTTCCGGCTTCACCAGCTTCGTAAGTAACGGCAAAAGATAGGCGGCTGTCTTCCCTGTGCCGGTCTGCGCTATTCCCACGATATGTACCCCCGAGTTGATAACCGGGATCGCCTGTTCCTGGACCGGTGTCGGCTCCTGAAAACCAATTTCTTCCAAAACCTTTAACAAGGAACCCGCAACTTTCAGCTCCTTAAAACTTTTTCCCATCCGGCAAAGATATATCTTATTGAATCAGAACACCGACACATGCGGGATTCTCTCCCTTATCCCCGCCCGCGACAACCTGTGAAATCTGCGGAATTTGCTTCTGTGCCCGAATAGACAAAGACCTCCAGGGGAAATCTGAGTTTCCGGCTTTCCCGGTTGAAGGAGACCGGCTATGTCAGGAAAAAATCCTTCCGGGGCACCTACCCTCAGACAACCTTGTTAATGTCTGAAACGGGGAAGAAGGCTTTTGAGGATTATGGGACCTCCCTAACCGGTTATCCGGAAATTATGGAAAGGAGCAGGAATCGTCCCGGATAGCAGGACCTTTCGTGCACACCGGCATCCGGATTACCTTAACCTGTACAGGTTGCCAGGCAGACACTCCACGACCCCTTTGAATTCCAGTTCCAGCAATAGGGAGGAGATGCGGTTTAACGGCCATTCAAGGGTCCGTGCCAAAGTGTCGATATGCATTTTTTTTTCGCTGTTCAGCAGACCTGTTACTGCTGTTTCATCAGGGGTGAGATTGATGAATAGTTGCTGTTGCAGGGGGATTTTCTGTGATGGAGAGACATCCCAGCCAAGGAGGTATTCCAGATCGGAGAGATCTTCGATAAGGGCAGCCACGTTGGTTTTGATCAGCCGGTTGCAACCCCTGGAATACACATCGCCGGCTCTGCCGGGAAATGCCAGGACATCGCGGTCGTACGATGCAGCCATATCGGCGGTAATCAGCGCACCACCCTTAAGTCCCGACTCGATGACGATGGTAGCATCGCTTAATCCGGCAATAAGTCTGTTTCTGCGGATAAAGTTGGAAGGATCGATCCGGGTCTGACTGGGAAAATCGGTCAGCAGTCCTCCATTTTCCAACATCCGTTGGGCCACCTTCAGGTGGGCAGCCGGATAGAGGGTATCGAGCCCGTGTCCCACGACCCCCACTGTCGGGAGGCCAACCTTCAAAGCTGATTTGTGAGCCTGTATGTCAATCCCATATGCCAGACCGCTTACAATCAGACTCTCATATCCTTTTGCAGCCAGATCGCGGATTAGATTGTCACACACCTGCCTTCCATAATCGGTAGCACTGCGGGTGCCAACAATGCTGATAGCTTTGGCACTGTCGAGGTTCACCTTTCCTTTCAGGTAGAATACCACGGGAGCATCCTGGCAACGACTGAACCTGCGGGGATAATCCTCATCGAGGTAAAAGAACAGGCGGATTCCGTTTTTTTCTGCAAACTGAAGTTCTTCTGCTGCCCGGGCAAGTGTTCCCGCTTCCCGGATTCGTCCGGCTATCACCTCACCAATCCCCGGAACCCTGGTAAGTGTGGTGATTTTTTCCCGGAATATGGCTTCCACACTTCCGGCATGGTTAACCAGGTTCCGCGCCAGTACTCCGCCAATACCGGGAATCATGGAAAGGGCCACTTTATATAGCAAGGGTTCGTCAGCCATATCCGGGAGTTTGGAATGGATTTACCTGCGCAGCAGGTCCCGGAGTCTCCGCTCTATCTTCAGCTGCTCCTCACGGCTTACGCCTGTCAGGCTCACCGGGGGATATTCTGCAATCCCCTGTTTGGTTCTGACTACCAGGATAAGGTCCCGGACCAGTCCGCTAAATGATTTCTCAATAATGAAATCGTGGAGGATATTAACGGGGAACTCTATGCTTTTGTAATCCTTGCGCCCGAATTTAACCGCCGGATAATGCCTGAGGACGACTCTGCCTGCCTCAACCCCAAACTGGATAAACTGAATGTCGGCCAGCTGGAACACCACAAACCAACCCACCAGTGCCAGTCCGCAAACCAGCGCCAGCAAATCCCTGCCTGTCAGAATCAAAGCAAAAGTAACCAGAGCCATCAGGATAGCCCCGGGATAAAACACTCTTTTGATTCGCTTAATCTGTGCCGAGTTGTCTGTAATCATCCTGTTAAAGTTATCAAAATCTGAATTATATCCGGTGTTTTGAAGCGCTATTTTTACGCGGTGAAAAGTTGTTAACTTTATCGCAATTTAGTGAGGAAGCATGGGAAATACAAACTCAGAAACGGAAATTATTTTTTCCCGTGATGTACACAGCGATTTGGGCAAATGGATTACCCGATACCGCGAGGAAGGGGTATTTGTGGTTACAGAAGGAACCGTAAACCGGCTCTGGCTTCAGAATGAGGATAGGTGGCTGGCAATTCCCCGCGTGGTTCTGCCGCCGGGGGAGGTAAACAAGAAACTTACCTCCGTCGAAACGGTCTGGGCTTTTCTGAGCCGCGCAGGAGCCACCCGGAAATCACTGCTTATTAATGTCGGCGGGGGAATGCTCACCGACATCGGCGGGTTTGCCGCTTCCACCTTCAAGCGGGGAATCGGTTTTCTGAATATCCCGACCACTTTGCTGGCCCAGGTGGATGCCTCGGTGGGAGGTAAGACCGGGTTCAACTTCAACGGGCTGAAAAATGAAATTGGAAGTTTTGCTGCCCCGGCAGCGGTTCTCATCTGGACCCCTTTCCTGACCACCCTTGGAAGACAAGACCTCCTCTCAGGGTATGCCGAGATGGTGAAACACGGATTGATTTTCAGTCCCCGCCATCTGGAAGAACTCAGGGCTTTTGATACCGGGGCCATGAAGGGGGAAGACCTCCATGACCTGGTGCGCGATTCAGTAGCGGTGAAAGAACATTTCGTAACCGCGGATCCACAGGAGAGCCATATCCGCAAAGCACTGAACTTCGGACACACCATAGGGCATGCCTTGGAAAGCCTTGCATTGGATTCCGGAAAGGAGATCCCCCACGGGTATGCTGTTGCCTGGGGGATGATCGCTGAACTCTTTCTTTCTTCCGTATGTTCCGGTTTTGCCGGAGAGGACAGGACGGAGACCGGTCTTTGGTTAAAAAAACTATACGGCCAACCGCCCTTCAGCCACTCTGATTTTGACCGGATCTACGATCGGATGCTTCACGACAAAAAAAATGAGACCGGCCGTATCAACTTCACATTGCTGTCGGCTCCCGGGCAAACCCTCATCAACCAGGAGTGCAGCAAACAGGAGATTCTCCGGGCTCTCAATTATCTGCTTACGCTTTGACACGGATCCGAAAATGGACAGAGAAGTTCACGGTTATACCGTTACAGCCCCTTCAGGTCCTTTACAGGGGAAAATCAGGCTGCCTTCCTCGAAAAGCATCAGTAACCGTCTGCTAATCCTGGGGGCCTTGTCGCAGACCTCCGAACGGATAGACAATCTTTCTGCAAGCGACGACACCCGGGTCATGGAGGAGGCTTTCCGTTCCGGCGGACCAGTGATCGATGTAGGTCATGCCGGCACGGCCATGCGGTTTCTGACCGCTTACCTGGCTATCACAGACGGGGATTGGGTGCTAACCGGCTCAGAACGGATGAAACAGAGGCCTGTCGGCATTCTGGTAGATGCCCTCACCCAACTGGGAGCCCGGATTGAATACGCCGGGAAGAAAGGGTTTCCTCCTCTCCTGATCAAGGGATCTCCCCTCTCCGGCGGCACCGTGGTTATGGATGGCAGTGTCAGCAGCCAGTATATCTCCGCCATGCTGATGATCGCTCCCACCCTGAAAGGCGGACTGACACTCCGCCTTGTCAACAGAATCACCTCCCGATCGTACATCCGGATGACCCTGCAACTGATGCAAAGGTCAGGAATCCGGCATGAATGGATAACGGGGACAGCACATGAAATCCGGATACCGGAACAACCCTACCATCCCGGCCGTTTCACAGTCGAAGCCGATTGGTCGGCTGCCGGGTACTGGTATGAGATGCTGGCACTCGCTCCCGGCGGGGAAATGGAACTCACGGGAGCCCGGCTCTCCGGGTTGCAGGGCGATGAGTCCATTGCCGGCTGGTCTGCCGGGTTTGGCATCCACACCCGCGAAACCGTCGAAGGTATTGTTATCAGCAAAAAGAAAGAACTCAACCCACCCCGTCTTTTTCTGAAATTCCACGAGAATCCCGACCTGGCCCAAACCATGGCAGCCTTGTGCGTCGGGAAAAAAATCCCTTTTCACTTTCTCGGCCTCGAGACCCTGAAAATTAAGGAAACCAACCGGATTGCCGCCTTGACGGAGGAATTGGCAAAATTCGGTGCCCGTCTTACCGAACCGGGAGAAGGTCAGCTGAAATGGGACGGAACTACAACGGAAAGTCTGCCGGACCCGGTACTGGAAACCTATGGAGATCACCGGATGGCTATGGCATTGGCTCCACTTAGTCTTACCGGAAACCCTGTAACCATTCTCGACCCCGGAGTGGTATCCAAATCCTATCCCCGGTTTTGGGAGGACCTCATCCAATCCGGATTCATTGTCACCGGTTTCCCGCCACCAGCATAACCGGACTATTTCACGGCAACTCTTCCCGCTCCCGAACCTGGAGATATCTTACGCTTCTTCGAATCATACCTTTTATTGGCAGGTACGGGAATAACAGACCATGGAACAGTTCCCCACAGCTACAGCTTGATGAAGATTTTTTTCCGGTACAGCACATACGCCGGGATGAAGAGGAAGCCGACGTACAGGAGCGCATAGAGGAGGCTGACCAGTTTAGGCTCTGCACCAGTGCCTGTCAGGATATTCATAAAGTGGGTCCTCAGGGGGGTGCCACCCACCGGGACACCGTATAAAAGGTAACCCACAAGTCCTGCCAGAACATATACCGATATGGCGTTGGAACCGAAAATGACCCAGGGTCTGGCATATTTCCGGTGACCCAGGTAATCGACCAGGAACATGCTGGCAGCTAAAGTCATCGAAGCCAGTCCGGAGGTAGCCATCACAAACGAACTGGTCCACAGGGCTTTGTTCAGCGGAAAATGCCAGCTCCACACCACCCCCAGGGTGGCGGCCAGGAACCCGGCCGTAAACAGCCAGATGATCTTGTGCTCGGCCGTCCTTTTACTGACAATCAGGGTGCCAGCCAGCATCCCGGTGATTCCCGAGGCTATGGCAGGCAGTGTGCTGAGCAACCCTTCCGGATCCCAGGTCTTCTGCCACATCCTGCCGGGTAACAGGTAAGAATCAACCCAGGCAGCCAGATTGACACCCGGCTCCAGCATGGGCTGCCCGTATCCGGGTGTAGGAATGAACATCATGGCCAGCCAGTAACCCACCAACAAAACCGCTGCTACTATAGCCTGCCTTTTCCAGCGGCTGTAAAGAAACAGCAAGCCGCACACCAGAAATACCAGTGCAATCCGCTGCAAAACGCCGGCTACCCTCAGTTCACCAAAGTTAAACCGGGGATACAAGCTAAGAAAAATACCCACTGCAAAAATCTTGACAGCCCGCCAGACGATCTTCCTGACCATCTCCCTTTTCGGAAGTCCTGATTCCATCCTTTTCGTATAGGCAAGAGCAATAGATACCCCGACAATAAAAATGAAAAACGGAAAAATCAGGTCTGTGGGGGTGATGCCATGCCAGGGCTTGTGCATCAACGGAGCAAATACCTTACTCCAGCTTCCGGGGTTGTTCACCATAATCATGGCAGCAATGGTAAATCCTCTGAAAGCATCCAGCGATATCAGCCGTTCATTCTCTTTCATATCTCAAGCTGTTTTGGTTTAGAAATCGTAAAGAACTATCTTTAAAGCGATAATCAATGGCCAAACTATAAAATTTCTGTTTATGAAACATCATTTGATGGTATATTATTTATGCCTGGCTTTGCCGGGGTTTTGGGGTTGTAAACAAAACTCCCTGCCCGGAGGAGAGTTGTTATCGCTCGAATGGAAAGTGATCAGCAACGACTTCGATCCCCAACCCGCTGTAAAAGCACAGTTCACCCTGACAAACAACAGCAACCTGGAGTTAACCGGCCGGAATTGGGCCTTGTTTTACAACCAGTCGCCACGGCAGATTCTCCGGAGCAGCAACTTCACAAAAATCACCCACTTAAGCGGGGACTGGTATAAACTGGAACCGCTGGAGGGATTTCTCCTGAAGCCGGGTGAAAAAACGGATATTTCTTACGAAGCCTCAGTCTGGTGGATCAAAGTTTCGGATGCTCCCCTGGGACCCTATTTCGTCTTTTACGACAAAAAAGGAAAAGAAAGGAAGGTCACCCCTGCAGTAAATTATACCATTTCCCCTTTTACCGCTCCGGAACAGGTTTCCCGCCACCGAGTCGACCTGGAACCATTGCCTGATCCCTCCCTCCGATACAAACGCAACCTGGAATTGACCGATCTTTCTGAAGAACACCTGCCCCTGGTAATACCCACACCGTTAAAAGCAGAAATTTCGCAGGAGTGGATATTTTTTGACACACCGCCTGCCCTGTTGTACGAAAAAGGGTTGGAAACTGAAGCAAGCTTTGCAGCAGGAGTGATGGAAAGGATCGCCGGCAGCGCTGTTTCTTTCCGGGAAGCCGGTGAGCCTGCCCCGAACAGTATCTATCTGGGCCTTACGCCTTCCGGAGCCAGCGGGTTTTCCCGGGAAGCCTACCGGTTAGACATCAGGAAAGACAAGTCTGTAATCATCAGCGGGAGTGATCCTGCAGGAGTATTTTACGGTATCCAGAGCCTTATCGCACTCTTATCGCCGGAAGCCATTGCGGGCACCAATGCCTCCCCTGTCGCGCTGCCGGTGGTTACCCTGGTGGATGCGCCCCGTTTCCCCTACCGGGGTCTCCATATCGATGTGGCCCGCAATTTCCAGACCAGGGAGACCCTCCTGAAAATGATTGATCTGATGGCTTTTTACAAACTAAACTACCTGATGCTTTACCTTTCGGAAGACGAAGGATGGCGCATCGCTATAGAATCCCTTCCTGAACTGACGGAGGTGGGGTCGCGCAGGGGCCACACCTCCAAAGAAGGAATCAACTGGCTCCATCCTTCGTATGGGTCCGGTCCTTTTCCCGGCCAGGAAGGATCGTTCGGGAGTGGTTTTTACTCCCGTGAAACCTTCATGGAGATCCTGACCTATGCGCAACAGCGCCATATCAGCATCATCCCGACCATCAACCTTCCGGGCCATTCGCGGGCTGCCATCAGGGCCATGGAAGCCCGTTACCAGCGATTCATGAAAGAAGGAAACGAAGAAAAAGCCCAAGAGTTCCGGCTGATCGATCCGGATGACCAATCCGTCTATTCATCAGCCCAATCGTATAACGACAATGTCGTCTGCGTGGCCCGTGAGTCGGTGTACCGGTTTTACGAAACCGTCATTGACGAAATCATCAGCATGTACCGGGATGCAGGAGTGCCCCTGGAGTATTTCCATACCGGGGGTGACGAAGTGCCGGAAGGAGCCTGGAGTCAATCCCCCCTTTGCCGGGCACTGATGGATAGCGTTCCGGAGCTTGCGGATCCCCGGAACCTGCAGGGCTATTTTCTGGGTAAGGTTGTGGATATCCTGGAAAAGAAAAATCTGAAAACCGGGGGATGGGAAGAGGTCGCGCTGATGAGAACGGCAGACGGACAAATGGTTCCCAATCCTGCATTTACCGGCAGACAGGTGGTACCCTGGGCCTGGAACAACATGGGGGTTTGGGCCAACCTGGCCTACCGACTGACCAATGCAGGCTATCCGGTGGTGATGTGCGATGTTTCCAATTTTTATTTCGACTTCGCATACGACAAAGATCCGGAAGAACCGGGGCTCTACTGGGGAGGCTTTTGTGATGTACGCAATGCCTGGCAGTTTGCCCCGTACCATTCTTTTTACACCAACCTGAAGACCGCGATGGGCCGGAACATCGACCCTGAAGTGGAATTCAGGGGTCTGGAAAGGCTGAATCCTGAAGCCAGGAAGAACATCCTGGGGTTGCAGGCGCAGCTATGGTCTGAAACCATCCGTGGGCCCGCGATGCTGGAATACCTGGCGTTGCCCAAACTGATAGGGTTCGCCGAAACAGCCTGGGGAAAAGCACGCCCCTGGGAAAGTGAAGCCAATCCCGCCAAAAGAAAACAGCTGATGGATGAAGGGTGGAACCAGTTTGCCAATGTCCTGGGCAAACGTGAGCTGCCCCGGCTCAGCAGGCTTTCCGGGGGCTTCAACTACCGGGTCCCCCCTCCGGGAGCAGTCATTGAAGAAGAATATCTTAAGGCTAATGTGGAGTATCCCGGCCTTACCATCCGCTATACCACCGATGGCAGCGAGCCAACAGCACAATCCTCCCTTTATTCAGAACCGGTGCAGGTGAGCGGCGAAGTCCTGCTGAAAGCCTTTGATGCCGCGGGAAAGAGCAGCAGGGTGGTGAGGGTGCCCTGAGACGAGGGGAAGAGGGGGACGCTCAAACCGAAAAAGTCAGGTTGCCTGTCTCCGTGCCGAAAAGAACGCTTTCATCAGGGTGGAACATTCGTGTTCCAGCACGCCCCCTGTGACTTCCGTCTTTGGATGGAGGGTACCGGGGGCGACTTTCTGAAAACCCCGTTTTTCATCCCGGGCTCCAAAGACCAGGCGACCTGCCTGGGCCCATCCGAGGGCTGCCGCACACATGGCACAAGGTTCCACGGTGACATATACGGTGCATTGGTCAAGGTATTTTCCTCCCAGTTGGTTAGCTGCCGAAGTAATGGCCTGCATTTCGGCATGGGCGGTCACATCGTTCAGCCTTTCGGTCTGGTTATGCGCCCTGGCCAGGATCCGGCCTGCTGCCACCACAACACTACCCACAGGAACCTCTCCTTCGGAAAAAGCCAAACGGGCTTCTGCCAGGGCTTTCTTCATATAATAGGTATCATCGTATGGCTCCATTTCCTCTTTTCCCTGAGTGGCTAAACAAGCTTTCACCGGTTTAAAATTGCATAATTTTGGCTATTTTTGCAACTTCCATAAACGAACGATATGTACAGAACCAACACATGCGGTGAACTGAGAATCGATCACTGCGGCCGTGAGGTCATCCTTTCCGGCTGGGTGCAACGGGTCCGCGACCTGGGGGCCATGACTTTCATTGATCTGCGCGACCGGTACGGGGTGACCCAACTGGTGGCTGACGAAAAAACGGGGCCCGGTGTTAAGGAGCAAATTTCCCGTCTGGGACGTGAATTTGTGATCCAGGTGACAGGCCGGGTCAGGGAACGGACCAGCAAAAACAAAAACATCCCCACCGGAGAGGTGGAAGTGGAACTCACATCGGTCAAAGTATTGAGTGCATCAGCCATACCTCCCTTTACCATTCAGAACGATACCGACGGAGGCGATGACCTTCGGATGAAATATCGCTATCTGGATCTCCGCCGGCCTGCTATTCAGCAGAACCTCTTTCTTCGCGCCCGTATGGCTCAGGTAGCCCGCAATTATTTGTCAGAAGCAGGATTCATAGAAGTGGAAACCCCTGTTTTGATCAAATCTACACCGGAAGGAGCCCGCGACTTCGTGGTCCCCTCACGCATGAACCCCGGCGAATTTTACGCCCTTCCACAGTCTCCCCAGATTTTCAAACAACTGCTCATGGTGGCCGGGTTTGACAAGTATTTCCAGATCGTGAAATGCTTCCGCGACGAAGACCTCCGCGCAGACCGGCAGCCGGAATTCACCCAGATCGACTGCGAAATGTCGTTTGTGGAACAGGAAGATGTGTTGAACACTTTCGAAGGCCTGACCCGTCACCTTTTCACCCAAACCCTGGGAATCGAAACAGGGTACTTTCCCCGGATGTCGTATGCTGAAGCCATGAACAGCTATGGTTCTGATAAACCCGATATCCGTTTCGGGATGAAACTTACCGATGTTACCCATAACGCCAAAGGCAAAGGCTTTACCGTATTTGACGGAGCCCCTTATATCGGCGGGATCTGTGCGGAAGGATGCGGAGATTATACCCGCAAGCAGCTCGACGAACTCACTGAATGGGTCAAACGGCCCCAGATCGGGGCTAAAGGGCTGGTGCATATCCGGATGAATCCCGACGGAACCATTAAATCATCGATCGACAAATTCTTTAATCCCGATGAACTGAAGGATCTGGCCTTTCATTTCAGGGCAAAAACCGGAGATCTCATTCTTATCATCCCGGGAGACAAGGAAAAAACACAAACGGCACTCGGCACTCTGAGGCTGGAAATGGCCAACCGGTTGGGACTTCGCCCGAAGGAAAGCTTCCAGCCCCTGTGGGTTGTTGATTTCCCGCTGCTGGAATGGAACGAGGAGAATTCGCGGTGGTCGGCGATGCACCACCCTTTCACGTCGCCCAAACCTGAAGACATTCCCCTGCTCGACAGCGATCCGGGAAACGTTCGCGCCAATGCCTACGACCTGGTGATCAACGGTGTGGAGATCGGCGGCGGATCGGTACGGATTTTCGATCCTGCCCTTCAGGCAAAGATGTTCAAAGTGCTGGGATTTACTCCGGAACAGGCAGAGGCACAATTCGGGTTTCTGATGAACGCCTTTACCTATGGCGCCCCCCCCCATGCAGGGATTGCCTTTGGCTTCGACAGACTGGTTTCTATGTTTGCCGGACTCGATTCGATACGCGACGTCATTGCTTTTCCCAAAAACAACTCAGGACGTGACGTGATGAACAATTCCCCAGCCCCCATCAGCGAAGAGCAGCTCAAGGAGCTGTTTCTTACAGTAAATCTGGTACGTACTTAAAATAAGAAAGCTGCTTCTTGTGGAAGCAGCTTCTCTTTCTGTTTGTTTATCCCAAGATTACAGATTGGTCATTCTTTTCTTTGCTGAATAGTTGATATGCAAGGCAGATGCCCGCCTGAGCTCCTGCTTGATATCCTGCACAATCTTCATCTGTGTGAATTCATCGATCTTCAACGAAGTGACCATTTGTGGAACTTCAACTTCATCCCTGGCTTGTCTTTCAACAACGATAAAGTTTACGATATCACTGACTTCTGAAAATTGGTCATTCAATTGAATCCTGGGCTCATTGCCATACACAGAAACATATTGGTTATTCGGTACACCGACATAGATGTTACTCACCAAACTTTTTTTCTCCAGTTTTGTCAATTCTGTGCCTTGGGGCAAAGACTGGTGGACCATCACAGTCACGTCCCTCATCTTCACCACTGACATGAAAAAGAACAACAACATGAAAACAATGTCAGGGAGAGAAGCAGTAGAAATGGCCGGCAGCTCTTTTTTTTCTTTTCTGAATCTAGCCATGTTATTTCCCTCCAACTTTTTTAGGTTCAGCTTCAGATATTCTTTGCGGGTAAATCTCCCTCACTGCATCTTGCTGCTCACTGGTCAGCAGGTCTAAAGGTTTACCGAATTTAGACATGGCCAGTTCATTCCTGAGTTCATTGACCGCCCCGACTAATTCGTTCTGGACTGCCAGATAGACGCCGTATTGGGTACCTAAATCGTTCTGGAGGGAAATGACCCCTTTGGTAATCGGATACTCCCCGAAGAAATCAACTTCTTTGACCTCTTTTTCAGGGAGGTTTTCTGCATCCGTTGGGTTTTCAAGGAACTCCTTGGCTCTTTCGCGGAGTTGTCCGATCTGGAGCCATTCTCCTTCAACCAGCAATTGGTTATCCTTGTTTACCAGCACGATAAATACATTTCTTTCCTTGATTGGCGGAGCGTCATCTTGTTCTACATCAGGAGCCAAAGGTGGCAGGCGTCTCTCCAGTCCTATATCTGTATTCATCGAGGAAGTGGTCAGAAAAAAGATCAGGAGGAGAAAAGCGATGTCGGCCAGTGACGCTGAAGGTATTTCAGGTGGTTTTCTCATACATTTTTTTTTTACCGGTTACGTAAAAATTTCATCAGTTTACTTGAAGTAACGGCTCACTGATGAATACAGCAAAGCGACAAATGACAAACCAAAAATAATATAGGTGGAGTAGAGCGCGGTATCAATCACCCGGGTAATCGTAGGGGTAATGGTACCATCATCAATAAACTTCTCAACACCGAAGAATTTCGGGTATTCGTTTGATCCAAGCATCCACGAAATCAAAACGATCAAAAGAACGACGCCTATTCCGAGCAGGCTTCCCTTGGCCGATTTAAGATTTGTAAAGAACTGATAAAGCGAAAACAGCAGGAGAACAACCACTGACACGAACAGCAGTACATAGGCCCACCGCAGGTTGATTGTGATCCAGTTACCCATGGTTGAATCGGTGATATCGGGGCTGATACTGGATACGAGGGCTACAATCAGAATCACCGAAACCACACTAATGATCAACAGGGTAAGGAAGGGAATATTCAGCTTCTTCATATTATGCTTTTTTGAGGTTGTGCTTTACCAACAGGTCGATAAAGGCAATGCTGGAATCTTCCATGTCCCCAACAAGGCTGTCAATTTTGCTCAGAAAATAATTATAAAAGACCTGAAGGATAATAGCGACGATCAAACCACCGACGGTAGTGATCAAAGCCACCTTGATCCCTGCGGCGACCAACGTGGGGCTGATGTCACCAGCCTGCTCGATGGCATCGAAAGCAGCGATCATCCCAACAACAGTACCGAGGAACCCGAACATGGGGGCCAACGCGATAAACAATCCGATCCAGCTTAGGTTTCTTTCCAGAAGGCTGGCCTGAACCCCACCGTATGCAACAACTGATTTTTCAGCAACATCAAGTCCTTCGTGCGACCTGTCAAGCCCCTGATAAAAAATGCTGGCCACCGGGCCTCTTGTATTGCGGCAAACCTCCTTGGCAGCCACAATACCACCGTTTGCAAGTGCATCTTCAACCTTGACGAGCAACTTTTTTGTATTTGATGACGCCATGTTAAGGTAAATGATTCTTTCAATACAGAAAGCCAAACCAAGAACAAGACAGATGAGGATAGGAGTCATCCAGATCGGACCCCCTTCGATGAATTTCTGTTTCAGGGCGCTGTGAAGCGATCTTCCTTCTTCAGCCTTAACCGCGGCTTCTTCAACCGGATCAGCAGTTACTGCTTCTGCCGGTGCAGATGCAGCAGAACTGTCAACCGCCTGTGTTGTGGCTGCCGGTTGGTCCTGGGCAACAACAGAGTTTGATGCTACAAAAAAAAGCATCCCCAATACTGCAAACAATGCAAATAGTTTTTTCATAACTGTTTTGAATTTAATTAATAATCTTCTAGATTTTTGTAGTTGTAAATTTGTTCCAAATTTATAATATCATTGACATTATTCAAAAGCAGCAGCCATTTTTTTCAACATAATGCAACCTTTATTTCAAAAATTGCAAATGAATAACAACCTCATCTGAAGGTTTCATTCATCAATGTGGCGGAGAGAGGGGGATTCGAACCCCCGGTTCCCTTTTGAGGAACACACGCTTTCCAGGCGTGCCAGTTAAACCACTCCTGCATCTCTCCGGAGTTTTGAAAAAAAGGCGGCGAAAAATACGAAAAAAGATTCAACATCCGTACTTCATTCGCTGATTTCCCCGTTCAGACTTTTTGCCAGGTACGATTTTACCTCCTCCCGTTTCAGGCCCTGGCCAAGCAGAAACATCAGCTTGGTAACGGCAGCCTCGGTTGTCATGTCTTTACCACTAACCACCCCCGCATTCAGGAGTTCCAGGCTGGTTTCATACTGTCCCATCTGGACGCTTCCCCCCTGGCACTGCGAAACATTCAGAACGATGATATTCTGCCTGATGGCCTTCCGGATACTCGACAGCAACCACCTCGATGTGGGAACATTGCCGGAACCGTACGATTCCAGCACCACCCCCTTCAATCCGGGAATTTCCAAGACCGGTTCGAACACACTCCTTCCCATTCCCGGGAACATCTTCAAAATTACCACGTGCTCATCAAAACCGGTTTGAACCTTCAGGATGCCCCGGTTCTCGGGATAATGGATGAACTCGGAATTGTACCTGATGTCTACCCCTGCCGTAGCCAGCGGAGGGTAATTCTCCGACACAAAAGCGCTGAAATTCTCCGAATCTCTTTTCACTGTTCGGTTTCCCCGGAAGAGTTTAAAATCGAAATATATGGAAACCTCCGGAACCAGAGCTTGCCCGTTTTTTTGAGCTGCGGCAATTTCAACCGATGTAATCAGGTTTTCCTTCCCGTCGGTGCGGATAGTCCCAATGGGCAATTGGGAACCGGTAAGAATGATAGGCTTGTCGAGGTTTACAAACAGGTAGCTCAGCGCTGAGGCCGTATAGGCCATCGTGTCCGTGCCGTGAAGGATCACAAATCCGTCATACTGCGAATAATTCCGCTGAATGGTGGTGGCGATTTTTTCCCAGATTTCGGGCGTCACATTCGACGAGTCGATCGGAGGGTTAAAGGCCACCGACCGTATACGGTATCCGAATTTGTTCAACTCCGGAACTTCATCCAGAATCTGGTCAAACTTAACCGGGGCCAGGGTGCCGGTAACCGGATGCTGGGCCATTCCGATGGTCCCTCCGGTGTATATGATGAGTACGGAAGCAATCCGGTTTGAAGTCTGATGCATCATTAGAATCTATTGGTTGGCAAAAGTAATCTTACCGGGCGAAACGGCAAATTCTGAGAAAATAAGGAATGTCACTTGGCCCCGTCCAATTGAAAAGATCATAGAGTTCCTGCAAAGCCTGCCAGCAGAGGACCGTTCCCCCGGACCGGCGTGGATCATTGTTTCTGAGCGATCCTATTTCCTTCATTATCAATCGATAGTAAAGATTTTCCTGGCATTGGCGGTGGTAATCCGGGCCACCTCCTGTGGTGTACAATGATACAAAAAGGCCAGCTTATCAGCAACATAGGGCAGAAAACTGCTCTCATTCCGCTTTCCCCGGAAGGGGACAGGGGTCAGCCATGGTGCATCGGTCTCGAGTACCAGATACTCCAAAGGAACCGTTTGCAGCACCCCGGGCAGGGTACTCGATTTATAGGTTACCACCCCCCCGATTCCGAGGAAAAAACCGGCATTCATGATTTTTTCCGCTTCTGCGGCAGTTCCTGAAAAACAATGGAATATCCCTGTTAGGGTACCGTCCTGTTCCTTTTCCAGGATGGCAAACACCTCCGGAAACGAGTCGCGCACATGAATGACGACGGGAAGTTTCAACCTGCGGGCTATCCTGAGATGCTCCCTGAATACATCCTCCTGCTGAACCAGAAAGGAACGGTCCCAATACAGATCGATTCCCGTCTCACCAACACCGCAGAAAACCACGCGTTCAAACCAGTCATGGATTCTGTCGAGTTCCTTCTTGTAATCCGGGGTCACCGACGTAGGATGGAGCCCCATCATGGGGAAACAAACCCCCGGATAGGCACGTACGGTATCCATTACCTGGTGTGCCGAGGAAGCATCGATATTTGGCAGCAGGATCTTTCCTACCCCGTTCTCCAAAGCACGTGCGATCACCTGATCCCGGTCATCTGCATAATCGTCTGTGTAAATATGGGCATGCGTATCGACCAACATGAGTGACCGTTGATTTCCGGATTTATAACATCAAAAACAGCCCGGCAAACCCGGGTTCGCATCCTTTTTCGAATGACCGCCGGAATCCGGTGTGTGGCGGTTCACAACCGGGCAGGACCCGAGGCCGTCTCCATTCCTGATTCCGGCAGGTTTGAAGAAGCGGAATCATCTTCAAACCTGCCGGGAAGTAAAAGGAAACAAGTCGGGCATAGATCAAACAATGCCTTGCGCCAGCATAGCCTCGGCGACCTTTACAAATCCGCCGATGTTGGCCCCCTTGATATAGTCTACTTTGGAACCTGTCTGACCATATTTCACACAGGTATCGTGAATATCCTGCATGATGACCTGCAACCGCTGGTTCACCTCATCGCGTGTCCAGTTCAGTCGCATGCTGTTCTGGGTCATTTCCAGTCCGGAAACAGCCACACCTCCGGCATTGACGGCTTTCCCGGGAGCAAAGTCAATGTGCGCATTGAGGTACTCTGCGGCTTCAGCGGTGCACCCCATGTTGGAGGCCTCGGCAACCAGGAAACAACCATTTTTCACCAGGGCAACAGCGTCTTCCAGGTTAAGTTCGTTTTGCGTGGCACAGGGAATGGCGATGTCGGTTTTCACCTCCCAAGGTCTGCGCCCGGCAATGAACTGAACCCCGAATTCCCTGGCATAGGGCTCCACAATGTCCTGATTACTTGACCGTAATTCCAACAGATAATCAACTTTTTCATCCGATACCCCTTCCGGGTCATAGACGTAACCATCAGGTCCCGATATGGTAATCACCTTTCCTCCCAGCTCGTTGATTTTCAACACAGCGCCCCAGGCGACATTCCCAAAACCGGAGATGGCAAAAGTATGGCCTGCCACCACTTTGCCCAACCTTTTCAACATATGGTTCACAAAGTAAACCGCTCCGAAACCTGTGGCTTCCGGTCTGATCAGGCTGCCTCCCCAACCAATGCCCTTACCGGTGAAAACACCCGTAAACTCGTTCCTGAGCCGCTTATATTGTCCGAACATATAACCTATCTCGCGGCCGCCAACACCGATATCACCTGCCGGAACATCCGTATCCGGACCTATATGACGGAACAATTCAGACATAAAAGACTGGCAAAAGCGCATGATCTCGCCATCTGACTTTCCTTTTGCGCTGAAGTCAGAACCGCCTTTGCCTCCGCCCATGGGCAGGGTAGTGAGACTATTTTTAAACGTTTGTTCAAAACCCAGAAACTTTAAGATACTCAGCGTTACCGTACTGTGAAACCGGATACCTCCTTTGTAAGGCCCTATGGCAGAGTTAAATTCTACCCGGTATCCCCGGTTGATCTGTACTTCGCCCCGGTCGTCGACCCAGGGTACCCGGAAGATGATGACCCGTTCGGGTTCGCACATGCGTTCCAGAATCTTATTTTTCTGATAAACCGGATTTTTACTGTAAAAATCCCATACCGATTCGGCAACCTCCTGGACAGCCTGATGAAACTCTTTCTCGCCGGGAGTTTTCAGTTTCAGGCGTTCCATGAATTCGATTATTTCAGTTTTCATACCTGTAGATTAAATAAATTACCACACAAAAGTACATCAGATATTTGGAATAGCATGGCAGTCATCCTGAATTTGCAGTTTTGTAAACTTTTGAATAACTGTAATTTGTATTTTTCCATTAGATGTTAGATAACACTTTCTGACAAACATCAGGATTTCGGAAGTTGGCATGGGCAAGAATTTTGCCTGGTCATGCCGAAAAATGATGAAAGCCCTTTTCCTGTCGGAAAAGGGCTTTCATCAATGGGTTCCTGATGGATGGGTTATCACATCATACCTCCCATGCCACCTCCCATTCCCGGGTTAGGCATGGCTGGTTTATCTTCTTTGATTTCAGTAATAACGGCTTCGGTGGTCAGCATCATTCCTGCAATGGAAGCAGCATTTTCCAGGGCGATGCGGGTGACCTTGGCAGGATCGATAACGCCACCTTCATAAAGGTTTTGGTATTCTCCCAACCGCACGTTATAGCCGAAATCGTTTTTGCCTTCGCGGACTTTCTGGACAACCACGGCCCCCTCTTTTCCGGCGTTGGCAACAATCTGCCGGAGAGGTTCCTCTATAGCGCGCTTGATGATATCAATGCCGGTTTGTTCGTCGTCGTTCTCCGTTTTGATTCCTTCAAGAGAGTCGATGGCACGCAGGTAAGCCACACCCCCACCCGGAACGATTCCTTCTTCGACCGCTGCTCTGGTGGCGCTCAGTGCATCGTGGACACGCGCTTTCTTTTCCTTCATTTCCATTTCAGAAGCAGCACCCACATAGATGACTGCCACGCCCCCCGCCAGTTTGGCCAGACGTTCCTGAAGTTTTTCCCGGTCATAATCCGAAGTGGTCAGTTCGATCTGCTTTTTGATCATTCCCACGCGGGCAGAGATCATTTTGGAATCCCCACGACCATCTACGATGGTGGTATTCTCTTTGTCGATGCTGACTTTTTCGGCTCTGCCCAGCATGTCAAGGGTAGTCTGTTCCAGTTTCATGCCTTTTTCCTCGGTAATCACATTTCCTCCGGTGAGAACAGCGATATCTTCAAGCATCTCTTTGCGTCTGTCGCCGAAGCCGGGAGCCTTGACGGCAGCGACCTTGAGAGCTCCGCGCAAACGGTTGACTACCAGTGTGGCCAGTGCCTCACCGTCAACATCTTCAGCAATGATCAGCAAAGGACGCCCGCTCTGAGCACTCTGCTCCAGAACCGGAAGCAGATCCTTCATACTGCTGATCTTTTTATCATGGATCAAAATATAGGGATTTTCCAGTTCTGCTGCCATTTTTTCAGCGTCGGTGACAAAATACGGGGAAATATATCCGCGGTCAAACTGCATACCTTCCACCACATCCACATACGTTTCGGTGCCTTTTGATTCCTCGATGGTGATAACCCCTTCCTTGTGAACCTTTTTCATGGCATCGGCAATCAGTTTTCCGATGGTTTCATCGTTATTGGCAGAAACCTTCGCTACCGATTCTATTTTGGCATAGTCGTCCCCCACATTCTGGGCCTGGTTTTTCAAGCTTTCAACCACTTTCAGCACCGCTTTGTCAATCCCGCGTTTCAGGTCCATCGGGTTAGCTCCGGCAGCCACATTTTTTAATCCCACGGAAATAATAGACTGTGCCAGGACCGTTGCTGTCGTTGTGCCATCCCCGGCATCATCACCGGTTTTGGAAGCCACTTCCTTAACCATTTGTGCACCCACGTTCTCATACGGATCGTTAAGTTCTATTTCTTTAGCGACTGTAACCCCGTCCTTGGTAATCATGGGAGCGCCGAATTTCTTTTCAATGACCACATTACGGCCTTTCGGACCCAGCGTGACTTTCACCGTATCGGCAAGCCGGTCCACCCCTTTCTTCAACAAATCCCTCGCTTCAATGTTGTTTTTAATCTCTTTTGCCATTGTATTTCAATTTTTAAAGTGTTTACATAATAAACCTTACTGTATATACAAGACGTCGCTCTGTGACATCAGCAGGTAATCTACCCCGTCGATGGTCAGGGTGGTGCCGGAATACTTACCGTAAAATACGGTGTCGCCCACCTTCAGTTCCATGGGTTCATCCTTCTTGGGGCCGCCAATCAGCACAACAGTGCCCACCTGCGGTTTTTCTTTTGCTGAATCGGGAATGATGATGCCGCTTGCTGTTTTAGTCTCGGCTTCCTGGGGAATTACCAAAATTTTACCCGCAAGTACTCTGCCTTTTAATTCTGCCATTTTGATTTCTTTTTATAGTTAGACATTCGTTTTTTTTGACATTCCCGGATAAACACATTGTGTGCCAACCTTTCTGAAGTCCAAACTTCCCTCTTTTCCTTGCCATTTTTTCAGACTGAGAATTCAAAAAATGATATTTACGGTTTTAAAACCTTGAATTACAAACAGATACTGTTTGTGTCACTTAACCTGCCAATGTGACATAAACGGACAAGTCTGAAGTTTTCTCCTGTAATAAAGCATGACTACAGGGATACCGGCCAGTCTGACCGGGGCAAAGGAACGGCAACAAGGAAGAAAAGAAATCAGAAGACCACAAAACCCACAAATTCAGGGCATATCCTCAAACCCGGGACCAAACCCGTACCAGTCAGCCACTTTCTTACCTGACCGGAAAGAGAATAAGATTATTTAATCCTGTTTACAAGGAGTCTTCGGGAGCCGTGGTTGGAAAAACCGGAACCTGATTGGGATCAGCAATGTTCTGGATTTGCTCCTGAACCATGGAACGGTCGCTGCCTTGTTCCCCCCGGGGAATAAAGGCAGACCCCATGATAGCCAGAATCAACAACCCACCGGCAAGTGCCCAGGTGGTCTTTTCCAGAAAATCGGCAGTCTTTCTGACCCCACTTACCTGGGTGGATGCCTGAAAATTACTTGCCAGTCCACCCCCTTTGGAGTTCTGCACCAGTACGATCAATACCAGTAAAATGCAGACAATAAATATCAAAACCGTAATCAGAGTATACATTATCCCAAATATTATAAATTCATCCTGTTCCTGACTTCTTTCATGCGGGCTGCAAAGTAAATACTTTTATCCGGAAATTTCAAACACAAATATTCGTAAGCCCGGATTGCTTTTTCAAAATTACCCTGCGACACCAGGATAGAGGCCAGGGTTTCGGTGATCATCTCTTCCGATTCGGTCAGGGCCTTTTCTTCAAGACCCAGGTTGACAGCCGCCGTTTCGCCGGCTGAGGCTGGTTTCAGGGTAGTCCCGCTCGAAAGAAAATCCTCAATCCGCTTCAGCTGCTCTCCCTGTCGGGAATCATCCCCGCCGGAAGGCAGACTTTCCGTATATTCCCGGAGTGAAGGGTTGTCAAGAAACTTGTCGGTGGCCGGGTCATTTTCGAGCCTCATAAGAAACCGCTTCAATTCCTTACGGTCGGTAATCCGGAAGGCATTTTCTTCCAGACATGCATCAAATCCGGGATGGCCAAGCACTTTCAGGTTTTTAAGGTAAAGAAACCAGCCTGGCTGGAACCAGGGATACTTCCCCGTAAGTTGGGCCAATTCCTCCAGTGTAGAGTCATTCAGCAAAGAAGGAGTTTTCAGATACCGGAGAATTTCAGAAACACTCATCTACCAATTGGCTATGGTTGCATTAAAAATATCATCCATCAGTTTGTCCAGAATATCCGGAACAATAGTACTTTCCACGTCATTAAGGCTCAGCGAACTGGAAAAATCCTCAAAGGCTGAAAAAGAGCGGTCAAAATCCTGTTCGTGATTCCGGTTGTTGGTATATTTCAACCGTATCGTAACGGTAAGCCTGTTTTGAGCTGCCAGATCCTCTTTCTGAATCGCCATAGGCCTGACTTCGTAACCGGTAATCTGGCCTTCAAAGAGCAGATCACCATTTTCAATTTCCTCTTTCAGTGAAGTCTGCTTGCGAAGCTTCTCCTTCAGTTTTTCAGTAAAATCGGTACTCAGGGTAGGATTGACCAACCGGGCCCTGTTGGGGAAATAATCGACAGAAAATGTCTTTACATCAGCCGAAATATTGGCTCCCGTGAAACTGTATGACATCTTGCAGGATGTACCGGTACCGCCTGTGACGGCCATAAGAACCCCCAATAAAAGGAAGTGACGGATTGACCGTTTCATGAGTTACTCGTTGATTTGATATTCCTTGATTTTCCGGTACAGGGTTCTTTCAGAGATACCCAATTCCTGTGCCGCAAATTTTCTTTTCCCCCCGTGTTTCTCAAGCGCTTTTCTGATCAGTTCGATTTCTTTTTCTTCCAACGACAGCGATTCCTCCACATACTCTTCCGTATCAAGGATGTCCTCTTTTTCGAAGGGAGCAGACTGAAAGGGTCTGGAGATGTTTTTTCCTGGAATAACTTCCGCTTCGGGATGGACCAATTTCCGGATAATCTGGGCATGATCTTCCGACAAAGCTCCGCCATCCCTTTCGTGCAGAATATCCAGGACCAGTTTTTTCAGGTCGTTCATATCCTTTTTCATATCAAACAAAACCTGATACAGGATTTCCCGTTCACTGGAAAAGAATTTCTCCTGGGGACTGCCCATCAAAACCGGAAGATTGCTCCTCGCTGGTTCCGGCAAATAATTCTGTAATACGGAGGCTGAAATATCTCTTTTTTGCTCGATGATGGAGATCTGTTCCGTAATATTTTTCAATTGCCTGACATTTCCCGGCCAATGGTAATGTAACAGAACCGCTTTGGCATCCTCTTCCAGCCGAATGGAAGGCATCCGGTATTTTTCGGCAAAATCGGATGCAAACTTTCTGAATAACAACAATATATCGTCAGAACGGTTTCTCAAAGGCTGGATAATGATGGGAACGGTATTTAGCCGGTAATACAAATCCTCCCGGAATTTGCCGGCGTCTATGGCAGAGGATAACACCATATTGGTGGCAGCAATAACCCTGACATTGGTTTTCAGGACCTTTGAGGAGCCCACTTTGATAAACTCACCGCTCTCCAGAACTCTCAGCAGTCTGACCTGGGTAGATAAAGGCAACTCGCCGATTTCATCCAGGAAAATAGTCCCTCCGTCGGCTTCCTCGAAATAGCCTTTCCTGTCGGATAAGGCACCGGTAAAAGAGCCCTTTTCATGCCCAAAGAGTTCCGAATCGATGGTTCCTTCCGGAATCGCCCCGCAGTTTACAGCAATATACCTTCCGTGTTTCCTGGTGGAATGATGATGGATAATCTGCGGGAAGATCTCCTTTCCGGTTCCGCTCTCCCCGGTAATCAATACCGAAAGGTCGGTAGGTGCCACCTGTACCGCCACTTCTATGGCCCTGCTCAGGTCCGGTGAGTTGCCGATAATCCCGAAACGCTGTTTGATCCCCTGAACGTCCATGTGTCTGTTTCTGAAAGTGTGCAAATTTACATTTTTTTGGCCTTCTTAAATCTATAGAAAAGGAATTAACTGTATTTTGGCCCTTACGTATGAAACGAGCATCCCGACTGAGGCGGGACAAAAGGCCTCGTAAATTCAACCCCCGCCGGTAGGCATGGCAGACGGGCAGTAGGCAGGCGAGCTCCACAGGTATGAAAAGCAGAATAAATCGTTAAGCAGTATATAATTGAATATCATAATATTAACTTAAATATTTACGGGTGAAATTTCTGGGAATTATTCCGGCCCGGTTTCAGTCCACACGATTCCCGGGCAAACCGCTTGCTCTGATTTTGGGGAAACCCATGATCCTGTGGGTTGTTGAACGGGCTTCCGAAGTACTGGATGAAGTTTGGGTAGCCACAGACCATCCCGGGATTGCACAGGTGGTTGAAAATTCAGGGGGCAAAGTCGTTCTGACTTCCGCAGACCATCAAAGCGGCACAGACCGGTGTGCTGAAGCCGCCTCCCTCCTGGAAGACAAACTTGATTTTGATGTTGTCGTGAACATCCAGGGAGATGAACCCTTCATCAAACCCTCGCAGATTACCACCCTTACCGGATGCTTCACACCTGAAGTGAAAATTGCAACGCTGGCCAGGAAAATCGACAGCTTTTCTGAACTGGAAAACCCGAACAAACCCAAAGTGGTCATCAGCAAGGAGGGTTATGCCCTCTATTTCAGCCGATCGGTTGTTCCCTATATCCGGGGAGCTGCTACCCATGAATGGTTAAGTCGTCACCCATTCCTCGCACATGTCGGAATTTACGCCTTCCGCAAGGAGGTACTCCAGGAAATCACCCGCTTGCCGGTGGGAACCCTGGAATCGGCAGAATCGCTCGAGCAACTCCGGTGGCTCGAAAATGGGTACTCCATCCGGGTCGTTGAAACGGAACATTCTGGATTTGGAATCGATACCCCTGAAGATCTGGCTCAGGCTGTAGAATTTTTAAAAAAAACAGCAGATAAATAATAAATGGTATTATATTTGTGTTTTTACGGGAAATCATAAATAATGAATAAACTTTTCGCATCGGTACTTTGGATATTCATGCTGTTAACATGGCCAGGCAAGGCAGTCAGCAGCAGGGTGGACATGACCGTCGCGCCGGGGGTTGAAAACCCGGTCACCGCCTTTGATGTGAAAGTTTTCCCCAATCCCGTGGTCAATAAGCGGTTCACAGTGGAGACCAACACGTGGGCTATTCAGGAAATCCGGATTCTTAATATTGCCGGGGTGGAGGTCCTGGTAAAAAAGATGGATACCCCCATAAACCGGGTGCAGATATTTACCGGTACCATTCCCCGGGGGATCTACCTGTTAAAGATTTCAGCCGGAAATCAAGCCACCAAAACCCTGAAACTTCTGATCAGCGAACCGTAAGCAACCGGGTTTTTTCACTTTCACGTCGGAGCCTTTCAACGGCTTCTCATTCTCAACACTCCTAGCAAACCACGTGTTATTTCACGGGCTACCGTCCTGGTTACCGAGCTCTTCATTATCTTTTCAAAGGTCGACACCTTCCTCGACGTCCTCCCTGACCCGGAATATTTACCGGCTTTTTCTCTCATATCCCGGGCCTCGAGCTGCTCCATTTTTTCCATCAGCATCTCATGGGCACTGTCACGGTCTATATCCCTGTTGTATTTTGTAAGTAAGGCTGAATGATCGATCAGCTCGCGAATTTCCGCATCGGTGAGAACATCCATCCTGGAATAGGGAGGTCTGATAAGGGTATGAACGAGTTCTGTAGGTCTGCCCTTTTCATCCAGAGCGGTTACCATAGCCTCTCCGGTTCCCATCCTTGTGATCAGTTCGTCAGCCGCATAAAACTCGGAGAGAGGATAATTTTCTGACGCTGTTTTGATGGCTTTGCGATCTTTGGCAGTGAAAGCCCGCAGAGAATGCTGGATTTTCAGCCCCAGCTGACCCAGTACTTCAGCAGGAATGTCATCGGGCGATTGGGTAACCAGTACGATGCCTACCCCTTTCGAACGGATCAGCTTGATGGTCACCTCAAACTGATCCATTAGCGTCTTGGTGGCATTCCTGAATACCAAATGAGCTTCATCAAAAAAGAGGACCAGTTCCGGTCTCTTCACATCCCCTTTTTCAGGAAATTTCTGGAATATCTCAGCCAGAAGACAAAGCATGAAGGTACTGAACATTGCGGTACTGCTCTGTATGTCGGTAACCCTGAAAATGTTAATAATGCCCCGGCCATCCCTGGAGGTACGCAACAGATCCTCAATTTCGAACGAAGGCTCCCCGAAAAACCGGCCAGCACCCTGCTGTTCGAGGCTTGTAATGCCGCGCATGATTGTCCCTGCTGAAGCAGACATGAAAAAACCATAATCCCGCTGGAACTCTTCCTTGCCTTCCTTCTGAATAAACTTAAGTACCGTTTTCAGGTCCTCAAGGTCCAGGAGGGGCAACCCCCTGTCATCACAATATTTGAAGACCATCGCCAGGATTCCGGTTTGGTTTTCGTTAAGGTCTAATATTTTACCCAGCAAAACAGGTCCGAATTCCGATACAGTAGCTTTCAGCCTCACCCCCGGTTCATTCGAAATGGTCAACAGCTCAGCCGGATACCCGGCAGGTTGCCAGTCGATACCTACAGTCCGGGACCGTTTTTCAATAACGGGATTCATGGTTCCCGGGACGGCAATGCCGCTCAGGTCTCCCTTAACATCCATCAGAAGTACGGGAATTCCTGCCTGTGATAGGCTCTCTGCAATCACCTGAAGGGTTTTGGTCTTTCCGGTACCGGTGGCTCCCGCAATGAGCCCATGCTGATTCAGCGTTTTTAAGGGCACCTTTACCTGACAACCGGTCTCCTGGTCGTCTCCCAGAATGGCCGATCCCAGAAGAAGCGAATCGCCCTTGAACGTATAACTCGTTTGAACGGCACTGATAAATTTATCCATGGTTTCCATAATTCCGGCTTGTGGTTATTCAGACAAAAATAACCAATTTGTCAAAACAGAATTCAGTTCCGTCTGAATTCATTATATTTACCCTCAGCAAGAGAACCATGGACAAACCGGAAAACGTAAGGAAGCATTTCATGCGGAAAGCCGCAGATTTGGCTGCCCATGCTGTCAGAAATAACCTGGGCGGGCCTTTTGGTGCCGTTGTAGTCAGGGAAGGGGTCATCATCGGGGAAGGGTATAACACGGTCACTTCCGTCAATGATCCTACGGCACACGCCGAAATCGTGGCCATCAGGAATGCCTGCCGGTATCTGGGCAGTTTCCAGCTGACAGATTGCGACCTATACTCCACGTGCGAACCCTGTCCGATGTGCATGGGAGCCATTTATTGGGCACGCCCCAAAAATCTCTATTATGCCTCCACACGCGAGGATGCCGCAGATGCCGGGTTTGACGATTCCTTCATTTACGACGAACTGGCACGGCCCTCCGCCCAAAGAAGCATCACTACAACCTACACCCCGGCTAAAGAGGCGGTTGAACTATTCCGCCTTTGGAAATCAAAAGATGATAAAATCAGGTATTAGAATGTGCGTAATTATTCTTATATTCGGATAATGAAAACCAGACCTGCACTGAATTGTGTAATGTCTTGATAAACATACATTTAAATTGAAGAATTATGGCAAAAAAAATTGTTGAAATTGAAGGAATCGGACCGGTTTTTGCAGACAAACTCTCCAAAGCCGGCGTTGTTACTGTTGAAAACCTCCTGGATAAAGGGGCAACCCGTACCGGAAGGAAAAATATTGCCGAAACATCGGGAATTGATGAAGGCAAAGTATTGGATTGGGTCAACATGGCCGACCTTTTCAGAATCAAGGGCATTGGCCCCCAGTATTCCGAACTCCTGAAGGCTGCCGGAGTAGATACGGTAAAAGAACTGAGAAACAGAAATGCAGATAACCTTCATGCCAAACTGGTTGAAGTTCAGGCAGAAAAGAAAATTACCCGGGCCGTGCCGGCACTTAAGCAGGTCGTTAAGTTCGTCGACCAGGCCAAGAACCTGCCCCCCATTGTTACCTATTAAAGAAATAGATCTTTTAAATTCAGGAGAGGCTGTTCCGGGTATGGAAACAGCCTCTTTTATTTTTTAACTTTGCGGCTTTTCAGAAGGAAAACCAGAAACCGCCATGGAATACAATTTTCGGGACATCGAGCCAAAATGGCAGCACTATTGGAAGAACAACAACACCTTTAAAACGGAAAATGATTTTTCCAGGCCCAAATATTATATTTTGGATATGTTTCCCTATCCTTCAGGCGCAGGCCTCCATGTGGGGCATCCCGAAGGATATACCGCAACCGATATTATCAGTCGTTACAAGCGGATGAAGGGTTTTAACGTTTTGCACCCAATGGGATGGGATGCCTTTGGTTTGCCGGCCGAACAGTATGCCATGCAAACCGGGACCCATCCTGCCGTCACGACCCTTGAAAATTGCAACACATTCCGCAGACAGATTCAATCCCTCGGGCTCAGTTACGACTGGGACCGGGAAATAAACACGACCGACCCGGATTATTTCAAGTGGACTCAGTGGATTTTTATCCGGTTATACAATACCTGGTACGATCAGGAGTTAAAAAAAGGCCGGCCGATAGCTGAACTTCGCGTACCTTCTGAAGTGCAAGCCGGAGGCAGGGAGGCAGTCGACCACTATATTTCAGAGCGGAGACTCGCATACTACGGCGATGCTCAGGTTTGGTGGTGCCAATCGTGCCGCACAGTTTGCGCCAATGAAGAAGTCCTTACCGACGGATCGCATGAAAAATGCGGGCATCAGGTTATCCGCAAGAACCTGAAGCAGTGGCTCATGAGGATACCCCTGTATGCCGAAAGACTGCTCAGCGGCTTGGATATTCTGGATTGGCCGGAGGGTGTGAAAGATATGCAAAGGAACTGGATCGGAAAATCCTCGGGAGCGGAAATCAATTTTTGCATCCTGGGATCTGAAGAGGTTCTGAAAGTATACACCACCCGTCCCGATACTCTTTTCGGAGCTACTTACATGGTGGTATCGCCCGAGCATCCGCTGGTCGGACAACTCGCCACACCGGAGTATCAGAACAAGGTAACGGACTATATCCACGCTGCCTCCCTCAAATCAGACCTGGACCGGACAGAACTTTCCAAGGAAAAAACAGGGATCTTCACAGGACGCTATGCTGTCAATCCTGTCACCGGACAGCCGATTCCGGTTTGGATAGCCGATTATGTCCTGATGGGTTACGGCACCGGTGCTATCATGGCAGTACCCGCTCATGACACCCGCGATTTTGAATTTGCCCGAAAATTTAACATCCCCGTCATCTGTATTCTGGACCCTGCCGATGCCGATCCTCCGACCCGGGAGAAAGTGCTTGCAGGAAAAGCCTGCTGGACCGGCGACGGGAATTATATCCGCTCAGATAACCCGGAAAAAAGAATTTCCATCAACGGGATGAGCAAGGAAAATGGAATCGAAGCCATGATCCGCTGGTTAACCGACACCGGCATCGGAAAAGCCACTGTAAACTTTAAAATCCGTGACTGGCTGTTTAGCAGGCAACGCTATTGGGGTGAGCCTTTCCCGGTGATTCACTGGGAAGACGGAGAGATCACCATCGACACGGACCTCCCCGTCAGGCTGCCGGAACTCGAAAAATATGAACCGGGTGAGGGCGGTGAATCTCCCCTGGCCAATGCCCCGGAGTGGCTCCGTGTCACCGGAGAGGGAGGACGCAAGGGACGGCGTGAAACCAACACAATGCCCCAGTGGGCTGGATCCTGCTGGTATTACCTGCGTTTTACCGACCCCGGCAACAAGGAAAGGATTTTTGACCCGGCACTGGAAAAATACTGGATGCCCGTGGATTTGTATATCGGCGGTGCAGAACATGCCGTACTCCACCTCCTCTACAGCCGTTTCTGGCATAAGGTATTGTTCGACCTGGGCATCGTTTCGCACGAAGAACCTTTTTCAAAACTCTTCAACCAGGGGATGATCCTTGCCTTTGCCTATGAAACGCGGACAGGCGCCAAGGTCAGTTCCGACCTGGTCGAAGATCGCGATGGCCTCTTCATCCATCGTGAAACAGGAGAAGAATTGCAACAGATCGTGGCAAAGATGTCAAAATCCCTGAAAAACGTCGTCAACCCGGATGACGTGGTCAGACAATACGGGGCTGATTCATTGCGCCTGTATGAAATGTTTATGGGGCCCCTCGACGAACGGAAACCATGGGCTGAAAACGGAGTGAAAGGAGTGTTCAACTTCCTGAACCGGGTTTACCGGTTTTTTACCGATCCGGGAACCATCGCCACCGGCCCTGAAGATCCGGAAACCGTGAAACTCCTCCACCAAACCATCGCAAAAGTGACCTCCGATATCGAAAACCTGAAATTCAACACCGCAATTTCCGCCCTGATGGTTTTCAACAACTTTGTCATGAAAAAAGGTAGGGTAACCCACGAAACAGCCGGAATATTCACGAAAATCTTATCGCCGTTTGCACCCCACCTGGGAGAAGAACTCTGGTCGCTCTGCGGGCATACCCCTTCTCTGGCCTACGAACCATGGCCGGTGGCCGACATCCATCTTCTCGTCGAGGAGCGCTTTTTGTATCCTGTCTCTTTTAACGGGAAAATGCGTTTTAAACTTGAGTTACCGATGACCCTGACGGAGGAGGAGATCCGGAACGCCGTTCTGGAAAACGAAAAAAGCGCACGGTATCTGGAAGGGAAAAACCTCCGGCAAATCATCATTGTACGCGGGAAAATCATCAATGTTGTCGTTCCATGACCAAAGACACTGTGAATCCAAAAAGGAAAGAGTTGCTGGCCCGTGTGGAGGACTACCTGATCATTACGCTGGGGCAGTTGCTGTATGCCTTGTCGTGGACTGTATTTCTCATTCCCGAGCGGATTACCGGGGGAGGGGTCAGCGGTATCGGGGCAGTAATCTATTTTGCCACCGGCTTTCCGGTAGGTTTAACCTATCTGCTGATCAACGCTGTGCTGGTGTTGATTGCCATCCGAACCCTCGGGGCAAATTTCGGCATCAAAACCATTTACAGCATTCTTGTAATTGCCCTGGTCCTCACCTCGTCCCAGCAATTTATCAGGGAGCCCATTGTCAACGACACCTTCTTATCGGCTGTTCTGGGCGGAGGAATCGCAGGAGTGGGACTGGGGATTGTTTTCTCGCGCGGAGGCAGCACCGGAGGCACCGACATCATTGCTGCCATCATCAATAAATACAGGAATATAAGCCCGGGCCGGATCATTTTGTACTGCGATGTCATCATCATAGCCTCCTCCCTGCCGGTCTTGCATTCTGTCGAAAAAATGGTGTATGGCTATGTTACCATGGCTGTTGTTTCTTATGCCCTCGATGCCGTTCTGAGCGGAGCCAACCGGTCAGCCCAGATGTTCATTTTTTCCAGGAAATACGAAGAGATTGCCGATTTCATCAACCTTCAGAAATACCGGGGAGTCACCATCATTGACGGCATTGGATGGTACTCCAAAGAAAATGTCAAAGTGGTCGTTTCCGTGGTCCGCAAAAGGGAAACCGGAGCCATCTTCAGAAAAATAAAGGAGATAGATCCCGATGCCTTTATTTCCATGGGCAGTGTCATGGGGGTTTACGGACAAGGATTTGATAAATTAAAGCTTTAACCATGAAGAAATACCTGGCAGAAATCGTGTTTGGAACCCTCGCGGTCCTGTTTCTTGCCTTTCTTATTTTTTCCGGTTCGCTGGGCCTGAATTTGCTGTCGAAAAGGCAACTGGAAGAGATCCCCGTACCCGAATTGCTGTTCGGATTTCCGGTAGACTCCTTCCTGATCACCGAGGGAAAGGTAGAGCCCAATCAGAATCTGGGAAATATTTTGAATGACTTCGGGGTCAGCATGACACTGGTAGATCAGCTTACCCGATGCTCCGAAGGGATTTTTGACCTGAGAAAAATCAGGAGCGGCAATAACTATTACCTGTTCCGGAGTTTAGACTCTTTGCCGAAGCCCTGCTATTTAGTCTACGAAAAGGACCAGGTGGAGTATGTCATTTTTAACCTGTCTGATTCCATATGTATTTCCACTGGCAGAAAAGAGGTCAGGATAGAGCAGAGAAGCGCAAGCGGAGTGATCAGTGCAAGTCTCTGGAACACCATGAAGGATCAGAATCTCAATCCTGTACTTGCCCTGGAGCTTTCGGATATTTATGCCTGGACCATCGATTTCTTTGGTATTCAGGAGGGCGACCGTTTCAGGGTTTTGTACGAGGAGCAGTTCGTCGATACCGTATCGGTCGGTATAGGACCTATCCATGCCGCCGAGTTTGAACATATGGGTAAGGTCTATTCTGCTTACCGTTTTTTCCAGGATAACCTGTTCCATTATTTCGACCAGAGCGGAGAAAACCTGCGCAAAGCATTCTTAAAAGCTCCCCTTTCATTTTCCAGAATCAGCTCTCATTTTTCCGGCAGCCGTTTGCATCCCGTTCTGAAAATCAGGCGGCCACATTTTGGGGTCGATTATGCAGCACGAAAAGGAACCCCGGTGGTTGCCATCGGCGATGGAACGGTTATAGAAAAAGCCTATCAGAGAGGAGGTGGTAATTTATTGAAAATCAAACACAACACCACTTACACAACCATGTATATGCACCTGTCGGGATATGGCAAGGGAATCAGTAAGGGTTCCCGGGTCAGCCAGGGTCAGGTGGTGGGCTTTGTCGGGTCAACCGGCTTGTCTACCGGTCCCCACCTCGATTTCAGGGTTTTCAAAAACGGAACACCCGTCGACCCGTTGAAGGTTGAATCACCGCCTGCCGACCCGGTTCACCAGGAGCAAATGCCCCTTTTCGTCCCGATGAAAGATTCACTTGCATCCTGCCTTCAGTCCATCAACTGGAATCCCTGAACCGTAATGGCAAATGAATCAGGACCAGCATCCCTGCCGTTTGTACCGGTGTAAGTAATCCCATGCTTTTTCCCCTAAGTACCCATCAGATATTGGCTGAAAAGGGCAGTATCCGCAGGATGAAATCCGTCACGGAAGAGTGATTTTGAGTTTCTTCAGGGATTCTTTTGCAGCATTTTGCTGGGACTCTTTTTTGGATCCCCCGGGTCCTTTTCCGGCAAGTACACCGTCTACGATCACAGAAGACAAAAACCGCGGTGGCTTTCCGTTGTCGGGATGTTCTTCAACAGTGGAAAATCTGACATCCCGCTTATTTTTCTGGCCCCATTCGATTAAAGTACTTTTATAGTTCAGATCGAGGGTCTGCATCTCATGCAAATCGACATGGCGGGATAAGATCCGTTTCGTAATGAAATACTTGGCGGCAGGATACCCGTGGTCCAGATAAACCGCACCAATCAGTGCTTCAAGCACGTCCCCGAAAATATGACTTTTGTCTGTGGGGCCCATGGTGTTGGAGTCGATAAAAACATTCAGCCCCATTTCATAGGTAAGCGAGGTGAGGATAGCCCTATTTACCAGTTTGGACCTCATTTTTGTGAGGAATCCCTCATGTTCCTGGGGAAACCGGTTATACAGAAAATCGGCAATAACGGCTCCCAAGATGGCATCACCCAGGTATTCAAGTCTTTCGTTGTTCACCACCGTTCCCTGAGAATCGACCCGGGAGGCTGACCGGTGGGTGAAGGCAACATTGTAAAGAGCCAGCTTTTCGGGGTAATAGCCGGTCAGATTCTTCAGGAATAAATAAAACTCCTTTTTCGGCGACTTAAAGAGTTTTATCCTACGGGTAATCTTAAAAAACACGGGTTATTCTGATTTTTTGAAGACCACGGTGGCGTTGTGCCCGCCAAACCCGAAAGTGTTGCTGATGGCCACCCTGATGTCGCGTTTTTTCGCAACATTGAACGTGAAGTCCAGGTTGTTGTCTATCTCAGGATCGCTGTTAAAATGGTTGATGGTCGGCGGGATGATTCCGTCTCTGAGCGCAAGGATGGTGGCAATTCCTTCAATGGCCCCGGCAGCGCCCAGCAGGTGTCCGGTCATCGATTTGGTGGCACTGATGCTGAGTCGGCAGGCATGCTCACCGAAAACACCCAGTATAGCTTTTGCTTCAGCGATATCACCCAGTGGGGTGGAGGTTCCGTGCACGTTGATATAATCCACATCGGTAAGGTTAACCCCTGCATCCTCAACAGCCCATTTCATGACCAACATGGCTCCGTATCCATCCTGGTCAGGAGCAGTCATATGGTAAGCATCGGATGACATGCCTCCTCCGAGAACTTCGGCATAGATTTTAGCGCCACGCCTGACCGCAAAATCATATTCTTCAAGAATAAGTGTCCCGGATCCTTCTCCCATGACAAAACCATCGCGGTCCCTGTCGAAGGGACGGGAAGCAGTGGCCGGATCATCATTCCGGGTTGAGATCGCCCTCATAGAGTTAAATCCTGCAATAGCAGCCTCATTTACACCTGCTTCCGATCCCCCGGTGATCATGATATCTACTTTCCCCAAACGGATTTTGTTGAAGGCTTCAATGATAGCATGGGAGGCAGAGGCACAGGCAGAGACCGTCGTATAACAGGGCCCCCTGAATCCATACTTAATCGAAAGCAGGCCCCCTGCTATGTTGGCGATCATCTTAGGGATAAAAAAAGGCGAGAACTGGGGCCTTTCAGGTTTGTATGCCATGACTTCCTCGAAGAATGTCTGGAGCCCCCCGATACCGGAACCCCAGATAACACCCGCCCGCTCTTTATCGACAAGGCTGAGATCTATACCGGCATCCCTGACAGCCTGCTCGGTGGACGCAAGAGCATACTGGGCATACAGATCCAATTTCCGCGCTTCTTTCCGGTCTATACCAAAATCGCCTGGATCAAAATTCCGAACCTCACATGCAAACCTGGTTTTATGATGCTCCGAATTAAATTTCGTGACCGGGGCCGCACCACTAACCCCCTTTTTAAGGTTATCCCAGAAAATATCAACTGAATTGCCTATTGGTGATATAGTCCCAAGACCTGTTACTACAACCCGCTTCAACTCCATGAAATATTCCCGGGTATTACTTGTTTTTTACTCCCTCCTCAATGTGTTTGATGGCTTCTCCTACAGTAGATATCTTTTCAGCCTGATCATCCGGAATGGCCAGATCAAATTCCTTCTCAAATTCCATGATCAGTTCTACGGTATCCAATGAATCGGCTCCCAGGTCATTGGTAAATGATGCCTCGTTGGTTACTTCACTTTCATCGACACCCAATTTGTCAACGATGATTGCTTTTACTTTTGCTGCAATATCAGACATAGCTCAAATTTTAGGTTATTAAAAAACAGTTAATAAATTTCGGTGCAAAGTAATAAATTTACAAACTATAATTCAAACAAATATTTCAAAAAAAATGTTTCGACGCCAAGGGTCATTACTGTGTAATAACTTCAATTTGAATATTTTAACAAATCATTCGACCCATAAAAACCAATCATTATGAAACGCATACAATTGGCGTTGTTCGCTTCGGGATCGGGCACCAATGCAGAGAATATTATAATGTACTTTGCTAATAATCAATACATTAATGTTCGTTGCCTTTATTCAAACAATCCCGGAGCCTTTGCCCTGATCAGGGCAGCCCGGCTAGGAATTGAACCGATAACCTTTACCAGGGAGGAATTCTATCAAACGCCCAGGGTACGGGATTCCTTATTCAAAAGGGAGATAGACCTGATTGTTCTGGCCGGATTTCTATGGCTCGTTCCCGGGAATCTGCTCGACAGCTTCCCGGTTATCAACATTCATCCTGCCCTTCTGCCCGGATACGGAGGTAAAAATATGTACGGCGACCGGGTACATGAGGCTGTGATCCGGAATAAAGAGAAAGAATCAGGCATCACCATCCATTATGTTAACGAAAAATACGATGAGGGAGCCATTATTTTCCAAACTGCCTGCAGGGTCGAACCGTCAGACACCCCCGCGTCACTCGCTGCTAAAATCCATCAACTCGAGTATACCCATTATCCACGGATCATTGAACAGGTCGCCGGGTCCCTTGCTCACGAGGTTAAATAATGTTAAGAATCTATGAATCAGGGTTCTTAAAAGTATATTTGCACCATGAGCAAAAAGAGACTGGTTACCTTGATTCTGATAATGGCATTGGTTTTATCAGGATTAATCCTGGTACAGACCAACAGCATTAAAAAAGCTGCCGATATCAGGGAAGAGCAGTTTGACCAGTCTGTAAGGCATGTGTTAACCCAGGTGGTACGGAAATTGGAGGAAAATGAAAGGATGTTACTCCTGGAAGAGGAACTGACCAATGTTAATTCCGCCGAATCGTTAGACAGGATTGCTCCTCCCTTTGCAAACATCATCCCCAGAGGGTTGCAAAATGCCGATTTTTCTCTCTCTTTCAGCTTTTCGAATCAGGCCAGTGTGCTCCAGGAACAGGATTTTCAGCTTACCGACACCCTCACTTCGCTTGAAGCCACAACCCGCGGAAAACCCGGGGACTTTCCCTCTGCCTTTGACAAACTCCTGGATTACAACCTGCACCAGCAGCAGATGCTTGAAAAAAGGCTCAGCGATAATGTACGATCGTACCAAAGGCTTTTTTTCCGCAACCGCCCCATAGAGGAGAGAATCGATGCAGAATTGCTGCAGAAACTGATCAATGGGGAGTTAAACATCCTCGGAATTAACCTGGATTACCGTGTTGCGGTGAAAACTTTTTACAGGGGTGAGGAAAAAACTATCTTTCAGAGCAGCGATTACGATGCTTTCAAAAGGAAAAAAGAGTACCCTCATGTGCTCTTTCCCAACGACATTTATGAGCCTCAACCCAATTATCTGCTGATTTATTTTCCCAAACGATCGGGCTATCTGCTCCGGTCAACCGGGATCATGGTAATTCCGACTATCGTTCTTACCGGTCTGCTGATTGCAATTTTCGCCTATACGATCATGGTCATTTTCAGGCAGAAAAAACTCTCGCAAATCAAGAACGATTTTATTAATAACATGACCCACGAGCTTAAAACGCCCATTTCAACCATTTCGCTGGCCAGCCAGATGCTGCAGGACGAATCTATTTTCAACACACCCAAGACCATTGCCAACATCTCTCAGGTGATCAGCCAGGAGAGCAAGCGGTTAAGTTACCAGGTTGAAAAGGTTCTTCAAACGGCCATATTTAATGAAGGACGGCTAAAACTCAAATTCCGGAAATTCGGACTTAACGACCTGGTCAGCAACGTTATCACCAGTTTTGAACTAAGGGTCAGAAACAACAAAGGCACGATCCATGTTGTCCTGGACGCAGCAGACGACAGGATGGAAGGGGATGAAGTCCATATTACAAACGTGGTATTCAATTTGCTGGACAATGCCGTCAAATACAGTTCCGGCCCACCGGATATCAGTGTCTCTACCGAATCCAGGAATCATTCCGTAGTATTATCCGTAGCAGACAAAGGGATTGGTATTCCCAAAGAACACCAGTCCCAGATTTTTGAAAAATTTTTCAGGGTCCCTACCGGAAATATTCATAACGTGAAGGGCTTCGGGCTGGGATTGAGTTACGTCAAGAAAATTGTGGATGCCCATAACGGCAAAATTACTGTGGAAAGCAGCCCTAACAAAGGCACGCGATTCAGTATTTACTTTCCAATCGATAATAATGGTAAACATGGAACAAAAAATTAAGCTTCTGTTAGCCGAGGACGATGAAAACCTTGGGCTTTTGCTAAAGGAATACCTGATCGCCAAAGGGTATGAAGCAGTGCTCTACCCTGACGGGGAAGCGGCATTTAAAGGATTTACAAAAGAACATTTTGATATCTGCATACTGGATATTATGATGCCCAAAAAAGACGGAT
Organism: uncultured Prolixibacteraceae bacterium; assembly: GCA_964650525.1. Taxonomy (GTDB): domain Bacteria; phylum Bacteroidota; class Bacteroidia; order Bacteroidales; family Prolixibacteraceae; genus UBA1413. The sequence goes on from CAZYUA010000005.1 coordinate 99,217, forward strand.
TTACCCTGGCCCGGGAAATCAGGATGATTTCTGCCGACATTCCGATTCTCTTTCTGACTGCCAAAAACCTGAAAGACGATGTCATCGAAGGATTCAAACTCGGGGCTGACGATTACATCACCAAACCCTTCAGCATGGAGGAACTGATATTCAGGATTGAAGCCGTGTTACGCCGGGCAGTTCCCGAATCACAAAATATGGGGCAGCTGATCTACAAACTGGGCAGGTACACCTTCGATGCCCGGAAACAAACCTTATCCAGGGAAGAAGAAGTGGTTAAACTGACTACCAAGGAAGCGGAATTGCTCCGGTTGCTTTGCCAGAACACCAACAAGGTGCTTGAAAGGAATTTTGCCCTTAAATCAATCTGGATTGATGACAACTATTTCAATGCCCGCAGTATGGATGTGTACATCACCAAATTGAGAAAACACCTGAAGGACGAACCTTCAGTGGAGATTATCAATGTTCACGGAAAAGGGTACAAACTGATCATGTAGCCGGGAACGGAAGCCTGCAGCATTCTGGTTTCTCCTGTCTGGTGCAGCTATCAAACCGGCTTTTCCCAGGCATCAGCAACGAATAAGGATAGCATGATCCCATTTTTTTAGTCTATCTTCAGCACAGCCAGAAAAGCTTTTTGAGGAACTTCCACATTGCCAATCTGCTTCATTCTTTTCTTTCCTTTTTTCTGTTTTTCGAGTAATTTCCGTTTGCGGGTGATATCACCACCGTAGCATTTGGCAGTAACATCCTTTCGAACAGCTTTTACGGTTTCGCGTGCGATGATTTTAGCGCCGATGGCTGCCTGGATGGCTACATCGAATTGTTGCCTCGGAATCAGTTCCTGTAATTTCTCACACATCTTCCTGCCAAACGCATAGGCATTGTCGAAATGGATCAGTGTAGAAAGGGCATCCACCATTTCGCCGTTCAGCAGAATATCCAGTCTCACCAGCCGGGCTGGCCGGTAATCCAGAATGTGGTAATCGAAGGAGGCAAATCCCCGGGAAATGCTCTTCAGTTTGTCATAAAAGTCGAACACGATCTCACCCAGCGGCATATCGAAAATCAGTTCAACCCTTTCAGACGTCAGGTAGCTCTGGGTAATCAGGTTTCCCCGTTTATCCAGGCACAGGGTCATGATCGATCCGATGTATTCTGCAGCAGTGATAATATTGGCTCTTATGTAGGGTTCTTCCACGCTGTCAATCAGGGTGGGGGCCGGCATGCCCGAGGGATTGTACACCCTGACGGTTTCACCGCTTGTCAGGTCCACTTGATAGGATACGTTCGGTACTGTAGTGATGACATTCATGTCGAATTCCCGTTCCAGTCTCTCCTGGATGATCTCCATGTGGAGGAGGCCCAGGAAGCCGCACCGGAATCCAAAACCCAAAGCCATGGATGATTCCGGTTCGAAAGTCAGGGAAGCATCATTCAACTGGAGTTTCTCCATTGCATTCCGGAGATCCTCATATTCGTCGGCATCGATGGGATAAACCCCCGCAAATACCATTGGTTTCACCTCCTCAAATCCCTCGATGGCTGCATCGCACGGTCTTTTAACATGGGTGATGGTATCCCCGACCTTGACTTCCCGGGCTGCTTTGATGCCGGAGATAATATATCCCACATCACCGGCCCGGAGGACCTCCCGCGATTCCAGTCCCAGTTTCAGCACTCCCACATCATCGGCCAGATACTCTTTTTTCGTGGCTACAAATTTCACATAGTCCCCTTTCCTGATCTCGCCGTTGATGACTTTAAAATAGGCAATCACACCACGGAAGGTATTGAATACCGAATCAAAAATCAGAGCCTGCAACGGGGCATCCGGATCCCCTTTCGGAGGGGGTATTCTTTCAATGATCCTCCGCAGAATCAGTTCTACCCCCATGCCGGTCTTGCCGCTTGCTTCTATAATGTCATCATGGTCACATCCAATGAGATCGACAATCTGTTCGGATACGATATCGGGCATGGCCGTTTCCATGTCCATTTTATTCATCACCGGTATGATCTCCAGGTCGTTCTCCAAAGCCAGGTATAAGTTAGAAATAGTCTGTGCCTGGATTCCCTGCGTTGCGTCGATGATCAGCAGGGCTCCTTCGCAGGCCGCTATAGAACGGGAGACTTCGTACGAAAAATCCACATGCCCCGGGGTATCAATCAGGTTTAGCCTGTAGGTCTGACCATCCAGTTCGTATTCCATCTGTATGGCATGGCTTTTTATGGTAATACCCCGCTCCTGCTCAAGGTCCATACTATCAAGAACCTGGTCGTGCATATCTCTGTCCGATATCGTATGGGTGATCTGAAGCAACCGGTCGGCAAGGGTGCTTTTGCCATGATCGATATGGGCGATGATACAGAAATTGCGGAAATTATTCATGGACCTCCTGATTTGGCATGGAAAAATCGCGTCAAATATATTTAATTTTCAGATCCCTGACGGCTGTTGTCGGGAGAATACGGAGGATGCTCCCGGATCATGGATATCAGCAAGACAGCAAATTGGTGTGCCCAGGCGTGCCCCTGGCTCCATTCACTGGCTCTGGGGCCTGCACAATGCAGGATTCTGATCCGGTTTCTGGTGATCCAGTCTGCAACCTGACGGACCTGCTCTTTGAATCCTACGGTGGTGGGTTCAATCCGGACTGTTTGGCAGGGTTTACCCATTGATACTGCAATCTGCAACGTAAGCAGGGTTCCTGCCGCAGGCTCCCTGTCGGTAAGGATCAACGTGCCATCAGAATCCCTGACATTGCAGTAGGTCCTGTCGGCATAGCCCCCCGTATCGAGTTCCGAGACCGGATATTGAAGCGGAATCATCCCGTCTTCAGCCTGCCGGCCGGCAGGACACCATCCCCCGCAGGTAAAGCTGACTTCCAGAGCCCCATCGAGAAATCCCCGGTCAACCCCCGTTTGACCTCCCGTCACAATTTTATGGCACGAAATTTGTAAATTACCTCTTGTTGCCAATTTTGAGAAAAAAAATCAAAGCCATGAAAACAATTCTCAAATTTAGCCGTTTTAAGTAAAATGAACTTCATCAGCCCAGTGCTGTTTTTTCATAAGTTTGGTTTAGTTAGGTTTAGTTGGATCCCGGGGCAGAGGCCCCGGGATTTTTTATGCCTGGAGGTGAAACAACCTCCCCGGTTTTTTACGGAGGAGCCCTTCCTGTTGCAGGAATACCAGGCTTTTTACCTGCGGGAAAGCCTCTGTTATACCGGGCTTTTCAATAATTATTGTAGATTTACCTCTGGGTTTACATTCAATAATCCGGCTTCCGGCATAAGACCGGTGGGCAACCGTCCCGATGCAAACAACAACAACACGCATAGCATACAGGAGAACCCTGTTTTTTCTCTTTCTGGTGATGGTTTTTCCGGAAGGGAGAGTTTTGGGCCAGCAGATTGCCATTGTCGATCGCTTGTCGGGTAAACCAATTGAGGGAGTGGTTGTTACCTCCGGAAACAGGGCTGTTCAGAGTGATCCGGAAGGATGGGTAATCCTGGACCTGTTTCCGGAGACCAGCACCCTGGTTTTCCGTCACCCTTCTTATCAGGTATACAAGACATCCAGACAACGGATCAGGGAAACCGGGTTGACCGTCAAACTGGACGAATCTCCCCTCAAACTCCATGAAATCGTTGTTTCGGTGAACCGCTACGAACAATCAGGGGCCGACATCCCCCAAAAGGTCGACCGGATTGGCCAGGAAGAGATTTCCCGGCAGCATCTGCCCACTATGGCAGAAGTTGCCGGTTTGAGTGCGGAGGTGTTTGTACAGAAAAGCCAGCAGGGAGGGGGCAGCCCCATGATGAGGGGTTTTTCTGCCAACAGACTGCTGCTGGTTGTTGACGGGATTAGGATGAACAACGCTCTCTTCCGGAGTGGAAACCTGCAAAACATCGTATCTGTTGATACCTGGTCACTGGAAAGTATCGAAGTGATTCCCGGGCCCGGTACAGTCATTTACGGCAGTGATGCCCTGGGGGGAGTGCTGAGTATGAGCACGCTCAAGCCGAGACTCAGTACAGGTTCTCTTCCGGTTTGGGATAACTTCTTTGTGGTTCGCACCTCGTCGGCCAGCAGGGAAAAAACAGCCCACCTGAGAGGCAGCACCGGAAATTCCCGCTGGGGATTCCTGGTTAACGGCACCCTGCAGGATTTCGGTGATCTGAAAATGGGAACAAAGGGCCCGGAAGAATACCTCCGGAAAGAATATGTGTTCGGAAAACCTTTCTCCGGCAGGGATTCCATCGTCGTTAATCCCACTCCCGAGAGACAAATCCACTCGGGTTACCATCAGGTCAACCTCATGTCGAAAGGCAGGTTCAAACCCTCCGACCGGCTGGACCTTAATGCCGGCGCTATTTTTTCGCGAATGTCGGAGGTTCCCCGCTACGACCGGTTAATCGTTACCCGCAACAACCATCTCCGGTACGGAGAATGGTATTATGGTCCCCAAATCTGGTCGCTATTCTCTCTTTCAGCCGATTATGCTTCTCACCACCCGCTTGCCGACGGAATTACCCTCATTATTGCCATGCAACAGTACCGGGAGAGCCGCAATGATCGGAACTTCAACGATTCCCTGCTTTACCGTAGAAAGGAAAAAGTGAACGTGTACACACTCAACATGGACTTCCGCAAGCAACTCGAAAAAAAAGCAACGCTGGCCTATGGGCTGGAAGCATCCATGAACGTCATCCGCTCCCATGGACAGATGGTAAACCTTTTATCGGATCACCGGCAGGAAATCGTACCACGCTACCCGGACCAATCAACTTACAGGACAGTGGCAAGCTATTTAAGCAGCCGGTACAATCTGACATCTGACCTGTTTTTTCAGGCAGGAATCCGTTCTACCTGTACCTGGTCTGATGGCAACTTCCCTTACCGGCTTTATCAGTTTCCTTTCGAATCGTTCAATAACAGAAGTTTTGCTGTCAATGGCAATGCAGGGCTGGTGTATCATCCCACTCCCTTATGGCAGGTTAACCTGCTTGCGTCCTCCGGATTCAGAGCCCCGAACATGGACGACATGGCCAAGGTCTTCGATTCTGCACCCGGAAATGTCGTGGTTCCCAATCCCGGTTTAAAACCGGAATATGCCCGAAATCTTGAAGCCAGGATCCTCAATCGCTTCGGAAACAAACTAAAAATGGAAACGGTAGTATTCTATACCCATTTGAAGAATGCCATGGTACGACGGCCTTTCACCTTTAATGGGCAGGATTCGGTATTATATAATGGGATCCTGAGCAAGGTGGAAGCCCTGGTCAATACCGGTTTTGCCAATGTTTACGGGGGAACTGCAGAACTTGAATACCTGCCGGCCACTTTTCTGAAGGTCACCCATTCGTTTACCCTGATCCGGGGCTTCGATTCGGACAGGACTCCTATGCGCCATGTCCCTCCGGTATACGGACATTCAGCCGTTAGGTTTGTGCGGAATAACTGGTTCGCGGAAATCCTGGCCCGTTACAATGGAGCCGTTCCCTTCGACCGACTATCCTCGGAGGAACGCGACAAACCCTACCTTTATATTCCCGACAAAAACGGAAATCCATACTCCCCGGGGTGGTTCATCCTCGATCTCAGGGCTTCAGTTACCCTTCTCCGGAATATGAACCTTTCTGCTGGTACCGGGAATCTGTTCAACAGGCGGTACAGGCCCTATTCGTCAGGAATTGCTGCTCCCGGAAGAGATTGGCTGATTTCACTTTCAGGCCGGTTTTAAACGTAAAATCTGCAAAAATGAGCGTTTGGAGAGGTCGCGCCCATCCGTATGTAAAAAAATTTCGTTGGTGGATAAAAAAAAAGGTCAACTTGCGATTATATCATCTAAAAAGTATAATTTGGCAATAATTATTGTAACAGGCCGTTATTTTCCGGCAGGAAGAATAAATTATCAGGCTGAAAAAGCAAAGATCAATCAATTCGGTAATTCCTGCCGTTCCCGGAGGCTGTCCTGCAAAGACAGCCTCCTTTTTTTTATCAGCCCCGGACAGGGTTCCAGGACTACAACCAGCGGCTCGCACGACTCGGAAAATACCAATACCAGGAAGTACCCCCTGCCCGATTGTTAACAAGTTCATACTTTTCAACCGCTTCGGCAGGAATATTGGGTATCAGAACCTGCTAGCCATTTCCCCGGTATCCCCGGATGCAGAGCCGGGGTAACCTATTTTGCAGCAGTGCAATTTCAGGCTTCAGATCAGGGTGCCCTGAGGTTAGCCATTGGGTATTGCGGGGATACCAATCACCTCCTGAGCAGTTATAAAATTCGGATCCTGATATCTCTCCAGTACACTTTTATTCCCCCTCCGTCGTGAATCTGCAAGGCAACCGCACCCTTCCCCCTGCCTATCTTTTCGTCGGCCAGGTCTGCCATCAGGGTGCCATTCAGCCAGGTGGTCACCTGATTGCCGACAACCTTTATGCGAAGGTCATTCCACTTACCCATTTTCAAAATATGCTCTTTTCCTTCCGGAATCGTAACCAGCCAGCCCCTGCCATAAGACTCATAAATCCCTCCCGTATCTTTTCCGGGCGGAGCTACTTCCACCTGCCAACCCGACACTCTGGTCCCTTCGAAGGATGAACGGAAAAACACTCCGCTGTTTCCATCGGCAGCCTGACGAAATTTCAGCTTCAGTTCGAAATTGTCGAAATCCCTGACAGTGGACAGGTAACCATACGCCTTGTCTGCCCCGCTTTCACAAACCAGGAGGCCCCGCTCAACAAACCACTGTTCCGTTCCATGGATCATCCACCCATCCAGATTTTTCCCGTTGAAAAGCTTTTCAAAATCCCCTTTTTGTGCTGGGGCAAAAAAAGCCACTAAAACAGCTACAAGTAAAATGATTCCTCTTTTCATCGCCTGAGACACTATATTATACATTATTAAAACGATTCAAAGGTCCAGCGCCACCAGCTTTCTGTCTGCTACGGGGCTATTTCAGACTGTTACAGAGCTGCCAAAATCCTCCTGGTGCATCTTTTACCGGCTGCCAGGAAGCCGGGGAAGACCCCCTGTGTGGTAACTGCCGGATTGCGGAACCCTACCCTGCCTGCCAGGGTGTCACCGGTTTCAAACTTCCAGGCTAACAGAAAAAGAGCACAGGATTTCGCAGGGTTACACGAGGATTTTCGTCGCCAGGTTGGATATGCTCGACTCAATGGCTTCAAAGGGTTTCCCGTCAAGGGTGCTGTCCTGCTCTACAATCATGTATTTCATGCCAGCCAGCTCTTTGACAGCAAGGATAGCTCTGAAGTCGATCAAACCGGCACCTACCGGTGCAAAATCAGTAACTCCGTCAGTCGTGAAAAAAGGTTCTTCGCGGGTGAACATATCCTTCAGATGGAACAACTCAAACCTGCCCGGATAGCGTTGGATGATGTCAACAGGATTCCGTCCTGCCTTAGTGACCCAGAACATATCCAGTTCCATGGTGACAAGTGCCGGATCGAGATCCGCCATAAAGACATCAAAATAAGGAATCTGTCCCTCGACAGTGGCAAACTCGAAATTGTGATTATGGTATCCGAAGCGGATACCGTTTTCTTTCATGATGGCACCCACCTGGTTCCAGTCTGCGGCCATTTTCCTGTAGCTATCCAGGGTTGTGCGCGCCTCCTCAACCACCCAGGGCTGGACACAATACTGAACCCCCAGTCTGGCATGGTCTTCCGCCATTTTTTTTGCATTCTCGAGGGTAATGCCCCGTGCTTCTACTTGCGTGTGGCTGCTCAGAATCTCCATTCCCAGGTCTTCCACCATCTTCCGGAACTCCCCGGGTTCATAACCATAAAATGTACCGTCGGCATAGCCTGCCAGTTCCAGGTATTTGTATCCCATGTCTGATACCCGCTGCAGAGAACCGGCAACATCGGCATCCATCGCATCACGGATGGTATAAAGCTGAAGACCTATCCCGAAGCTTCTCGGATCTGCGGATGCCACCTTGCCTCCCCCCTTATTTCTACAGGAAAATTGGGATAGCAGGAGTGCTCCCATGGCTCCTGCAGCTGAAATTTTCAAAAATTCCCTCCTTGACTTTTGTGTTTTCATTCGTATCAGTTTAATTCATTGAAATTCAATTATTTTTGCAACCACCAGGTCATCACGCTCAACCGTAAACCCTGCATCCGGCAGGAACCAAAAACTCCCCTGGGATTACGCAAGGAAGGGAACCTGACAGGGCCGCGGCTGTATTCATCTCCCTTTTACCACCAACCCTTTACCGCATTTACCCTGCTCTTCGAGACCTGAAAAAAATATGGCAAATTTCGCTTTTTACCATCCCCCCAGGTACCTGAATCAGTTTCCGGCTGATAAAAATAGTATTTTTACACTGATTACCATCGAAGGTTGATCAATCCCGGCTGGAAGAAAACCGTTTGTCCGGGGATCGTCAGGGTTTTCCCCTGAACCGGTTCCGGAAAGAGTATCTGCCCGGGGAAAAGCTGTAGGTTTCAGGCTTTTCGCGTTATCAAACCTGAAAAATGAACTACCCGGCCGCAAGCATCGGGGCATCTTGTTGGTTAACATAATTTATTTTGCGCTGCAGAGCGGCGGGGAATTAATCCCATAGAGATTAAAAGGTTATGAGAAATTTTATGTTCACGGCTATGATGGCTGCCGCACTGATGGGGTGCGGACGGCAACAGGTAAACCAGACGCAGTCGCTTACTGCCGGTCACGAATGGCAGTTTAAAACCGGGGATTCGTTGGTTTGGGCTGAACCTTCGTACGACGATTCGGGCTGGACAACCATAACAACGGCACAGACCTGGGAGGAGCAGGGCTTCACCGGGTACGACGGTTTTGGCTGGTACAGGCAGAGGTTTGCGATTCCGGAGGGTTTTGACAAGACCATCAGGGAAAATGGAGGATTGGTCATCTCCTTTGCTAATGCCGACGATGCCGATGAATTGTATTTCAATGGTACACTGGTTGGTGCTACCGGAAAATTGCCTCCGGAATATATCAGCGGCTACGGTATTAAACGCCGGTATGTAGTACCTCCTGAACGGGTGAAGACCGGAGAAACCAACCTGATAGCCCTTCGGGTTTTTGATGGTGGCGGAGGCGGAGGTATTGTTACAGAACAGGTAAACATTTTTCCCTTATCGGAAGTGCACCAGCTACCCTTGTCCGTCCGGATTCATGAGGAGGACTGGGTCTTCCGGGGTCAACCGGAGGCATCGGTCGGGATAGCCGTTGCCGGACTCCCGGGCAAAAATTGTAAGGTCACCATTCTGCTGAACCTTTCCACCGATGACTACCAACCGGTTGGAGAATACACTGATAATGTAAAGGTTATAAAAGGAGACACCGCCGTAGCCCGCTTCAAGATCACCCTTCCTGCCCCCGGTTTTTACCGCTGTTCGGCCAGTGCCGTTAAGGAGGGCATTAAAGGAGAAGCGATCCTTTTCAATATCGGGTATGAACCTGAAAAAATAGTATCGCCACCCGATGCCATGCCCGATTTTGATGAATTCTGGAAAAACACCCGGGCAGAACTGGACAAGGTTCCCCCGCAATTCCGGATGGAACGGATGCAAGAGCGCTCTGAAGGAGCCAGGAATCTGTACCATGTTAAAATGCAGTCGTTCGGAAATGTGACCATTGAGGGATATTATGCCGCGCCCAAGGCGACCGGGAAATACCCTGTCATCATCGGGTACATGGGTTACGGATCGGAACCCTGGATGCCTGGCAGCGACGACAACCCGGATGTTGCCGAATTTATTCTTTCAGTGCGCGGACAAGGGATCCAGAAGGCCGGCAATCCCTATGGCAAATGGATTGTCCATGGTCTGGAGTCGAAAGAAACCTACTACTATCGCGGGGCCTTCATGGATCTGGTGCGGGCCATCGATTTTGTAGCTTCCCGGCCTGAAGTCGACGCAGAAAAAATTGTCGCAGAAGGAGGCAGCCAGGGCGGGGCTTTTACTCTGGCTGCCTGTGCCCTCGACGACCGCATCAGGGCTGCGGCCCCGACCATTCCGTTTCTCAGCGACTACCCCCACTATTTCAGGATTGCTCCCTGGCCGGCCAGCGATTTCAGGGAATACCTGCAGGCTAACCCTGATCGCACGTGGGATGAAATCTACCGGATTCTCTCCTACTTCGACATTAAAAACCTGGCTCCCCGCATCACCTGCCCGGTACTGATGGCAGCCGGCCTGCAGGACGACGTCTGCCCTCCCCATACCAACTTCGCTGCCTATAACCTGATACCCGGTGAAAAAAAATACTACATCTTCCCTGACCAGGGACATAATGTTCCGGCTCGCTGGTACCAGCTGAGAATGCAGTTCTTCAGGGAAAAACTCGAATCAGGCCAGGAGAGGTGATAGGGATGGTCAGCCTGCCCGTATCCTGCACAACATGGGGATACAGAGGCCAAAACGAGTGCTCTCAACAACAAAGCGTCAGTTTCAATAACGATTTAACCATCATGCGATGACTCTATCCGGGAATTTTCAAAACAAGTACAGGGATTTCAGAAGCTGGCTATTTGTGCTGGTGCTCTTGTGGTGGCTCCCGCTGATGCCGGCTGCCGCTCAGGAGGTGAAGGTGGAAGCCGAAAGCGGACAGTTCACAGGGGTATCTGTATTCAAGAGCGTTGCCGGCTATTCCGGAACAGGGGTCGTTGGCCGGTTTACAAGCACCAGCGACAAACTGACCCTTTCTGTTCCCCTGACGGTAGATGCCCGGTACGACATCTTCATCGGGTACTGCGTTGAAGGAACAACAAAAATCATTAACGTGGATGTTAACGGGACCAGAAGTTCATTGGAAATTCCCATTTTGGACGGAAAGATCCATGAAGTCAAATTCGGCAACCTGGCCCTGAAGGCGGGCAATGTTACTGTGACCATCACACCCAACTGGACCTGGTTTTACATTGATTATGTAAGGTTTACAAAATCAGAGGCTGCGGGAACAGGGTTTTCCATCTCCCCCATACCGGTTAATTCATCAGCCAACCTGGCAGCCCAGAATGTATACTCTTTTCTGAAAGATAATTTCCTGCAAAAGACCATTTCCGGAGTGATGACCCTGAAGCCGCTGAGCAACAGCACAAACGAAATTTCCTACCTGAAGGGTATCACCGGCCGGGAGCCGGCTTTGCTGGGACTCGACTTCATGGACCATATCAACAGCAGCTGGGTCAACAATCCCGACCTTATAAAAGATGCGAAAACCTGGTGGGGACGCAGAGGCATTGTTGCCCTCTGCTGGCACTGGAGGGATCCTTCCCGGACAACATCGGCCTTTTACACAGCCGACACCTCCTTTGATATCACCGCTGTAAATGATACCACCTCAGCAGGATACAAAGCCATGGTACGCGACATGGATCAGGTAGCCGGTTATCTGAAAGAGTTGCAGGCAGCAGGAGTGGCGGTGCTCTGGCGCCCTCTCCACGAGGCTGCCGGAGGATGGTTCTGGTGGGGAGCCAAAGGCGCCGGCCCCTGCGTCAACTTGTGGCGGCTGATGTTCAACCGCTTTACCTATTACCACCGGCTGAACAACCTGATCTGGATTTGGACTACCACCGACGACAGCAAAGCGCTTGCCTGGTACCCCGGAGATGATTACGTGGACATTCTGGGAATGGATATCTATCCGGGCGAAAAACAACATGGCTCCCAGGTGATCTCCTTTGAAAAGGTGAAGGAGATCTTCGGAGGTCATAAAATCATCACCCTCAGTGAATGTGGCTCTATTCCCTACCCGGAACAAATGCAATCCGACGGGGCTTACTGGTCCTACTTCATGCCCTGGTACGGAACCCACACCAAAGACTCTGTCCATAATTCCGTTAACGACTGGAAAAAAATCCTGGGAAGCGATTTTGTCATCACGCTCGATGAGATGCCTCAATTGGCCGTCAGCGCTATTAATAAAGAGGTTTCCTCTTCCGGGCCTTTCGACGGAGCTTCCCTTTCCTGGAGCAGGGAGGGAATCCGGCTGGAATTACCCGAGTCTGCAGAATCCTGCCAGGTTTGTGTTTATGACACCTCCGGCCATCTTCTTTTCCGGAAAGACAAACTCCGCGAAAATCCTGTTCTTATTCCTGTTCCCCGACGGAAACGCAGCCTTTTGCTGGTTCAGGTTTCCAACGGACAACACCGCAGGTTATTTAAACTGGCCCCATAAGCTGGGAGATTAATTAGGTATTACATGAGCAACCAACGGATACGCAATTTTCTTTTCCCGGTTTTGCTGGTTTCTCTCCTGTTCCCGGAGGCACCTGTATCCGGGGAATCCTTCCCTGGTGGTTCCTCCGAAGGCTCCTTCCCCCGGGGAGATACGCTTAAGGCGGGAAGCGATGCCGGAGGGGTGGGTTGCATAGCAGAAACCGGACCTTCCGTGCAGAAGGGGCAGGGATACCTGTTTGCCTACTTCACAGCCAAAAACAACAACCGGAACGGCCTTCACCTGGCCTGGAGCACCGACGGTTACCAATGGACACCCATAGGCCCTGAGCTTCCCTTCCTGGTACCCGAACCGGTCCCCCCGGAAAACCCCCTGAGAATGCGGGATCCCTTTCTGATGCAGGCGCCTGACGGAACCTGGCACTGCCTTTGGACTACCGGATGGGAAACCAGCTGCATTGGCCATGCTACCAGCAGGGATCTGATCCACTGGTCGAAACAAACCTACCCGGAGGTAATGAAGGGTTATGAAGCCCGAAATTGTTGGGCTCCGGAGATGATCTGGAACGAGGGTAACAACGAATTTCTCATCTTCTGGGCCAGCACCATCATGGAAAACGGAGTGTGGAAAACCGAACCCGGTCACCCTTACGACCACCGTATGTACTGCACCACAACTACCGATTTCATCCACTTTAGTCCTGCAAGACTCTTTTTCGATCCCGGCCACAGTGTAATCGATGCCACCATTTTGAAAAACGGCAGCCACTATATGATGATCTACAAGGACGAACGGGAATTTCCGGCACCCCGGAAAAACCTGTTGATTGCCAAAGCAGACCGCGCCGATGGTCCTTACATCCCTGTCAGTGAAACCCCGTTTACCGGAAACTGGGTGGAAGGACCTGCTATTTGCGTGCTGCCCGACAGCAGTTACCTGATTTTCATGGAAGCTTACCGTGAACACCGTTACCTGGCCAAACAAACCCGCGATTTCACTCATTTTGAGGAGGTAACAGAGAGAATTTCCCTGCCGGCAGGCGCCAAACACGGATCAGTCGTCACCGTAACCGATGAAACGATCAGGTACCTGATAAAGGCTTTACGGTTTTTCGAAAATGACCGGATCGACCGGCACATTGATTTCTGATCTGGTAATAGTGGTGGTTATGGTTGCCTGGCCTCCGCCGACATCCACTTTCATGGCATGCGGCTGGTTGTAAACATTGCCTGTTTTCCGGTAATCCGATAAATCTATTGCCGATTGGACCCTTTGCCCCTGCATGTCCGTCTCCTGAAGGATTTTAACCACCAGGTGGCTCGAAGCGTCAAACCAGTATTCCGATGACTGGCCCCCCGGAGCCGAAAGTTTCACTTTCCAGGCTGTTACGGGTTGACCCTCCGACCCTGCCAATTCAGCAGTATATCCCTTTTTTACATAATCGAGCAAGGGACCTCCGATAAATATCTGATCCTTCCCGGTTGCATATTGTTCCGCGGGCATGTCAACAGCCCCGTTGTTCCCCGTCATGGGGTTGATGGTCCAGCCTCCCTTGTCATTGAAACAAGATATTACACTGTTTCCCATGACATCCATCTCCTGTTTCATGCCTTTCCCGTTCAGCGTCGTCGATTTGACAACCATTTTCATTCCGTTGAAATCCACAGTGCCCTCCGTGTAGAGGGATACAATCTTCTGGATCGGCTCCCTGCCACCAATGGCCTTTATGTACTTGTCAATGATCTCATCTGCTGTTTGTGCTCCTGCATTCCATACAAACAGAAGTACCGCAAACACACTGAAAATAAATTTGCCTGACTTCATTTCCGTTACTTTTAGTTTGTCAAAGGTAACATAATAAAACGAAATTATTAACCGGGGTACAGGCTGGAGATAAGATCATTTTTTTACAAATCATTTTCACCGCAGCCGGGATTTTTCTATTTTTATAATCTGACATTACTGAAAATTATGATGCGCTTTATCCAACGAGCCTTTCTGGCTGCATTGTCCCTTTTTTTCTGTTCATTGACTGCCCAAGCACAAAAAACAGAGACCCTCTGCTTGTCCGGCACAGGAAGTGACCAAACGGCAGAGTGGCAGTTTTACTGTACCGCAGGAAGAAATTCCGGCAAATGGAGTACCATTCAGGTCCCTTCGAACTGGGAATTACAGGGTTTTGGTAAGTACAACTACGGACAGGCCAAAGACAGTGCCCGGGGTAAGGAACAGGGCCTCTACCGCTACCGGTTTACGGTTCCGGCAACCTGGAAGAGCAGACAGGTGGATATCGTGTTTGAGGGTGCCATGACCGACACCGAAGTCAGAATCAACGGCAAACCGGCAGGAAAGATCCACCAGGGATCCTTTTACAGATTCCGTTATGATGTGTCCGGTTTATTGAAGTTCGGAGGCAAAAACCTGCTGGAGGTGACTGTATCAAAACACTCATCTGATGAGTCGGTAAACCGTGCTGAAAGAAATGGTGATTTTTGGATTTTCGGCGGCATTTTCCGTCCTGTCTATCTGGAAGCAAAACCACGTCAGCACATCAGAAGAGTAGCCATTGATGCCCGTGCCGGGGGAACCTTTACAGCAGAGGTTTTCCTCGGGGATGGGCTGACCGGCGGCCAGGTTACTGCACAGGTTACCACTCTCACGGGAGATAAAACCGGCCTCCCGGTCACTGTACCGGTGCCCGGAGGAACCGGTAGTGTAACACTGTCTGGTAATGCCAGTTCTGTTGGCATGTGGACCCCCGAAGATCCCAACCTCTACCTGGTAACCTTTACCCTTTCTGAAAAAGGAAAGGTTCTCCATGAATATTCTGAGCGGGTCGGTTTCCGGACTGTGGAAGTACGGCCCCGCGACGGAATTTACGTTAACGGCATAAAGGTGAAACTCAAAGGAGTGAACCGTCATACCTTCCGGCCGGAAACCGGCAGGGCTTCCTGTAAAGCCTTCAGCATCGAAGATGTGAATCTGATCCGGGAAATGAATATGAATGCTGTCCGTATGTCGCACTACCCTCCCGATGTCCATTTCCTGGATGTTTGCGACTCCCTGGGGCTTTTTGTGCTGAATGAACTGGCAGGATGGCACCATGCTTACACCACCGCAACAGGTACGCAGCTCGTGGAAGCGATGGTAACCCGCGATGTGAATCATCCTTCTGTAATCATCTGGGACAATGGCAATGAGGGTGGAACCAACCCCGAACTGGACCCCGTATTCCGGCAGTATGATATTCAGAAACGTCCGGTTATTCACCCCTGGATGACCAACGACGGCATAACTACGGAACATTACATCAATTATGATTACGGCACGGGAACCTACTGGCATGGTCACGACATCGTCCTGCCCACAGAATTTCTGCATGGATTGTACGATGGCGGCCATGGTGCCGGTTTATATGATTTCTGGGAACTCGTGTGGAACAATCCCCGGGCGGCGGGGGGATTTCTATGGGCTTTCAGCGACGAAGGAGTCGTCAGGACGGATCTCGGCGGAACCATTGATACCTACGGATCCTCCGCTCCCGACGGAATTCTGGGTCCCCATCATGAAAAAGAGGGAAGCTTTTTTGCAGTTAAAGAGATCTGGTCGCCGGTTCGGTTTTCTGAAAAAGAGATTACCCTGCAGTTTGATGGGACCTTGCCGGTGGAAAACCGCTATTTATATACCAACCTCAACCAGTGCTCCTTTACATGGAAACTGGCAGTAATGCCTCTGCCCGGTATTCAGGAGGCAATCGTTCCTGTCTCTGGTATGGCCGCATCTCCCGACCTCGAACCAGGTCAGAGAGGGAACCTGACCCTTACCCTTCCTCCAGACTGGCAAACGTATGATGTGCTGTATGTTACCGCCCGCGATCGTTTCGGCATGGAGCTTTACACCTGGAGCTGGCCTATTGTTCTGCCCGGAGAGTTGGTTCCCCGTCTTGCCGGGAAAAATACCGGGAATAACGTTACTTCCGAAGAAACAGATTCCCTCCTGATCCTGAAAACCGGCCCGCTTGAACTTACCCTTGGGAAAAACGACGGACTCCTGAAAAAGGTTGTCTGCGGTTCTGCTGAAATCCCCTTCAAAAACGGACCGGTACTCAGCGGGGGGAAAAGCCTTTTTGACCATCTGGAGATTGACCGCTCGCCCGACAGCCTCCGCGTAACCTGCTCCTTTACTAAAGAATCGAGGATGAAAGAGATGATATGGACCTTATACCCTTCGGGCTGGGTAAAGCTCCATGTTATGTACTTTCCTCCGGAATATGACATTCACTTTGATTATATGGGAGTCGATTTTTCTTTCCCGGAAGAACGGATCCGCTCGGTCAGGTGGATGGGGGATGGCCCTTACCGTACCTGGAAAAACCGTCCTTTCGGCAACGAACTGGCAGTTCATTTCAAGGACTACAATAATACCATGACCGGAGTACCTCCCCTGGTTTATCCGGAATTCAAGGGCTGTCATTCCCGTTTTTACTGGGCTGAAATCCATACAACGGATGGGAATTTCCTTTTGGCGACCGCCTCGGAGGATGTGTTTCTCCGGTTGTTCACCCCGGACCATCCCGACCCCGGATCCAACACAGCCCCTCCCTTTCCGGCCGGTGACATTTCGTTTATGCAGGCCATACCGCCCATAGGGACCAAAAGTCAGCAGCCCTGGCGCCTGGGACCTTCCGGCCAGAAAAATATGTTCTTCGATTACGGCCCTTTCGATAACTGGAGGCGTCGTTGTAAAAACATGATCCTGTATTTCAACTTTTCCCGGGAATAAAATGATCTCTCCGGGAGAAAATTTCCGTGGTTCAAATCGGTATATCTGAAGAAAGACAGGCAAAGGATGAACAGCTCAGGAATAATAACAGAATAGACTAAAAAATCAGGTATGAGAACGACATTCATCCGGGCATTGGCTTTTATGCTGATGTTCCCGGGATCGGTTTGGGCATCGGTTGAAATTTGGGTTTCACCCAAAGGAAATGATACAGGGTCCGGCAGCCGGGAAGATCCCTTGGCCACCCTTCACCAGGCGCAGCGGCAGGCAAGGGAATTACGACGGTTGCAGGATCCTTCGATAGCAGGAGGGATAGAGATTATCCTTCAGGGAGGCCATTATTTTCTGGAAGAACCCCTGTATTTCAGGCCTGAGGATTCAGGAACCCCGGAATCTCCCACCCTCATCAGAGCTGCACAGGGAGAGGAGCCGGTACTGAGCGGCGGCATCCCCGTGGATGGGTGGCAAAAATTGAAAAACCTGCCGGCCAGGATTCCTAAAGCAGCATCCGGGAAAATCTGGGCAACAGATATTCCCCGGCCAGGAGGACGACAAATTGAATTCCGGCAGATGTGGGTAAACGGGATGAAGGCTACCCGGGCCTCCACCCTGACAGACGGACCCCTTGACCGGATCCTGTCGGCAGACAAGAAAAACGAAATCCTCTGGATACCGAAGCCAAAAGCAATCTTCGGATCTCCCGGACAACTGGAACTGGTAATCCACCAGTGGTGGGCTATTGCCAATTTAAGGGTGAAGGAAATACGGGTAGCAGGCGACAGTGCCGCGGTGACGTTTCATCAACCGGAAAGCCGTATTGAATTTGAGCATCCCTGGCCAGCACCCTACATTGACCAGCAAAAGAACCAAAACGGAAATTCCGCTTTTTTTCTGGTTAACGCGCCGGAACTTCTCAACAAGCCCGGGGAGTGGTATGCCGACCCGGAGGCTGGTAAAATTTATTACTGGCCGGAGGAAAACCAGGATATGAACACGGCCAGGGTCATCGTGCCCGCTTTGGAGACCCTGGTCTATTTGACAGGCTCAGCCGATCTGCCGGTGACCCGGATCCACTTCAGAGGGATCGGGTTTCAGCACACCGGATGGCTGCGCCCTTCCAGGGCAGGTCATGTTCCGGTGCAGGCAGGGTTTTATCTTCTTGACGCGTATAAACTGAAAATCCCCGGCACTGCCGATAAAGCCGGGCTGGAGAACCTGCACTGGGTTGGGCGTCAGCCAGCCGCCGTGGAAGCCCGTTTTGCCGGGGAACTGGTGTTCCACCGCTGCAAATTCAGCCATCTGGCTGCCACCGGCCTCGACCTGGTCACCGGCGCTTTCAGCAGCCTGGTGGAAGGATGCACCTTCCGGGATATCGGTGGTACAGCCTTCCAGTCTGGATTTTTCGGCGACGCCGGTTTCGAATCTCACCGTCCCTATGATCCGGCCGACCCCCGTGAAGTGTGCCGGAACAACACCATCGCCAACAACCTGATCTGCGATGCCACCAACGAAGATTGGGGTTGCGTGGGTATTGGCATCGGCTATGCCCGCGATATGACCATCGCCCACAACGAAATCACGGAAGTCAATTATTCGGGCATCAGCGCCGGCTGGGGCTGGACCCGAACCATCAACTGCATGCGGAACAACCGCATCCATGCCAACCATATCCACCATTTCGCCCGTCAGATGTACGACGTGGGAGGCATTTACACCCTTTCAGCCCAGCCTAACTCTGTCATCAGCAACAATTACATTCACGACCTGGAAAAGGCACCCTATGCCCATATTCCCTCCCATTACCAGTATATTTACCTCGATGAAGGATCTGCTTATCTCACGATTCAGAACAACCTGACAGAAAAAGACAAGTTTTTTTCCAACACCCCCGGCCCCGGCAACGAATGGATCAACAATGGGCCGGATGTGGCAGACACCATCCGGATCCGGGCGGGAATACAAAAAGAATTCCAGGATATCCTGAAGACAAAATGAAAGCAAACCCATTGAAATACGGGAAACATCTTCACCGGAGAACCGGCATTCTGGCCCTGAGAAATCCCGGAATCCACACTTCGCTGATGGTGCCGTAGATAACAAAACCCATTTTTCCGGATGAGAACGATAACGAGTGTATTTTTGGCAGCCGCGCTGGCACTGTTTTTCTCAGGCTGCGGGCAGAAAAAGAAGGTAACGGTGATTTCGGGTCAGGAGACTCCTGCCGGATTGCACGGAACCAGGGTATTGACAGAAGCTCTGGAAGCAGCGGGTTACGAGGTCACCGTCAGCAGCACAACCCCGGAAATACCAGGAATAAAAGTGGTCATCGGCTCCCTGGAGGCAGGATTCCCGGAAGGGAAAGGTCCGGAATTTCCGGTCTCCGATACGCTGGGAAGGGAAGGATTTGCCCTTCACGCAGCCGGACGCTCGATTCAGATTACGGGCGCTGATCCTTCAGGAGTGTTGTACGGATGCCTGGAACTCACCGAAAGGGTCAAAAAACAGGGCTCCCTTCCACGGAAACTCCACTGGACTGAAACCCCTGAAATGGTTTTGCGCGGTACCTGTGTCGGACTTCAGAAAACCGCTTACCTGCCCGGTCGTACCGTGTACGAATACCCTTATACCCCGGAAAACTTCCCCTGGTTTTACGACACGGTTTTATGGACCCGGTATCTGGACATGATGGCCTCCAACCGTTTTAATGCGCTCTATCTCTGGAATGGACATCCGTTTGCTTCACTGGTGAAGCTGGAAGATTACCCCTATGCTGTGGAGGTGGAGGAGGAGACCTTCCGGAAAAATGAACAGGTTTTTGCATTTCTGACCAGGGAAGCCGGAAAACGGGGGATCTTCGTTATTCAGATGTTTTATAACATCATCATTTCCAAACCTTTTGCTGAACATCATAATCTGAAAACACAGGACAGGGAGAGACCCATCCTGCCCCTAATTGCCGACTATACCCGGAAGTCGGTTGCCGCTTTCATCGGGAAATATCCCAATGTAGGGTTACTGGTTACCCTGGGCGAGGCGATGAACACGATCGAAGATGATATAGAGTGGTTTACAGGGACCATTTTACCGGGGGTGAAGGATGGGTTGAAGGCACTGGGGCGCACCGATGAACCGCCCATTGTACTCCGCGGCCATGATACGGATGCCCGCAGGGTGATGGAAGCCGCCCTGCCGGTATACAGGAACCTGTACACCATGTTCAAATATAATGGCGAGTCGCTGACAACCTATGAGCCCCGCGATTCATGGGAGTCGATACCCAAAGGGCTTTCTGAGATCGGCACGCTTCACATATCCAATGTCCACATTTTGGCAAACCTGGAGCCTTTCCGATACGGTTCACCTGATTTCATCAGGAAAAGCATCCTGGCCATGCAGATCCTCCAGGGAGCCCGGGGGCTTCATCTGTATCCCCAGGCTTCCTATTGGGATTGGCCTTATACTGCCGACAATACGGATCCCCGGCTTCTCGAGATGGAGCGCGACTGGATTTGGTACGAAGCCTGGGGCCGTTATGCCTGGAATGGTCACCGCGACCCGGCAGCGGAAACCCAATGGTGGGCACACCGCCTTGGTGAGTTCTACGACTGCGGCCATGCCGGGAAATACATCACTGAGGCCTACAACGAAATGGGTGAAATAGCCCCCAAACTGCTTCGTACATTCGGCATTTCCGACGGGAACCGTCAAACCCTGTTGCTGGGAATGTTTATGGCTCAACTTGTCAACCCGCTGAAATACAATGTGTATTCCAATTTCTGGAGTTCCAGCGGGCCGGAGAAAGAGGTCCTAACCGACTTTGCTGCCAAGGAGTGGAAGGGAGAGCCCCATCAGGGGGAGACCCCTCCACAGATTATTGCTGCAGTGGAGGAACATGGGCGTAGGGCCGTAGCGGCTCTGGAAAAAGCTTCTCCCCGGGTAAAAGCCAACCGGGAGGAGTTTAGCCGGCTGCAAAACGATGCCCGGTGTTACCAGGCACTGGCCAACTGTTTTGCGGAGAAGGCGGAAGCTGCAATGCTCATTTTACGCTACCGTTACTCAGGCGAAACGGAGGACCTGGCCAAAGCAGAACCTCACATCGAAAAAAGCCTGGACTATTTCCGGGAACTGGTATCCCTGACCGAAGGAACCTATTTATATGCCAATAGCATGCAGACGGCACAGCGACGGATTCCCATCACCGGAGCCAACGGAACCAATAAAACCTGGAAGGAACTTTTGCCCCATTACGAGGCAGAACTGGCCAATTTCAAGCGGAACCTGGCCATGCTCAAGTCTTCGGGAACGGGGGAAATTCGCATAACCCGGGAACCCCTGACCCCGGCCGCCGTCAAAATTCTTACGCAGGGCACTGAACCCATGCCCCTGCGCAAAGGAGAAAAAGTATGTAAAGATACCGACCACCGGATAGAAGCGGTGTGTGAAGAATTGAAAAACCTTACCGGACTGCGTCTCAGCACCAGTCAGCAGAAAGAGCAGGGAACCCTAATCCGGTTTGAGAATGATAAACCGGTCAAAGTACTGGTTGGGTATTTCAACGGGAACAGTTACAGCCTCCTGATGCCGCCAACCCTCGAGACCAATGCCCAGGCCAACGACCGCGGGCAGGCGGATATCCGCATTGCCAACGCTCTTCATATTCCCGGACTCTATCCTGTGAATGTGTACAGTTATTCCTATCCGGCTGGTAAAAATGAACTGGCCTTAGGAAAAGGCCTTGTACTGATCCTCGGATTTATCGACGGCGGAACCGAAATAGTCACCCACGATGCAGGTATCGGGTCCGCGGAGGGTGCTGCTATCGACTGGCTCTTCTATTAATGGGGTATGGCCGGGTTCCGGAAGCAAAACGGCATTGCAGCCCTGCCAGTTAACAAAATAAAAACCTAGCGTAGGAATATGGCATATGATTTCAATCCTTTTCTCGGAAAGAACCTTCTCCCGGTAGACATTGTCCTGGCACCCGAATGGTGGTACCGGCACGGAAAAATTACGTTTGACGAAGACTTTTTCTTTCACCCACTGAAAAGGGTGGAGGTGGAACAAAGTATGGAAAAGATACTGTACAACCGGTGGGGTAAGTACGGACTTGGGGAACACCGGGAGGAACCGCGTCCCGAGATCGGGGCTGTCCACCTGGCTGCAGGGTTTTTACTCTCCGAAATGATGGGTTGCAAGGTCACCTATGCCGGCTCCCATCCCCCGCAGGTGGTTCCGGCCCACCTGGAAGCCCTGCAGGCAGATCCGATCTCTCCTTTCAGGACGAAGGCCTTTCAGCGATTGGATTTGCTTGTCAGCACCCTGAAGGGAACATTCGGATATCTCACCGGCGACATCAATTGGGGAGGTATCCTGAATATCGCCATGGACCTCAGGGGAGAGGATATCTTTACCGATATGATGTTGAAACCGGAAGAAACGAAGGCCTGCTTTTCCGGGATAGCTGACGTTGTTGGTAAATTTACCACGTATCTTCAATCCCTGACAGGAACCACCTCTATTTCCGTCAACCGGGGAGTCAGGCACCTGCAAAAGCCGGTGATGCTTCACTCAGAATGTTCGCACACCATGATTTCTGTGGAAGATTACGAGGAATTCCTGTTGCCTTTCGATGTGGCCTGGAGCAAAATGCGGCCTTATGGCATCCATTACTGCGGGTCGGATCCGCACCGAATGGCAGCTGCCTTTGCCAAAATTCCCCAACTTGATTTTCTCGACGTGGGTTGGGGAGGCAACATCCGGATCCTCCGGCACCACCTGCCAGCCACATTTTTAAACATCCGGCTGAGCCCCGTGGAGATCAGCCGGTCTTCGCCCGATGAAATCCGGAACACCATCGTGCGGCTGGTTTATGATTCCGGCAATCCCTATCTGACAGGGGTGTGCTGCATAAACATGGATGACACGGTCACCGATGACCGGATAAATACTATTTTTGAGACTGTTGAAGAGCTGAGAAAAGAGTATGGCGGATAAATTCAATACGCAGCTGGCTGATTCCCAAGCTACAAAGGTCTCACCTGTCAAACCGGAAGACTTCGACTTCGACCGTTACGAAGCATATGCTTCCGCTCTCGACGAAAGGTGTGGCTCATTTCTTGAGTGCGGCTCGGGGGTGCTGGTATACCGGCGGATGCGGGTAGCTGACTGTTTTTCGGCAGGATGTTATAACCGGGAACGATCCCTGGAACTCCAGCTGGGAGCGCTGGAAAAAAGCATGCTCTTCCCTGCCGACATCCCCAACTTCCTGGAGCCGTGGTACGGAATCGGCACGGTGGCCAGCGCCTACGGCGGCGACTATCTCTGGAAGGAAGGCCAGGCTCCTGCACTGAAAACCCGGTTTACCGGCATGGACGAACTGCTGGCTTGTGAACCCCGCGATATTGCCGGAACTGCCATCGGACGCCACACCCTCGACATGATCTGCTATTTCATGGACAAAACCCGTGGACGGCTGCCGGTATCCTTCACCGACTCCCAGTCGCCTCTCAACATGGCAGGGCATCTGCTGCCGCTGGACCAGTTTTTCATGGAGATGCTGATCAACCCTGCCAGGATTCTTCAACTGTTTGACATCCTTGCGGACCTGTCTCTCCGGTTCAACCGGGAACAGACGAAGCTTATCGGTCCCGCCCTGGTGCTCCCCGGTCACGGATTCGCCTCTTCCCGGAAATGGAAGGGGCTGGGATTAAGCGACGATAATGCCCTCATGATCTCGCCGGACCAGTACACGGAACTGGCAGTTCCCTCTGTCGGAAAGATCTGCGATCCTTTTGGGGGACCGGCATTCCATGCGTGCGGAGACTGGTCGGGATGGATCGGCGCAGTGCTGAAAATCAAAAACCTGCAGATGGCCGATGGGGCTTTTTCCCCTCTTACCGATCCCGGGGCAACAACCACACCCGAAGCCTACCGGTGCTTTGCCGGTACCGGAGTGGTTCTGAATGCACGCATGGTTGGTTCTGCAGATACCATCCGGGAGCAGGTCTCCCGCCTCTGGACCCCCGGGTTGAAACTGGTGGTAGTCACCTATTGTGAAACACCTGCAGAGCAGGAAAAAGCCTATAACCTGATCCATGAAGTATGCCAGTAAAAACCCGTAATCCGATCGGCAGCTACCGGTGGCGCATCGTGGTACTCCTTTTTTTTGCCAGCACCATCAATTACATGGACCGGCAGGTACTGGGAATCCTGGCTCCCCGGCTCCAGGAACTTTTCGGATGGACGGAATCGGGATACGGCTTCATCATTTCGGCTTTTCAGGCAGCCTATGCCATCGGGTTGCTGACCATGGGCGCCCTGCTCGACAAAATCGGCACCCGTCTGGGGTTCATACTTTCCATTTCACTTTGGAGCCTCGCCGGCATGGCCCACGCTGCTGCCCGCAGCGTCCTGACCTTTTCCATAGCCCGTTTTGCCCTCGGCATCGGAGAATCAGCCAATTTTCCCGCCGCCGTAAAAACAGTGGCTGAATGGTTCCCCAAAAAAGAGAGAGCCCTTGCCACCGGATTGTTCAATGCCGGCCCCAATGCAGGAGCGATCCTAACCCCCCTGCTCATACCCCTGGTAACCCTGCGGTGGGGCTGGAAATCCGCCTTCCTCATCACCGGTGCCCTGGGCTTCATCTGGCTCCTCTTCTGGATTCTGTTTTACAACAAACCCGAAAATGACAAACACCTCAGCGAAACCGAAAAGGCCCACATTCTCCAGGATGATCCTCAGGAACAACATACCCGGTTATCCTGGAAATCCATCCTTTCGTACCGGCAGACCTGGGGCATCTGCCTGGCCAGGTTCGTCACCGATCCCATCTGGTGGTTCTTTCTCTACTGGCTGCCGAAATTCCTGAACACCAACCATGGCATCGACCTGACTCACATCGGACTGCCACTGGTGGTCATCTATCTGGTATCGATCGGCGGATCGGTTTCCGGAGGGTGGTTCTCCTCTTACCTGATCAACCGGGGGAAGAATCCCCTGGCTGCCAGAAAACGCACCATCCTGCTGATGGCGCTGCTGGTAGTTCCCATTTTCTTTGCCTCCGTTACGACCAACCTCTGGACGGCCGTGATCCTGATTTCAATGGCTACCTTTGCCCACCAGGGCTATGCTGCCAATATCTTTACCCTGGTGTCTGATATCTATCCCAAAAATGGTGTCGGTTCGGTCACCGGACTGGCCGGCTTTGCGGGCGCCATCGGAGGGGTTCTCTTTTCTGCCGGAACCGGACTGATCCTCCAGTATACCGGCAGTTACTACTTCGTGTTCGGAATCGCCAGCCTGGCCTATATGACCTGCTGGCTCGCCCTTCACCTATTGGTCAAAGGTCCCCTGCCACCCTCCGGAGAGACCTGCCCCGGAAACGGCTTCTATCAGGCTGCTCCCTGACTGAACCCGTAACTTGTTATCAAACGATTGTTAATTTATTAAGGATAAAGTCATGAGAAAATGGGTAAAATCTGCCGGGTATGCATTGGCAACGCTGGTCTTTCTGCTGACACCAGGGCTCCGCAAAACCGTTTCGGGTCAGGCAACCTGGATATGGTACCCTGGCGATTATGAGATTTGGCTCTCGAATCAGATGCAAAACCGGAGAACAGAACGGGGAACCTTTTTCCCTCCCTTCTGGAGGTTATACAGTCCTTATAACCTGGTCGATTTCTACAAAACCTGTGAACTGGAAGAAGAGGAGCAGCTTGAAATTTTTGCCGAAGGGGAGTACAATGTCAAAGTCGACGGAAGACTGCTCCCCGGACGCCCCGATAGGGTCACCCTGCCACCCGGGAAACACGATATCCACCTGAAGGTCTTCAATCAGGCCACGGTCCCGGCCATTTTCGTCCGTGGCAGCCAGATCGTTTCCGACACCAGCTGGCGGGTAACTTACGAAGATAAAGAGTGGATCGACGAGTCCGGAAAAGCGTCTGACCTCTCTGCCACCGAATGGGTAAAAGCCGGCAGCTGGAATTTCAACGATCCCCGGGCTTTACCCTCCGCTTTCCGGTTACCCACCACCCCGTGGCCCGCCGCGAATACAGAAAACAGAGGCAAAGGCGTATTGGTGGATTTCGGCCGGGAGACTTTCGGTTTTGTGAAATTCCACGGGTTGAAAGGCCATGGCCGGCTCAGCCTCTATTATGGTGAATCAAAAGAGGAAGCCCTCTCCACGGAACGCTGCGAAACCCTCGACCATTTTCCGGTAGACCTCGCCGAAAAGGAGGACTTCACGCAGCCAAACTCCAGGGCTTTCCGTTATGTCCTCGTGATCCCCGAAGGAACCACCCGCTTCGATTCGGTGTCCATGCTCTATGAATACCTTCCCCTGGAAGACAAGGGTACTTTCCGATGTTCCGACAGTCAGATTAACCGCATCCATGAGGTGGCCGTCTATACCCTCCACCTGAACAGCCGCGAATTTTTCATCGACGGCATCAAACGCGACCGCTGGATCTGGTCAGGAGATGCCTACCAGAGTTACCTGATGAACTACTACCTGTTTTTCGATTCCCCTTCGGTGAAAAGGACCTTGATGGCCCTTCGCGGAAAAGATCCCGTGTCCAGCCATATCAACACCATCATGGATTACACCTTCTACTGGTTCCTGGGAATTTACGATTACTACCTTTATACCGGAGACCGTGATTTCATTGAAAGATTGTATCCGGAAATGGTAAGCCTGATGGAATTTTGCCTGAAACGCCGGAACGAAAATGGCATGATGACCGGTCTGGCCGGCGACTGGGTTTACATGGACTGGGCACCCCTCGACAAGAAAGGGGAAGTTAGTTTTGAACAATTGCTGTTTTGTCGCAGTTTGGAAACGATGGCTCTCTGTGCAGAAATCACCGGAAACACTCCCCACGCTTTACGGTACGGAGTCCTGGCAAAAGAGCTTAAAGCCAAGCTCGAACCTGCCTTCTGGTCAGAAGAAAAACAGGCTTTTATCCATAACCGGGTCGACGGGGTTGCTGGTGATGTGGTGACCCGCTATACCAATATGTTCGCCATATTCTTTGGTTATCTGGACCCTCAGAAACAGGAAGCCGTAAAACAAAATGTATTGCTCAACGATGCTGTTCAAAAGATCACGACTCCGTATATGCGGTTTTACGAACTGGAAGCTTTATGTGCACTGGGTGAACATGATTATGTCCGCCGGGAAATCAAGGATTACTGGGGGGCCATGCTTGACCTGGGAGCTACCACTTTTTGGGAGAAATATGATCCGGCTGAATCGGGAGCCGCTCATTACGCCATGTATGGCCGTCCGTTTGGGAAAAGCCTCTGCCATGCCTGGGGAGCCAGCCCTGTATACCTCCTGGGTAAATACTTCCTCGGCGTCAAGCCCCTGGCCCCGGGTTACCGGGAATTTGTGGCCGAACCGCAGCTCGGAGGTTTGGAGTGGATGGAAGGGACCATCCCGGCACCCGACGGAACAATTAGCCTCTTCTGCAGCACAAAAGAGATCCGGATCACCTCATCGGTTTCCGGAACCGGGGTCCTCCGTTTCGAAAGCCGGATAAAACCATCCTGCAAAGGAACCGAGATCCGTAAAACCGGTGAAAACCAATATGAAATTTCCATCCTGAAAGACCGGGAATATCGTGTAAAACGCAAAGTATAATGAAATCCGACAAGCTGTTTATATTTGCGAAAGCCCAGGTTTCGGCATTTGTCGGAGGAATTGCCGATTATTTCCTGATGATCTATTTCACGGAGGTTTTCAATGTTCATTATACCCGGTCGATTGCCATCGGAGGTTTTATTGGTTCTATCATCAATTTCACGCTTAACAAGACCTGGACATTCCGGTCTAAAAAAGCCCCTTACGACCAATCCTCGCTGAAACAAATGGTAAAGTTTGTGTTTGTCGTCGCCAACAGCATCTTATTGAAATCTTCCGGAACCTATTTTTTCACCACTTTTCTGAACACGGACTATAAAATCAGCCGCATCATCACCGATCTGACGGTTTCAGTATTGTTCAACTATCTTTTACAGAAAAACTGGGTGTTTAAGACAACCAATCCGGCCAGAACGCTGGAAATGTTAGAATATGATAATGTGGAGAGCGAACCCTGAGGGCTGATGAACGAACAGGGAAGCCTTATGGCTGTAACAAAACAGGAGCAAACCGAATGTGTTGTGTAAAACCTATGAGTCCCGGGCAATCTGTACCCAGAATGCGATGTTATGAAACAGACCAATTATCAGCTGTTTGATTTTCTGGATTTTGATACGGCACTTACCGGCAGGGAGGTGCTTTGGAAAGCGTGCGTGCCGGTTACGGCGCTAACCGATGGGCCGACGGCGGTTCTGGAGATTCCTTTCTGCAAGCAGGTTGTGTCGAACGATATGGCACCTGACCCTACCGCGCCCCTGAAGAATCATTTCCTGCGGATGACGGCCTACGGAGGAAAAATCCTCAGGGTGACGATGGTCATAGGTTCCGCAACAATCCCAGACTCCCCCATGCTGCAGATCGATGCAAATATAAGCCCTGAACCCCTGGAATGGGAAAGGTCGCATGAAGAGTGGCTGGTCAGGGACCAATGTGGCAGGGTTCGGGCGGTGCTCGATTTGCGACGTCCGGCAACCGATCCCTGGAGTACGCTGGTCCCGGGGCCTGAAGAAACCCTGAACCTCAGTTTTTTCCCGGACGGGGACAAAAAGATGGACCTAAGTGCCTATGACCAGTTTTTCCCTGCCCGCCAGGAAGCTTTTCCACTGGCTTATGTGGAAAAAGAGGGGCATTGTCACCGGATGACGATCTCCTTCCATGCCCTTCCGGGAGAGCGGTTTGCCGGCACGGGAGAGCGGTTTCTCCGGATGGATCTCTCCGGTCAGTCGTTCCAGCTGAAAAACCAGGATGCCCAGGGTGTCAACAACCGGAGGGCTTATAAGAACATCCCGTTTTTCCTTTCCAGCCGCATGACAGGGGTATTCATGCATACCTCAGCCTACTCTAAAATTTCGCTGGCCGGCCATTCGACCCGTTCTGTGCAGTTACTTACCGAGGAACCGGTGATGGATCTGTTTCTGATAGGGGGTGAGACCCCCGAAGAGATCCTGTTCGGATACCGGCAGCTTACGGGTTTCCCGGCTATGCCTCCGTTGTGGAGTTTCGGCACCTGGATGAGCCGGATGTCCTACTTTTCAGCGGAAGAGGTAAACACCATCTGCCGCCGTCTTCGTAAAGAGGAGATTCCCTGCGATGTGATCCATATCGATACGGGTTGGTTTCGTAAAGACTGGCTGTGCGAGTGGAAGTTCAATCGGGAACGGTTTCCCGACCCGGCAGGTTTCATCCGGCAGCTGAAGGATTGGGGGTTCAGGGTGAGCCTCTGGCAGATGCCCTACATTGCCGCAGATGCTGAACAGCACGATGAAGCGTTGCAGAACAGGTACATGTGCATCCTGAAAAAGGACGTTAAGCAGCGCGGATCCAATTTCAGTGCGTTGGATTATGCGGGGACCATCGATTTCACCAACCCGGAGGCCGTTGGATGGTACCAGGGCCTGCTTCGGTCCCTGCTCTCCATGGGGGTGGCCTGCATCAAAACCGATTTCGGGGAGGAGATACATATGGATGCGGAGTATCATGCCATGGAACCGGAACTCCTTAACAACCTATATGCCCTGTTGTATCAGCGGGCTGCCTTTGAAGTCACGCGGGAGGTCACCGGCGGGGGCATCATCTGGGCACGGGCTGCCTGGGCCGGGTGTCAGCGTTATCCTCTTCACTGGGGTGGTGATGCAGCCTGCTCCTGGGACGGGATGGCCGGCACATTGCGGGGCGGCCTCCACCTGGGGCTCTCGGGATTCGGCTTCTGGAGCCACGACGTTCCCGGATTCCACGGGGTCCCCGATTTCATGAATTCTACCATCCCCGACGACCTCTACCTGCGGTGGACCCAGTTCGGCGTCTTCACCTCCCACCTGCGCTACCATGGCACCTCCAAAAGGGAACCCTGGGAATTCCCCGGCGTGGCTCATTCGGTCCGCCTGTGGCTGAAACTCCGGTATGCCCTGATCCCTTATATCCTGGTACAATCCCTGAAAGTCACCCGGTCGGGATTTCCTCTCCTGCGGGCTATGATCTTTCACCACCCCGATGACCCTGTCTGCTGGCATATCGACGACCAGTACTTTTTCGGCGACGACTTCCTGGTCGCTCCCGTTATGAACAGCTCCGACCGACGTACTGTGTACATCCCCCGCGGTACCTGGGTCAACCTGTTCAGCGGCAAAAGAATCCGGGGCAGCCGCTGGCTGAAGAATTATTACTGTCCGCCGGAAGAAATGCCCGTATGGGTGCGCCATGGCGCCTCTGTACCTGTCTATCCCCTGCCGGTAAACCATACCGGAGAGATGGATCTATCACTTTCGGAGCCTGTCGTTTTCGATAATACCTTCAAAGGACTCCACGGTAGTTTTCCCGGATTCACCCGGAACGAGACCGGAACTCCCGGCCACCGGAACCATCAGGAGAATCCCCGGAAATATGAAGGCCCGGATTTTAAAGAAACGAACCGGGCAGGCTGAATCGGGTGCGCATCCATTTCAGGCCACAGGCGGAATGTTTCAGGATCAGCCGACAAAGAACTGCAGAAACTGAAAAGTAGTGAAGAGAAAAATATGAATAAGATGAACCATTCATGAGAAGCTGGAAAGAGAACCTGGAAGAATCGAAGCAGCACTACCTGGATTGGTGGAAGGGGGAGGGTTTGGTGCTGAGTATGTGGGAGCACCTGACCAAGGAGGGAGCCAGCCACGAGGAAGTCACCCCCCCCGCCCCGCCGCGCGATCTTCATCAATACTGGTTCGATCCGCAGTGGCGCGCTGCCAGTCTGCACCACCGGTTGTCACGCAGTTCTTTCAAAGCCGACATTCTTCCGGTGGCCAATACCCATCTGGGTCCCGGCTCCCTGGCTCTGATCCTGGGAGCCCGGCCCGAAGGCGGAACCGATACCATATGGATCCATCCCCGGGAGGGAGAAAACAGTCCCCTGGTTCTGGATGAAGACAACCCCTGGTGGAAACTCCATCTCGACCTGCTGAAAGCCTGCCGCGCCCTTTCAGAAGGCCGCTATTTTATTGGATGCCCTGACCTGGTCGAAGGACTCGACGTGTTGGCATCCATCCGCGGCACCCAGGAAGTGCTGATGGATATGCTGTTGCAACCCGAAGAACTGGAACAGCAGCTATGCAGGGTCAATGAAATCTATTTTACGGTCTTCGACCGGATCTGCGACCTCATCCGCGTGGGTGACGAAATGGCATACTGCTATTTTTCCATTTGGGCTCCGGGTACGGTTTCCAAATTGCAGTCCGACATTTCCATTATGATCTCTGAAGAGGATTTCCGCCGGTTTGTGCAACCCTATATCCGCGCGCAGTGCCAAAAGATCGATTATACCCTGTACCATCTCGATGGGGTGGGAGCCATCCGGCATCTGGATGCCATCCTTGAAATCGAAGAACTGAAGGGTGTCCAGTGGACACCGGGGGCCGGGGAGCCCCAGGGCGGAGATCCCTGCTGGTATGACCTTTACCGAAAAATAAAGGCAGCCGGAAAATCGGTGATGCCCTGCTGGGTATCGCTGAACGAACTGGAACCCCTGCTGGATCAGGCAGGACCTGCAGGCATGAATATACTGATGGATTTTAAAACCGAAAAAGATATCGACACAGCCCTGAAAATCGCCGGAAAATACCGGTCTTAGCAAGAAGAAGGCTTTCTTTCGGGAAGGCCGCCGGCGGCTGGTACCGGGGACCCTGCGAGGCAATGGACCCTGATCATACTTTCTGAAACGATGGAAAATATACACAGCTATTTGCACACCCTCGACTTTGCGGTGGTTGGCCTTTACCTGGTGGTGCTGGTTGCATTGGGCTACTGGGCCAGTTTTGGCAGAAAACGGGTCAGGGAGGGTAATCTCTTCCTGGCAGGTCGTTCGCTGGGATGGAAAAGCATCGGGTTTACCATGTGGGGAACCAATGTGGGGCCCAGCATGCTGGTGGCATCCGCCAGCATCGGTTACACCACAGGGGTGGTGGCCGGCAATTTTGGCTGGTACGCCTTTCCCTTTATTTTCCTGCTGGCCGTTGTCTTTGCTCCCCGTTACCTGGGTGCCGGGGTCCAGACATTGCCGGAATTCATGGGTAAAAGGTTCGGCCCTACCACGCGTAACATCCTGGCATGGTACACCATAGCCACCATCCTCATCTCCTGGCTGGCCCTCACCCTCTTTGCCGGAAGCATCCTTGTAGGCCAGATTCTGAATCTGCCTGTCTGGCTGTCGGTACTGGTGCTTATCGGCATATCGGCGTTCTTCACCATTGCCGGCGGACTGAAGGCTATCGCCTACACCAATGTTTTCCAGATGCTCCTGCTGATTGTGGTTTCGCTGATCCTCACCGTTACCGGTATTGTGGCAGCCGGAGGACCGGCAGCCATTTATGAACATACACCCCCCGGCTACTGGAACCTGTTTCTCCCCCTCGACGATGCCAACTATCCATGGCTCGCCATTCTCCTGGGTTATCCTGTCATGGGCGTCTGGTTCTGGTGCACCGACCAGTCAATGGTCCAGTCGGTGCTGGGAGCCAGAGACCTCCGGCAAGGCCAACTCGGGGCCAACTTTACCGGATGGCTGAAAATCCTGGATGTGGCCCTGTTTATCATCCCCGGAATCACCTGTTTCGTCCTCTTCCCCGACCTGAAAAACCCCGACGAAGCCTATATGACCATGGTTACCAGACTCTTACCCACAGGAATGGTGGGAATGGTCATGGCGGTGCTGATTGCAGCCCTGGTCAGCACCATCGATTCAGCCCTCAACTCCCTCAGTACGGTCTTCACTGTTGATATATACATGAAAAAATTCAAGCCCGGGGCAACCGAAAAAGAGGTGATCCGCACCGGCCGTCTCGTCACTTTTGCAGGCGCGCTCATCGCCATCTTCCTGACCCTGGCCATCAGCAGCATCAAAGGACTGAAACTGTTCGACATATTCCAGGCCATCCTCAGCTTTCTGGCTCCTCCCATGTCGGTGGTCTTTCTGTTTGGTGTCCTCTGGAAAAAAACGACAACCCGGGCTGCCAATAGTATCCTGTCGGCCGGGACTCTCTTCAGCATCGGAACCGGCATCCTCTACCTCTGGGTGTTCCCCGACGAAAAATACCACTTCTGGCCCCATTTCCTGCTCCTGTCGTTTATCCTTTTCGTTATCTTGTCTCTTGCCGCCTTCCTGATTTCCCGCTACGGCAAGAAAGAGGAAAACCAGAACATTCCCGATTATGGTACGCTGGCAAAACCAGGCCGCCGGGTCCTGATACCCTGGATCATCCTGATCGCAGTGATGATCGGCCTCTATATCCTCTTTAACGGTCACGGATAACCGGGAAGAGCGGCCGTTGTCCTGCAGGCATAAACCGTCATTTCATTTCTGAAACAAAATGCACGAATACGCCTTTCCGTTGGAAGCGAATACATTCCACCTCCTGGTCCAGGCCTGGATGCTGATAGCCCTGATTCTTTTCGGGGTACTCCTATTGGTTAAAGCCCCCTATGGCAGGCACTCCTCCCGGAGTTGGGGGCCCACCCTCTCCAACCGCTGGGGCTGGTTCCTGATGGAGATACCCTCCCTGGTGGTTTTCCTCAGCTTCCTCCTTACCGGGAAGGCTTCCAAAACGGCAGCCGTCTGGATAATCGCAGGTCTTTACCTTCTTCATTATGCCAACCGTTCCCTCATCTATCCCTTTCGCATCCGGACCCGGGGAAAACGTATGCCCCTGGCGGTTGCCCTGATGGCCATTTTTTTCAATCTTGTCAATGGCACGCTTCTCGGATACTACCTGGGAACCCTTCAAACCCGTTATGACGCAGAATGGCTGAGCCGTCCGGAGTTTTTGTCAGGGTTTCTCCTGTTCCTGGCTGGCATGGCTATCAACCTCCGGGCCGACGAAACCCTGATCCGGCTCAGGAAAGATTCCGGCAACGGGTACAGGTTACCCAACGGGGGGCTCTTCAACCTGGTGTCGTGCCCCAACTTCCTCGGAGAGATCATCGAATGGGGAGGATACGCTTTGCTCTGCTGGTCGTTGCCGGCCTTGTCGTTCTTCATCTGGACCTTCTGTAACCTGGTACCCCGGGCATTGAACCACCATCAATGGTACCGGGAGCAGTTTCCGGAATATCCTCCCGGCAGAAAAGCCGTATTCCCCTTCCTGCTGTAAGATAGAACATGCTTTGCCTTCAGAAGCTTCTTTTCACCTTGCAGGAAGTCCTTTTTTTCTTATCTTTCAGACCCTGTTGAAAACCGTTGTTACCTTTTTACTTCTTGCAGCAATGCTATGGACGGCACCGGTTACCGGCTTGTCGCAGGATCCGGTATTTTCGCAGTTCTATTCGAATCCCCTCAGCCTGAATCCGGCTTTTGCCGGCACCCTGGAGGTTCCCCGCATCAGCTTGCAATACCGTGACCAATGGCCATCGATGCCAGATGCCTATGTAACACAGAGTGCTTCGTTTGATTTCCCCTCCCGTCAGCTGAGGGGCGGATTGGGTATCAACCTGATTCGGGATGCCCAGGCTGCCAACCTCCTGAACAACTGGCAGCTAAATCTCATGTATGCCCCTGTTGTCAAACTCAACAAGCATTTATTTTTCTCCGGGGCACTTCAGATTGGATACCAGGCGTATTCGCTCGACTGGAACCGGCTGGTATTTGCCGACAATCTTGACCTCTACCGGGGAGAGCACGGTACTACCGCAGAGAACCCACCGGCTACCGAAAATATTGATTTTTTTGATTTTGGCACCGGAATACTGGTTTTCGGGGAAAGGATGTTTGCCGGTGCTGCAGTCCATCACCTGGCAGAACCTTCCCGGTCGTGGGTTGCCGACCCGGATGAACTGTCGGTCTTGAAAAGAAAATACACCCTTCATTTCGGCACGCGGGTGCCGATCCACGTCAACAGGTTCTGGAGGAAGACGTTCGACCTTCTGCCGCAGGTAGTGCTGATGCAACAGGGCGGCTTCCGGCAGTTTAACTACGGGATGCTGGCCGATTACCGCGGACTTACCGGGGGTCTGTGGCTAAGGCAGGATTTGGCCTTTCACTACGATGCCCTCATCTTTCTGGCAGGATTCATGAAAAAAAGATGGCACGTGACCTATAGCTACGACATCACGGTGTCGGGGCTGGGAGCCCGTTCCGGAGGAGCACATGAAATATCCGTAGGCTTCCTTTTGAAAGATTTCAACAAAAGTTCTGCCTTCCCCTTTTACCAACCCTACCACGATTATCTCGGGGAATAACAGGGCTTTTCCGATTGATTACCAGGCCTGGATCAGAGAAGACGGGGAGCCCCGGCAGGAAAGAACCGGTCATTTTGCTAAGTGGACTTAGCAATTTCACAAACCATTCGAAAAAAACCGGGTCTACCGGAGCAGGAGTACCTGCCCTTTCCGGGAGTGGGGAAATCCCTGGATATCGGTATAATCAGCGGTCCAGATGTAATTTCCCATGGGAGCCTCCTTACCGTCTTGCTGGTTTCCGTCCCAGGCCACGAGGGGATCGCGGGTTTCAAAGACCAGCTGGCCCCACCGGTTGAAAATCCGCAGCCGGAAGGCCACGGGATCTGCCCCGGCAAGGACAGGTCGGAACTCCCGGTTGGCAGGAATCTCGCTGGCCGGCCGGAAGGCATTAGGCGAAAACAGTTCGAATGGTAAGATCTCAACGGTGGAAAAAACAGAATCAAGACATCCGGAATCAGAAGATATGTGGAGTGCAACCGGGAATTTCCCTGTTCCGGAATAGGTATGACGGGGTTCGGGTTCATTGGAAAAAAAACCGTCCCCAAAATCCCAGAAATACCGGCCTGCCAGCCTGGATTCGTTCGAAAAGGTAAGGTGCGCCTGCCCCAGGATGGCAACCGGATAATCGACTGAAAAACGGGCTTCCGGTTTCGGATGCACCCGCACAAGATCCTTTTTTACCAGGAGATCCTGGCAGCCTGTTTCCGGAGAAAAAGCTTCAACCTGCACCGTAAAAGACCCGGGGGTTTGAAATAGCATGGCGGCCTCGTTTCCGGTTCTGTTCATGGTGTCGGCCTGCCAGTGGTATACCAGGAATTCATCTGCTCCTGCAGGTGTGAAGACCACTTCGAGAGGCTGACAACCTTCCGTCGGTTCGGCCTCAAAATCAAAACGGGGTTTTCGTTTCACCATCTCTTCCTTCCATTCACTTAAACATCCGTACTCATTCACACGGAGCAAAACAGTTGCAACGGGTTGGTCCAGAATCATCTGTATGGTATCATTCCCGCCGCCGTACATCCTGGCTCCCTCAGTTTGCCACTCACAAAAAGAGGAACCGGTGTTCAGGGTGTAAAACAGGGAAATAGTGTCGTCGTGACATACTTCAGGATCCACGGAAATCATGGCTACGGGGGTATGAAAAATCGTGACCATATCCTGAACGGTGTACCCCACCCTGCAGCCTGAGTTACGGTTTAACACCGAGAGAGCAACATCATAACTTCCCGGCCGGGCAAAGAAATGGGAGGGTTGTGGCAGCATGCTGGTGCTGTCGG
The DNA here is from genome assembly GCA_964650525.1 of uncultured Prolixibacteraceae bacterium. GTDB lineage: Bacteria > Bacteroidota > Bacteroidia > Bacteroidales > Prolixibacteraceae > UBA1413. Next base: position 135,809 of record CAZYUA010000005.1, read on the forward strand.
GAGAACCATCGCCGAAGTTCCACCAGTAGTCGAGGAAAGGGTTTTGTGTTCCCAGGGTGCCGGAAAAGATAACGGTTGCCGAATCGCAGCCTCTGGTTCCGGTGGTGTTCATGGCAAAATCCGGGTTGGCGCCTATGGTCACCCGGCCTGTATCGCTCAGGCAACCGTTTTCCCTGACAACCAGAGTTACAGGAGTCAGGGTACCCCCGATTCCCAGGGAGACCATCCTTCGGTTCCATACCGAAGAATCGATCACAGCCAGTCCGCCATAATCCCAATAATAATGGGCTGCAGCAGTGGCACTACCCGTGTACTTAATTTCCCGGTTGTACTCCCCACAGGTTCCGGGAGTTGCCGTTTCAATCCGCGCATCCGGAATACCATGCACATGGGTCGTTACACTGTCCCTGGTAAGGCATCCGTCAACGGTTGTCAGTGCATACCGGATTTCATAGTCACCCCAGCCCCCGACGCTGAACCTGGCAGAAGTAAAGGAGGAATCACGGAATGCCAGTTGCTCCGGCTTATCGGTATCCCAGAGGAACGAACCGTTCGACCTGGAAGGATCAACACTTCCTGATAGTACGATCTCGGCGATACTGTCTTTACTTCCGCAGATCAGGGGGCTGACTTCAATTTCAACTTCCGGCACGGGATACAGGAAGAAATCCAGGGTATCGCGGGCTGGGCAACCAAAACTGTCGAATGCCTTAACTGAGTAATTGCCGGATTCACTGACTGTGATGGTTTGGGATTTTTCTCCGGTACTCCAGAGGTATCCTGTGAAACCCTCCCCGCCATCGAGGTGTGCCGAATGGGGCGGGCAATGCTGAATGTCCGGTCCGATGTCTGTGCGGGGATTCCTGACACCGATATAGATAGAATCCGTCAGAACACAACCGTCGATGGTGCGGGCTGTTACCGAGTACGTGGAATCACGGGTTGCCAGGATGGCGCGCTCGGTGTAACCGGTGTTCCACTGGTAGTAATCGAAATAGGGGCCGGCATCCAGTTTGACGGCTTCATCCTGGCAAATGATAAGGGTATCACCCGGCTCGTTCAGGTGAGGCCAGGTTTTCAAACCCTGGCTGAGTTCGAGCGTAAGGTTCAGGTTGAACCCGACACCGTATCCGAAAGCCTCATTGCCCCCGTACCCATACACATAAGCCACAAAACCGCCGTAGGGATTCTGGTTGACGAGCCGGTGGGTACCGACGGAAAGGGTTTGTTGCACATAAGCATACCGCAGGTCCTCCGGAAAAGGGGCGAAACCGGTGACCTTTTGGTTGTCGAGAAACACATTGTTCTCTTCCGATGCCGGAATGACAATGTTGATATAGTAATGTTTCACCGTCGAAGCGGCGGAAGAATAAGCTTCGAAGGTTACGTCGTTTTTAGCCTGGCTTACCGGGCTCAGGATGACCATAAAGCCATCGCCGTCTGTCACGCGGTCGTTGTTTCGTGACTGGCTGTACTGGGCTACCAATATGGGTTTATCGGCAATCAGGCGGGAAGGGGTATTCCAGGAATACTCCCTCCATTCCCCTTTTTGGAGCATTTCCCAGCGGCCATTCACCAGGACATTGGTAGCATCCTGAGAAGCCATGATCCGGTAATAATCCATGCTCCGGGTCTTGAGCGGTACGGTGAAGTAAACCTGTCCCCAGGCTTTCACCGGCGGCATCTGCTCGTACAGGTGGTCCCAACCTCCGGTTGCCTCGTAAGGAATGGTTGTACTAAGCGAACCGGCAAACACGGCTACCGGTTTATCCGACTTAACAAAGCTCCCCGACAGGTCTCCCTGCCCGGGCAGAGTGGCAGCATTGAGCGACTGCACCTGGAAGAGCTCCCCTTTGTTCAGCCTGGGTACCGTAAAGGGCACCCCGGCAGGCCTTAAACCCGAGGTAACCACACTGGGAGTAATCTCCACGATGGTACTGTCTTCAGAAGCCACCACCAGGAATTCCGAATTACGGCCATGATTCGGCATATCATTCACATGGGGTTTGTAACAGAGTGTATAGTACTCCTTTCCCAGTGATCTGACCGGCAGGATGACCGCCACATCCGATGATCTTTTATCCCAGTTCAGCGCGTAAACGTTGACCGAATCGCCGGCCACCAGGCGGATGGCCTTATCCTGAATGGTTTCGGAACCGGTTGGCTCTGCAAGTGCCGGTGGAAGGGTCACCTGAACCGATTGGTTGGCACCGACGGTATAGATGCCACCATAGGAGACGGTCGATTTTCCGATGAAAATTTCAAAGCTGGTGGTTTTCCGTGAGGTTACCGTAATTTGTAAAAAATGACCTTTATCTTCGCTGCGTCCCTGCATGAAGCCAAACCAGAATTCCGTGCCCTCGGTGGTCCGATGGCATGCCAGGTTGGAATTTTGACCATCCGCCAGAAACGGCAGCAGGATACCCAACAAACAGAGGATCCGGAAAAACTTCATAGAAACAGGGATAAGGAAAACCATGATAAAGGTATTTCTTTTTACTGTTTCAGAGATTTGATCTGGTAAAGAAGCTGACTGAAAAGAGCATTCAAAGTAAAAACGGGGTTACAATTTGAAGACCAAGGAGGAACCGACCTCTTTAACAAAGGATTAACGAAGATGCCAGCGACCAGGCAGATAAAAAAATAAAATACCAATTAACTTTGCATCCCTATTTGAGTCTAAAAAGATTGAACTATTTCAAGCGTAACCGGTTTATAAACAAAATATAAGGATGGCTGAAAACAAACTAATATTCCGCATTACCATGGCTATACTGTTGGCCCTGGTTTTGGCGGTCATTATTTTTTATCCCAGGATGAAGGCTGTATTTCAAAAAGGGGATACGAAAGGGCAACCTGCCGGCATGGCGGGCATGCGTGGCCAGGGGCCTCAGAGAACCCTGGCCAGCGGTTATGTCCTGGTTCCCACCCACATGTTTGAGCTGATCTATGCCACAGGCTCCTTGTTGCCCGATGAGGAGGTGGAACTTTCTTTCGAAACATCCGGAAAAATTGTAGCCATTTATTTTTCAGAGGGCGCACGGGTAAGCAAGGGACAACTGTTGGCCAAGATCAACGACCGGCCGCTTCAGGCCCAGTTGCTGAAACTGCAGGCCCAGAAAAAGCTGACGCAAGAGAAGGAATTCCGGCAGCGGCAGTTGCTTGACCGCGATGCCATCAGCCGGGAAAGTTACGACCAGGTGGCCACGGAACTCCAGGCCCTCGAGGCTGACCTGTTGCTGATAGAGGCCCGGATTGCCGAAACCGAACTGCGCGCCCCCTTCGATGGTGTGGTAGGGTTGCGGAAGGTCAGCGAAGGGGCTTTTGCCACCCCCCAAACAAAAATTGTACAGCTGGTAAAAATCAGTCCGCTGAAAATCGAATTTTCCGTTTCTGAAAAATACGCCGGGCAGATCACAGTAGGATACCCCGTTACTTTTCAGGTCGACGGCATTCCGCAAACCTTCTCAGCCTCTGTGTATGCCATTGACCCCAAGGTGAATGTCGATACCCGCATGATTGCGGTCAGAGCCCTGTATCCCAACCGCAATCAAGAACTCAAACCCGGCCGTTTTGCCAGTGTCAGGGCCCAATTATCGGAAATTCCCACAGCCATTTCCATTCCCACGGAAGCCGTCATTCCTGAAATGGACGGAGAAAGGGTCTTTGTGTACAAGAACGGTAAGGCGGAACAGCGGAGGGTTTCCCTGGGACTGCGTACGGAATCGCATGTGCAGGTCAGGGAGGGCCTGCAATTCGGGGATACCCTGCTTACTTCTGCCATTCTTCAGTTGCGTGAGGGGTTGCCGGTCCAGCTTGACACCCTGGTCACCAACAAGAATCCTGAAATCCCTGCCTTATGAGCATTGCCTCTACCAGTATAAAGCGACCCGTACTGGCGACGGT
>CAZYUA010000006.1:0-139566 GCA_964650525.1 uncultured Prolixibacteraceae bacterium
GGCATTCCGTTACACCATTCCCAGTTGCCGTAATGAAAGGAGACTACCACCACGCTCCTGCCCTGATCGAAGTAACTGTTCACCAATCCTGGATTCAACAAAACCATTCGCCGGGTAACTTCACCTTCAGTCATCGAATGGCTTTTAATCACTTCCAGAATGAGGTCGCATAAATAATGATAGTACCTTCGTTCCAGGTTTTTCCTGAATGTTTTGCTTTCAGATGGAAAGGCATTGCGGATGTTGGTTCTGACCGTCTCCAGCCGGTAACGAACGACCCGGTAAACAAAAAAGTAAAGTGCATCGGAGATCACATAGAGTACCGGAAAAGGAATATGAGAGAGGATTTTCAGGAGAAGAATTCCGGCATAAGCGAACACTTTTGAAAGCATGGCGATGTATCAGGCTGACAAAACTAATGGTTTTGCCTTAGAAAGTAAAATCGCGGTGAAGATCGGCCTCCGCCTCATCAATCAGGATCGTACTGAGTCTTTATTTTTTACCGGTACCCTGGGCATCGACCACGGCAATGGCTGTCATGTTTACAATTTCCCTGACTGAGCTTTCCATCTGGAGGATGTGGACCGGTTTTTCCATTCCCATCAGGATGGGGCCTATCGCTTCGGCGGCACCAATCCCCTGCAACGACTTGTAAAGGATATTTCCGGAGCAGAGATCGGGGAAAATGATGGTGTTTACATCTTTATCCTGCAATTTGGTGAAGGGAAACTTTTTCATTCTCAGTTCAGGGTCGAAGATGTAATTGGCTTGCATCTCGCCGTCGACGATCAATTCCGGATAATCCCGGTGGAGGATGGCAACCGCTTCGCCTGCACTGAGGAAGCCTTCCCCGCTGTGATAGGATCCGAAATTGGAGAAGGAGGCCATGGCGATGACCGGTTCGATGTTGAATTTTCTGACTTCGGCGGCTGTCAGGAGGGTAATTTCAACCAGGGTCTGGGCAGAAGGTTTGATGTTTACGGTGGTATCGGCCAGGAAAAGGGGTCCTTTCCGGGTGATCATGATGTACATACCGGCAATCCGGTTGAATTGTTTTTTTACTCCGATGGTGTGGAGGGCAGGTCTGATGGTATCGGAGTATTTTTTTGAGAAACCGGAGATCATGGCATCGGCTTCGCCTGTTTCGACCATCATGGCTGCAAAATAGTCGCGGTTCATCATACAATCTGCGGCATCCTGGAGTGTCAACCCTTTGCGTTGTCTTTTTTCGTACAGAATTCCCGCAAACTCCGATCTTTTGCCGGTAAGGGCAGGGTCGTACAGTTCGATGATATCCGCGTCTGGGAGGTGAAGCTGGTTTTCGCTGATTATCCCGAGGATGGTTTTTTTATCGCCAATCAGGATGGGGTGGGCGATTTTTTCGCGGATTACGGTTTCTGCAGCTTTGAGAATTTTAAAATTGTTGGCTTCAGAGAAGACCACGCGTTTGGGGTTTTGCCTGGCCTGGCTGTGGATATACATGATAAGTTTGTTGTCCAGTCCAAGGCGGCGGCGTAGTTGCCGCAGGTAATCATCCCAGTCGGAGATGGGGCGGCGGGCTACACCGCTTTCCATGGCAGCACGGGCGACAGCAGGGGCTACCGTTGTAATAAGGCGGGGATCCAGGGGTTTTGGGATCAGGTATTCCCGGCCAAACGAAAGGTTCTGGAGATTGTATGCCTGACAGACCACATCGGGGACATCCTCGCGGGCAAGCTGTGCCAGGGCTTTCACAGCTGCTATTTTCATCTCTTCGTTGATGGTGTGGGCCATCACGTCAAGGGCTCCTCTGAAAATGAAAGGAAATCCCAGTACGTTGTTTACCTGGTTGGGATAATCGCTTCTTCCGGTGGCCATGATGATGTCAGGCCTGGCCTCAACGGCTGTTTCGTAAGGGATTTCCGGATCGGGATTGGCCATTGCCAAAACAACTGGGTTGGGCGCCATACTTCTGATCATCTCTGCAGTTACGATGTTGCCAACCGACAGCCCCAGGAAAACATCGGCACCCACCAAGGCTTCAGCCAGGGTATGCAAGTCCCTGGTTGTGGCAAACTGCCTCTTGATGGAATTCAGGTCGGTGCGGCTCATGGTCAACACACCCTTGCTGTCGGTCATCACCACATTCTCCCTTCTGACTCCCAGGGTCAGGTAGAGTTTGATGCAGGAGACTGCCGCAGCCCCCGCCCCGCTGACAACCACCCGAATGTCGCTGATATTTTTCCCCGTCAGGGAAAGCGCATTCGTCAGGGCAGCCCCGGAAATGATCGCCGTTCCATGCTGGTCATCATGAAAAACCGGAATATCCAGTTCTTCCTTTAGCCTTTCTTCTACTTCAAAACACTCCGGTGCTTTGATGTCTTCGAGGTTTATGCCGCCAAAGGTGGGAGCAATGGCTTTGACTACTGCAATCAGTTTTTCCGGATCTTTTTCATTCACCTCAATATCAAATACATCAATGTCGGCAAAGGTCTTAAACAACAATCCCTTTCCCTCCATGACCGGCTTGCCGGCTTCCGGTCCAATGTCTCCCAACCCGAGCACAGCCGTCCCGTTAGATACCACTGCAACCAGATTCCCCTTGGCAGTGTACCGGTACACATCCTCCGGGTGGCTTTTAATTTCCAGGCAGGGCTGCGCTACTCCGGGTGTATAAGCCAGCGATAAATCGTATTGGGTACTGTTGGGTTTGGTGGGAATAACCTCCACTTTTCCAGGTCTCCCGGACGAATGGTAATCCAGGGCCTCCTGTTTGCTGATTTTCACCATGGCAGTATGGAATTATGGTTTATCTGAGATTGCGCAACGTTTTGAAAAAATTAAATGCCTCCCGCTTGCCGGGATCGAAATAGTAATATGCTGTAGCAATCCGGCTGATGTCGCGCACATCGCTGTAGAGTTTTTCAATTGATTCCTGATCCTCTCCCGTGAACAGGGGAGTATCTTTCATGACAGTAAAACACTCTTCAAAGTTGTCCAGTTCTTTGGCATTTTCTACTACACGTTCCAGAATCCGGGGGTCCAGCCCGCCAGCCAGGATCTTCTGCTTCATCTCTTCCGTCAGGTTTGCGGCAAAAGCCTTTACAAACAAAAACATGCTGAAATGGTCTCCGTTTTTGGCATCACTGAAATAATCGTTGTAGCCGAGCTGCTGATAGAACTCTTTCTGAAAGGGTTTGTCGGATTTATAGTCGTTTTTTACGGAAGCCCTGATGATCCCCAGGTCGGTGAGCGAAGATATCATCAGTTCCCTCCATACCTTCAGCTTTTCCATGGTGCTCCTGATGTTCCCCGAGGCTGAGATCTTTTCGACCACCTCTCTGGCCTGTTTTTTTAACGTTTCGGCATACGCCACATTCCAATCCTTCCGGATATGGGCAAGTTCATAAATGTTCTCAGCAAAAGAATTGACGATCGAGTGGCATGCAAAAATGGTAGCAATCGTAGACGGACAAAGGTTTTTTGATTCCATGATCCCGGCATTTTCTAATTTGCCGCTAAATGTCCGAAAAAAAAGTGAAAAATCCTCGTTTGTTTATATGTTAGACAACAAATGCTGTTTGTTTTTCAGGTAGGTTTCAAACAGGTTCCCTCTTTCCCGGCAGCACAGTTTTCAGGAGGGGGAGTGACGTTTTTTTAATTCTTTCGCCAGGTCGCCGATCCCGAATCCCTTTTGTGAAAGGAGCACCATCAGATGGTACAACAGGTCAGCTCCTTCGTACAGGAGATTGCGGTCGTCGCCCGATACAGCGCCAATAACGGTTTCAACCGCTTCTTCGCCTACTTTCTGGGCTATTTTGCTGGTTCCCTCCCTGAAGAGAGAGGTGGTATACGAACCCTCGGGCATTTCCCTTCTTCGGGTATGGATCAACTCCTGGAGGTAATCCAGGAAGGCAAGGTGATGTTCCGTGTTCTGTTCTCCCCAGCAGGTATCAGTACCTTTATGGCATACAGGGCCAGAGGGCTTTGCCCTGATGAGCAGCGTGTCGTTATCGCAATCGTTTTTAATTTCTGCTACCTCCAGGAAATGGCCGCTTTCTTCGCCTTTGGTCCAGAGCCTGTTTCTGCTCCGGCTGAAAAAGGTTACTCTGCCTGTTTCGCAGGTGATGCGGAATGCCTCCTGGTTCATGAATCCCAACATCAACACCTGCCGGGTCTCCTGATCCTGGATGATGGCAGGGATCAACCCGGCAAGTTTTGTGAAATCAGGCATTAATGCTTGTTCCATAGTCTGTTTCTGTTTTATCGTACGATGATGCCATTGGCTCTCAGGTAGTTTTTTAGGTCGGGGATGGAGATCTCCCTGAAATGAAAAATGCTGGCTGCCAGGCCTGCATCGGCTTTACCCACGGTGAAGAGCTCCCCGAAGTGGTGCATGGTGCCGGCCCCTCCTGAGGCAATCAGAGGAACCGACAACAACTCCGCCAGGCGGGCAAGGGCTTGACAGGCAAATCCGTTTTTGGTGCCGTCGTGGTTCATGGAGGTGAACAGGATTTCTCCTGCTCCCCGCTGTTCTCCCTCCTTAGCCCAGGTAAAAAGCTCCTTTTCCGTGTCGATTCTTCCGCCATGGATGGTTACCTTCCAAAGGCCATCGGGCTCTTCACGAGCATCTATTGCCAGAACAACAAACTGGCTGCCGAAGTTTTTCGCCATTTCGTCGATGAGGCCGGGATTCCTTACGGCCGAGGAGTTGAGGGTGATCTTGTCAGCCCCTGCTTCAAGAAGAGTGCCGGCATCCCTGAGTTCGCCAATTCCCCCGCCGACGGTAAAGGGAATGTTGATTTCGCGGGCAATGCGTTTTACCAGGTGAGCAAAGGTCTTCCTACCTTCATGAGTCGCCGTAATGTCCAGGTAAACCAGTTCATCGGCTCCCTCGACTGCATATAGGGCGCCCAACTCCACCGGATCTCCCACATCCCTGATGTTTAAAAAATTAATCCCTTTGACGGTCTTGCCGTCCCGTACGTCGAGACAGGGGATGATTCTTTTTGCCAGCATATACGTAAAATAAAGCCAGTTGCTCCTGCTTTTCCGGCAAAGTTCGGAAAATCGTCGGAATATTGGCCGACTCAGTGATTATGTTTCCGTTTGGTTGTATTGGGAAATTTCCCCGAGGGAAATATTCCCTGAGTAGAGCGCTTTGCCGGTGATCACTCCGCTGAGGCCCAGGCTGGCAAGCTGACGGATATCCTCCATCGAGGCAATTCCTCCGCTTGCGATGAGCATGAGCCCGGGGCAAAGTGCCAGGATTTCCCGGTAAAGACCGTATGCCGGTCCGGTAAGCATGCCATCCCTGGTGATATCGGTAGAGATTACCTGCCGGATTCCCTGATCCTGGTACTCTTTGATGAAATCCAGCACTGGCAGCCGGGTGGGTTTTTCCCACCCGCTGATGGCAATTTGCCCGTCACGGCTGTCAGCGCCCAGAATAATCCTGTCGGGACCGAAGGTCTTCATCCATTTCAGGAATCGGCCGGGATCGCGGACTGCAATGGTGCCGCCGGTGACCATGTGAGCCCCGTTATCGAAGGCGGTCTTCAGTTCCCGGTCATCGGTGAGACCGCCGCCGAAGTCAATGAGGAGGCTGGTTCCGGAGGCTATTCTTTTCAAAACAGCGGCATTTACAATATGGCCGGCACGGGCACCGTCGAGGTCTACAAGATGTAGCCGTTGTATGCCTGCTTCCTCGAATTGGCATGCTATCTCCAGGGGATCGTCGCTGTAGACGGTTACCCGGTCATACCGGCCGCGCGAAAGCCTGACACACTTTCCCCCCAGGATATCAATAGCTGGTATGATTAATGTTTTTCCCATACCCTCATTCTTCAAGAATCATTTTCAAAACGGCCATGGCCGACCATTCCCGGTTAACGGCCTGAGGAATGACAATTGATGCGGGGCTTTCAATCACCTCGTCGGTGACGATCATATTGCGTCTCACCGGCAGGCAGTGCATAAAACGGGCACCGTTGGTCAGGGCCATTTTCGGGCCATCTACTGTCCATTTCCGGTCCAGCGAAAGAACCTGGCCGTACCTGGTATAGGAGGACCAGTTCTTGGCATAGATGAAATCAGCCCCTTCAAAAGCCTTCTCCTGGTTGTATTCCACCCGGAGGTCTCCCATGAACTCAGGTGCCAGTTCGTATCCCTCCGGATGGGTGACAACCAGTTCGTAACCGGCGCGGATCATCCATTCCACGAAGGAGTTGGCAACAGCCTGGGGCAATGCTTTGGGATGGGGTGCCCAGGTGAGTACGATTTTGGGTCGTTCCCGGGTTTTGAATTCCTCAATGGTCATCAGGTCGGCAAAGCTCTGCAACGGATGGCGGGTGGCTGCTTCCATGCTTACCACCGGTACCCCGGCATAGCGGATAAACTGATTCAGAATCTTCTCCCCGTAATCGTCTTCGCGGCTTTCAAAACGGGCAAACGACCTTACCCCGATCATATCGCAGTACGATCCGATGACGGGTACCGCCTCACGGATGTGTTCCGGTTTATCCCCGTCCATCACCACGCCGCTTTCTGTTTCCAATTTCCATCCGTCTTCCCCGATGTTGAGCACTATGGTGTTCATACCCAGGTTCATCGCTGCCTTCTGGGTGCTCAGCCGGGTGCGGAGGCTGGCATTGAAAAAGATGAGCACCATGGTTTTATTTTTTCCGAGGCGGGTATAGCCGTATGGGTTTTTTTTGAGTCTGAAAGCAGTATCCAGCGCTTTTTTCAGGTCCTTAACATCCTGTACTGAAGTAAAATGTCGCATGATAATCCGTTTGCTTGTTTTGAAATGCCGGGAGAGCCGGCGGGGGCATGCTATCAGCCATCAGGCTGGCCGGGTATGGCCGTTGCCGGTAATCATCCACTTATAACTGGTAAGGGCTTCCAGCCCCATTGGTCCGCGGGCATGAAGTTTCTGGGTGCTGATACCCATTTCAGCGCCCAGTCCGAATTGCGCACCATCGGTAAAGGCGGTGGAGGCATTCACATAAACAGCAGCTGCATCCACCTGTTGCAGGAAATGGCTCGCTGCTTCGGGATCTTCCGTCAGAATGGCCTCACTGTGCCCGGAACTGTAGGTGGCTATGTGTTCCAGGGCTTCCCTTAAAGACCCCACGGTTTTAATAGCCATACGGAGGGAGAGGAATTCAGTCCCGAAAGAACCCGGGGAAGCGTGTTCCAGAAACTGCGGGGGATAAGCCGGTTCCAGTGCCTGAAAGGCGGGAGGATCAGCGTAGAGGGTCACACGGGCATCAGCCAGCGGGGTGGTAAGTATCGGAAGGTCAGCCAGCCGGCTTTGGTGTATCAACAGACAGTCGAGGGCATTACACACCGATGGCCTGCGCGTTTTGGCATTGCAAACAACAGCCGCACCCATCGCTGTATCTCCCGACTGATCGAAATAGGTATGGCAGATACCCGCGCCCGTTTCAATGACCGGAACCAAAGCGTGTTCCCTGACAAAATCGATCAGAGCCTGGCTGCCACGGGGAATGATCAGGTCTATGTACCCGCGGGCCTCCAACATCTCTGCGGTTTCCTCCCTGCCACCGGGCAACAGGGTGATCGCTTCCGGATCCAAATCGTGCCTGATCAGTACTTTTTGAATTAAATGAACAATTGCTGTATTGGAATTTATGGCGTCACTACCGCCCTTGAGCACACAGGCGTTGCCCGATTTCAGGCACAGGGAGAAAACATCAAAAGTTACATTTGGCCGGGCTTCAAAAATTATTCCGATTACCCCGAAAGGTACCGAGACTTTCCTGATCTTCAACCCATCAGGCCGGGAATATTCCGACAGTACCTTTCCCAGGGGCGAAGCCAGCGAGGCCACGTTCCGCAGGTCCCGGGCAATCTCTTCCAACCGGTCCCGGGTCAGCTTCAAACGGTCGTATTTAGGGTCTGAAGGATCCATTTTTTCCAGGTCCCTGACGTTGGCTGACAGGATCGTATCAGCTTCGGAAGATAGTTGATCAGCCAGGTTGAGGATGACCTGGTCAGTTTTTTCCCGGCAGATCCCTGCAAGTTGCCGTGATGCTGCCCGGCTTTTTTCCAGTTGGTTTGTTATGATCACCTTTCGTTTATTTGGTTGACTGATTTTGATAAAACCGGAATCGTATGTGTGCAAATAGTAAAGTTAATGTTGTACCATTTAATTATAAGCTACTGAATGATTCATTCTGCTTTTCGTCCCGGTGGAACCAGCCTGCCAGCTGTCTGTATGCCGACAGGCATAAGAAAATATTACCATCGCCTTTTGTCCCGACTCATTCGGGATGCTCGATTCACTGATTTTCCAGATAAAGATAATCGTAATGGATGAGAGGTTTTTGCCGGGAAGCCTGTTTTTCTTTCTCCAGTTTGTCTGATCCGAACCGGGCTTTACCAAGGCCGATGGTCCGGCCGGATTCATCAAAAATCTTCAGCAAGTCTCCGGTTCTGAATTCTCCGTCAGCCGACACCACTCCTACAGGGAGCAGGCTAACGGCTTTCTCGGAAAGAAGGGCTGCTGCAGCACCTGCATTGATGATGAGGGTAGCTTTTGCAAAACTTCCGGAGTAGGCGATCCAGTTTTTCACGCCGGAGACTCCTTTATCCCCTGGGAGAAAGTGCGTATGGGGTACCTGTTTTCCTGACTGGAGCAAGTCAGAAAGGATATTCTCCCGGGTGCCGTTGGCAATGTGCACATCCATGCCGTTTGCGGCAACCCTGCGGGCGATCCTGAATTTGGTTATCATACCTCCTCGTCCGAATCCGGATACCTGCCCCGACAAGTGAATTTCCTCACTGTGGATTTGCTGATCGATTTCAGGGATAATTTCTGATCCCGGGGTTCCCGGAGGGTCCCGGTAAACCCCATCCACATTGGTAAGGATGATCAGGGCTTCTGAGCCGGCAAGAGTGGCAATCAGTCCCGAGAGTTCATCATTGTCTGTAAACATCAGTTCGGTGACTGAAATGGTGTCGTTTTCGTTAACGATGGGAATGACCCTGTTCTCAAGCAGTGTGTGGATGCAGTTTTTCATGTTGAGGTAGTGTTTGCGGCTTGAGAAATTCTCCTTGGTAGTAAGCACCTGGGCACAGACCATGTCGTGTTCTCTCAGAAAATCGGAGTAACGGCTGATGAGTTTTACCTGTCCGAGGGCAGCCCATAACTGTCGGGAGGAGACATCGTCGGTTTTCTTCAGGGGGGTAAGAACGGCTTTCCCGGCGGCTACGGCTCCAGACGATACCAGGACCACTTCCATCCCTGATTTGTGAAGGGTTGCCACCTGGTCTACCAGGTGTGCGATACGGGGTACGTTGAGCGTTCCATCCGGCTTGGTCAGGACATTACTGCCAATCTTAACGGTTATCTTGCTATAGCGGGTGGTCATCATCCCGGGTTTTCGAGTTTTTCAATTTTCTTGTACGAAGCCAGCAAACCCTGAATCAGCGATGCGCTGAATCCTTTGTTTTCCATCTCATTCAGTCCGGTGATGGTAACCCCGCGTGGAGTGGTGACTTTGTCGATCTCTTTTTCCGGATGGTTTCCGGTTTCCAGGACCAGTTTGGCAGCGCCCATTACCGTCTGGGCGGTGATGAACTGGGCAAGTTCTGAGCCGAATCCTATTTCGACTCCTCCCTGCATGGCTGCACGGATGTAACGGAGGGCATATGCAATACCGCAGGCGGCCAGTACGGTGGCCGCAGCCATCAGTTCGTCAGGAATGATAGCGGTACGGCCCATTTTGTTAAACAGGTCGAGAACCAGTTGTTTGTGTTGCTCACCATTGCCATTGGTGGAGATCAGGGTCATGGATTCCCGCAGGGCAATAGCCGTATTGGGCATGGCCCGGAATATGGTGATCTTATTCCCGACTATGGCGCTCAACTCTTTTAATTCGACCCCAGCAACCATCGATATTAAAATCTTTCCGGAAGTCAATACCGGAACTACAGAGCGGAGAATTTCTACTGCCTGGAATGGTTTCACTGCCAGTAAAACCATATCAGCCTGGACAATAGCTGCAAGATTGTCACTGCTGGTGTTGACACCCCTGGCAGACAGTTCTGCGAGCATTTCCACCCTGCGCCGGGTGATGGTGAGATGAGAGGCCGGAACCTCTCCCGACTGGAGCAACCCCTCGGCGATAGCACCCCCCAGGTTGCCACCCCCGATTATGGCTATCTTTTTGTTTTTCATATCATTGTTATTCATTGTGTTATCATCTGGCCTGGTCAGCCAATCGCCTTCTGAACCGTTTACCTGCGGAATGTTTCATGACTCCGGACCCAGACTTGATGCACCTTCCTGCTGATGGTCTCCCGGATTCTCAGCAATCTCCGGGGTAACCGGGCAGCAGAGAGGCCAGGGCCTCTGCAAAATGGTCTGCTTCGCTGACCGAAAGTGTTAACGGTGGTAATAAACGAAGGGTATTCTGTCCTGAAAAACCGGTGAATATATGAAAATCATACAACAAACGGTTTCTTAAATCCTTGATGGGAAAGGGGAATTCAAGACCGATCATCAGTCCCCTGCCCCGGAGTGTAAAGTATCCCTTGAGTTCTTCCAGTATTGTCAGAAGGTAACTGCCTGTTTTGGCGGCGTTCTCGATCAACTGTTCCGATTTCATGACGTCCAGTACGGCGATGGCGGCAGCACAGGCAAGATGGTTCCCTCCAAAGGTGGTGCCGAGCATGCCATGCCAGGGACGGATCCCCGGGTGGATCATAACAGCTCCGATGGGAAACCCATTTCCCATTCCTTTGGCCATGGTAATGAGGTCGGGCCTGACAGAAGTGAACTGGTGGGCAAAGAACTTCCCGGAACGCCCGTAGCCGGATTGGATTTCGTCGAGTATCAGGAGTGAGCCGTGTTCATGACATAAGGCTTCGATCCCCATAAGGAACTGTTCGTCAGGAACATGGATGCCCCCGACCCCCTGAATTCCTTCGAGGATGACTGCGGCCACCTCTCCCGATTCCATAGCCCTCCCGACGGTCTCCAGATCGTTGAATGGCAGAATCAAAGCATGAGGGGTCTGGTTTACCGGTGCCACAATCTTCGGATTGTCGGTAAGTGCGACGGCTGCCGAGGTGCGCCCGTGAAAACCGCGGCTGAAGGCGATAACCTGCTTACGACCGGTGTAGAAGGAGGCAGCCTTGATGGCATTCTCATTAGCCTCGGCACCCGAATTACACAAAAACAACTGATAATCGTCGTATCCCGATATCCGGCCCAGTTTCTCCGCCAGCTCTTCCTGCAGGGGATTCCGTACCATATTGGAGTAAAAGCCCAGTTTTTGCAATTGTCCTGTAATCCTTTCAATGTAAAGGGGATGGCTGTGGCCGATGGAAATCACGGCATGGCCACCGTACAGGTCCAGGTAAGCTGTTCCGTTTGTGTCCCAAACCGTACATCCGGAACCCCTTTCAGGCGTGATCCCTGCCTGCGGGTATACATCAAACAGCTCCATTGTGTCGAGGTATCAGAATGGAAGGAAGGCAAAGACTCCGCTCCAGGCCGCAGGTGCCCGGGAATCCGGGC
This sequence comes from uncultured Prolixibacteraceae bacterium, assembly GCA_964650525.1. GTDB lineage: Bacteria > Bacteroidota > Bacteroidia > Bacteroidales > Prolixibacteraceae > UBA1413. Next base: position 11,531 of record CAZYUA010000006.1, read on the forward strand.
CTGCCGCTTTGACTTCCGGATTTTGGAAAGTAGAATGTACAGCGTTCAAAAAAAACCATGGCGGTCCTGGTTTAAAAAGCAACCGGTTTCAAACGGAGTCCTGCCGTTTCATCGAGTCCCGACATGAGGTTCATGTTCTGGACTGCCTGTCCGGAGGCTCCTTTCAGAAGATTGTCGGTACAACTGACGATGACCAGTTTACCGGCATGAACTTCCGTATAAAGAAGGGCTTTGTTTGTATTTACAACTTGCTTGAGTGAAGGATTTCTGTCTGAGATCATCACGAAAGGGTGGGAGGCATAATAGCGGGTGAAAAGCTGTTTTGCCTCTTCCGCTGATCCGTCAAAGCGGGTGTACGCTGTGGCAAAAATGCCGCGGGTATGATTACCGCGCACAGGCACCAGGTTGAAGTCGCAGCTGTACTCAGGCTGCAATTGCAGGAGTCCCTGCAGGATCTCATCCAGGTGCTGGTGCTCAAAGATTTTGTAAGCACTCAGATTGCCCTCCCTCCAGCTGAAATGGGTGGTGGGAGAGGGCTGCTGGCCGGCACCGGTGGATCCGGTGATGGCATGGACGTGAACCTCTGACTGTAATAACCCTGCAGCAGCCAAAGGCAACATTGCCAGCAGGATTCCGGTGGCAAAGCATCCGGGATTGGCCACGAAACGGGCACTCCGTAGCTGTTCCCTGTTCAGTTCAGGCAAACCATATATAAAGGGGTTCTCAAAACTCCTGATCCTGAAATCACTGCTCAGGTCAATGATTTTCAAACCCTCCGGCAGGGGATTCTTCTGAAGCCAAGCCCGCGACTTCGTATGCCCCATGCACAGGAACACAACTTCGGCCCTCTCCAACTCTGCCGTCCCGCAAAACCGAAGGTCGCTTTCACCACACAAATCCTCATGGACCATTTCCACCTGCTGGCCGGCATGGCTGTCGCTCTGGATAAACACAACAGAAACTGAGGGATGGCGCATCAAAATCCTAAGTAACTCACCGGCTGTGTAGCCTGCGCCTCCTATGATACCCGCTTGTATTCGTTTTTGCATCCGTTTTGGTATTCAATCGAACGTTGGTTCAAGTCAGTGCCTTCCGGCCAAATGCCTTGCGCACCGTTATGGTCGATTCCCTGGTTCCTGTTTGTCAGGGAAGGGAATCTCCTTTTTTTTTCTGATTATTCCTTGTTGACAGAATAATAGATTTTCAGGGCATTTCCAAGGATGGTGGTGAATCCTTTAACATCGTCACCGCTCCAAGCTATGTTTTCTTCTCCATACCTGCCGAAGTCAGCATCCATCAGGTCGTTGGCAGATTCGATGCCTTCCAGTTCAAACCGGTAGGGAAAGAACCGGACAAATACCTTACCATTCACATTAAGCTGAGTGCTTTCGAGGAAGGTTTCCATGTTACGCATCACCGGATCCAGATAGAGTGCTTCATGGAGGAACATGCCGTACCAATTGGCGATTTGTTCTTTCCAGTAGAGTTGCCATTTGGTAAGGGTGTGTTTTTCCAGGAGGTGATGGGCTTTGATCAGCACCAATGGGGCGGCAGCTTCAAATCCCACCCTTCCCTTGATCCCGATGATGGTATCTCCCACATGGATGTCGCGGCCGATGGCATAAGGGGCAGCCAGCTGACCCAGCATCCGGATGGCTTCCGGTCCGTTATCCAACCTTACCCCATCGAGTCCTTTCAATTCCCCTTTTTCAAAAAGAAGTTCGACCCCACGCGGTTCGACATTCCGGGCCTGAGTAGGAAAAGCTTCTTCCGGCAGGGGTTGCCGCGATGTCAGGGTCTCCTTCCCCCCAATGCTGGTTCCCCATAAACCCTGATTAATAGAATAGTGCATCCGGTTAAAGTCATCCTCAACACCATGGGCTCGCAGGTAAGCAATCTCCTCTTCGCGCGAAATAACTTGATCCCTGATGGGAGTGAGAATCCGTATACCGGGTGCCAGAACCTGGAAGGTCAGGTCAAAACGGACCTGGTCATTCCCGGCTCCCGTGCTGCCGTGAGCCACATATCCTGCACCGGTCTTTCGGGCATGCCCGATGATGGCCATAGCCTGGAATACCCTTTCGGAACTGACTGAAACCGGATAGGTGTTATTCCTCAGAATATTGCCGTAGACCATGTAACGGATACACCGCCGGTAGTATTCACCGGTAATGTCTATTTCGGTATGTTCTGTAGCTCCCAGTTTCCGGGCTTTTTCCCCGATTCGCTGCAGTTCCAGGGGAGAGAATCCCCCGGTGTTGACCGTTACCGTGTGTACGTCAAATCCTTTCTCCTCTGAAAGATATTTTACACAATACGAGGTATCCAGGCCCCCGCTGAATGCCAGCACTACTTTCTCTTTCATCGTATTCTCCATCATTCGCTTCGTTAGTTGTCTCCGCCCTGTTTTTTCTCTTTTCTGGTACGCGAAGGGTTCCATTTCAGCAGCTCGAGTGCATTTTTCGGGTTGAATCTGCGCATGGTTTCGAGAAGGGATCTTTTTTTGATTTCGCTGCCATTCCCGTTTTTATCTGATTCCCAGGCGGGATCGTACAACATCCCGGTACACAGGCACCGGGTCCGGTTGGTACGCTGCAGAATGTCGTAGTTTACGCATCCCTGGCATCCCTGCCAGAATGCATCATCATCGGTGAGTTCCGAATAGGTCACAGGCCGGTATCCCAGGCTGTGGTTTATTTTCATCACCGCCAGCCCGGTAGTAAGCCCGAACAGCTTGGCTTCCGGGAATTTTTTCCTGGAGAGGTCGAAGGCCATTTTCTTAATGGCTTTAGCCAGGCCTATTCCACGGTACCCGGGACTGACAATAAGCCCTGAATTGGCAACATATTTGGCGGTTCCCCAGGATTCAATGTAGCAAAAACCGGCAAATGTATCCCCTTCCAGGGCAATGATTGCTTTTCCTTCCCTGATCTTTTCAGACAGATATTCGTTGGTGCGCCGGGCAATGCCGGTTCCGCGCTGTTTAGCCGCAGTATCGATGGTGTCGTTAATGACATCGACATAGGGAAGATGCTTTTCACCTGCCACGTCAATGACGATATTCTTCACGGTCTTCATGTTCCTGACTATTTCCGAATTTAATTTTTAGGTAGGGCATGATGTGAATGAGGATGCTGACAACCTCTTTATCCGGGGTGCCCTCTTTCACAATCAGCAGGATGGTGTCGTCGCCGGCAAGGGTTCCCAGGATCAGGGGGGGATCAGCCCTGTCGATTACCGCTGCCAGGCTGCTGGCATATCCGGGTAGGGTCCGGATAACAGCCAGATTTCCCGAGAACCGCAGATCCCGGAATCCTTCGGCCAGATAATTCATCCGAAGCATCTGTTCCCTTGTTTCCGGCAGCAGACCCTCCTGAACCCTGTAAAGGTATCCGTTCCGGCCATCCGGTATTTTGAAGATACCCATTCCTTTCAAATCCCTCGAAAGGGTAGCCTGCGTCAGGTCAATTCCCTGTTCCCGCAGCATCATCAGCAGCTGCTCCTGACTGCTGATGCGTCCCGAAGCAATCATTTGCCGGATGATACCCTGCCGCTCTGCTTTCTGCTTCATTTGTCCAATAATAGTGGGTTGTTATGCACCATTCGGTGAAACAAATGGTTTGCCCCTGCGTCTGATCATCACGGTTAAAAAAAAACAAGCATTGAATGCGAATAAATATTCATATTAAAGTGCAAAAATATACAAATTTTGATATAAATAATTTTCTGGCTCTAATTTGCTATTTTTGGTGCGGACAAATTCATATTAACGAAAAGGATGGCCGCGCAAAACCTCTTCTTTCCCGGGTTGCGGATTGAAACCGGCCATCTCATCAAACATTCGTCTGTCAAGGGTTTTTTTAATGAAAGCAAGTACACCTGAGGTACGAAAAGCACATCTGATTCTGGAAGACGGGACTGTCTTTGAGGGGAAATCGTTCGGGTTCCGGCAATCGGTGGCTGGCGAAGTGGTTTTTTATACGGGAATGACCGGGTATCCGGAGAGCCTCACCGATCCCTCCTATTCCGGGCAGATTTTGGTCTCCACATTTCCGATGGCAGGAAATTACGGAGTGCCGGCGATCAGGTTGGAAGCAGGGTTCTCCGCCAGTTGGGAGTCGGAGAGGATCCAGGCTTCAGGGTTGGTCGTTGCGGACTATTCGTTTGATTACAGTCATTGGGATGCCCGGATGAGCCTGGAGCAATGGCTCGTTTCGAGTCGGGTACCCGGTTTGTATGGGATCGACACGCGGGCACTGACTACGATTTTGCGCACCAGAGGGTCCCTGCTTGGCAAAATAGAATTTGAAGGGGAGCCTGTTGAATTTTACGATCCCAACCGGGAGAACCTGGTTGCCGGGGTAAGCATTCAAGAGAAAAGGATCTTCGGCAGAGGCCGTTACCGGATCCTTCTTGTCGACTGCGGGGTGAAGAATCATATCGTGCGTTGCCTGCTGAAAAGGGATGCTGCTGTTATCCGGGTTCCCTGGGATTATGATTTCTCAGGCGACGATTACGATGGGCTGCTTCTCTCGAATGGTCCGGGTGATCCGGCACTTTGTGAAACCACCATTGGTCATATCCGGAAGGCGCTGAAACGGGACGAGCCCGTTATGGGGATCTGCCTGGGTAACCAGTTACTGGCCCGTGCCGCGGGAGCTTCCACCTATAAGCTGAAATTCGGGCACCGCAGCCAGAACCAGCCTGTACTTCTGGCCGGTACCAACCATTGCTACATCACATCGCAGAACCACGGATATGCCGTTGCGGCTGAATCGTTGCCTGAAGAGTGGGCCTCCTTGTTTGTCAATGTGAACGATCAAACCAATGAGGGTATCCGCCACCGCGAAAAACCCTTTTTTTCGGTGCAGTTTCATCCGGAAGCTGCAGGGGGTCCCGTCGATACAGAGTTCCTGTTTGATGAGTTTATTGGGAATATCAAGAAACACCGGAAAAGATGATGCCCCGGAAAGATATCAGGAAAGTGCTGGTCCTCGGATCGGGAGCACTGAAGATCGGCGAGGCCGGCGAATTTGACTACAGCGGCTCCCAAGCCCTGAAGGCGTTGAAAGAGGAAGGCATCGAAACTATCCTTATCAATCCCAACATAGCCACCATACAAACTTCCACCGATATTGCCGATAAGATTTATTACCTGCCGGTAAATCCTTTTTTTGTGGAAGAGGTGATCAAAAAGGAGAAACCCCAGGGAATAATGCTCTCTTTTGGAGGCCAAACCGCCCTGAATTGCGGGGTTGAGCTTTTCAGAAATGGGATTCTCCAGTACTACGATCTGGAGGTGCTGGGCACACCGGTGGAGGCTATCATGGAAACCGAAGACCGGGAGCTCTTTGTCCGGATGCTGTCGGAGATTGATGTCAGGACGCCAGAGTCTAAGGCTGCCACCACGCTGGAGCAAGCGTTAACCGCATCCCGGGAACTGGGATTTCCCCTGATCGTGAGGGCTGCCTATGCATTGGGGGGATTGGGAAGTGGTTTCTGTGAGAATGAGGCCGAACTGATACACCTGGCAGGAAAGGCTTTTACCTACACCCCACAGATCTTGATAGAGGAGTCCCTGAAGGGATGGAAGGAGGTGGAATATGAGGTGGTACGCGACCGGTTTGATAATTGCATCACTGTGTGCAACATGGAGAACATGGATCCCCTGGGGATCCATACTGGTGAAAGCATTGTGGTGGCTCCCTCCCAGACCCTGAACAACCGGGAATACCACAATCTGAGAGCTTTGGCGATCCGGATCGTACGCCGGGCCGGGGTGGTGGGAGAGTGCAATGTCCAGTTTGCTTTGGATCCCAACTCGGAAGCGTACCGGGTGATAGAGGTCAATGCGCGGCTTTCACGTTCATCAGCCCTTGCATCCAAGGCTACGGGATATCCCCTGGCATTTGTGGCAGCCAAGCTTGGACTGGGGTATGGTCTGCATCAGTTGAAAAACAGCGTCACCCAGGTTACAACTGCCTTTTTCGAGCCCGCTCTCGATTATATCGTAGTGAAAATTCCTCGCTGGGATCTGAATAAATTCACCGGTGTATCCAAGCTGATCGGCAGCAGCATGAAAAGTGTCGGAGAAATCATGGCCATAGGCCGGACCTTCGAGGAAGCTATTCAAAAGGGAATCCGGATGATAGGTATCGGCATGCATGGATTTGTCGGAAACCGGCAGGTTCTGACACCGGAAACCATTGGCGAAGAACTGTCCAATCCTACCGACCTCCGGCTTTTTACTATAGCAGAGGCTTTTTACGCCGGTTTCAGCGTGGAGGAAATCTACCACCGCTCCAGAATCGACCGGTGGTTTCTCCATAAACTGAAAAATATCTGGAACCTGGGGAATGAGCTCCAATCTTTCCACTTCATCGGTTCGCTTCCCGGGGAACTGCTCAGGCAGGCTAAACAATCGGGGTTTTCTGATTTTCAGATAGCCCGCCTCGTATTAAAAGGCTCTAACCACCAGGTGGAGGAAAACCTGCTCCAAATCAGGGAATACCGAAAATCCCTGGGGATAGTCCCTGTTGTCAAGCAGATTGATACCCTGGCGGCAGAATACCCTGCAAAAACCAATTACCTGTATCTTACCTACAACGGAACCAGCCACGATGCTTCGTTCAGCCATGACAGCCGCTCTGTGGTGGTATTGGGATCAGGGGCTTACCGCATCGGCAGTTCGGTGGAGTTTGACTGGTGTTCGGTGAATGCCGTGAAAACCATTCATGACCAGGGATTCCGGTCGGTCATGGTCAACTATAACCCGGAAACGGTCAGCACCGATTATGACATCTGCGACCGTCTTTATTTTGAAGAGCTTAGTTTTGAAAGGGTGCTTGATATTGTTGAGCTGGAGCAGCCGTTGGGAGTCATCGTCTCCATGGGGGGGCAGATCCCTAATACGTTGGCCATGCGGCTGTATCGCAGGAATGTTCCGGTTCTGGGAACCTCTCCGGTTGATATAGACCGGGCAGAGGACCGGGATAAGTTTTCTTCCCTGCTCGATACCCTGGAAGTCGACCAGCCTCGTTGGGCTAAACTCTCGAATCTGGCCGATATCAGAGCTTTCATCGGGAAAGTGGGCTTTCCGGTGCTGATCCGACCTTCGTACGTACTTTCGGGTGCTGCCATGAAAGTTGTTTCAAACGATGACCAGCTGGAGCATTTCCTCGACAAGGCGGCAGAGGTGTCGAAGGATCATCCGGTGGTGGTCAGCGAATTCATCGAACAGGCCAAGGAAATTGAGATTGACGCTGTGGCTGATCATGGGGAAATGATCGCCTATGCCATCTCAGAACACGTTGAATTTGCCGGTGTGCATTCAGGAGATGCCACCATCGTATTCCCGCCGCAGAAACTTTATGTGGAAACCATCCGGCGTATCAAACGGATTTCGCGCGAGATTGCCGGGTCGCTCCGCATTACCGGGCCGTTTAACATGCAGTTCCTTGCCAGGGACAATGCTATCAAGGTCATTGAATGCAACCTCAGAGCTTCGCGCAGCTTCCCCTTTGTGTCGAAGGTGATGAAGATCAACCTGATAGAGTTGGCAACAAAGGTTATGCTGGGCCAAAAAGTGGCCAAACCCGACAAATCACTGTTTGAACTGGACTATGTGGGCGTCAAAGCGCCCCAGTTTTCCTTCGCAAGGCTTCTGAATGCCGATCCTGTGCTGGGAGTAGACATGGCTTCGACCGGAGAGGTAGCGTGTATCGGCGACAACTTTTATGAAGCCCTGCTGAAAGCCATGTTGTCGGTAGGGTATTCCTTTCCGGGGAAAAACATTCTCGTTTCTTCGGGACCCTCTCGCTCTAAAATCGAACTCCTGTCCAGTGCCAGGATGTTAACAGAACAGGGGTATGTCCTTTACGCTACCGAAGGAACCCACAAATTCCTTTTTGACAACGGGGTGGAAAACAGCCTGCTTTTTTGGCCGGATGAGGAGGACCGGCATCCCAATACCCTGGAATTCCTGAAGTCTGGAAAGATAGACCTGGTCATCAACATACCCAAGAACTATACCCGGCGGGAGTTGAGAAACGGATACCAGATCCGGCGCACTGCCATCGATTTTAACATTCCGCTGATCACCAATGCCCGTCTGGCCAGTGCTTTTATCTATGCGATCTGCCAGTATCAACGGGAAGATTTAACTATCAAAGAATATGGCGAATACTGAATCATCCCCGGATACCCTTAAGAAGCAGCAATCCATGAAAAAACTGGTAAAATCGCTGTTTTCCATGCAGTCAACGGCCGCGTTGCTGGTACTTTTTGCCGTGGCGATCGCCTATGCAACTTTTATCGAAAACCGCTACGGTACAGCTACAGCGCGCATACTGATATACAATGCCCTATGGTTGGAAATACTATTCTTTCTGCTAGCCGTTAACCTTGCAGGATCTCTTTTTGTTGGCAACCTGCTTTCCAAAGGCCGGTGGCCGGTGGCGCTTTTCCATATTTCCTTCCTGGTAATCCTGGCAGGTGCTGCTATAACCCGCACTACCGGTGAGGAGGGGACGCTGCATATCAGGGAGGGCCTCCATACCGATACCATGGTCACCGAAGCCACTTACCTGGCGGTCTCCGCTTCGAAAGACCGGGACACGGTCCAGGCAATCCGCAAAGTGCTGTTTTCCCCCTATACAACCAACCGTTTTCAGACCGGATTGGAGGTAGGAGGCATTCCCCTTACCATAAAAAATGTATCATTCATTGCTTCTGCCATTGAAACGGCTGTGGAAGATCCGGCCGGCGGTCCCATCCTCGACATATTTGCTGTTAATGGTGACAATGCAGGCTTCAGTTTTCTTCTGAAACCAAACGAAATCAGGGAAACGGATGGTTTGCGCTTCGGGTTTCTTGTTCCCGGTGACTCCTCTGGTATCCGGATCACAGAGGGTAACGGGCACCTTTGGTTTACCACCTCCGATACCGTATTCTCTGCAGCCATGGAAGAAGGTGAGATGCAAACGCTCCTCCCCGGTATCCGGCATCCCCTGGTAGCTAAAACCATTTACCGGACCGGTTCATCGGGATTTGCCCTCAAACAATACTTTGCCAAGGGAAAAACTGTTATCAGGATGGGATCCGACCGTCAGAATTCAGGAAATCCCGATGCCCTTCGCCTGGTTATTTCAACTCCCAATGAGCAGGAGGAGATATACGTGTACGGGAAAAAGGGAGAAGTGGGCACCCCAACCCGGCTGATTCTTCACGGGCTGAACGTGTCGGTAACCTATGGATCTCTTACCCAACAGCTTCCCTTTGTGCTGCGGCTGAACGATTTTCAGATCGAGCGGTATCCGGGGTCCAACTCCCCGTCGTCGTTTGCCAGTGAGGTGACCCTGATCCGGAAAGAGGACTCCGTGGAACTGCCCTATCGCATTTTTATGAATAATATTTTAAAATACAAAGGCTACCGTCTCTTTCAGTCTTCCTATGACCCGGATGAACAGGGAACGATTCTTTCGGTCAATGCTGATCGGTTGGGGACCGCCGTAACCTATACCGGCTATTTTCTTTTGACATTGGGAATGCTTCTGACCTTGTTCAGCCGTCGTTCCCGGTTCAGAAAAATGGCTGATCAGCTGACCAGGCTATCGCATGGGCGGAAAAAACTGGCGGGTTTACTGCTTTTGGTGGCGATTCTTTTTCCGGCTGCCAGGTCGGCAGGGGCTGGTCAGGCAGTGTTCATTCCCCTGGAGCAGGCAGAGTTATTCGGGACACTTCTCGTTCAAAACAGTTCAGGAAGGGTGGAACCTGTGAATACCGTGGCTTCTGAGGTCCTGCGGAAGGTGTCAGGGAAGGCTGGTTATAAGGATCTCGGGCCGGTGCAGGTTGCACTGGATATGCTTGTAAATCCTGATAAGTGGAAAAGTGAGCCCCTCATCAGGGTAACGAAGCCTCTCAGAAAAAAAATCCCCGGTTCAGAAAATGGTTTTCTGCGTCTGCGCGATCTGCTCGACGAGCAAACGGGGATTTACCTGTTACACGATGCGGTGGAAGCTGCCTATGCCAAAAAGCCGGCAGTTCGCAATAAGCTCGATAAGGAAGTCATTAACCTGGATGAAAGGGTCAATGTTTTAATTTCCTGGATGAACGGCAGGTATCTGACCCTTTTCCCTGTTCCGGATGATCCGGATAATAAGTGGCTGTCGGTTCCTGAGGCGGTTCAATCGGACCATGAGCAGGTTTCCCGTTTTGCCTCTTCTGTTTTCAGCCAGTATCTCGGGTCCTTGCAGGAGGCCATGGCTTCAGGAGATTATCGCAAGTCTTCGCAGGTTCTGTCGATGATGAAACAAAACCAGAAGAACCTGGGCGGGAAGATATACCCTTCCGGGATCAAGGTGCAGTTGGAAATTTTTTACGTCAACTATAATATATTCAGCATTTTATCGAAAATATATCTGTTTCTGGGGTTGGTAATGCTGGTGCTCCGGTTCGGCAGGTTGTTTTCTTATAAAGAAAGGTCCTGGAGGATAGAGGGGATCTCCTTCTGGCTGCTTGCCGTGTTGTTTATCCTTCACTCGGCTGGCTTAGGCATCCGGTGGTATATTTCAGGCCATGCCCCCTGGAGCAACGGCTACGAAACCTTATTGTACATCAGCTGGGCTACCTGCCTGGCAGGGCTGGTGCTGGCCCGGCGGTCGTCGATGATGCCAGCTATTACCACACTTCTCTCAGGCATTTCCCTCCTGGTGGCCGGCATGAGCTGGATGAACCCTGAGCTGACCAACCTTGTGCCGGTGCTGAAATCTTACTGGCTGATCGTTCACGTGGCTGTCATCACGGCCAGTTACGGTTTTTTTGCCGTAGCGGCTCTGGCCGGGTTGCTGAGTCTGGTTCTTATGATTTTACGGCCTTATAGTCATAGCGAGCGAATGTCAGAAACCCTGCACGAGCTGGAATTGATTGTGGGTATAGCCATCACAACTGGCCTCTTCATGCTTACGACAGGTTCATTCCTCGGCGGCGTCTGGGCCAATGAGTCCTGGGGCCGCTATTGGGGTTGGGATCCCAAGGAAACCTGGGCTATGGTCACGATCCTCGTCTATGCTTTCATCGCCCATATGCACAAAATTCCCGGCTTCCGGGGTGCCTTTGCGGTTAGCGTTGCCTCACTGGCAGGGTTCGCTTCGGTTTTGATGACCTTTTTTGGCGTCAATTATTATCTCTCCGGCCTCCATTCGTATGCCGGGGGTGAACCCGCCCACTTGCCAAAGGGCTTGTTCATAGCAGTTTTTCTGGTCCTGGTAATTGTGTTTGCAGCGTACCTCTCTTCCCGGAAAAGCGACGGAAACAAAGATGAATCTTTGCAGGACACCTAAATGAAAGAATAACAGCATGTTCCTGTCTGTGTATTGCATCTGGTCTCCGGAGTACCCGGTTTTATTGACTGGTTTCTTAACGTTTACTGCGATTTTTTTTATACGGTTGTTATGCAGGAGTATTTTAAACTGTTAAAAACATTGATTGCTGTTCCTTCGGTGAGCGGGGAGGAGGATCAGGCTGCCATGGTGATCCGCCGGTTTCTGGAAGCCAGGGATGTGGAATTTGAGACTTCGAAAAACAACACCTGGGCCCGTAACCGTTTCTACGACCGCGACAAACCGGTTATTTTGCTCAATTCGCACATCGATACAGTTAGTCCGGTACCGGGTTGGAGAGTCAACCCTTTTCTGCCTTTCGAAGAGGGAGACCGGATCGGTGGTTTGGGAAGCAACGATGCAGGCGGCCCTCTGGTGACGCTTCTTGCTCTTTTCATCCATTTTTTTGAACGCGACGATCTTCCTTTCAACCTCCTCTTTGCTGCAACGGCTGAAGAGGAAATCTCCGGTTCAGCAGGTTTTGAATCCTTACGGGATCTTTTGCCTGAGGTCACTTTTGCTATTGTCGGGGAACCCACGAAAATGGAACTTGCAGTGGCTGAGAGAGGGCTGCTTGTGCTCGACTGCACAGCACAAGGCAAGGCCGGCCATGCTGCCCGGGGTGAAGGGATCAATGCATTGTACCTTGCCCTGGAGGATATTCAGAAAATCAGAAATTTCCGGTTTGAAAAGGTCTCAGCCATGCTGGGGGAGGTTCAGTCGACCGTTACCCAGATCCAGGCAGGGGTTCAACACAACGTGGTGCCCGACCGGTGTAAGTTCGTGGTGGATGTCAGGACCAACGAGTTTTATTCAAACTGGGAAGCGTATAACCTCTTTGCCGGGCTCCTTGATTCCGAGGTAAAAGCGCGTTCTTTCCGGTTAAGTTCTTCAGGAATACCCCTGTCCCATCCTTTTGTTGCTAAAGCCCTCGCTTTGGGAATACCCTGTTTTGGCTCACCCACCACTTCCGACAAAGCCCTCATGTCCTGGCCCTCGGTAAAAATCGGTCCGGGAGATTCAGCCAGATCCCATACTGCTGATGAATATATTTTGAAATCCGAAATGGAGGCAGGATTCCGTCTTTACTGCCGTTTGCTGGAAGGGCTGAAGCTTTAAACATGTTTTACCGGCAGGTTAGCCACTCGATTGGCTTGCAGAACGAAAACCAGGAAGATCCGGCCTTCTGAAAAGTCCCGTGCACTGTCTGAAACCCTGCCTTCCTGCTAAATAATTGCAGGACATGAAGTGGGGTCATACTTTATTTTTATTTTTACAGCTGGTAAACATTGAATTGCTGGTGTGTTCTGCAGAAGGCAGACACTTACCGGCAAACCGGGAACCACTTCGCGAAGGTAACCATGAAGGCTGTGATTCCTGGCTTCAGGAAGCAGTGTAATCATACTTCCGGCAATGTTTTCCGCAGAATGGGTGTTTGGTTTAAAAGCCCGGGCAACACAGACTAGGACAATAGTTATGAAGCAAACGGTGGCACTACTTTTCATTATCGGTCTGTTTTTTTGTTTTTGTCAGAGCAGCCATAATCCGGTTCCCAGGCATCTTGTTATGGAGGAACAGGACCGGGAGATAGCTGAAAGAGTTCTTAAACAGCTGCAGAGCCAGCGGGACCTCCCCATAGGAGAACTGGTAATCAGAGCGGGTACCCTGCTTCTGGAGTCACCCTATGTGGCGCACACCCTGGAGAAGGAAGATTCCGAGTTCCTGGTGATCAATCTCAGGGAATTTGACTGCACCACGTTTGCTGAAAACTGTCTGGCTCTGGCCAGGACTGCAAGGATGAAGATACCATCGTTTGAACAGTTTACCTGTCAGCTGGAACTTATCCGTTACCGCGATGGAATCCGGAATGGTTATCCGTCGCGCCTCCACTATTTCAGCGACTGGATTTCCAACAATGCAGCGAAGGAACTTATACTGGATGTCTCACAGGAAATTGCCCACACACTGGTACCCAACAGGGTTCATTTCATGAGTACCCATCCCGGCAGTTATTCAGCCCTGGTGGCTAACCCTGCATTGGTCGATTCCATCTGCCGTCAGGAAACAGAGATCAGTCAGCGGATGACCTGGTTTATACCTGAAAACAAAATCGCTGATTATGAAGACCAATTGATGAACGGAGATATTGCTGGGATAAGAACCAGTATCGAGGGTCTTGATATATCTCATGTGGTTATTCTCTGGAAACTGGACGGAAGATGTCATTTTTTACATGCCAGTTCATTGGAAAACAAAGTCGTCGTTTCGGATCAGACATTGGATGAATACCTTGAAAACAGCCGGTCGGCCACCGGCATTATGGTAGCCAGACCTCTCTGACCCGGCGGATTCCCGGTATAGGCATTCGGGTATTAAAAGGTTATTTTAGAAAATTGAAAATGAAACAACTATCGATTGTCGGTTTCTTCATGGTGCTGTCTCTGGTAACCTTTGCCGGAGGCGGGAAAAATCAAAAGGCCTTCAGGGATGCCTATATTCAGAAAATGATGAAAAGGACGGCCTCCTGGCAACTGAAGAATCCGAAGCACAAGCTGAACCACTGGACAAACGGAGCTTTTTATGCGGGTTTGTTTGCGACCTGGGAGACTACCGACTCTGAAAAATTATACAAGGCGCTCCTTGATATGGGTGAAGAGAATGACTGGAAGCCTGGTCCCCGGTTGCACCATGCCGATGATCACGCCATTTGCCAGACCTATATCGATCTTTACAGGGTGGAGAAAGACCGGAAAATGATTGAACCCTTTCTTCTTACAATGGACCGTTTCCGCAAGACTCCTTTCCCTGCAAAAGGGATCGAGCAGATCACCTGGTGGTGGTGCGATGCTCTTTTCATGGCGCCACCGGCTTTTGTTAAATTGGGTGTTACACTGGATGATCCTTCTTATCTGATGTTGAATGACCGTCTGTTCAGGGAGTGTTACGACTTATTATACGATCCCGGGGAACATTTGTATGCCCGCGACCTCAATTACAAATGGGATGAACCCGGCATTGAAAGGCGTACAGAAGCCAATGGTAAGAAGATTTTCTGGGCTCGCGGCAATGGCTGGGTGATGGGAGGACTGGTCCGTGTTTTGAAGGAGTTGCCGGAAACCCATCCCACCCGTGATTTTTACTTAGGGAATTTCAGAGAGATGGCCAGTCGGGTTGCCTCTCTTCAGCAGCCGGATGGCCTGTGGAGGGCAAGCCTCCTGGATCCGGATTCCTATCCCGGTGGTGAAGCCAGCGGTTCAGGTTTTTTTACTTACGCCCTGGCCTGGGGTGTTAACCAAGGAATCCTGGAGCGAGAGATTTTCCTTCCGGTAGTGAAAAAAGCCTGGTCGGGGCTGGTTTCCCTGGTTCAGCCGGATGGCAGGGTGGGGTGGGTCCAGCCCATCGGCTCAGATCCCCGCAAAAATTTCTCAGCAGAAAGCTGGGAGGTTTATGGTACCGGTGCTTTTCTGCTGGCGGGAAGTGAAGTGATCAAGTTAGATTAATTTTGCCGGTGAATCTTGCCGTCGGGGGGCAGAACGGGTGGCTTTACCAATCCACTCACGGGCATTTACAAAAGCCAGCATCCAGGGTGTGAGCTCATCCATCTTTTTTCCGGGGGGATACCAGGCCCAATGGTATGGTCTGAAAGCCCGTTCCAGGTGGGGCATCATAGCCAGGTGGCGCCCGTCACGGCTGCACAGGGCAGCTGCACCGTAGTCCGAGCCGTTCGGATTGGCAGGGTAAAAACTGCTGCTGTATTTCATCGGGATAGGCGTGGCCGCTGCCCCGCCCGGAAGCCGGATTTTTCCCTCCCCATGTGCGACCCAGATTCCCAGTCGCATGCCTTCCATGTTTTTCAGCATCACCGACGAATTGGGCAGGATATCCACGCTCAGAAAAGCTGATTCAAATTTACCTGAATCATTCGTCTCCATGTAAGGCCTGGGAGTAATTCCGGGATCAATCAGTTCCAGTTCCACCATCAGCTGGCAGCCATTGCAGACCCCCAGGCTCAACGTATCGGCACGGAGGTAGAAATTTTCCAGGGCTATACGGGCTTTGTCGTTGTACCTGAAGGCCCCAGCCCATCCTTTGGCTGAACCCAGTACGTCGGAATTGGAAAACCCACCCACGAACACAATCAGGTTGACCTCTTCCAGGGTTTCCCGGCCTGCAATCAGGTCGGTCATGTGGACATCTTTGACGTCAAATCCGGCGAGGTAAAGCATCCATGCCATTTCCCGGTCGCCGTTCACTCCCTTTTCCCGGATAATGGCTGCCCTGATTCCGGATGGCTGCCGGCGCTCCATAGCAATGCCATAATCGGAAGCCTTCCCGGTGAAATTTCCGAAATGGAAACGGAGTTCATTCCGGCTGAAGTTACGGAAGCGCTCCAGGGCTTTGATTTCACCGCTTTGTTTCCGGTCCAGAAGATAGGAGGTTTTAAACCACAATGTTCGCAATGCCTCAGTATGAAATACCAGAGTCCGGCCATCATGGCGGACCGTTATGGTTTTCCCGGCTGCTGGCCGCCCTATCGGAAAAAAAGCGACATTCCTGGTCCGCAGGAAACCTGCTGCATCCGAGGGATTTTCGCACTGGATGACTACGCCGGGGTTTTCTGAAAAGAGCAGTTTTACCAGGTCGGGTTCGCCCATGCCGGTTAAATCGAGTTCCATACCGATGTTGTTGTCGGCAAAGCACATCTCCAGCAGGGTGGTAAGGAGCCCTCCGGAGCCGATGTCATGACCGGCAGTTATCCATTGGTTGCTGATCATTTCCTGCAGGGCATTGAAGGTTTCTGCAAACCGTTCAGGATCGGCAACCGTCGGGGTATCGGACCCTAGGAGGTTAAGGGTTTGGGCGAAGGCACTGCCTCCCAGAGAGCGGGGGCAAAAGGAGAAATCGATGAACAGCAGGGTCTTTTCCGGCGAATGATCCAATACGGGTTCAACTACTTTGGTAATGTCGGTTACCTCACCTGAAGCGGAAATGATGACGGTACCGGGTGCGTACACCTCCTCATCGCGATATTTCTGGGTCATCGAAAGAGAGTCCTTACCCGTTGGGATGTTAATTCCCAGGCGGCAGGCAAACTGGCTCGCAGCCTCTACAGCCCTGTAGAGGCGTGCATTTTCACCGGGATTTCTGGCAGGCCACATCCAGTTGGCGCTGAGGGATACGCTGCGGATTTTATCGGGCATCGGAGCCCATACAATGTTGGTAAGTGCCTCGGCTATCGATAACACCGACCCATGAGAAGCGTTAACCAGTCCGGCAACCGGGGCATGTCCCAGTGCCGTGGCGATGCCTGCCACACCCCGGTAATCCAGGGTTACCACACCTACATTGTTGAGGGGAAGCTGCAGTTTCCCGGCTCCCTGCTGTTTGGCCACCCGGCCGGTGACCGAACGGTCCACCTTGTTGGTCAGCCAGTCCTTACAGGCTACCGACTCCAGTTGTAAAACCTCCGCCGTGTACTCCTCTATCTTTTCAGGATCGTAGTCCAACGGTTGAAAAACCGGGGATTCTGTTTTGTCCTCAAGCACGGTTTTGGGCGGGTTCCCGAAAAGGTGGTGAAGTTGCAGGTCCACGGGTTTTTCACCGGTTCGTTTATTTTCCATAGTGAAGTGCTTGTTGTCAGCAGCCTCACCAACAATATACAGGGGAGCACGTTCTCTCTCGGCTATCCGTTGCAGCAGAGGTACATAGCCAGCGTGGATGACCAGTCCCATCCGTTCCTGGGATTCGTTCCCGATGATTTCTTTCAGAGAAAGTGTGGGGTCCCCGATGGGTAATGTGGACAGGTCTATAGTGCCACCTGTGGCTTCCACCAATTCTGAAAGACAGTTCAGGTGTCCTCCTGCACCGTGGTCGTGAAGGGTCACAATGGGATTGTCTTCCATTTCAGCCAGTCCCCGTATGGCATTGTAAACTCTTTTTTGCATTTCGGGATTCGCGCGCTGGACAGCGTTCAGTTCTATGGTATTTCTGTATTCTCCGGTAGCTACCGAAGATACCGCTCCTCCTCCCATGCCTATGCGGTAATTGTCACCACCCAGGAGTACCACCGGATCTCCGCTGACAGGATGGCTCTTCAGGCTGTCGGCTTTTTTCCCAAATCCGACCCCTCCGGCTAACATGACCACCTTGTCGTAGCCATATTTTTTGCGGTTTTCGACATGCTCAAAAGTAAGCAGTGAGCCGGCAATCAGGGGCTGACCGAATTTGTTTCCGAAGTCGCTGGCCCCGTTTGATGCCTTGACAAGGATCTCCTCAGGAGATTGATAGAGCCAGGGTCTTGGCCGGGTAGCCCGCTCCCAGGAGCGTCCTGGTTCCATCCGCGGGTAGGAAGTCATGTAAACCGCTGTACCCGCAACCGGGAAACTCCCTTTTCCCCCGGCCATGCGATCGCGGATCTCTCCGCCTGTGCCGGTGGAAGCCCCGTTGAAAGGCTCAACCGTAGTCGGGAAATTGTGGGTTTCTGCCTTTAAGGTTAATACTGTTTCAACCCGGGTGACCCTGAACCAGTCGGCCTTATCCTGGGTTGCCGGAGCAAATAACTCCGCCAAAGGGCCCTGCACAAAAGAACAGTTGTCACGGTAAGCCGACACAATCTTGTTGGGGTTTACCCGGGAGGTCCGTTTGATGAGGTCAAAAAGGGTACTCTCCATCTCCTGACCGTCGATGATAAAGGTGCCGTTAAATATTTTATGCCTGCAGTGTTCCGAATTCACCTGAGAGAAGCCGAAAACCTCACTGTCTGTCAGGTGACGGCCCAACATGGCTGCCAGCCTGTTGAGATAATCCACCTCCTCGCAGCTCAGGGCTAGTCCCTCCTGTTCATTGTAGGCGGCAATATCGGTAATTTCTATGATGGGGTCAGGATGACGGCTTACTGTGAACAAATCCTGGCCGGGATGATGATAACTGGCCTGCAGCATCCGATCGTACAATGCCTCAGGGCCTTCGGCAGGCACCAATTCCTCCATCCGCAGAATGCCACTGATCCCCATGTTCTGGGTGATCTCCACCGCATTGGTGCTCCAGGGGGTTACCATTTCCTTCCTCGGGCCGGTAAACCACCCCTCCAGAACCTGAGATTCAGCCAAAGTGCCTCCGCCAAACAGCCAAAGCAGTTTTGAAAGTTCCTTGTGGTCCAGGCTTCGGGCACACTCGACGGCCACCCATTTTTCACCGGCTGTCCTGAAAAATAAAATCATACCCTTCCGATAAGTGATTCAGCAAAGGTAGGAATTGTAGTTTTGCAGGATCAACGATCAGTAAAAAAATGAGGACTTTCAGGTGATGCATCCTCCGTTTTCCCTGGAATCCTTAATAACTTATCCGGGGTTTTGAAAATCACAGGGCTGCATCTGCCATAGCATGTTATTTTGTAATTTTCAGCCCGAAAATATGGATATGAACAGGATGTGCATCCTTTTTTTTCTGCTGTTTCTTTTTCAGGGAGCGACCTTGGCCCAAAAGAGCGATACAGAACTGCTTCAGGCAATCTACCGGGAGGCCCTCACCGACCGTACGGCTTACGAAAATCTGAGACAATTGTGTTTAACCACCAGCGGCAGGATTACCGGTTCTGGTGAAGCAGAAGAGGCCGTTGGGTTTACCTTACATCTGATGCAGTCGATGAACCTGGATTCGGTCTGGAAGCAGCCGGTCCTGGTTCCACACTGGGAACGGGGAGAAATAGAAGAGGCTGTTATCCTGGTGCCCAACCGGGCACCGGAAAAGGTGACAGTGGCAGCACTGGGAATGTCGACAGGAACCGGAACCCGGGGGCTCGCCGCTCCGGTGGTGGAAGTCCTTGATTTTGGTCAGTTAGAAGCGCTTGGTACCGGTGGGATTAAAGGAAAGATCGTATTTTACAACCGCCCCATGGATCCCGGATTGATCAACACGTTTACTGCTTATGGCCAGGCGGGAGACCAGCGGACCCAGGGTGCTGCCAGAGCTGCTGCCTTTGGTGCTGCAGGGGTGGTTGTCCGGTCTCTGACCACTGCCCTGGATGACTTTCCCCATACAGGAGTGTTGCGTTATACCGAGGGAGTGGAGAAAATTCCTGCTGTGGCCATCAGTACCCTGGGGGCTGACCGGCTTAGCCAACGGCTGAAGGAGGACCCTGGTCTCACTTTTTGGTTCCGTACGACCTGCCAGACTCACCCGGATGGGATGTCGGCCAACGTGATTGGTGAGATACGGGGGAGTCTCTATCCGGACCAGATCATTACCGTAGGTGGTCATCTGGATACCTGGGATGTGGGAGAAGGAGCCCACGACGATGGTGCCGGCTGCATCCAGAGCATCGAAGTGCTCCGGTTATTTAAAAAAGTGGGCATTCAGCCAAAACGAACCATCCGGGCTGTCATGTTTATGGATGAAGAGATCGCTCAAAGGGGTGGACAAGAGTATGCCCGCATAGCCGTAACCAAAGGCGAACAGCACTGGCTGGCCATTGAGTCAGACAGGGGCGGATTGCTCCCCCTGGCTATTGGTATTTCAACCAACCCGGAACGGTTTTGTAAAATGGCTGCCCTCAGGGAATATTTTGAACCGTACGGCATTTACCGGATAACCGAAGGAGGGGGTGGCGTCGATATTGGCCCTCTTCGTAAATCGGGTGCAGCTCTGGCTTCAGTCATTCCCGATCCGCAACGATACTTTGATTATCACCATTCCGCCAACGACAACTTCACTCAGGTTAATATCAGGGAACTGCAGTTGGGAAGTGCCGCAATGGCAGCACTCATATACCTGGTCGACCTCTACGACCTCTGATGGAAGCTCTGCTGTTCGCTTCTTTTCCCCTTACTGAAATTGGGTGAGCGCAAAAGGTCACCAAACAAGACATTAAAAAAGTCATTGACGAATTCAGATTCCTCCCGACTCCGGCGGGGTGAGTTTCAATACCGGTGAAAGCATGCGCCATACAGGTCCCTTTATTTCACTGTTACCCTGATCCCTTCGGAATGGGCGCCAAACTGAGGTGCATACATGCACTGCACGCTGGTGATCCCGTTCGAGAAATCGCCCTTTTGGGTGGCGTGAAGCCGGCATTCAAAGACATAATTCCCTTTGGGAAGGTAGTCGATAAAGAAGTGGGTGGCCGCATCGCGCGTTGACTCATAATAACCCAGTCCGGCCTGCCAGCGGTACCCCGACAGCACATTCACCGGTTCAAAAGCCGAAGCCCGCATGTCTTTCAGGTGGACATACTCCATGGTCCTGTCGGTTTTCAGGATCACCCGCACCACCACCTTGTCGCCCACCTTCAGGGGAGTGCGATCCGTGATCTTTTCCAGCTTCGGCCCTTCAGGTGTATTCACCTCTTTGAAGAGTTCCTTCTCCAGGGAGAGGGGCGTTTGGGCCGGGGTGATTTTGTCGAGCTGTTCGAAATACTGCCAGTAGAGGGCTCCCCAGGCAATTCCGGGATTGGGGTTGTGAATGGTAACCCGCCCCATTGCCGGGGTAATCTCTTCCCCTTGCCAGCCGGTTTTGAAATAGCCGGTTCCCGGTTCGGGCTTTGTACCCCCTTCCTGGTAGGGATTCACCTCTTCGCCGCCGATCGTGATGCTCACGGGACGGCTCTCCGTCAGCAGGGAAGTCCCCCGCTTCAGCAGGGCATACACCGCATCAGCCGTGGCTTTCGTCGACTTCCAGTTTTGGGTCTCCTTCTGCTTCAGCAACCACACCTTTAACTCATCCACAATTTTAGTGTCGCCCGAAATCTCGTCATAGGCCTCGATAAGCAGGGCCTGGGTCTCCACAGGCGCCTCATACCAGAACCATCCCGCTTTGTTGTCGCGCCAGTACATTCCGGTCTCTTCGTTGCGAAGTGAGATTTCCGTCAGCGATTTAAGGATCAGGTTTGCCGTGCGGGAATCTCCCATCCGGTGCAACACGAGCGCTGTCATGCCCTTCCGGTAAATGGGGCTGCTCTTCCATGCTTTTGTGGCCTGGGTTTTATAATACCCCACCATCTCCTTCAGCTCTTCCCCGAAGGGGTGAGAGGTGAGGAAGAAACTGCGGGCATAGAGGTAGTGGATGTCTCCGTAGTCTGAATTCCCTTCCTTCAGATAGGAAGGATTCTCTTTTTTGAATGTATTGAACGATTCCAACTCCGTTTGGTCAAGGAAGCCGATGGCTTTCGAAACCATATTGGCGAGTTCTTCATCTGTGGATGGATCCACGGCCTTCATTTCCTGGAGGTGTCCGATTCCCGTGAGAATGTGGCGGGTGATGTATTCACTCTGGGGCATTCCCGGGAACCAGGGCCATCCGCCCTCTGCAGCCTGCATCTCCGCCATTTTCCGGAGGGCGGTCTGTTGCTCCGCGGCCATCTTTACGACATCAAAGAGGAGGGCGATCCGTTGTTTGCGTTCCCCTTCACTGACTGCGTCTCGCACCCAGGGGGTTTCCTGCAGGAGAACGGCTTTCAGCTCTTCGTTCTTCTCCAGGTTCGATTTCAGGGCATCGGGTGAAAGCATTTTCCAGGCATCAAAAACCCTGCGGATGGCGGGATCGCTGTTGGCCAGGTGACTGGCCAGCGTATTGGCGTAGTAGCGGCTGAACACCTGTTCGGCACATTCATGGGGAAATTCCATCAGGTAGGGCAAGGCCTGTACGGCATACCACGCGGGGTTGGAGGTGTATTCCAGCGTAAGGCGGTAATTGCGCAAGGTGGTGCTTTGGTTGCCTGATTTCACCAGCCTGTCAAAGGTAAAGTTTTTGGTGCTCCGCTCCCGCACGGGCAGAGGAAGGGATTCCGTGACCAGCATGCGGTTGGTGAGGACCGGCAGGGGGGCTTCCTCCCCGTCGGAGAAATTGCCCGCGGTAGTCGTGATCCGGTAAACCACCGCCTGAATTCCTTCCGGGACGGTGATCTTCCAGCTGAGGGATACATTTCCCCCTTCTGCCATGCTGAAATCGCGGACCGGGTTGGTGAGCTTCATCGGTTGATCGATGGGCGCCATGGTCAGTGCATCGAAGAAGTGCAGTCCGGCGGTGCCGGTCAGCGGTTTGCCCGACAGGTTGGAAACCATGGCCGAAAATTCCATCACGTCGCCTTCCCTGAGAAACCGGGGGGCGTTGGGAAATACCATGATCTCTTTTTGGGTGATCAGCGATTTTTCGATCATCCCGGTTTTCAGATCTTTTGTATGTGCCAGCCCCATCATCCGCCAGCGTGTCAGGGCTTCCGGCATGGTAAACCGGAGGATGATCTCCCCGTTTTCGTTGGTGGCGAGCCGGGGGAAGAAAAATGCCGTTTCCCTGAAGTCGGTGCGGGGTTTCGACGGGGGAAGGTCCGGTGCATCCGGAACAGGCGGGCCGTTCTCCCCGTCCGTTTCTGCATTTGCCACACTGCCGGTCATTTCTTCCTTTTTCATACGGCCAAACCCTGCGGTTACAGAAGCATCCTCTGCCATTTCCAATTGCGGGCTTACCATGCTGCGGGCTGATTTCTGGTTGCCTAATCCCCTGATCATGACATTTTCAACCATGTAAAAAACCCCGTTATCTCCGGCTCCGAAAAGACCTCCCAGCAGTTGTTCATAGGTTTTGAAACGCAGGTTGCCCGTTTCCCGTGGCACCCCAAAATTCCTGCCCAGGACAGGACCAAATCCGGTTCCATCCCATGCGGGAGCCATATTCATGGGGTGGTAAAGCGAGAAATACCAATGGTGGGGGGTAAAAATATCGAGTGATGCATCGTACATCGCAGCCAGCAGCTCCGCAGCCGCCAGATCCCTGTTTTTGTCCCTGATGGTGATTCTCCACTCCTCTTCCTGTCCGGGCAGCAGCTTGTCGCGGAAACTTCCCACGGTAATGTCCAGTTCCTTGTTGGAATAAGGAACGGTGAGCATGACTTCTTCCTGGAAGAGGTGGTTTTCTTTGGCCATGATCACCCTGATGGCTATATTTCCCCGGTCGGCTTCCGTAACCGGAATGTCGACGCGGATTTGCCCGTTGTCGATCCTGTAATAGCGGTAGCGGGGTTCACCCGCCTTGGAGAAAATGGCCACCTTCACATAGGCTTTCCGCAGGGGGGTGGCTACCAGGAAGGAGGCGGTTTCCCCGGGTTCAGCCCTGGGGGTGAGGAGGGTGACCGTCAGCGGCTTGAAGGAGACGGTCTTCCCTTCGGCGGGTGAGAAGAGGGAGAAATAGTGGGTATGATTAACCGTTTTCCCGAAGGGGTCGGTTGTGGTGATTTTCAGGACATAGTGGCCCGGCTGGAGCTTCCGGAGGCCCGAAATTGAATCTTTTCCGGGCGTTTCAAAAGAAGCGGAAATCACGGGATCACCGGTTGGCCATGCGGATCTGTCCTTTTCGTTCCCATAAACTTCTCCGGGGAAAAGTTCGCGGAATTCCTTCTCCGGAAGGGTATGGCGGTCAGGTTTTTCCAGGAGCCGCGGATACAGGAACCAGGCGGGGGGGGTCAGCCTCTGCACGGTTACCCTGCCTGTGGCCTTCTCAGGCACCCCGTTGAGGTTCGTGGTGGTCACCACGATATCGGGGGCCTCTGCCTTGTTGATATCTTCAGCCAGGTTGGTGGAGACCAGGAGCGATTCATACCCTGCACTCACAGTGGTCTGCCCGTCATGGGTCTCCCCATTGATGGCGGACACCGTGGTATGCACCGTATAGGTGAATACCGGGGAAAGTGTCGCGGCGATTTGACTGTCGGGAATGGCTGTGAAGCGGATCTCAAACTCCCCTTCAGAGCCGGTGATTGCCGTTCCGCTGGCAATTTCCATGGCGGGTGACGCAGGGAAACGGCCGCCTCCCCACCACCAGGGACGGGGAAACCGGGCATTCCTCACCACCCGCCAGGTGACGGAGGCTTCTGATATTTTGCTGCCGGCATACGCCGATGCTTTTCCTTTGACTACCACCTCCCGGTTCAGTTGCGGCGCCCCTTCCACGGGGTCGAAAACCACTTCAAACTTCGGCCGTTTGTATTCCTCCACCCTGAAACCCTGGCTGCCAAACTGCCCCGAGATGCTCATCTCACCGGTCAGGCCGCTGGCGGGAATCACAAAATTCCCTGTAAAAGACCCGAATTCATTGGTGACCAGCATGAGTTTCGAAACCTCCTGGCCATTCACATCCCGGAAGGTGATCTCCTCCTTGAAATCTTCCCGGAGGGTGCGGCTGTCACCTTCCATATCCATGACAATTCCCTTGAACCAGACGGTCTGTCCGGGACGGTATATCGCCCTGTCGGTGAAAAGAAAAGTCCGGGTCTGCTTCTGTTCTTCATTCTCCCCGTAATATCCGCCGTAGGAATTCCGGGTGATGAATTTCTCCTGGCCCAGGGTCAGTATCAGGTAGTAGGGAAGGTAGCTCTCTTTTTCGCGCGGGGCGATGATCGTGGCTTCTCCCCGGACATCGGTCAGAAAAACGGTGCCCGGTTGGTCGGTGTACTTCTGCCGCGAGGTGGCATATTTCCGTAACCAGGGCTGGACCTTCACCTTCTCCAGGGGGGTTCCCTTCTCCCTGTCGAGGACCATGATATCGAGGCCGCCCTTTTCATTCCTTCTTTCCACCAGGGAAAGGCGGCTGCTCCAGAGATTCCAGAGGGTGATGGGTGAATCGGAGTCGAAATCGGGGGTTGAGGAGGCTGCCACCAGGTAATAGCCGGGTTTCAGGGCGGGGATCAGCACCTCAGCACTGTGGGCCCGGTAATCGCTGTCAGGAGGAAGAGCGGTTTCCCATGTTTTGAGGACCGTACGGCCAAGGATTGCTTTCAGCTGCTTTTCCCGGGTTCCCGACGGGATCTCCGTTGCTTCTTCAGGTTTGAGGGGGATGATCCTGAACCACACCTTTTCCAGGTTCTGGTACTTCAGCAAAGCCAGAGAAGGCTTCCCGGGGATCACCGCCTGCGGGGAAGTCGCCCCGATGGTTTCCATTTTTAATTCTTTGGCCAGGATGGCACAATTGTGGGCCCCGTCGGTGCCCGGATATGCTGTAACACATCGCTCCGCCCATCCGAGGGCTTCCTTGTATTTCCACCGGTGAGCTTCCGAAATTTGGGGATCATAGTTGTTCCCTTCCGCCCTCAATTGGGTGGCAAGTTGGTAGATGACCTCCGCGGAAACCGGATTTTTATCCCATTTCCCGATGAGGTTGAGGAGGGCTTCGGTGTAAAGGCTGTCTTTTCCCGGAAGGGTGCTTTTGCGGTGGGCCCAGGCCAGCCGGGCCAGGTCGGCATCAACCAGAGCATCGCTGTTCTTCCGATCTTCGGAATGAAACCGGAGAAGCTCCTGGTATAATCTGAAAGCTTGAAATTCAAATGATTCCTTTTCTTCTTTGGGGAGCGGAATGTCAATAAATGTGCCCAGGGGGGCAAAAAAATGCGGATTGTCGGGTCTGAATGCTCCGGATGGCTTGATGGCTCCCGGCTTGTCGCCCGAGAAATAGTCGATGGCCCTGAAGACCAGAAAGTCAAAGAGGGTAGGCCGGTATTTCCGGCTCTTCTCATCCCCTTCCAATATGGCCTGGTACTGCGAAAGGGGGATCCCCTTCAGGGTATCTGCCGCGGAAAGGGCCAACAGATGGTAACGGGTGGTGATATCCGCGAAACGGCCTGCATCCCAGGTGGTCAGATCGGGGGCTGAGTTCTCCGCCAGGGGGGTACGCCGGTCGATCATCCACCGGTTTTGCCGGTAATAATCCATGTAAATTCCCGCCAGTACGGAGTAAAGGATTTGTTTCACCGGAGTTTGGGAATTCTCCAGCTCCTTTTCCGTAAAGGAGATCGCTTCCCGCGTGTTATCTTCCAGATACTGCCCTTCAAGACGGATTTTGTTCAGCAAGGCTTTGATACGCTGATCATCCTTGCCGTCCACTTTGCTCCGGTGGTAAATCTTTATGACTTCATCGCGGGCCGACTGGAGCTGTCCCAGGTTTTGAAGGGAATCCACCTTTTTCCACCTTCTGGTGTAATCGTTTTGTGACATGGTTTGAAAAGTTAGCAGAATTAAGACAATAACGGTGACAAACCTCTTCATGACTTATACCTATAAAAGTGATTGTCGTATCCAGGATCTAATAAAAAGCTCCTTAAACATCCCGATTTCCTAAAGATACGAATAAATTGACAGGTCAAAAACAATGCCACTGTTCGACAATCAGCGAGCAGGAACTATGAAATCTTCATGAAAACTTTCCTGAAGGGATTTCTGTGAATGGCAAAGGAAATGGCAAGGAGAAAAAATAAATTTCCTGAAAATACCATATTAAATAGTTTCCAATAATATCGGCGGTTTTTCCATTCTATGCCGATACATAGGATTCGTAATGTTTCCCTGTTTTGCGGCAGAAATAAGTAACCTGTGATCTCAGACATGGAAATGATCGTATTTCTCCGGTTACTTCCTCATAGAAAATTCTTCTGACCAGGCATACCGGGAAGGAGGTTCAAATCAGTTGCTTCATCTGAAGGGTTTCATTTTTAATGTTAACTTTGCAACTACAGGGTTTCTGCTACTTTTGGGAGGCTTGACCATGGTTTTAACAAGCCGTCCTGAACTTGTCAGGGCTTCCCTGGATTGAAATAATAGTTTAAACAACAGGTTATGGCTGTTTTATTCGAAGAAAGGTACAATTACCATCCCGAAGATTTCAAAAGTTATGGTACCGAACGGATCAGGAAGGAGTTTCTGGTGGAGAAAATTATGGATCCCGGCAACATTTGCCTGGTCTATTCTCACATAGAGCGATTCATCACAGGGGGGGCGATGCCTCTGGCCGAAGATCTCGAACTCAGCACCGTAGATGCCCTGAAGGCAACTCATTTTCTTGACCGTCGGGAACTGGGTGTCATCAATGTAGGAAATACGGGGTCGGTGGTGGCCGACGGCAAGGAGTATGTCCTGCAGAAAAAGGAAGCCCTTTATATCGGGAAAGGGATTAAGAAGGTTCTGTTCCGTTCGGCTAATCCCGCTGCCCCTGCGAAGTTCTATCTCAACTCGGCTCTTGCTCATAAGGAGTATCCGGTGGTCCACATCACCTTCGACAAGGCGCGGGTCATTAAAACAGGGTCCCTGGAGACCTCGAATGAGCGTCAAATTAATCAATTAATAATCAATCAGTTGGTGGAAACCTGCCAGCTTCAGATGGGACTTACAGAACTGAAGCCCGGATCGGTATGGAATACCATGCCTCCGCACACCCATTCGCGCCGTAATGAAGTCTATTTTTATTTCGACGTACCCGCCGGACAGGCTGTCTGCCATTTTATGGGAGAGCCCAGGGAAACCAGGTCTGTCTGGTTGAAAACCGATCAGGCTGTATTGTCGCCAAGCTGGTCTATCCATGCTGCCGCCGGTACCTCCAACTACTCCTTCATCTGGGGAATGGCCGGGGAAAATCTTGACTATACCGATATGGACGGGATTAAACCGGATGAACTCAGGTAAGAGAAGGGTTGATGGGATGATTGTATGAAATGAGAATGGTTCGGATTACCCGCTGCTCTGCGGTGGGGAGTGTCGATTAAAGAATGAAAAATTGATTAGACAATGATAAGCGGTTTATTTGATCTGACAGGTAAGGTAGCGTTGGTTACCGGGGGTACACATGGCATCGGGATGGCTATTGGTAAGATTCTGGGTCAGGCCGGGGCAAGGGTCTGTGTGAACGATCTGATGGAATCCCGGCTGGAAACAGCCAGAGGGCAGTATCAGGAAGCTGGACTGGATGTATTCACCCTGGTGTTTGATGTTACGGACGAGAAGGAGGTGGATGCCGGGATTATGGCTATTGAAAAGGAAATGGGTCCGGTTGATATCCTGGTTAACAATGCCGGGATCATTAAGCGCATACCCATTCTGGACATGGCGGTTTCCGATTACAGACAGGTGATTGAGGTGGATCTGGTAGCTCCCCTGATAGTCAGCAAACGGGTAGCCCCCGGGATGATCCAAAAGAGGGAAGGCAAGATCATCAATATGTGCAGCATGATGAGTGTTTACGGACGCAACACCGTTTCGGCCTATGCTTCTGCTAAGGGCGGGCTGAAACTGCTGACTGCCAATATGTGCTGTGAGTGGGCTAAATATAACATCCAGGTGAACGGCATCGGTCCCGGTTATATAGCTACAGCCCAAACGGCTCCCATTCGTGAAGGGAACCATCCTTTCAACGACCTGGTGATGATGCGCACCCCTGCGGGACGCTGGGGTGATCCCGCAGATGTGGCTAATGCCGCACTCTTTCTGGCCTCAAAGGCCAGCAATTTTGTCAACGGACATGTACTGTATGTGGATGGCGGAATCCTGGCCAACTTCGGATATGTCAAAGGGGAAAACGACATCCCGGATTCATGACTGCCTGCCATCTGACCGTATGCCTGTTCCCCGGAAGCAGAACAGAGAAAAAACAATACTCACGAAAGAGGTTTCACCCGGAACCCGCACCAGAAGAAAAGTTAGTCCGTGCCTTAATACATTCATGTAATGAAAAAAAACATCATCCCTGCGCTTGTGTTATTGATGCTTTTTGCATCCTGCAAAAAGCAAACCGGTTGGGTTGTTCATAATATTCTGCCAGTTGAAAGGCCGGATGAGGTCCTGGTGTTCACCCGGAACCGGGTAGCGGCCAAGCTGGCCATTCCGGGAAACAAACTGCCGGTATTCACAGTAGGAGATACTCAGCTGGCATCTCAAACCGACGATCTCGACGGTGATGGAAAATGGGACGAAGCAGCAGTGCTTGTCGATCTTCCACCTTCAGGTTCGCAAAAAATCATTCTCTCCTTTGTAAACCCCGAAGAATATCCCGTTTTTAATAAACGCACCAATCTGAGGTTGGGGATACGTCAGCCTGATGGTTCCTTCGCTGAAACAGACCACTACCAGGCTCCCTCCTGCCGGGATTCTTTCAGGATCATTGCACAGGGGGAAAGTGTAAACTGGGAGAATGACAAATTCGGTTTCAGAACCTATTTTGATTGCCGCAATGTCAAGGATCTCTTCGGGAAGAGGACACCCGCCATGGTTGCCGACAGCCTGGAATTACCCGGATTTCCCTCCTACCATGAACTGGCCTCCTGGGGCATGGATGTACTTCATTGCGGGAGTTCCCTGGGATCCGGGGGGCTTGCCCTGCTGCTGAATGATTCCTTGTATCGTCTGGGGTCTGCCGAAACATATGAATACCACAAGATTGCCGAAGGCCCGGTACGTTCGGTTTTTGAACTCCGGTACGCAGGATGGAAGGTGGAAGACCGGATGCTGGGAGCAGTCGAGCGAATTTCGATTTACCCCGGTAAATACTGGTTCCAGTCGGACGTGACGGTTACGGACTTACCCGGAAATGCTGAGATCGTCACGGGAATTGTTACCAGCAGGTTGAAACGGGAACCTTTTGAATTCCGGGAGAACGGGTTTACCTGCATAGGTACCCACGATATTCAGTCGCTAAACAATGATGAACTGGGCATGGCTGTGCTTGTTGCTGAAAACCAAACCGGAAGGGTTGCCCGCACCACTAACATTAACTTTTTCGAGCTTGGATACCAGACCGTCAGGGAAAAGAATTTCAGTCAGATCATCAGCGAAACCTATTATATTTCCCAAAGGGCAGCATCCGGCAAGCCAGCACGCCATTATTTTGCCGCTGTCTGGGGATTGGAAAACGACCGGTGGAAAACAGAAGAGGGATTTCGTGACTATCTCTCGGGAGAAATGCTGAAACTGGCCAATCCTCCCAGCATCCGGGGCATAAAAGAACAGCCCTGAAATCTGGTGCAACAAACCTGGTCAGGAGCTTGTCTTTCCAGGTTGCAAATTCCTGGTAATCATTGCATTTTATTCCCTGTGCCCTTTCAGGTATCCGTCAATGGCCTTTTTTACCGATCCGTATTCCAGGAGAAGGTTCCGCGCCCGGGTCTGGTCCAGTTGAAGCTCTTCCATCAGCATCCGGGTTCCCCGTGCAACCAGTTTGGAATTGGTAAGCTGCATGTTGACCATTTTATTCCCCTGAACCCGTCCCAGTTTGATCATGATGGTAGTGGTAATGATGTTCAGGATCATTTTCTGTGCTGTGCCTGCCTTGAGCCGGGTACTCCCGGTGATAAACTCAGGACCCACAATGACTTCGATGGGAAATTCAGCAGTTTCGGCGATCCGTGATCCCGGGTTACAGGTGATGCATCCTGTGAGCAAGCCAGCCTCACGGGCATGGCCGACGCCCCCGATTACATAAGGGGTAGTTCCTGATGCCGCAATGCCGATGACGGTATCCAGACTATTCACCTGATAGGCCTGCAGCTCCTCCCATGCTTTCTCCGGATCATCTTCGGCATTTTCAACCGCTTTCCTGAGTGCAACGTCTCCCCCGGCAATCAGCCCGATGACCAGGTTTTCCGGAACCCCAAACGTGGGGGGGAGTTCTGATGCATCCAATACGCCCAGCCTCCCGCTGGTGCCGGCTCCAAGGTAAAAAACCCTGCCCCCGGACTTCATCCGTCCGATAATTCTGACTACCAACTGTTCAATCTGTGGCAGCGCCTTTCTGACAGCCCTATGGACCTTGGCATCCTCCTGATTGATGCTGGCAATGAGTTCCATAACCGTCATTTTCTCCAGATTCCTGAAACTGGAGGCGCTTTCGGTGATGCTCAGGGTGAATTTTTCCTTCCCGCTCATGATAACCTGTAATTATGGATTAGACTCCTGTGCCGGCTTGCCGTGTTCATCCGGTGCTGTGAGTTTCCCGTGATAACGGATCAGCCCTTCCATTGGCTCCCTGATGATCTTCCCCATTTCCATTCCCAATGCTTCGGTAACTGTTTTCAGAATATTACGGAAGTAATAGGCAATGCTGCCGGTGAAATGAATAGGAAGCCTGTCTGCTTGACTGTATTGGTGGACATTACGCTCAAAGAACTGGATAAATTGCTGGATTACGATATTTTTTAAAGCTGGTTCGTGGGGATGATCATGAATAAACCGGGTAAATCCGGCGGCGTACCGATTGGGAAAAGGTTTACGGTAGATATTTTCAAGGATCTCTTCCGGTGTCAGGGGGTAAACTTCGAAAAACCGGGAGATAATGCGGGCAGGAAGCTGGTTTTTGAGCACATCGGCCAGGAGGTGTTTCCCGATGACTGCCCCGCTGCCCTCATCTCCCAGGATGAACCCCAGGGGAGACACCCGGGCTGCGATCTCCCTGCCGTCGTAATAGCAGGAGTTGGAGCCGGTACCCAATATGCAGGCAATGCCTGGTTGGTGGCCGCACAGAGCCCTGGCTGCTGCCAGCAGGTCACTGCCAACTTCCACCTGTGCTGTTTGGAACCATTGAACCAAAGGACGCCTGACTTTTTCGTTGACCAACGGATGGGCACACCCGGCCCCGTAAAAGAACAGGGCCTCCAGGTTGTCGGGAATAACTGGCCATTCCCGCTTTAACAGTGCCAGAATCTCCTGCTCATCCTGGTAAAAAGGATTAATGCCGGAAGTCCGGAAATATTCGCCCGTTCCTCCTTCCGCCCCGGTCAGATACCAGGTAGTCTTAGTGGAGCCGCTGTCTGCAATCAGAATCATAAAAAGGGGTGCTTTTACACAGAATATCCTTTGCTCCTGCAAAGATAACCGGAAATCGTATGTTAATCCTGTGGTCCGATCCATAGCACTGAATTTTCCGTGCCGTATTCGTTCTCCTCATAGAGAGTGTTGTCAGGATCGGTCATCCAGGTTCCGTCTACAACGTATTTGTAGGTGTATTTTCCCGGTTTCAGGAAGATGGGGAGCCTCCATGTACCTCCTCTTTTTACCATGCGGTATCCTTCGGGGTTCCAGCCGTTGAAACTTCCGGTAACGACAACATGGCGGGCATCGGGGTACCTGGCGGTTTCAAATATATGGTTGGCTTTCAACGCGATGTACGAATTTTCCAAATCCCCCGATCCGGAGGTGAACGGATTGGCCGGATCAATCATCCATTTTCCGTCTGCAATGTATTTATATTCATAATTTCCGGCCGGAACCACATAGGAAAGCTGCCATCCGGAGGCTGTTTTCTCCATGACCAGTTCGTTCGGGTCCCATCGATTGAAACTGCCGGCCAGACTAACCTTCCGGGCTGAAGTAAATCCCTCCAGTTTGAACAGGTATGGTTCTCCCATTTCAAGGAATGAGTTGCGGTTGCCATTGGCATCTTCGCGGACCAGCGGGTTGCCGGGATCGGTTATCCACCGGTTATCGACCCGGTACTTATAGGAGTAGGTGCCATCCCGGAGATAAACAGGCAGAGCCCAGCCAGCAGTTGTACGGGTCATAGCTAGCCCGCGGGGGTTCCAGTTAACGAAGTTGCCTGTAACCACCACCCTGCGGGCATCTCTGTAGCCTGTAAGTCTGAAAATGTGGTTGTGGCAGTAAAACACGGAGTTGAAAGCCCCTGCAGCACCCTTTTCACGCAGCAGGTTGGCCGGGTCGGTGGCCCATTGTCCATCTACTATGTACTTATATGCATATTTCCCGGGCTTCAGTTTTACATCGGTGATCCATCCTGTACCTACAGAACGCATGGGCGTGGAGGTAGTGCTCCAGTTATTGAAATCACCTGCCAGGCAAACTTTCCGGGCTGACTTGTGCCCCTGAAGGAAAAACTGAGCCTGGGTCCCGTTATATATTATTGCGTTGGGAACTGTTAAATCGTTCGCGCCAAAACCGACGTCTGACTCATCTGCTTCCCCCGGAAAACCAATCCACTTGTCAAGTATCTGCAAGTAATCTGAATACCTGGCACCTGTGGTTACATCCGATACAAGAGGCTTGGAAAGTTCAATGATCGAACCGCCCGTGCCGGTAACCGTCCATGTCACCCCGTCGAAGACAATAACCTTCTTCCCCCCGTAAACCTCCGCTAAAAGAAGAGTGTCAAGCTCAAAAATCCGCGACACTTCTTTCTTCTCCTGCTCCGACCATTTCAGGTTCAAGGTAAAAACCAGCCTGTCGTCCTCAAATCGGCACACCTTTTCCGGATCCATCTGTCCGTAAAGTGCCGGCATAATAAATAGAAAGACAGGTATCATGAAATATTTAATCATGTACTTTCTCATGGTTCCTTCTTGTTGACAAAATGAAAGCCCACCTGGTGGTTGATAAAATTCACGCTGATGATGCCATGCTCAAGGAAACTGAAACCCAGTATGCCGTCCAGGCTGGTATTGTAAACCTCGCTGAGCGAAAAGAGGTTGGTGACGATAGTTTCCATATTATTTATCGGTCGGGTGCCAAGGGTGAAATCGTTCATCCGTCCAAAAAGAACATCCCTGGCTGATAATCCTGCTCCCCTTAGCGTGGTGCGGCGGGTAACTGTAATGGTATTCAACACATTTTTTCCGGCCCCGCTGCTTATTACGTTGGTCTCGGCTGCCGTGTCAAAGCAAAAATTCAGTGTTTTGCCTCCGACGGTGGCTTTCAGAAAGAGGACGGGGGCATTGCCCTGTATGGTTTGACGATAGTCGGAAACAAAAGGCGGGTCTTCCCGGAAGATACGGTTGCCGGAGCGGTCAAGCAAATATAATCTCAGTTCATCATGCTCAGGATCAATAATGATCTCATGATTTCTGAACATGCTGAAACCCACCAAACCCAATATCCTGACTCCCCTGTGGTTCTCAATGTGTCCAAGGTTGGCTGTTTCTGCCGTCAGGTTGCTGAAATCCATGCCCGCAAATTCCATTTTTTTAAGGGTGATCTCTTCAGACTCTCCGACATCTCCTGTAATCCCTTGTGTGCCTGAAAGGGTTGATGTATGGTATTCCCTGAAATAGGTTTTGTTGAGCACCAGGTTTTTGGCTCCCGTATCAAATACAAGGTTGCCGGATTGTCCGTCGATGATTGAATCAATCAGGAATAAACGGCCCGCCCGTTTTAAAGGCACTATCACCCGGTCGGGCAGATTTTCGTTTACAGGGATGAATACCAACGTTTCTTCAGAAAGGGCGGTTGTCTTCACCGGTTCAGAGTCAGAAAAAAGCAGGACCGGAAAGGGATTTTTGGGAGACAGGGAGAGGGCTAAACCGCCAAAAATCACAATTCCTGCGGTAAGAAGGGTTCCGGCTATGTTCCCGCCCGGCTTCATATAAGGATTTTGATGCAAATTAGCACATTCTGCCTGATTGTTGTATTATCCCCCGTATTTTATTGCCGGGAACTTCTTCGTCCTTCCCTTGACAAATAATCCCTGAAGAAGATGTGCTATACCGGTTATAAATACTATTTTAGAGCGAGAAAATAGATGTATAGTAACAAAAGCAGGAGGTTTATGGATATGAGCAAGTCGGTGAGTTGTTTTCTGGCGGCCGGAGAGGCGGCTGATCTGAACCAGACCATTGCAGCCTTACAAAAGTCACCGCTGGTCGATGGGGTATTTGTGATGGCGGGAGAGGTACCCTCTGACGGGTTCTCCCCGTGGACTAACGGGATGGCGGTGCGGGGGAGCCTGGCTGCCACAGAAGGGATGCACTCCATTTTGCGGCATGCAAAGGGCGAATACGTGTTGCTGTATACCAAATCCTTACCCCTGAATCCGGGCCCCTGGGCGTTGGAAAGGATGGTACAGGTAGCAGAAGATTCAGGGGCAGGAATGGTCTACTCCGACCATTATACCCTGAAAGAGGGGAAATTACAGGTAAACCCGGTGATTGATTACCAGCCCGGAAGCCTGCGCGACGACTTTAACTTCGGATCCCTGCTCCTTTACCGGTACCATGCCCTCCGGGAAGCTGTATCCGCCATGGACACCCCTTTTCGATTTGCTGCACTTTATGACCTCCGGCTGAAGGTGTCCAGGAACTATCCGGTCGTCCGGATTCCTGAATATCTTTATTCTGAAGCCGAAACCGACACCCGCAAGTCCGGGGAAAAACAATTTGATTATGTGGATCCCAAAAACAGGGAGGTCCAGTTGGAAATGGAGGCGGCCTGTACCCTCCATTTGAAACAGGTTGGCGGGTGGCTGAAACCCGATTTTCTGACCATCGATCCGGAACAGGGTGATTTTCCCTGTGAAGCCTCGGTCGTTATTCCTGTGCGAAACCGGGTCAGGACCATCGAAGAGGCCATACGTTCGGTATTCAGCCAAAAGACAGGTTTTGATTATAACATCCTGGTAGTAGATAACCATTCCACGGATGGAACCACGGAAATTTTAACCCGTCTGGCCAGGGAGGAGCCACGGTTGGTACTTATCATCCCCGACAGGAACGATTTGGGTATCGGCGGATGCTGGACTACTGCCGTCATGGATCCGCGGTGCGGAAAATTTGCCGTACAGCTCGACAGCGATGACCTGTATATCGATGAAAAGGTTTTGCAGCGGATCGTGGATTGCTTTTATGCCGAGCGGTGCGCAATGGTTGTAGGATCTTACCGTATGGTGAATGTTAAACTGGAAGAAATCCCTCCCGGTGTTATAGACCATAGGGAGTGGACTCCCGGTAACGGACCTAACAACGCCTTGCGCATCAACGGGCTGGGGGCCCCGCGAGCATTCTTCACCCCCCTGCTGAGGGAGATTAAGATCCCCAATACCAGTTACGGGGAGGATTATGCCGTAGGAATCCGGATTTCCCGGCAATACAGAATCGGCAGGATTTACGATCCCCTCTACCTGTGCCGAAGGTGGGAAGGAAATTCAGATGCTGCCCTCGATATTGTCAGGCAAAACAGTCATAACTTCTATAAAGACCGCCTTCGAACGCTGGAACTGACCGCCAGAATCAGAATGAACAGGTAACCCTTCCGGCTGAAGATACCCGTAACGTCAAATCCGGGTGTTTGTCCGGAAATGAGATTACTCAGTAGGACGGAATCCCGGTATTAAGCTTAGAATGCTGTATTTCAATGGTTTTGATCGATATCCGGTCAAGTGGTTTTTTTAGGCTTTCGGGATGGCTGAAAAACTGCCCGCACAGGCGCACCATCGGCCTCACGGAGGTTTAGTGGAAAGCAGTAAAACAATCCCGCTTCATCTGCCAGATCTTCCGGAAAATACAGATTCTCGACAATCACGAGATCTGCATCGAAAAGGATATGATGAACAGGCCAGGTCTCCGATTCCAGAGGATCCACAGATAGGGTATCAATGCCGATGCCTTTCAGAGGCCTTTGTGCCAGCCAGCGGGCAGCCTTCACTGTCAAAACGGGGAAACCCCGCAGGTATTCATCCTTACCCCAATGGCGGCTCCATCCGGTCCTGAACAGCAGAAATTCAGGTTCCTCCGGTGCGCCTGACAAGCCTTTCAGAAACGGTAAACCGATCATTTTTTTACCTTGGGGAACGGGGATTATCTGCGCCTTTCCGGCAAACTGGGAAACAGGGTACTGGTCGAGCGTCTTTCCGTTTTGCAGCATATGAGAAGGTGCGTCTATGTGGGTTCCGGTATGGCCTTCCATCTCCACGCCCAGTTCACGGTACCCGTCTTTCTGAAGGGATGCTGCCTGCCTGATCACCGGCTGGGGCTTTCCTGGATAAACCGGCATTCCGGCGTGCAAGGGGTGCGTAAGATCGTAAGTTCCCATGTTTTTTTCTCAAATGTATCGCAATCATCTCATAATTTATAAGAAAAATTCAAAGAATGCAAGGAAAGGTACAGATGAATATTTACATTTGGGGAAGTATAATTAAAACCTGCTCTGATTATGATCCATTCGATACTAGGAATTCTGATAATTGCCGTTGGAAGTTTCGGACAATCCAGTTCGTACGTTCCCATCAATAAGGTTAAAAACTGGTCGTGGGAGAGTTTCTGGCTCACCCAGGGGATCTTTGCCTGGTTGATATTTCCTTTTCTTGGGGCCTTACTGGGAGTGCCGGAAGGGCATACCCTTGGGGGACTCTTGTCGGGGAGCGGAAATGCAGCGCTGAAAGCTATGGGGTATGGTGTCTTGTGGGGGGTTGGCGGATTAACCTTCGGTCTGAGCATGCGTTATTTGGGAATTGCCATGGGGCAGTCCATAGCGTTGGGCACCTGTTCTGCCTTTGGGACGCTGATTCCTGCTGTGGTTGCCGGGACCAATCTTTTCCAGGGGAAAGGCCTCCTTTTGCTGGTGGCAGTATCTATTGCCATCGCCGGTATCGCTACCATCGGATATGCTGGAAGCCTGCGGGATAAAAATATGTCAGAGGAACAAAAACGGGCAGCTATCAAAGATTTTGCTCTTGGGAAAGGATTGCTGGTTGCCCTATTGGCAGGGGTAATGAGTGCCTGTTTTAATTTCGGACTGGAAGCGGGAAAACCCATTGCCGATGCAGCCGCCGCTGCCGGGGCTCCCCGGCTGTTCGTAACCCTGCCAGCCACCTTTTTGGTAACCCTCGGTGGTTTCCTGACCAATGCGATCTACTGTTTGTCTCAGAACTTTAAACATAATACCTTCACCGATTATTACCAGCCCGATCGCAAAACCCTGGTCAATAACCTGCTCTTCTGCGCCCTGGCCGGCATTCTCTGGTATTCGCAATTCTTCGGCCTCGGAATCGGAAAAAGCTTTTTTCAAGAAGGTAGTGTAATCATGATTTTCTCCTGGAGCATCCTGATGTCGCTTAACGTGACCTTCAGCAACGTATGGGGGATTATACTCAAAGAGTGGAAAGGCGTCAGCCGGAAAACCATGACCATCCTGATTATCGGATTGATTATTCTGATTTTCTCCACTTTTGTAATCAATTTTTAAAATGTATGATTATGAGACGTTTCGGGTTTAAAATGAAGCTAAAACCCGGTTTCCGGGAAGAATACATCAAAAGGCACAACGCTATCTGGCCTGAACTGGCTGCTCTGATAAAAACCGGGGGAGTATCAGATTATTCGATTTTCCTGGATGAGGAAACCAACATTCTTTTTGGAGTGCAGAGCGTTAGTGGGGAACAGTCTTCGCAGGACATGGGCGTGGATCCCATTGTTGCCCGGTGGTGGGCTTTTATGGCCGATATTATGGAGACCAATCCTGACAATTCACCCGTAACCATCCCGCTTGAGGAGGTCTTTTACCTGAAATGACCCGGGCACCGGGTTTGGTGCTCTCCGGATTACCTTACCGTTGAATGGATATTCCGGATAAAAATGCGGGAAATTCGAATAATTAATTAATTTGCAATAATTTAAAGAGATGAAGAAGGAAATGATTTTGAAGGCATACGAACTGGCTAAACAGGAGTATGCAGAACTGGGTGTTGATACCGATGCGGTCATCAAAAAAATGGATGAACTGGTTATCAGCCTTCACTGCTGGCAAACCGACGATGTGGGGGGGTTTGAGAAACCAGACGCTGCCCTGGGAGGTGGCGGAATCCAGGTGACCGGAAATTACCCCGGCAAAGCCAGAACTATGGAGGAAATGAGGGCCGACCTGGAAAAGGTGCTTTCGCTGTTGCCCGGGAAGCAGCGGATAAGCCTCCATGCCATCTATGGCGAGTTCGGGGGTGAATTGGTCGACAGAGATCAGATAGAAGTAAAGCATTTCCAGGGTTGGATCGATTGGGCTAAAACCCGGGGGATAGGCCTGGATTTCAATTGCACTTGTTTTTCTCATCCCAAAGCCGACGACGGCTGGACCCTGTCAAGTAAAAATGAGGAGTATCGCCGCTTCTGGATCGAACACACCAAACGGTGCCGCCGGATAGCTGCAGAAATGGGAAAGCAACTGGGAACCCCCTGTGTGCATAATATATGGATCCCTGACGGTTCAAAGGATACCCCCGTCGACCGGTACACCCACAGGGCCCTGCTGAAAGACTCCCTCGACCAGATTTTCGCTGAAAAATTCCCTGCTGAGCATCTGAAAGATGCCGTGGAGAGCAAACTTTTCGGCATTGGCTCTGAATCGTACGTGGTGGGATCGCACGATTTTTACCTTTGTTATGCTGCTCAGAACAACATCCTGATAACCCTGGACAATGGCCATTTCCATCCCACAGAACAGGTAGGCGACAAAATTTCAGCCATTCTTCAGTTTGTGCCCGAGCTGTTGCTTCATGTAACCAGAGGTGTCCGCTGGGACAGTGACCATGTGGTTATCGTGAACGATGAGATCCAGCTTATAGCCCATGAAATCATCAGGAGTAAGGCCCTGCACCGGGTTAATGTAGGTCTTGATTATTTCGACGGAAGCCTGAACCGGATTGGTGCCTATGTGGTGGGGACCTGCGCAGCCCGGCAGGCTTTTCTTATTGCCATGCTGGAACCCACAGCCAGGATCAGGGTGTGGGAGGAAGCAGGAAAAAGCTTCGAACGCCTCGCTTTGCTGGAACTCATGAAAACAAAACCTTTCGGAGCCGTTTGGAATTATTACTGCCTGGTATCGGGTGTTCCCTCAGGAATGGACCTGATTTCCGAAATCCAGCAGTACGAGTCGGCAGTGCTGAGTAAACGGTAAACCAGTCTGGCAAGTTCTGAATTCCGGAAAATCAATAAAACATTCTTTTACAGGCTTTTTACATCTTATCGGTAATTTAGCTTTCCGGCAGGCGATCGGCTTGTTTCTGCCGGGGGAAATCAGGAATATCCCTCGGGACTCTCCATGGAGGGTCCCGGCTATGGTGAAAGACCGACTGGCTGATAGTGGGTTAAACCTTAATATGAAACCAATGAGAAAGATTTGTTTGGGATTACTTTCCGGAGTTCTTGTCGCGGTAGTCGCCTGTAAGATGGCGGACTCTCCGGCTTCGGTTACCAGTCTGTTGTGCGAGGGGCAGGAAAATCCCCTGGGAATCGACCGGGACCATCCTCTTTTTCAGTGGAAGATGGAGGATTCCCGCAGAGGAGCAGCTCAGACCGCCTTTCATCTGCTGGTAGCCAGTTCACCAGATAAACTTGCAGCCCACGAGGGCGATCTTTGGGATTCCGGCAAGGTGGAGTCTGATCAGTCGGTCCATATTCCCTACGGGGGGACCCCCCTCCAGTCGGGACAAACGTATTATTGGAAAGTCAAAATCTGGGATCAGGGGGGACAGGAGACTCCCTGGAGTGAGACAGCCACCTGGGATATGGGATTGCTTTCTTCCGGCGACTGGAAGGCTCATTGGATAGCACGGTCAGCCGACAAGCCTGGTCGCTCTGTCTGTATGCGCAAGGAAATTGAGCTTCCCGGCAGGGAGATTACACAAGCAAGACTCTATGTCACCGGACTGGGCAGTTATGTTTTCCGCATCAATGGAGCCAAAGTGGGTAATGATCTGCTGACTCCCGGGTGGACCGATTTCAGAAAAAGAGTGGAGTACCAGGTGTATGATGTGACTGACTACCTGCAACCAGGTGAGAATGCCCTGGGAGCTGAGCTGGGCAATATGTGGTGGTCGGGCGGTCTCGGATGGAAAGGGGGAACGAAATATGCTGAAGGACCGCTGAAACTTCTGGCCCAGCTTGAGGTTACCTGCGATGATGCCATTTCCTGTACTTTCATTACCGATACCACCTGGAAGTGGCATGAATCAGCCATCGTGGCCGATCATGTGTATCACGGGGAAACCTTCGATGCGAACCTGGAACTGCCGGGGTGGGATGAACCGGGA
Organism: uncultured Prolixibacteraceae bacterium; assembly: GCA_964650525.1. Taxonomy (GTDB): domain Bacteria; phylum Bacteroidota; class Bacteroidia; order Bacteroidales; family Prolixibacteraceae; genus UBA1413. Next base: position 52,447 of record CAZYUA010000006.1, read on the forward strand.
TTTGATGACGCATCGTGGGCTTATACGGAACCTGCAGGGTTCGATGGCGCCCTTACCGGTCCGCGATTCCCGGCCCTTCGTTCACAAATGGAGATCACCCCCGTAAATCTTACAGAACCCCAGCCTGGTGAGTACGTCTATGACCTGGGTCAGAACATAGTGGGATGGGCCCGCTTTAGTGTTTCGGGTGAAGCGGGAGATTCAATCAAATTCCGCTTCGCTGAACTGTTGCATGACGATGGAACCGTGGCGCAGGAAAACCTCCGGAGTGCCAAAGCTACTGATATTTACATTTCCGACGGCATACCCCGTCTCTGGGAACCCCGTTTTACCTATCATGGGTTCCGCTATGTACAGGTTTCCGGGTTGAAGCAAAAACCGGGGCAAACCGATCTTACCGGGGTGGTCATTCACACCAGTGAACCCTTCATTGGTAAGTTCGAAACCTCGAACCAACTGATCAATGCCATTTATAAAAACATTACCTGGGGTCAGCGGGGTAATTTTTTTACGGTACCCACCGATTGCCCACAGCGGGATGAGAGACTCGGATGGATGGGCGACGCCCAGATTTTCGCTCCCACAGCCAATTTCAATATGAACCTTACCCGGTTCTGGAATAAATGGATGACCGATATTGCAGACGGTCAGGAGGCAGAAGGTTGGGTCTACGACGTTAATCCCGCCATAGTCGTGGAAGGCCCCTCAAAACCGGGATGGGGCGACGCCTGTGTAATCATACCCTGGCTTACCTACCTCTATTTCGGTGATAGCCGCCTCTTGGAAGAGTCCTACCCCGTGATGAAAAAGTGGGTCGATTACATGCATCAAAAAAGTGATAATTTGATTTATATCTGGGGAGAAAAAGGCGGATGGAACGGTTACGGAGATTGGATTGCAGTGGAAAAAACCCCGTCAGAACCTATCGGGACCGCCTATTTTTGCTATACCTCCCGTTTGTTGTCCAGAATGGCGGCTGTCCTTGGGAAACAGGCTGATTCGGCGTATTATGCCGGTCTTGCCGAAAGGATAGCCCTGGCCTACCAGGCACAATACTGGGATAAGGATTCGCTGAATTATCCGGGAGCCACCCAAACGGCCAATCTCTTACCCCTTGCCTTCGGGATTACCCCTGAGGAGCTCAGGGAACAGGTTGTCCAAAACCTCGTGAACAATGTCAGGGCAAAAAACAATCATCCTACCACCGGTTTCCTGGGAACGGGGTATATTTTGCCAGTGCTTTCGGCAACAGGGAATCATGAACTGGCCTATGAAATGATTAACCAGGTTACTTACCCCTCCTGGGGCTATATGGTCGCACAAGGAGCCACTTCCATCTGGGAACTCTGGAACAGCGACACAGAACGGCCCGAAGGGATGAATTCCCGTAACCATTTTGCCCTGGGATGCGTGGGAGAGTGGATGTGGAACACCCTGGCAGGAATCCGGGTTTGTGAACAACAACCCGGTTTTAAAAAGAGTATCATCAAACCGGAACCGACAGGCGACCTGGCATGGGTGAAAGCAGAATACGAAACCAACTACGGGAAACTGGCTGCGGACTGGAAACTGGAAGGCAAGAAGATGTTCCTGAACCTGACCGTCCCTGCTAACACCAGCGCCCTCCTTATTCCTCCGGTTTTCAAACCCGGAGCTACCCTGAAGGAGAACGGGAAAACAGCTGTTTCGGGAGCCGTGAAGGGCGTTTCGGCTGACGAAAATGGAAATTTTGTCGTTCAGGCAGGGAGCTACCGTTTCGTACTTGACTGAAGCCAAAAGAGAAGGAACCGTTTCTTGAAAAAAACGGTTCCTTACCAGTATCAGAGAATCCGGAAAGTACCGGATTCAAAAGTGCCCGCTGCTTACAGGCTGATCACCGAATTCTGCGAATCGCCAAACCCACTGTACTGAAATTTGTCGGCAGCTTCATCGTTGATCCAGGTGGTGCCATCCAGAAGGTAACGGAATTGATAATCCCGGCCTGTTCCAAGGTCCAGCGTCAGTGAAAACGAACCATCCTTCAGAACATTCATTTCGTCGGATGTCTCACTCCAATCGTTGAAATCTCCGGTAACGTTCACTTTGGTCGCCCCGTTGGCCATTTCACCCGAGACTTTAAATGATACCTTACATATCGGTTTCGATTTCAAATAGTGCTTTTTGATGCTCATGTTACTTGTTTTTGTTAAACCTGTACAATAAAAGCCGGCTGCTGCCAGCTTGTTTTTCCCTGCAAAGTAAAGCAGTTTTTTTGACAAAATCCGGATAAGTTGTTCAATGTTACAAATTTGTTAAAACGCAGGAGACCTCCTGTCTCTCACTTTCGATGAAGTAAAAGATGCAGAAACAGAATTATTGCTTACTTTCAGGAGTTGAAAAGTTACCAGCGAAAGGATGAAAAATCCATTCCACTCCAGCCGGAACCAAAGGAAAGGTAATTTCTTCCTATGCACGACTGCCCTTCCTGCCGGCCGACCGGGGGCTTCTGCACGGGGCGGCTTGTTTATTGACAGGAGTCTATTTCTTGATGCATATTGAGTATATAAATGTTACCATAAAGAGTTCATTATGAAAAACTATGTAAGTCATGTAAAAGGTTTAGAAAAAGAACCGGTTAAAAAAGAGACAAAAGAAATGCTTCGTGAGATCGGTGATCTTCAGTACAGAATGTACGCAGAGAAAAAGCACAGTCTGCTGATAATTCTGCAAGGCTTGGATGCCTCGGGCAAGGATGGGCTCGTCCGCGACTTGCTGGAATATTGCAATCCTGTGGGAATTTCAGTTTACAGTTTCAAGAAACCCACACCAGAGGAGTATGCTCACGATTTTCTCTGGAGGGTTCACCGGCAGGCCCCTGCAAAGGGAATCCTGCAAGTATTTGTCCGGTCTCATTATGAAGATATCCTGGTGCCTGCCGTAGAAGGTATTTACCCGGAAGCAACGGTAAATCAGCGCTATGACCTGATCAACCAATTTGAAACCCTGCTCCGGCATAACGGGACCTCCATCCTGAAGTTTTTCATGAATGTCTCTGAAGAGGAACAGAAAGAAAGACTGCAAGAACGGATTACGAATCCGGAAAAGCATTGGAAACACAACGATGGCGACTGGGAGACCTTGAAAAAGAGAGAACAATACCTCCGGGTTTACGACCAAATCTTCGGGCGTTGCAGTATAATCCCCTGGTATAATCTCCCCTGTGATACAAACTGGCAAAAGCTTTACATTGCTGCACAGATTGTGCTTGAAACACTGCGTGGGCTCAATCCAGGATGGCCACCTCTGGAGACCCGGATATTTGGAAAACCGTAATTCAGACCAATCACGGGTTCTGAAAGGTACGAACCATCAGTGCCCTGAGAAGGAGCGGGTCACTTTTTGCCGGATGCCTTACGCTAAAAGGGTGGGAGACGGATGAAGGGAATCTGTCAGAAACCTTAATCCTCGATTGCCGCAGGGATGCTGGTTTTTGAAAACCGCATTCCCAGGAGGGAGCTGTCTTTGGCTGTTCGGCCGGAGAGCTCGTGCAGCACGCCGCTCCTGACATAAAAGGTACGGGCTTCTGTCGGTTCTTTGGCAGGGCTTTCCTCCTGCAGGGAGATGGATTGTTTATCAGGAACAATCCATCTTCTGATCTGTTCGACTGTAGTTCCCAGTTTCATTCCGAGAAGGTAGAAAATGGAAGAGTAGAGCAGAATTGTTTTCATGGTTTGTTCAGTATTTAAGGCCAAAGTACGCTGCTGTTGCGGAACCTGCTAAAAAATACCGGTCAACATGCGGTTATTTCCAGTAAATCGCCGATTTTCGTGGCCAAAGGTGAACGAACAGGAAGAAGCCGGTTGCAATAGATGCAAGTCCCGGTTGCCAGGACATCCCGTTGAAGGGGTGCCATCCGGGAGAATTCGGGTATTGGACGTGGATTCTGTAATGGGCCGGGGCCGCAAAGTTTCAATTGTCAGGTTATGCAAAAAAGGAAGGTTAATGTAGTGACCATGGGGTGTTCGAAAAACCTTGTGGACTCGGAAGTGTTAATGAATCAGCTCGAAGCGGGCAACTGGGAGGTCGTTCACGACGCCGGGAGAGGACGTTATGATGCAGTAGTGATCAATACCTGCGGATTTATCCACGATGCCAAGCAGGAGTCTATTGATATGATTCTGGCTTATGCAGAAGCCAAAGTGCGGGGAGAAATTGGCAGGTTATACGTGATGGGGTGTCTCTCAGGGCGGTATGGCCGGGAGTTAGCTGATGAGATCCCGGAGGTGGACCGTTTTTTTGGTAAGTTCGATATGGCAACCCTTGCCCGGGAGTTGCAGGTACCTTTCCGGCCTGAAAACAGTTATCAGCGAAAACTGACTACCCCGGCCCATTATGCCTATCTGAAGGTTTCTGAAGGGTGCAACCGCTCATGCGGCTTTTGCGCCATCCCGGGCATTACGGGCAGATACCATTCCCGCCCCATAGCGGAACTGGTTAAAGAAACGGAATTCCTGGCCGGCAAGGGGGTCAGGGAATTGCTGTTGATAGCGCAGGACCTGTCGTATTACGGAACCGACCTGTATGGCAGGAGCAGTCTGTCAGAACTGGTTGCTTCCCTTTCTACGGTCAGCGGAATTGAATGGATCCGACTGCACTATTTCTACCCTTCCCGTTTTCCCGTTGATATTCTGCCGTTGATGCGGACGAACCCCAAGGTATGCCCGTATCTGGATCTGCCCTTACAGCATATTGCCGACCCGGTGCTGAAGCGGATGCTTCGCCGCACTTCCCGAAGGGATACCGAAGTGCTGATCCGTCGTGTCAGAAAGGAAGTTCCGGGGGTTGCACTTCGTACCACTTTCCTGGTCGGCTATCCCGGTGAAACGGATGGCGACTTCAGCGAACTGGTCAGGTTTGTGCAGAATACGAGGTTCGACCGGCTGGGAGTATTCCCCTATTCCCATGAGGAGGGTACCTATGCCTTTTCTCATTTCACCGATGATGTTCCTGAGGACGTTAAGCAAAGCAGAATGGAGACCCTGATGGAGGTACAGCAGGCAATTTCTCGGGCACTGAACGGAGAAAAGGTGGGTACGACATGCCAGGTGATCCTTGACCGGAAAGAGGGGGATTACTGGATCGGGCGCACCTGTATGGACTCGCCGGAGGTTGATGGAGAAGTATTTATCACTCCGGAGGCCTCCTTCCAGCCGGGACAATTTGTCATGGTAAAAATTATCGGTGCCGGGGATTATGACTTGTTTGCAGAGCCGGAAAACCAGAAGTAAAATCCGGTTTTGGAAGAATTCCCCGGAGTACGGGAATTACTTCCCTTTTCGCCAGCGCATACTTTCCGTCCGGATAGGAAAAATCCCCTGGTTAACAAATTTCACATCCTCGATCGAAAAGAAAGCTTTGGGATTATAATTACGGATGATTTCTTCTACTTTCGAAATTTCAGACCGTTTCACAATGCTGTATAAGATGCTGACTTGTTCAGTGCCTCCCTGTGCCGGATGATGTGTAATTCCATAGTTAGCCGCTTTCAGTGCCTCGATCAGCTGAGAAGCATCTTTGCGGGTGATGATCTGGATTTTGACGACACCCATGGCCAGTTTTTCCTCCAGCAGCAATCCAACCAGGTTGCCGGTGGCAAATCCACCGGCATAACCGATGTAGCAAAGCCAGTTATCCAGATTCTGAACCACTTTGCTCATGGTAATGATCCAGATAAGGACTTCAAAGAAACCCAAAACAGGAGCCCACAGTTTCTGGCCTTTGGCAACCATGACGATCCGCATGGTACCGATGGTCACATCACAAATCCTGGCCAGAAAAATGAGTAATGGCAGAATTAAATAGGTAAAAAGGCCACTCTCGTAAAAACTTTGCAATTCAGACATCCTGTAAGATAAAGGATTTACAGAATCACACTGCTGTTGAAGGTGTCACCCTGGTTGAGATCGCCGGTCTGGATTCCTTTTTTCAGCCAACCTTTTCTTTGGTCGCTGGAGCCATGGGTAAACGAGTCGGGAACCACATAGCCCTGCGTTTTCATCTGGATGCGGTCGTCACCTACCGAAGAGGCAGCGTTGATGGCTTCTTCCAGGTCGCCGCTTTCCATCATGTTTTTCATTTTCTGGGCATGATGAATCCAGATGCCTGCAAAAAAATCAGCCTGTAATTCAAGTCTGACAGTCAGTTCATTAACTCTTTCCTGACTCCTGGCCGCTGCCTGTGCCTGTTGCACTTCGGTCATGGTTCCCATCAGTTTCTGCACGTGGTGGCCTACCTCATGAGCTATGATGTAGGCAACGGCAAAATCACCTGTTGCCCCGAGTCTTTGTTGCAGCGTTTCCAGGTAGTCAAGGTCCAGATATACTTTTTCATCTCCCGGGCAATAAAAGGGACCGGTAGCCGACTGGGCATAGCCGCAGGCCGAACTGACGGCTGTGCGGAAAAGCACCAGTTTGGGTTCCCGGTAAGTGGACCCGTACTGACTGAATAGCTTGTTCCATACGTCTTCCGTGTCTTTGAGAACCACGGCGACCATTTCGGTCATTTCCTGTTCCTTGGCTGTCAGCTGCGGCTCACCGGTCATCTCGGTTTCCCCTTGTCCTGACATCTGCAGAACTTCCATGGGATTCCCTCCCAACAAATAGACTACAAGGGCAACTGCTAATGTGCCGATTACGCCACCCTTAAACCCAACCGAACGGATGGATCCTCCTCCACGGCGATCCTCCACATTGGAACTTTGTTCTCTCCCTTTGTATTTCATACGTAAATATTGGTATTAACTATTTATATATCATTGCGTTACATAAACTCGCTCTTTTCAGGAACAAACTGCTCAGTATGGAACTCGCATGGGAGATTATTTACATCTCCTTTTGTTGTGACAGTTCGCCATGCTCGTTTTACTTGTATATATTTAAGTTAATGTTCAGATATTCAATTATATGTAGCTGAATGATTCATTTAGCTTTTCATTTCCGTGGAACTCGTATGGTAAATATATCCATGTCCTTTTGTCCCGACCCAGTCGGGATGCTCGTTTCATGATATAGTAATGTAAAGTTTCATGCAACAGCGCCGACGGTACATCCTGTTCAGATCTCAAATGTAAAAAGAATTAGAATTCAGAAGTGAAATGAAAAGCAATCTCTTTAAATTCCTCCTGTGCCATTTGCAGAATAAAAGCTGTATCAGCCATAAATACGTCGCGATGACGTTTGTCAACACACATTTTCTGATATTTCCGTTTTTTGAATTCGCCAAGGATCTTTGGATCTCCGCACTTTACCCAGCAGGCTTTGTACATGGTGAGGGTTTCAAACCGGCATCTGGCACCGTATTCGTGTTCCAGGCGGTATTGGATAACCTCAAACTGTAACTGACCGACAGTCCCGATGATCTTCCGTCCGTTGTATTGGCTGGTAAACAGCTGGGCTACACCTTCATCCATCAGCTGGTCCAGTCCTTTGGCAAGCTGTTTGGATTTCATGGGGTCGGCATTTTCCACATACCGGAACATTTCAGGTGAAAAGCTGGGTAACCCCTTGAAATGAATAATTTCTCCTTCCGTGAGTGTGTCTCCGATAATGAAGTTGCCTGTGTCGGGAATACCGACAATATCTCCGGGAAAAGCCTCTTCGATGGTTTCCTTTTGGGAAGCCATAAATGCAGTGGGGCTCGAAATGCGGAGCGTTTTTCCGAGTCTGGTGTGCAGGTAATTTCTGTTTCTTTCGAAGTGACCGGAACACACTTTCAGGAAGGCTATCCGGCTTCGGTGGTTGGGATCGATGTTGGCATGAATTTTAAATACGAATCCTGAAAAGGTGTTTTCCTCCGGTTTTACTTCTCTTTCCTCAGCATTGGCAGGGCGGGGGTGGGGTGCAATTTTTACAAAGGTTTCCAAAAGCTCCCGGACGCCGAAATTATAAAGGGCGCTCCCGAAAAACAAGGGCGCCAGTTGTCCTGCCAGATAATCTTCCTGGCTGAATGGGGTGTAGATACCCTCCACCATTTCCAGTTCTTCCCTCAGGACGGCGGCATCACGGCCGATATGCCGCTCCAGTGATGGATCCCTGATATCATCGAACCTGATTCCGGGCTGGATCTCCTGGATGCTGGGATTGAACAACTGAAGGTTTTTGTCAAAAAGATTGTATACCCCTTTAAAATCAGGTCCACTGTTAATGGGCCAGCTCAATGGCCTGACCTTGATCTGAAGGATCCGCTCTACCTCATCTGCCAGGGAAAAAGGATCCTGGGCCGGCCGGTCCATCTTGTTGATGAAAACGATTACCGGAGTATGCCGCATCCGGCAAACGCTCATCAGCTTTTCCGTTTGTGGCTCCACCCCTTTGGCTGCATCTATGACAATGATGACGCTGTCAACTGCTGTCAGAGTCCGGAAGGTGTCTTCCTGAAAATCCTGGTGTCCCGGGGTATCCAGAATGTTTACCTTATAGCCGCTGTACTCAAATCCCATTACGGACGTGGATACGGAAATTCCGCGCTGCCGTTCAATCTCCATGAAATCCGACATGGCCGTCTTTCGAATCTTGTTGCTCTTGACCGCTCCCGCAACGTGAATGGCACCGCCAAAAAGCAGCAATTTCTCTGTCAGGGTTGTCTTCCCTGCATCGGGATGGCTTACAATCCCAAAGGTCCGCCGCCGCCTGATCTCCTCCGGAAAATTCATTAAATCTGATTTTGGGGGGCAAAAATAACTATTTCAATGATATCCCGTAAAGATCGGAACGTACCTTATCCGCCATCCCCGGTTAGTCGATGTTGATTTTTTTCCCTTTGGGATACCGGATTGTGTAAGAAAGTCTCTTTTCCGCTTTCTCCGAAGGTTTCACGGTAATTTCCCACGTTACCTGGCCCGTAGTCAGGTCCTGGTTGCCACCTGAAAGCTCCTTCCCGGTAATCTCAATGTCCGAATTGGCTGACAGTGGTACCTGGTCCAGCACCGTAATGTTGATCTTTTGTGATTTGTTATTCCGCAGGGTTAGCTTCCAGCTTTTGGTGACCTCTGTTTTGGACGAAAGAAAACGGGTTGACGAATGCTCTTTTTCCAGATTGCGCTGGATGGAAATGCCGGGATCCACACCCAGGGATATCTCAAGGGTGTCGGAAAAGTCGGCTGTATTCAGGAAGGTTTTTCCCGTAAAGGCACCTTCGAAGTAAATATTGGCCTCCCCGGCCATCAGGTTGTATGGCTCCCAGCCCCGGAGTTTCGCTTTCAGATGGGCAGCGGGATCCAGCTTGGGCACCGAAATGTAGGAATAGTCTGCAGGAAGGGTGACTTCCTGAATGTCAACCAGCATGTTCTTGCCACTGGCTGGTACCGACAACGGCTTCTCCATCTGGAATTCTACCGTTGTAAGTTGTTCCATGGCAGTCATACCTAGCGGAATGGCTGCTGTTGATTCCATAACGGCATCAAAGGTTTCCGCCTTTTTCATGTAGTTGGCATCCATTAACTTCCCGGACTCCCTGAATCTGACAGGACCCTGGACCTGAAAATCCAGCCACCAGGGCGTGAGCTCCGGCAAGATCCCGGTCCTGAAGGCGCTGGCAGAAGAGAAACGAAGTGTAACATCTTTCCACTCTACACCCGTCCGCTGGAAAACATTGGCTTTATACGACAGTACTACCGGTGATTCAATACTGGTGACGCGGATATCATACGAAGGAAACCATCCTGCTGCCGGAGTCACATAACTGATCCGGAAAGGAACGGTTGTTTTCTCCATCGCATCTACCCTGACAACAATGACACCGGCAGGTTTCTGATGTTCTGCCTGCAAATCCCCGATTTGCTTGTTTATCCTGTTGATGTGTTCGTTCCAGGACCGGATCGAGTCATTCCTCCAGGCTTTTCCTGCTGCGATCTCCGTACTTTTGCTTACAAAATAGTCGTACACCTGCGCTAATTCAGCCACTTTGGTACCGGATTGAGTGCCGGTAACCTTCATATTGGCCTGAAGGAATTGCTCCTCCTTGTCAAGAATCTCCATTTGCATTTTTTCTTTGCCTGCTTTTTTCAGCAGGTTATCCCGCTGTTTCTCCAGCTTTTTAATCTCTGCATTTTGCTCAGGGTCTGTCAGAAAATCCAGTTCGTGGTTTACAGTGAGGATGGTTACCGGTCCGCCGGCCGATACCTGGATGCTGCCAGGATCCAGTTCAGAGGAGATACCTGTAAATAAGATCGTCGTTTGGCCGGAAGGTATTTCCACCTTTTTTTCACAAAAGACCCGGGCCCCGGAAGTGTAGACTGTTACTTGCCTGATCGCGGCGTCCGCCTTTATTCCTGAAGTCTGGGCTGTCATGACCATGGGAAGGAAAAGACCTTCCATGACAATACATAAGAGTGTTTTTGTTTTCATTGTAAGGTTGTAAATATTCCTGTTTTTTTATTTGTTTGCACTTTTGTCCGATTTCTCCAGGCACCGTGAGATGTGGTTCCAATATTTCCTGTGGAAACGCACACTTTTTTCCCCGATAATCCGGTAATAGGATTCAGGCTGATCATCCGGTGAAAATTTCCATAATTCCATCTCTTCATACAATGCAGGCACCTCCGGGTGAAACTGGACGGCAAAAACATGAGGATACGCACTGTGGGCAACTCCCTCAACCACCTTTCCGTCGGGAGATAGGGCAGTGATTTCAAAACCTGTGCCAATTTTCGCGGGCGACTGATGGTGGCTGCTGTAAATCAGGGGTTCTGTTTTTCGCACACCCCGGATGGTCTTTCCGAAAAAAGGATGGTTGGTGAAGCGGATCGGATGGAAATTAATTCCCATTAATTGCTTGTCATCGCTGATCAGTTGCCAGTAGTTTCTGTGGAGGTTTTTTCTTTCGGTTTTCAAGGTTTCTTCCGGGGTGAATTTTCCGTAAAGCTGTGCCGGAATGTCCTGATAGAGGCTTCCGCCAGAGGCAACATTCATGGTTTGCAATCCCAGACAGAACCCGGTGACCAGATAACCGGGGCGCTTTTTTAGAAAGGGCTCAAATTCCGTATTCCGGCTGCCTCCCAACAGATGAAACGCATAGGAAACTTCAAAAAGGTGACGCACAGGGTCTGTGACCTCGGAATATCGGTTTTCTTCGCCATATAAGGCTGGCTGAATGTCGGGGCCTCCCAGGAAAATGACCCCCGCAGATTTACGGAAAATTTCCCTGAAAAAGCCTGAACAGCCGTTTTCTCCATAGACCGTTCCGGCATCCAGTTCCCCGGACGCTTCTTCGATGTCGAACAAATTCCCGCCATCAGTCTCCAGATAGGCATAGCTTTGACTGAAATCGTAAGCCTGTTCCTTGTGGTAAACACCCAGGAACCGGATTTTCGCCGTATCTACACGGAAAATGCCCTTCCGGACCAGGAAAAGAACGGTTTCCATGTTGCGGACGGTCGGATTTGGAATGATGACATAGTCAGGAGATTCCGGCCTCTGTCCAACGACCGGATTTCCGGCAACCGGGGAAATTGTTGCTTGAATCAATAGCATGAGTATAAGGTATTTATTCATCTTGTTGGTTTTGACTGCCAAAAGTACATAAAGCCATAGAAAATCCGGCTGCCTGCATGACCAATCCTGATAGAAAAATTCAACCGGTAAAGCGGCTTCCTGTTCCATATTTTCCCCTAAAACGCCTGATGATTATTTACTTTGTGTAAATTTGTCTCTTCACCAACACTGCTTTGGAATGTCTGTAAAGATTGCATGGCTCCGGATAACCGGTAAACTGGGAAAAGCGGAAAAGATCGAATCGGAAAGATACCAATTGGAGAAAACGTACCGTGCTTTTCTGGAAGCGGAAGGATCGGAAGAACTGAAAGTATACCTGGATATGGAAGCCTGGGTAAATTCGGGAGCCCCCCAAATAAGAAAGAATGAACTGGAGTCACTGGTTTTTCAGGGGAGTCTCGAATATAACCAATTGAAGGAGTTTGGCTCTCTGCAAAAAAGCAAACCTATCAGGAACTACTTCAAAATTGCGGAGTCCCCCGATTTGAAACGTTTTGAGCGGTCACAGGAGTCACCAAAAATGAAGGATTTTTGGGACTTGAAAGAATATGTGGAAGGAGGCTCTTTTCAGAACGACAAACGCGACATTGAGGCAATCAGGTTTGAAGGTTCCGTGGAACAACATCGACTTCGGGAACTGGATCAGATCCAACATAACAGGGCATTCCGGGCCTATCAGAAAATCTTTGGCTCCGGCCGGCTTGAGGAACATGCCCGTTTTCTGAAGAGTGACAAGCTAAACCGTTTTCTGGAATTGCAAAATGCACCTTCCCGGGATAAAATTGCCAGGAGAGAATTCTTTAAGCTAAAAATGGATCAGTCAATACGGAGCTATTTCCGGTTCGAAAATTCGCGCGACCTGAAGTACTACCGTGAAATCGCGCACAGCCATTTGCTGTCGCGCTACCGGGAACTTCTCACAGAAACCGGAACGGAAAAATTCAAACAGAGAGTAGCTCAGCTGAAGGATAAAAAGAAGCTGAAAAAGAGCGAGGCCTGGAATAAATACATGCATTTTAAAAGACTCTCCTCTGATCCGGATGTCGCGTTCCACCTGAAATTTGAGAACTCAACACTTTACCGGAACTATCTGGATGTCAGCGAGTCATTTCAGCTGGAACGCTATCACGAGCTGAAAGAGAAAGTCACCTCTCCCGCATTTGTCGAAAGAAAGTCCTACCTTGAGGATAAGCGAAAATGGGAGAAATCGGACGAATACGCTAAAATGCAGCAGTTTCTCCAGTTGAAAAAACATCCAAAAATCCTTCTTTACCAGCGTTATCATCAGAGCAAGGCCTTCGATTTTTTCAGACAATGGGAGATGACCTTTTGTGACAATTTTGACGGTAAAGAACTGGACCGCAGCAAATGGACACCTAATATGCTATGGGCTGACCGGTTGTTAGGAGACTCTTTTTCCCAGCCGGGTGATCTTCAGGCCTATTCCGGTGGAAAAAATACAAGTGCAGAAAAGGGTAAACTGGTGATTTCCGTGAAAAAAGAGACCCTCCGGTCACGGCAGTGGATACCCGGCGCCGGATTGGTACCCAGAGATTTCACTTATACCTCCGACACCCTCTCAACCATGCACGGATTCTGGCAGCAGGAAGGCATTTTTGAGGCAAAAATAAAATTCCATCCTGTAAAAGAAGTAGTCAGTACCTTGTGTCTGATGGGGGAAAGCCAGGAGTCACAGATTGCCCTTTGCGAAACGGGTCCCTTTAACCGGATGGGACTCCTCTTGAGAAAAGGTCAGGCCCAGCCCGAATTCAGCGGGGTCACCCTGAGTCCGCTCCGGAAAAATGTCTTTTATCTTTTCAGACTGGAATGGAAAGGACAGAAGCTGGTATGGAAACTGAACGATCAAACCTTGTTTGAATTAGAAACAGGAAGCCTGAACTATCCGGTACACCTGAATCTGACAAGCCTGGTGGTCGATGAAATCCCGGTATCCAGATTGCCGGTACGGTTCGAGGTTGAGTGGATACGATGTTACCGGAAAAAATAAGCAGGTGAAGGGTGATAAAACTGTAAGGATGATATTCCTGGTTTGACCAATCCAGCCGTTAACTCTGGCATTTTCACCCTTGATTTCAGATTCCTTTCCTGTTGAACAGGATGTACCCGAAGTTGAGCGACAAATACCATTTGGTTATGCTCTTGTCGTAATAATTAATTGCCACGCTCAGCGGACCTGCTCCCGTATTCATGACCACGGCAGCCAGGCCCTGGAAATAATAGTTATCAAAGAAGGCCAGATCATCCAAAGGCGGAAAAGGAAGGGTGTTTTTTAACTCGAAAATAGGTAGAAATGCATACACTTCAAGCCTGACATGTACTTGTGGGTTCATCTGGTATATCCCTTTCAGACCACCTGCAATAAAATTGTCGGACCTGAAATTTTCAATAAAAAGTGTTTTACTATGCGGAGTAGGGAAAAATCCAGGGGCGGAGAGTAAGGTGGCAGTATAGTTTCTGAAAGGTTTCCGGTTACTGAAGACACCTTCCAGGTGTGATCCAAGGGTTAAGGTCCTTGACAAAGGGTAATATCTGAGGCTCTGAGCCCTGATCAGAAAATGACTGTGAAAGTCAGACCAGGAACTCCGGTCTGGTGCAGTTGTCCCGGGTATATTGTGCTCTTTCCCGGCAATGAACCTGGATGAAACAAGGTTGTAGATCCCCTCTGTGGCATATTGTTTCTGGTTGAGAGAGTTTTTCTCATATTCTGCATGGAAAACCGATGCGTTGAAATCGCTCTTGTCTGGTGTATCTGTCTTGTTGTACCGGTTATTCTGGTAATGGACATCCCTTGAACCTGACCAGGAGATCCCCGTGGTTACCTTGCCGTGCAGTCCGGCCGGAAAACCAATCTCGTTTCTGAAACTGCTTTCATTCTGAATAATATAGGGTGGCCTCACATCCTCAAAAAACAACTCATTGCTCGAAGCAAAGAAATCCCAGCGGTTGTAGGTAAGGTAAGAGGCCAGATAAAAGGATTTCAGCGAAGGAAAATCTATCCTGCCTCCGACCTTGAAAGAGCTGTAAAACCTGCCGAAATACAAATTCGAGGCCAGGGTGTAGGAGCGGTTCTTGAACAACCTGTATTCAAAATTGACATATCCCTGGTTAACAGGTTTTGTAGACACATTTCCACCGATATTGATGGTTCCTTTGGTCTCCGGTTCAACAATCAGATGGACATCGAAATAGCCGGTTTCCTCATTGAAAAGGGCTACCGGCCGTATCGACTTGATTTGCTCGTCGGCGATAAGTTTGAAATACTCTTTTCTGAATACCTCCAGGGTAAATATGTTTTTGTTGTGTTTGATAGAGTTGATAATGTATCTCCGCTGCAGGGGATCGGCAATCCCTTCAACCTGGATGTTCTGAAAAAGCAATGCTGGTTTGTTGGCATTGAATGCTTCCCGTCTCCGTGCTACCTCCTCATGATCTACCCTCCTTTTTATCCGGCTTTTTATACTGTCCAGCATGGGGTAAATGGTCTGGTTCCCGGCTTCTATGATGGAAGTGATTTTTGGAAAGTCCATCAGCCCGATATTGGTTAGTTTGGTTTCCAGAAGGATCCCCTGCTCGGGAGTGAGCGTATAATCCGTTGGCCGCTGGATCATGTTGGTTATCTGCTGCATAATATCATCTGCGGCAGCAGTTTTGGGACCATCAACCACTTTGTGTCCGATGATAATATCGGGATGAAAGGTTTCAGCCATCACATCCTGTGGAAAATTATTCACAATCCCTCCGTCAAAGAGCAACTTGCCTTCTATCTGGATAGGCTTGAAAACCAGAGGGAAAGTCATCGAGGAACGGATAGCTTCTCCCAGATCTCCTCTTGACAATACCACCGGCAGGTTCTGATGAACCTCCGTAGCAACACACCGGAAGGGGATAAACAACTTGTCAAAATTATCACCCGAAATGGCTGTGGAAGCAGCTGTCAGTTCCAAGAAGGCAAAGTCCATCTGCCACTGGGGAATAAGATTGGTAGGGGGCAAAAGCTTCAGCTTATCTTCCCGTTTGGCCATTTTTAACTCAATCCAGGAAGGGTTTTCTTCTCTTTGTTTGAAGAAATACCGGAACTCTTCCTGAATTTTTCCCGTAGACCAGAAATAAAACTCATCAGAACGAATGAGTTCCTCCATTTCATCGGGTGTATATCCGGCTGCATACAACCCCCCGATGATGGCTCCGATCGAAGTCCCGGTGATGTAATCAATGGGAATATCATTGGCTTCGAGTGCACGGATCACTGCAATGTGAGCCAGCCCTTTAGCCCCACCGCCGCTTAACACCAGCCCTACACTCTGAGGGTATCCCCGAAAGACGGTAAGCAACAGAAATAAAAGGATAACCAACTGCCTCATGGATGTACTAAAACCGGTTTCAACCAGATGCGCCGGCACCAAAATGGGCTTCCCGGTTAATCGTCCGGGTCTCCGGATACTCATGCGAACCTGCCGGATTACTTTTCCTATCGGTTTCAACCGCTGTTTGATAGCTTATGTAAAATTACTTCTTTTTGTAATCATTAGTAACAGAAACAGGGTTCAAATTTCAAGATGAATGTTAAATGATTCTTAAGGAGTCAGCGAATAGGCAGGTTGTACCGGTTGCAGGCAATCTCGCGGAATCCAGATAATTCCAAAACTAAGAATAGGGTAAGGTGCGCGGTGCAGTGCTGAACAGGGAAACTGCTACCGGCACTATTTATATCTAGCGGTCGGCAGCTCTGGCATGCAACGACTGGAATCCTTCCCCCAATATCTCTTTGGTATCCATAATCGTGATGAAAGCATCCGGGTCAATGGTCCCGATGTACTCCTCGAGTATGGCCAATTCCCGCCGGCTGACGATGGTGAAAATAATCTGTTTTTCATCATTGGTGAACATCCCTTTCCCGGTAAGAAAGGTCCCTCCGCGCTCCAGGTCGTTGATGATTTTATCACGAATGGCTTCGTACTGGTTGGAAATGATAAATAGGGCTTTATTATAGTCGGCGCCTTCGAGGGTCATATCGATAGCCCGGCCTGAAATATAGATTACCACCCATGAGTAGAGAGGAATTGCCCAATCCTGGAAGGAAGCCAGGGCTACCAGAACAATGACAGAATCAACATAGATCATTAGCCTGCCAAGAGGCAGCCGGGTGTATTTGGCCAGGATCATGGCAATGATATCGGAACCGCCCGAGGTTGCACGCGACTTAAAAATCAGGCCCAGTCCAAAGCCAACGAGAACCCCTCCGAAAACACAGGATAACAGGATGTCGTTCACCAGGGGGGCATATCCGTCGGGTCTGAGCATGGTTATGCCATCAATGAAAATCGAGGTGATAACAAATCCGGTGATGGTCTTCACACCGAACCTTGGACCCAGGATTTTGATGCCGGCCCAGGTCAGGGGAATGTTCAGTATCAACCCGAACAGTCCGATAGGAATACCCTGGGGCCAGAAGGAAAAGAGGCCGGCAGTGAGATAGTGGACTACAATGGCTATCCCGTAAACGCCGCCGGGAACAATACGGTGAGGGGTAATGAAGAAAACAAAACCCGCTGCCAGAATGAACGATCCCAGCATTATCAGCGTGTAGTCGATGAACCACTGTTTGCTGAACAGTTTTACTTTAGGTACGAAACTCATAGTAGAAAGAATTGCATTCGAAGTGAAGGGTAATCCGGTTCAGATCAGGGGCTGGTCATTGAAAAAGGCAGGTTGGCCGGACTGTTCCATAGTTTCCTGTTGGGTACCGAGTCCATGGAAAAGACGATCTTTCCTCCTTTTGTCAGTTCCTTGTGCGACAACCAGGACCGGTTAAGCGCGCTGCCATTGACCTTAGCAGATCGGATATAGGGATACCGGCTGGCCCCCGGGGCTTCAAGAGTCAGTTTTTGGTCTCCTGGCAGGGTGATTACGACCTTTTCAAACAGGGGAGACCCAACTACATACTGCGGAGTCCCCGGACATACGGGGTAAAACCCCAGAGCGGAAAACAGGTACCAGGCCGAGGTTTGTCCATTGTCTTCGTCGCCACAGTACCCATCAGGCCGGGGATGGTAGAGTCTTTCCATCACCTCCCGCAGCCGCTCCTGGGCTTTCCATGGCTCTCCTGCATGGTTGTAAAGGTAAATGATATGCTGGGCAGGTTGGTTCCCATGGGCATAATTGCCCATGTTGACAACCTGCATTTCCCGTATCTCATGGATGGGAAATCCATAATACGAACAGTCAAAAACAGGGGGCACCCGGAATACAGAATCGAGCATGCGGCTGAATATCTTCCGGCCTCCCATCAACCGGGCAAGCCCTTCCGGGTCATGGAAAACGCTCCAGCTATAGTGCCAGCTGTTCCCTTCGGTAAAAGCATCTCCCCATTTGTAGGGGTTAAAGGGCTCCTGGAAAGACCCGTCAAGGTTTTTGCCCCGCATAAGCAGGGTGGATGGATCAAATACCCGACGGTAGTTCGATGCCCTGTTTCTGTATAGTTCCACCTCCCCGGCCGGGCGGCCGAGAGCCTGTGCCAGTTCACCAATGCAAAAATCGGCATAAGCATATTCCAGTGTCCGGGCAACATTCTCGTTAATGCCCACATCATAAGGCACATAACCCAGATCATTATAATAAGAGGCGCCAAGCCTTCCGACCGAATTCACCGGTCCGTTTCCCAGAGTGTTTTTCAGAATCGCAGCATAAAGGGTGTCCACCTCGTAGCCCCGGATTCCCTTAATCCAGGAATCGGCGATGAGAGAGGCAGAATTCGAACCGATCATGCAGTCGCGGTGGCCGGGACTGGCCCACTCAGGAAGCCAGCCGCTCTCCCTGAACGTGTTGACCAACCCCTGCATAATCTCGCTGTTTACACCGGGATACATCCATGCCAGAAATGGAAAAACCGCCCTGAAGGTATCCCAAAACCCGTTGTCGGTATAAAGGGGGCCTGAAACGACCTCTCCATTGTATGGACTGTAATGGACCATCCCTCCGGAAGCATCAAATTCGTAAAACTTTCTTGGAAATAACAGCACCCGGTAGTAGCAACTGTAAAACGTTCTCACCCTGTCGCTGTTTTCCTCCGAAACCCTGATCCTCCCCAGCTCCCTGTCCCAGATTTCGTAGCCTTCCTGCCTGATCGTTTCAAAACTCTTCCCGCCGGTCTCCCTGCTCAGGTTCCGTTCGGCTTGTTCAAGGCTGATAAACGAAGAGGCCACAAACGCTTGTATCTGCTCGCGGTGCCCTGTCCTGAAACGAACTACAGCCCCTGTGTGGAATCCTTCTGCGGATGGGTTCCCTTCGGAGCAATCATTCCCGTTCCAGGTATAGTAGCCTGAAAAGGGTTTATCAAAGCGTACCACAAACCAATTTTTAAAATTTCCGGGCACTCCGCCGCTGTTTTTGGTTGTGAAACCGGTGATTTTGTTTTCTCCGGTATGGATACGGACCATGGATCCCCCGTCAAAGGCATCGACTAAAACCAGCGAACTATCCCCTTCAGGAAAAGTAAAACGGAAACAGGCAGCTCTTTCGGTAGGTGTTATTTCAGCCAGGACATCGTAATCGGCCAGGTATACCCCGTAATAGTGGGGTTGAGCTGTTTCAGCCTTATGTGAAAACCAGCTGGCTCTTTTCTCCTCATCCGTAACGGGTTGGCCGGTTTCGGCAAAAAGGGAGAACTGGCCGTAATCGTTGATCCATGGACTGGGTTGATGGGTTTGTTTCAAGCCGCGGATTTTTTCTGCTCCATAGGTGTATATCCAGCCGTCTCCCATTTTCCCGGTCTGAGGTGTCCAGAAATTCATCCCCCAGGGTAAGGCAACAGCCGGGTAGGTATTCCCGGCACTGAGGCTGAACGAAGACTGGGTTCCCATCAGGGTGTTTACATATTCTACGGGATGAAGAACCAGACCTGTATGCGATGGTTCCTGGCAAGCGAAGACCATTCCGGCTGAGAAAAGAGTGAGCATGGTGCGGTAATGCATGGCAACCAAGGTTAGTCAGGGTACGAAAATAAATGAAAAAGGCTTCCGCCGGGAAGCCTTTGTAAAGCTGCAGTAAAAAGATCAAACCTTTTTTTCCTTGATACGGGCTTTCTTCCCGGTAAGTTTCCGCAGGAAAAATAGCCTTTTGCGTCTGACACTCCCCCTTTTGTTTACTTCAATGCCATCAATAAAGGGAGAAGCCAGAGGGAATATCCTTTCCACACCCACGTTTCCCGACATCTTGCGCACTGTGAAAGTCTTTGTGTCACCAGCACCTTTCACCTGGATGACCACACCCCGGTAGCTCTGAATCCTCTCTTTGTTTCCTTCACGGATTTTATAGTTGACCGTAACGGTATCTCCGGCTCCGAAAGCCGGTAATTTTTTCTCTTCAGACCCGAAAGCATTGCGGGCGATTTTTATCAAGTCCATTTTCAATGTTTTTTAAGTGGCTATATTACACGGGTAAGGGTGTAAGCGACTGCTTTTTCCAAATGTGGCGCAAAAATAGAAAAAATATTTGAGTGCGCAATTATTGGACGGCTGATTTTTAATGTCCTCCTCCTTGAGGAACCTTTAAATGGTCGCCGGTGCTGTTCACAATGGCGCGATACCACCATTCAGGGTACCCGGGGAAGTCAGGCATAGCCGGTAAACCGTAATCATTCCTTTTGAAGTTACCGTTTTCGACTTTTTTAACATTGCCATCCAGGTATTTTACCAGCAGGAATTTATAGAGCTCTTTCCATCGTTGGGTCAGGCTGTTGGCCGAGTTTACCGAGAATTCGGTAAGGAAGCGGGTGCCCCATTCGGGTGATGACCCGGTCATCAGACTAGTGGCTGCTTTGTCGATCACTGGTATGAAGCTGATGAAGCGGTTTTCTTCGTCTTTCTGAACTGCCCGGATCTCTTCGATCATATCGGCGTAGCGGCTGTAAGCCAGGTTGGCCACCTGGTTAAAAGCCCAGAAGGCTGAGGTTTCGCTGTACGTCAGAAGGTCGCCGTTTCCGGGGCGGAAACATTCGGGAACCTCCGTCATCCCGCAATACATGGGTGCATAGCAACAGCTGTAGCTATCGTCAACTCCGAACCAGAGGATACCACCTACGGGGCCGGGAAGCCAGCTGCGGCTCTGTGCAACAAACGAAAATCCCGTTTGCTGGGTTGAGATAGCCCTTTCGTTAAGGTAGGTTTCACCATCCACCTTCCAGGTCATCCCTCGCCAGCGATAGGGGACTTTGAAAGGACCTCCGCCCAGGTCGTGGTTCATATCCATGGGGGTTCCTTCAAAGTGGTCGCGCATCATGCCTATTACGTCGGCGAGCATCACCGGTTTCCGGGGTTTCACCCACAGGGGCATCCTGTTTACCGGAAAGCCGTTCTCCCCGCCATACTCCACTTTTCCCATGGCATAATCCAGGTACTTCGCCATATCATCAGCCACCTTGTTAAAGCCGGAAAATACGCGGGCATCGCAGAACCTTGCAGCTCCGAAATCGACCGGTGCGTAAACGTCGGAGAAACTGAAGTCCCTGTCTTTTCCCTTGAACCAGCCCTTTCCCCTGGCAAACGAAATTACATCAGGCGAAAACAGACAATCCTCAGGGTCATTTACCGGAAAGGTAGTGATCCGGGCCTGGTTGGCATGGCCGCAGATATAACCGTCAGGGACCTTCAGCGCGACCCAGACAGCCCCTTTTTCCCCTGGTCCCTTGCCAATCATTTCCATAATCCAGACTTCATTGGGGTCGGAGATGGAAAACGATTCGCCGCTGCTGGCATAGCCGTATTTTTCAACCAGGGAGGTCATGACTCCGATGGCTTCGCGGGCTGTGGAAGAACGCTGGAGTGCAATATACATCAGGCTTCCGTAATCCATGATGGCTCCCGGTTGGTTGGCCAGCTCCTCCCTGCCGCCAAAGGTGGTTTCTCCAATGGCTACCTGGTGCTCATTCATATTCCCCACCACATTATAAGTGTGCGGAACCTGTTCGATCTGCCCCAAAGGTTTGCCGGTATCCCATTCGGTGATGTCGAGCAGGGAACCTGCCGGCCAGTCCCTTGCCGGCCAGTGGTATAGCTCACCGTACAACGTGTGTGAATCGGCTGCATAGGTTATCATCACCGATCCGTCAGCCGAAGCTCCCCGGGTGATCAGAAAATTGGTGCACGCGCTCGATTCCGTGCTAATGCCCATTGCAACCAAAAGTCCCGCCACAAGTATCCATGAAAATTTGTTGACCATAATCTGTCCTTGTTTTTGTGTTTCCGGCAAATATAACCGTTTTTCCCATTCCTGAAAATTTTGTCAATACCACTTTGTGACAAGCGGGGAAGCACAGAGAGGGCTCAAAGGTTGGTATTTATACCAAAGGGTTTCGTTACTTCCAGAAGGTGGACTGGTAAACGGCCGAGTTTCCTGCACGGTCCGATACAGTAAGGACCAAAAGGTGTCTTTTCCCGGTTTGCAGCCGTTCCGGATCTATCCGGTATACAAGACCGGAAGTCTTTGGATCGTATTCAAATAAAACCCACTGATTGTCAATAGTTCCTGTATACTGGCCAATGCCTGAAAGGTCGTCTTTGATGGTAAACCTGATTCTGGCTGTTTCGGTCAGCGCATCGTTTTTAATGCTGAGAGCAGTAATTTCAGGCGGAAGGGTATCGCAGACCACTCCGTAATGGCCAAAAGCCATGACCGATGTTTCCATCCATCCTTCCGAATAGTTGCCGCCCGCTGCACGGATTTGTCCCTCGCGGCTTATTTCCGCAATCAGCGCTTTATCTGACATCGAATCAGGTAATCCTTCGGTTCTTAACCTGATGGTTACTGGTTTGTGAAGGGGTGTCGTCCGGCTGTGTACCTGATGGATTTCTGAAAAAAATCCTTCCTGTCTTTCGGTACTTTCGTGCCGGAAGTTGAAATCCTCATAAAAAGCCCAGGCTGGTGTCCTGATCTCGAACGATTCACCAGCCATACCGTTTTCAGTATCATAATGAAACCGGGGTGCGGGCTCAACAACTGGTGCTGGCATATCCATGTTTATCCCTGCAATCTGAAAAATGAAGGTCGTTCTGTTCCCCGCAACATCTTCCAGAAGAACTTTTCCCCTGTAAACTTTACCGCTGTCGATCCGCAAGATGCCCCTCAGGCTGTCGGTAGTGTACAGGGTCATCCTGTTTCCCCGGTCCTGCCACATTTTAACAAATCTGTTTCCGTTTTCCACGAATTCGCCGAAATCAATGTGACTGTTCAGATAACGGTTCAGACTGAAAGGAATTCGCCTGATTTCGTAGCTGAAGCATTCCTGGTCGTCGATGAACAAACGGGCGGAGAAAATCCCGCAGGGACTTGTATTCCCGTCGAAATAATCGTTTGCCTGGATGGCGATGCCGATTTCACCGGAGGCTTTAAGTGTTTGTCCGCCGGCAAGAGAATAAACCGTTCCGGCCAGTTCCGGGGTGAACGATTTGGGATTGTTCAGGAAGTTGACATGGGAAGCTTTGTTCAACGGATAAAACCGGACAGCACGAATACGGGGGGGAGTTTTGTCCGGAATATTGAAAGAGTTGATCTGAAGCGGATTGAGAGCATCCTGAGTCGGGGTATCCCTGATTTCAAAGTGGAGATGAGGCCCTCCGGAACTGCCGCTGTTTCCGCTGAGACCAATCTGTTCCTGCTTTCCTGTGGTGAACAACCCGGGGGGAAGCCGTAGATCAACTGCGAAGGAACGGCGCTGGTATTGCTCTGCTTTAACGTATTTTTCAATATCCTGCCTGAAACGAAGAAGATGACCGTACACTGTCGTAGTATTGTTGGAGTGGTCAATATATAAAGCTCTGCCAAAACCGGTAGGAGACACCACAATACGGGAGACACTCCCTTCCGCACTGGAATAGACGGGAAGGCCAGTTTTTCTTTCCGTTCTGAAATCAAGCCCGGTGTGAAAATGGTCCGGACGGAGTTCTCCAAAATTGCCGCTTAGCGATAAAGGAATGTTCAGCGGTGAGGCATAATATTTCAATTGAGCCCCGGCAGAAAAAAACTGAACAAAAAACAGTATCAGAATGTTATACCGGATGAAAACCATAGTTCTTTGGTGTTGCGGGCAAATATAAGAGGTGATACCGGAAAAAAATGCTTTTAATGGGTTTTAATCAATCCGGTTAATACAAATTTGTTAACTTTGCCCCTGTATTGCAGCAATAATGACTGAGGAAGGCCTTTTGCTCATTCGGGACCTGAGAGAGAAAATCCGGAATGTATTGGAAAAGTTCGAGCATCTCGAATCAGAAAATGCGGATTTACATCAACAGGTTTTAACCCTGAAGGATCGTATCGAAAGTCTTGACAGAGAAAAAGGACAACTCGGCAACCAATATGAGAATCTGAAGCTGGCCAGGACCCTGGAGTCAGGTGCAGGCGGAGCGGCGATGGCCAGGCAGAAGATCAACAAATTATTGCGGGAGATTGATAAATGTGTTGCATTACTGAATGGTTAAAGCCAGTATGAACGACACGCTTTCAATAAATATAAAAATTGATAACAGGATTTATCCTCTGGTGGTGGAACGGGACAAGGAAGAAAAATTCCGGTCTGCTGCCAGTAAGCTGAATGAAGTGATCCGGGCTTTCAGAACAGAATTTCCCGGCAAGGACTCACAGGATATTCTTGCGATGGCTTCATTTCAGGTAGTGGTGAGCCATGAACTGGGCGAAAGAGGAGACCAGGGAATCCTTATCAATGATTTGAAAGAACTCAGGGACGACCTAAAGGATTTTTTAAGCGAAAGATCCTGACCTCGTTCCGGAACAAGATAATTGATCCTTCCCGCAGTTTTGCCGGTTCCTTTCAATAGGTACCGGTAAAATGAGCGGGATTTTTATTAACCTTAAATAATTATATTTTATGTTTGGAACTATCATAGCTGCATTAGCGGGTTTTCTGGGTGGAGGTGCCATTTCTTACGTTTTGTGGGATAAGGCTTTGAGATCCAGGAGAATAAAAATTGTTTCGGATGCTGAGGCTGAGGCTGAAGTGATAAAAAAGGAAAAAAACCTGCAAGCCCGGGAAAAGTATCTCCAGTTAAAGGCTGAGCACGAGAAATACATGAATGAAAAGAATCAAAAGATAGCCGTCCTGGACAATAAGCTGAAGCAGCGCGAAGCGGCGGCGGTCCAACAGCGGAACGATCTTCTACGCGACATCAAGATTTTTGAGACAGAAAAAAAAGAGGTGACTGCTATCCGTGATAACCTGAATGCCCAGATGGAAATCCTGGAACAAAAAAATGAGGAACTGGAGAAACTTCACCGGCAGCAAGTTGAAAAACTGGAGGTGATATCCGGGCTCTCTGCTGAAGAGGCCAAGGCCCAAATGGTGGAGTCACTGAAGGAGGAAGCCAAGACGGAAGCTATGTCGTTTATAAACGAGATCATGGAGGAAGCAAAACTCACGGCATCGAAGGAAGCCAAGAAGGTCGTTGTTAAAACCATCCAACGAGTTGCTACCGAAACAGCCGTTGAAAATGCGGTGACGATTTTTCATATTGAGAACGATGAACTGAAAGGCAGAATTATCGGGCGCGAGGGTAGAAACATCAGGGCACTTGAAGCTGCTACGGGTGTGGAAATTATCGTAGACGACACCCCTGAAGCCATTGTACTGTCAGCTTTCGATCCTGTAAGAAGAGAAATTGCCCGTCTGGCTCTGCATCAGCTGGTTACCGATGGCCGGATTCACCCGGCACGCATCGAAGAAGTGGTACAGAAGGTCCAGAAACAAGTCGAGGAAGAGGTTATCGAAACAGGAAAACGCACAGCAATAGACCTGGGAGTCCACGGACTTCATCCTGAACTGATCCGGCTGATCGGAAAAATGAAATACCGCTCTTCGTACGGTCAGAATCTGCTTCAACACTCGCGAGAAGTAGCCAACCTATGCTCCATCATGGCCGCTGAACTAGGCCTGAATCCCAAAAAAGCCAAACGGGCGGGTCTCTTGCACGATATCGGAAAGGTCCCCGATGATGAGCCGGAACTGCCACATGCGGTTCTGGGTATGAAACTGGCTGAAAAATTCAAGGAAAAACCGGAAATCTGCAACGCCATCGGGTCGCATCACGACGAGGTGGAAATGCAAACGCTCCTGGCTCCGATTGTTCAGGTATGCGATGCGATCTCAGGAGCACGCCCCGGTGCCCGCAGGGAAGTCGTCGAATCGTACATCAAGCGGCTTAAGGATCTCGAAGACCTGGCACTCTCCTACCCGGGGGTTATGAAAACCTATGCTATCCAGGCAGGCAGGGAATTGCGCGTCATCGTGGGCTCTGATAAAATCAATGACCAGGAATCCGAACAGCTTTCGTACGACATTGCCAAACGGATCCAGGACGAAATGACTTACCCGGGACAGATCAAAATTACGGTCATCAGAGAAACGCGGGCGGTCAATTATGCCAAATAACGGTTCCCGGTTCTTTGGCATATTCACGGATATCCGCGTAAGGCCCCTGATATGGTGGGATGTTGATGGTTGACCTGTGAAGATGAAGCAGACTGCTTCCTATTTTTTATGGCTGAGCAGATGGATCATCTCGGTGATCCCTGCAACTTTTTCGGTTTGCCCGCTCATCTCGTACGACCTCTCCGTAATTTCCAGCAACCGGATCAGAAAACGGAGAGAGGAACTGGCTTCGAGGGTGGTGCTGGTCATATCATAATTGAGTTTTCTGAGAAAATATTCCAGTTCCCGTCGTCCGGTTATGGATCCCTTGTTGGAAGGATTGATGTAAAACAACACATCGGTTTCCACACCGGGGGGATGAACCTTGGCAGCAACCCGGCGGTCAATGTAAGCCAGCAGCGGATTCCTGGGCAGATCGACGAACTTCACCGGTAATCCTGCCGTTTGTGCAATGATATTGTATATCAGTGCAACCGAAATAGGGTTCCCCATCCTCGATTCCAGGACCTGACTGATAAAACAATATCGCGGCAAATAGGGCTCATCCGTAATGATTCGGAAATTATATTCGTTGAACAGCACATGGTTCACGACCGTTATTTTTTCGATCGATGTGAGTGAGTTGTTAAGTTCAATCCAGACTTTTTTCCTGATTTCCTCTACCGTTCTGCGGATTCTTTCCTCATTCATATCCGGGTTGTGGTAAAGAGAAGCAAGGATATACCCATCGAGAAGGGCTGGCTCGGGTAACCGGGTCCAGGTTTTCAGCTTTTTGAAAGTCTCCCTCACCCGGATCCTGTTAATCAGATTCTCAATCCTGAACTGGCAAACCTCATTCTCCGCCATTTCCCATGCTTCCTCGAGTTCAGGAATGATGCCGCTGTTCTCCTTCAGCAATTCATCCTCGATACACTGAAACACATCTGAATCAGGATCATCCAGAAGTTGCAGCAATGCTTTAATCCGTTGCTTTTTTCCTTCTTTCACCGGTTAGCTTGTCAACTGATCCAATACTGCCTCAACAAGCCCTTCCATTTGCTGCTGATAATTTTCGTTGGCCTGTTTTTTGACCCTTTGTGCGATAAGCAGGCAAACGGTAAGGGCCTCGTGGCCCATCAGGGCGGAAAGCCCGTAAATGGCTGAACTTTCCATTTCGTAGTTCGTAATTCTTAAATTTCCGTAGCGGAATTTCTCCAGTTTTTCGTTCATGTCAGGTACGGCCAGCGCCAACCGCAAAACTCTTCCCTGAGGCCCGTAAAAACCAGGTGCTGAAATGTTGACTCCGTGAATAAAAGGTTCGCCGGTGAACTTACGAAGTAATGTTTCAGACGCATCCACCACATAAGGAGTCGGAAACTCCGGGGGCCAGTCTATGAACGACCGGAAGGCCTTTTCGAAGGATCTGTCACAGATATGCTTCCAGTTGTGGTAATATACCAGCATCCCGTCAAACCCCATCGATTTCCGGCTTACAATCCACGAATTCACCGGAAGGTCAGCCTGCAACCCACCGGTTGTGCCGATCCTGACCATTTGAAGCGTGGTATGTGTTTCTTTGATTTCCCGTGTCCGGAAATCAATGTTGGCCAATGCATCCAGCTCATTCAGCACTATATCTGAATTGTCTGTCCCAATACCGGTGGAAATGACCGTTATCGGCTG
Source organism: uncultured Prolixibacteraceae bacterium (assembly GCA_964650525.1). Classification (GTDB taxonomy): domain Bacteria; phylum Bacteroidota; class Bacteroidia; order Bacteroidales; family Prolixibacteraceae; genus UBA1413. The sequence continues at coordinate 80,095 of CAZYUA010000006.1, forward strand.
GTTTTTATAGAAACCCCCGCAACTGACAAATTCCCGGTTAGATACCGTGTATTCAACCCGGTCCATCCTTTCCCTGACCATTTTAACTCTACCGGGGTCACCGACAAGGATGATTTTTCCGGAAATCTGTTCCGGAAGAAGGTGCAGGTGAAAGACAGTTCCATCGTCGTTTAAGATCAATTCCGATTCCCCGATCATCTTTCATCAAATTGGTTATCTGACCAAAACTATTCAAAAAATGCTTTTGTACCAATATGTTAGCATGTTATTTATCAACAGTTAAACGTCGGGGGGGCACTTTGAACCGTTGATAACCCCGCAGTTACTTATTTCTGTTACCTTTGTGGAAGGTCCCTCCATCAAATTTGATCGGACCATAAATTTTCTAAAAACATCGGAAAAATGAAATCAAATCTTAAGATCTCTTATTTAGTTGGCGGGGTTATTTTTATCATTCTAGGTCTCCTCTTTGGGCACCGTATGTTTTTCATCGTCGACGCGGGGGAACGGGCAGTTATTTTCCGGCCATATACAAGCGGTTTGGACAGAGAGCATAAGTACGGGGAGGGCTTTCATGTCGTGGCTCCCTGGAACCGCATGTATGTATACAACGTCAGGGAACAGCAAAGGGAGGAGACCATGGATGTCCTTGATAAAAGCGGGCTTTACATCAATATGGATGTAACCGTCCGGTTTAATCCCTCGTTTGATGCCATCCCTTTCCTCCACGAAAGATTTGGTACCGATTACGTGAATGTCCTGGTCACTCCTGAAGTGCGCTCCTCGGTGCGCCAGGTTGCAGGACGATATACGGCTGAGGAAATTTACTCGACGAAGCGGCAGGCCGTGGAGTCTGAAATCATTGAGGAAACCAGGAAAACTCTGGGAGCTAATTTTATTGACATGCGTGCACTGCTGATTCGCTCCATTAACCTGCCTGACCAGATCAAAACTGCTATTGAAAGCAAACTAACCCAGGAACAGGAGGCTCTGGCGTATGAATTCCGGCTTAACAAAGAGAAATCAGAGGCTGAACGCCGCCGTATAGAAGCCCAGGGCATCTCCGATTTCAACAGGATCATCAGTGCCAGCCTTACGGAAAATATCCTGAAGCAGAAAGGAATTGATGCAACCCTTGAACTTGCCCGGTCGGGAAACTCCAAAATCGTGGTGGTCGGAAGCGGAAAAGATGGATTACCCTTGATCCTGGGAGGAAACTGACCTGGAATTCTTCTTCCCTTTCCTTAATGAACTTCCTGGTTTCGTACGGAATAACAAAAATTCTGAATCCCCTTGATCAATCCGGAGTTCCTTCCTGCCATTGTTTCGGATGTGCTCCCAAATTCAGAGCGGATAAAATGAAGGTCCGGGTTGGTGCTTATTACGATCAGAACCTCCAGTTTGGTGGGCTTGCCGGCGCAATCAATGGCAGAATTCTTGCCACTGTCCGGTTATTTTCCGGACCTTAACAGCTTGATCAGTTTCGGATCCAGAGAACCCAGGTCTTCCTCATCAAAATCATCGTATAGGGAGCGTTTTCTTTTGGAAATTTTTTCTTTCCTGGAAGTGTCGGGGATGTTGGCTTTTTTTTCGGTTTTGTCTGTCTTTCCCCTGTAACTTGTTTTAGAAATGTTGCGTTTCATCACGTTGAATGCAAATAGAAAAATTGGTAAATAAAGCTACCTTATATAAATAGTGTGCCAAAATTTCCAATTATGGCCTTTGTTCGTTCAAATATAAAAACATTTCCGTTAATTGGTGCAGAAAGGTGCAATTTGGGAGCTTGGAGATTCGTTTAAAGCGTGTCATTCCGGCAATCAGGTGGCAGAACCGGAACTGCCGAAGGTTGCGTGGTCGTATTATCTGTTTCATATGATGAGGTTTTGTAAGGTCTTGCTGTTTCTGCTAATGGCATTTCCTGTTCAGGGGAAGCTTTTCCCTGCTCCGGGACGGCATCTGGATTTGGCGCGGACAGCATTTGCCGACAGAGACTATCAAAAGGCGATCCGTTTTGCCCGGAAAGTGCCTGTGGGGAGCAGACTCCGCATAGAAGCCCGGTTGCTGCTGGCCGATATGTTCCATGTGCTGGATTCAACAGAAGCTGAAATCAGGTGCCTAGAGGAGGTGGCGGCTGCCGTCGACTCCTTACCTCTGGTCTTTTTCCGGCTGGCGGAGGCTTATTATAAAACAGGCGCCTACGACAAAGGATTGGAGCCGCTGCGCCGGTATCTCCCCCTGGTTCCCGGCGGATCCCTCCACGACAAAGCTTCCCGATTGCTCAATCACCTCCTGTTTTCATCCGGTGCTGTGAACCATCCACTCCCCTTTTCACCTGTGAACCTGGGTCGTGGGGTCAATTCGGGTTACGATGAGTATTGGCCTAGCCTGACAGTGGATGGGAAACTGTTGGTTTTTACCCGGTTATGGCCCGGCGCTGCCAGCAGAATGCCTATGCAGGAAGATTTTTTTCTTTCAGTAAACGATAGTGCAGGGTGGGGTCAGGCCCTTCCTGTCAATGAACTCAATACTCCTGGTAACGAGGGAGCCCAGTCGGTATCTGCCGACGGCCTGTTGTTGTTCTATACCCTATGTAATCATCCCGATGGTTATGGAAGCTGTGATATCTGGTATTCCCGTTTTACAGGAAACAAGTGGACCAAGCCCCGAAATGCCGGCCCTCCGGTGAACACTTCCGGATGGGAGGGGCAGCCTTCCCTGTCTGCTTTTGGTACCCGTCTCTATTTCTCCTCAACCCGTACCGGCGGGAATGGTAAAAAAGACCTCTGGTATGCAGACATCACCGGTTGGTCTGAGGGGGGATTCCCCTTGTGGGGAAACCCTGTTAACCTCGGCGACAGTATCAATACTCCCGGAGATGAAATTTCCCCCTTTATTCATACCAACGACAAGGATCTCCACTTCTGCTCCGACTATTGGCCCGGCCTGGGCGGATTTGATATTTTCCGTTCCCGGCAATCCCCTGCCAGTCTCTGGAGCAAGGCCGAAAACCTCGGTTACCCGCTCAACTCAAGGCTTAATGAACAGGGTCTTGTCATTGACCATGCCGGAATTACAGGCTATTTCTCCTCAAACCGGGAGGGACATGGGGATATGGATATTTTTTCCTTTGAACTCGATGAAACAATCCGCCCCGGAATTGCAGGCTATATCCGGGGCAGGGTTATTAATAACACCACAAGCCTGCCAGTCAGAGCTTCCGTTCAACTCCGGCATTCCGGAAATCCCTTGCCTGAAATCGTAAACACCGATGATAACGGAATTTTTATGATGGTACTGCCCGTGGGAGACACCCTCTCCTTCTCGGTCAGAAAGGATGGATTTCTTTATTACCATGAGGTATTCGACTTTTCCGTTCCGGCAACCGCACAAAAGCCGGTTGAAAGGAGCATCCGCCTGGTGCCTGCTGTGGTGGGTGCTTCTCTTGATTTGTACAACATCTATTTTGAGACCGGTTCCCATCTGATTCTCCCAGGATCAGAACCCGCATTGCAGGTTTTGGCCGGTTTCCTGAAACAAAATCCATTGCTTCAGGTCGAAATCCAGGGGCACACCGATAACGTCGGTACGGCTGACTTTAATCAGCTATTGTCTGAACGGAGAGCGGGTTCCGTTGTGCAATATCTTGTTGATCAGGGTATTGCATTTCAAAGGCTTTCCTGGAGAGGGTATGGATTCCACAAACCTGTGGCAGGTAATGATACCTGGGAGGGGAGAAGTCTCAACCGGAGGACGACACTCCTGGTGACCGGTACTGGGGAGGAGAAGAAATGACCGTCTTCCACGTTCAGCAACCCTCCGGTTTCCCTCCGAAGGGCTTTATGAGCCCTCGAACAACAGCTTATGGTGGCTAATGAACAGCAATATACTCTGATAACTATGGAACGAAGTAATTTTTCGCTGATGCATCCCCGGGACCAGATTATCCTGGTTATCCACCGGATCTACCGCAGAGGTCTGACCACCACTTCCGGAGGGAACCTTTCGGTCATGGATGAGGAGGGCAGGATCTGGATCACCCCGGCCTCCGTTGACAAAGGATCGCTGACACCCGGGGATATCATGTGCCTGCACCCCGATGGGACCGTGGAGGGGCCGCACAAGCCCTCTTCGGAGCTTCCATTTCACAAAGCCATTTATGAAGTGCGGCCCGACATCAGGGCAGTAGTCCATGCCCATCCTCCGGCTCTGGTTTCTTTCAGCATTGTCAGGCAGGTCCCTGATACGAGAATCATTCCCCAGGCACAGAAAATTTGCGGCCCTATCGGCTACGCACCTTACTCTCTGCCTGGCAGCAGCAAGCTGGGCGCAGCCATAGCTGCTGAATTTGCCCAGGGCTTCCATTCTGTTATCATGGAAAACCACGGAACCGTCGTGGGAGGTGTGAACCTCATAGAGGCCTATGAACGCTTTGAAGCCATGGAATTTTGCGCCAGGACCCTGATCCATGCCATCAGCCTGGGCACCCCTGTTTCTCTCAACGAGGAGCAGCTGGAATCGTTTGATGCCCAGGTATCCCACCAGATTCCTGAGATGGATGTGGTTGAATATAATTCGGATGAAAAGGAGATCCGGGCCGAAATGGTGGCTATCGTCAGGAGGGCCTGCAACCAGGGGCTGATGATGAGTACGTATGGAACTGCCTCGGTCAGATGGCAGGGTAATAATTTCCTGATCACCAAAACCGATATCACCCGCTGGAACATCGGACTGGAAGATATCGTCCAGATCCGCGACGGTAAGCGGGAACCAGGGAAACTCCCCAGCCGGTCCCTGTGGCTTCACCAGGAAATTTACCGCAAAAATCCCCGAGTCCATGCCATCATCAGTACCCAACCTCCCTACCTGATGGCCTTTGGAGTGTCGCATACCCACATGGATGTGAAAACCATTCCCGAAAGCTGGATATTCCTCCAGGATATGCCTAACATGCCGTTTGGTTCCCAGTTTGCCGGCCGGCCTGACATACCGGATCTGCTGGCAGGCAACGTCTCGGCCGTCCTCATACAAAACGATGCGGTCGTTGTGACGGGAAAATCGCTTCTTCAGGCTTTTGACCGGCTCGAAGTCGCTGAATTCTCAGCCAAATCACTCTGCCTGGGCAAAAACATCGGAAATTTCTATCCTATTGGCGATAAGGAAATTGAGGAACTGAAAAGGGCCTTCTTCTGATCAGCCGGCCTGCTGGAAAACAATCTCACCGATACCGGCAATTTCGTTGTCGTCGCCGGTGTAAATCCTGACGGTCAGTTTGCCATCGGTCACCCGGACGATTTTTTCCGGTGTCCAGTCCGTTTCGCCGGCTTTCAGGTTATACGTTCCTGCCGCGACACCTTCAAATTCTATCCTCTGCCAGGAGGGTTGGAGGATGTCGCCCACCAGGGCCCGGATCCTGTAGATGCCTTCTCTGGCTTTGATTTCGTATTCGTACCAGTCATGGGGATTGGTGCATTGTGCAGGCTCTCCCGTAAACAGGGTTTTCTGCAGCCGTGCATTGCCCGTTTGCCGTGACGACACCCATTCCACCTTGTCGGCGGTATTCCAGGATCCCAGATTCCATCCGGTACCCTGGAGGTCTTCAAAGGCAGACACGTTTTTCACATTTCCCTGAACACCGGCAGGCCGGCCAAAATAGATCTGCCCTTTGCTGAAAGATACAGGAGCTAAAGGTTGCTCCCCGTAATACAACTCCAGCAGCTGCGGAAAGAAATTGACTATGTTTTTTATTCTGCCTGCCGGATCCGGAACTGAATCGGACTTTACAACCGCTATATGAAGGTGTTCCCAGCTGCCATCACCCCAGGCATAGCCCAGGGGATCCCCTTTGCTGACCTGTTGGTTACGGTTTACAAAGATGGTCTTGTTGTACAGGTTGTAGTAAAGGTAATATAGGCCGGGGGTGGACCGGCTTTCCAGACAAAGGGTGGCTCTGGGCTGGTTTGTCCCAGGAATCAGTGCTTCGACCCAGCAGATACGTCCGCTTTCCATGGCCAGTACGGTGTGTTTCGCTGATCCCCGGGCCCCGGTCATGTCGAGTCCGATTCCCGGGAATGCTTTGAAGAAATCAGGGCCGCGGGGTTGGCCCCCCTGGTATGAAAACAGGTAACTGTCTTCGTTGTTGCGCCAAAGATACCCTCCTGTGAAAGATACCGGAAAGGAAAAATCCCAACGGTCCAGCAGGGGATCTTCCGCCCGGCAAAGAGCCACCAGCGCATCCCCGGAAAGCAGTCCGTGGAGCCCACCCTCAGGGGAGAGCGATTTCACAGAACGGTTGTCTGCAATAAAAATCTTCAGATTCCCTGTAACGACCGCCGGTGAGCGAAAGCTGACCTTTAGCCGCAGTGTATCCATGTCTACCCTCAGGTGGTTCCAGTGATTTTCTGTTCCCAGCAACTCGATTTCGATGCCTTCAAACAGGTACTTCTCTCCGGTGGTCATATTTACATACCTCACATTGCCCCAACGGAACCCTTCAGGTTCTGCGGCACGCAGGGACAGAGAAACTCCCAGGACCAGAAATGCCAGTATCCGGAAAAGACTAATCATGCTGATGGCTGAATGATACAAAGGTAATCACAGAAACCGTTTTTACTGAACGCCGGAAAAACAGAACTCTGAGAAGAGCCTGACCTCTCAGAATCAGTTCCGGGCTGACGTCAGGTGAGATAACAAAAAGCGATCCATTCCGGTAGTTATACCGGTAGACAAGCCTGATCGGGAAGTCTTATTTCTTTGGAGGAACAGACCCGACTGCAACCTATGGCATTGATAATGCGGGAGAGAATTATTTTTTCAGTCGTTCCCGTAGTCCTCGGAATTCCGCAGCTAGTTCCTCCGGCAGCCGGTCTCCGAAATGGGCATAATGCGCTTCGATAAGATCGCACTCCTGGTTCCAGAGATCTTTGTCGACGGTGAGCAGTTCGTCCATGTGTAAAGCCACTGGTTCCAACCCCGACAGGTTGATGCTGTCTTTTTCAGGGAGGTAACCCACCGGGGTGGTGACGGCCCCGGCCTGCCGGTTACAACGGTTGAATATCCATTCGAGGACCCGGATGTTTTCGCCGTACCCAGGCCATAGCCACTCTCCTTTTTGATTTTTGCGGAACCAGTTAACGTTGAAGATCAAAGGAAGGTTTTCCGGTTTGGGGGCGTTCATCCCTATGTTGATCCAGTGGCGGAAGTAATCGCCCATGTGGTATCCGCAGAAGGGGAGCATAGCGAAGGGATCGCGGCGGACGCCGGCCTTGAGGCCGATGGCAGCAGCAGTGACTTCAGAACCGGCGACGGAACCCATAAAAACACCGTGATTCCAGTTGAAAGCCTGGAAAACCAGAGGCACAGTAGATGGGCGCCGGCCTCCGAAAAGAATGGCATCGATGGGTACACCTGCCGGATTTTCCCAGTCAGGGTCGATAGCAGGACATTGGCTGGCTGGTGCAGTGAAACGGGCATTCGGATGGGCTACCGGCTCTCCCAGGGCTGGTTCATGAATTTTGTTTTTCCAGTTGAGCGTACCAGGAGGACATTTCGTGCCGATGCCTTCCCACCATACGTCCCCGTCGGGTGTCAACCCTACGTTGGTAAATATGGAGTTCTGCCTCATGCTCAGCATGGCATTCGGATTGGTGTCCATCGAGGTCATCGGCGCGACACCGAAAAATCCTGCTTCCGGATTGATGGCAAACAACCGTCCGTCCTTGCCAAATTTCATCCAGGCAATATCGTCGCCAACCGTCTCAACTTTCCACCCGGGAAGAGTGGGGATCAGCATGGCCAGATTGGTTTTTCCGCAGGCACTGGGAAATGCGGCGGCAAAATATTTTTTTTCACCCACAGGATTCGTGACCCCCATGATCAGCATATGCTCGGCCAGCCAGCCTTCCTGCTGCGCCATATAAGAGGCGATACGCAGGGCAAAACACTTTTTGCCCAAAAGTGCGTTTCCCCCGTATCCCGAGCCATACGACCAAATTTCACCCGTCTCCGGAAAATGCGAAATGAATTTTTGTTCCATGGGGGCGCAGGGCCAGGTACCATCCTTTTGCCCGGGTTCCAGGGGGGCTCCCACAGAGTGAATACATGGCACAAAGTGGCCCTCTTCCCCCAGCAGGTCTGACACCGCCTGCCCCATGCGGGTCATGATCCGCATATTCACCACCACATAGGGCGAATCGGTAATTTCTACTCCTATGTGGGATATATTGGAGCCTAAAGGACCCATACTGAAGGGAATGATATACATGGTTCTTCCCCGCATACAACCGTCAAATAAGCGGCGCATGGTGGCTTTCAGCACGGAAGGTTCCATCCAGTTGTTACTGGGCCCTGCATCCTCTTTTCTGAGGGTGCTGATAAAGGTGCGGTCTTCAACCCTGGCCACATCCGACGGATCACTCTGGAAATAATAGGAGCCCGGTCGCTTGGATTCGTCCAGGCGGATGGCAGCCCCGGAAGCTACCGCCAGGCCCAGCAAATACTGATTTTCTTCTTCCGACCCGTCACACCAATGTATCGCGTCAGGCTGGCACAAGGTTGCCCACTCCCGGACCCACGCATCTAATCGTCTATGTTTTGTCATTCCTGATAAGGTTCAGATTAATGTAAAGCACCGTTTTCCGGCAGCCATGCCTGCTGCCATTTACAGACAAATATAATCCATAATAGACTCAAACCCTGACCATGCCTGCCGGCTCAGGGTTTCGTTAAAATAAAATTAATACACCTTGCTGAAGTGAGACCTGGAAATTCAGGATCTGGGGTGAAATTGCTGCACGGTGCTCTGCAGATACTCCCGGTCCAGATGGGTATAGATCTCCGTCGTCAGGATCGATTCATGTCCCAGCATTTCCTGGACGGCTCTCAGGTCGGCGCCACCGTTGACCAGGTGGGTGGCAAAAGAATGCCGCAGCGTGTGGGGGCTGATGTTCTTCCTGATTTCTGCTTTCATCGCAACCCCCTTGATGATTGTAAAGATCATTACCCGGCTGAGTTTCTTCCCCCGACGGTTCAGGAAAACGATGTTCGCACTCTCCTTGGTGGTAACCAGTTCGTTCCGGTAACTTCCAACGTATCGGGTGATCTCATCTCTGGCCCGAAGGCTGATGGGCACCAGCCTCTCCTTTTCCCCTTTACCTTCAATTTTTATGAACCCCTGGTCAAAAAACAGATTACTGAGCTTGAGGTTTACCAGTTCGGTCACCCGGAGGCCACAACTGTAAAGGGTCTCCAGGATAGCCCGGTTGCGCTGGCCTTCAGGCCTTGACAGGTCTACCGATGCAATCATCCGGTCAATCTCATCAACCGACAGAATCTCCGGTAATTTCCTCCCGATACGCGGTGATTCAAGCAAAACTGTGGGATCGTTCATGATCTTCTCTTCAACCATGAGATACCTGAAGAAGGATTTAATCCCTGAAATGGTGCGTGCCTGGGTTCTGGGACTGACCCCTTTATCTCCCAGCCACTCAGTAAAACGCTTTAAATGCACGAGCCTGACTTTTTCCGGTTGAATCTTTTTAAACTCCTGATCAAGAAATGTGGTGAACTTGTTGATATCATTAATGTAGGCTGCCACTGAGTTTTGAGAAAGAGATTTTTCCAGCCTCAGAAAGTTCTCAAATCCTTTCTTACTGTCCGACCATTTCATGATTATTCCTTTTATTTGTTACCTGTTTTGTTGAAAAATGCTCTCTGTAGCCTCAATTAATCGTAATTTTGCCTGATGTCTGATGAAGTATCTCATTCATTCAGGCTACGAAATGCCCATTATAAAGTTAGTTCAATTTACATAAAAAAATCGAAAGAAGCATGAATTTCATGATTATAAACGGGCCGAACCTCAATCTTTTAGGAAGAAGGGAACCCGGCATCTATGGAAACCTGACATTCGATGACTTTATGGTCACTTTACGGGCGGAATTCGGAGAGGTTGCACTGGAGTATTTCCAGTCTAACATTGAAGGGGAGATTGTTGGTAAGATCCAGGAGTGCGGGTTCACTTCCGCTGGGATCATTCTGAATGCGGGAGCCTACACGCACACTTCCTATGCCATCCGGGACGCCATAGCGGCTGTTTCTGCACCGGTGGTTGAGGTTCATATCTCCAACATTTTATCCAGGGAGGCTTTCCGGCACACATCGGTTATTGGTCCCGTTTGCAGGGGTTGCATCATGGGGTTCGGCCTGGCCTCTTACCGGCTTGCACTCTTATTTCTGCTGAATCCCGAAGAGAGAGGATAGACTTTCCCCTCCCTGCAAAACACATCCAAATCCTGTACGGGGCAGGGAGGATCCTGGCGAAAAAGAGAAAGGAAGGGATTATCTGAAATCTACCGCTTCCACATCCTTATGCTGTGCAGTGTTAAATACAAATTCAGTGTCGGCCAGTGCTGTGTTGGTTTTGAAATCGTTCACATAGATTCCGTAGAGATTTCCCTCCTTGCCATGGGTGACAAGCGAGTTAACGATTAACCTGCCTTTTTCAACCCCGACAGTCAGCTTACTGAATTCTTTGGTTTTATCAAGCGGGATCAGGTCGATGTAAGCGATCAGTTTCCCGTTGATCGTTTTTTCTTCAATAAACTTGTATTGGTATCCCTCCTGGTAGACATTAAAGATCGTGGTGGGATCGATAAACCCCTGATCCTGGTCGCCAGCGTTGCTGATGGTAACCTGCCGGGCTTCCTCCATATAATTCCAGACAGTTTTGCCGTCACAATAAACCTGCATCCCCATATCGGGGAGCCTGACCTGATATTTCTCTCCTTTGAGGAGCAGGGAACCGGAATTTTTTTCCCTGATATTCATTTTAGCGTTTTCCATGGTGAAGGTGAACGTTGCCGAAATGGTTTGAAAAGACTGCATTTTCAGGCTGGTTTCCTCCAGAAGGGCACGGGCTTTCGGATCATTTTGGGCCGAAACGGCAACAGTAACTGCCACAAAGGCCAGTAAAAAAAGTTTTCTCATTACAGGTATTTCTGAAAATAGGGTGTGGTAACTGACTTGGTCAGAGGTTACGCAATAATTGTTCCAAACTGTATTCATCCTGAATGTAGACCGCCCGGGGTTTGCTTCCTTCACCCGGTCCGACGATACCCGCTTTTTCCAGCTGATCCATAATTCTTCCCGCCCTGTTGTACCCAATGGCGAGTTTGCGCTGTATCATGGATGTGGAACCCAGTTGGTTCATTACCACCAGCCGGGCGGAATCGTCGAATAGTTCATCTTTGTCTGAAAGGTCAGCCTCTCCGGGGCCCACTTCATCCTCTCCCTCCACTTCAGGCAGCAGGTGGGCTGTTGGGAATCCCCGCTGATCGCCAATGAACTTGCACAGTCTTTCGACCTCTGGAGTGTCCATGAAGGCGCACTGTACGCGGGTCATGGTACCGGCAGCCGCAATCAGCATATCGCCCTTCCCGATCAGCTGGTTGGCTCCCGGAGTGTCCAGAATGGTCCGGGAGTCAATCATGGAAGGTACCTTGAAGGCTATACGGGTAGGAAAATTGGCTTTAATGGTACCGGTAATGATGTTGGTCGACGGCCGCTGGGTGGCTATGATCATGTGGATCCCTACAGCTCTGGCCAACTGGGCAATCCTCGTCAGCGGTATCTCTATCTCCTTGCCCGCCGTCATGATCAGGTCGGCAAATTCATCGATCACTACTACTATGTAGGGCAAAAACCGGTGCCCTTTCTCAGGATTTAATCGCCGTTTGATGAATTTGTCGTTATACTCCCTGATATTCCTGGCTTTGGCTTTTTTCAGCAGATCGTAACGCTGGTCCATCTCCGTATTTAGCGAAGAAAGAGTGTATTTCACCTTCTGAATATCGCTGATGATGGCTTCTTCTTCGCTGGGTAGCTTGGCAAGGTAGTGCTTCTCAATGACGGAGTAAAGGTTCAGTTCTACCTTCTTGGGATCAATAAAAACGAATTTCAGCTCTGTGGGGTGCATTTTATAGAGCAGGGAGGCAATGATCACATTCAATCCCACCGACTTGCCCTGTCCCGTTGCTCCTGCCACCAGAATGTGGGGCATTTTGGTGAGATCAAACATGTACGTCTCGTTTGATATGGTCTTTCCCAGGGCTACCGGCAGTTCTGCTTCCGACTCCAGGAATTTCCGGGAGCCCAGGATCGATTTCATCGAAACCAGCTCCGGATTCTGGTTGGGAACCTCTATTCCGATGGTGCCCCTCCCCGGGATCGGCGCAATGATCCTTATTCCCAGGGCTGAAAGGCTTAGGGCAATGTCATCCTCCAGGTTCTTGATCTTTACGATCCGGATGCCGGGTGCCGGTACGATCTCATATAGGGTAATGGTCGGACCAATAGTAGCCCTGATCTTGGTAATCTCTATTTTGTAGTGCCGCAGCGTTTCCACAATGCGGTTCTTATTGGATATCAACTCCTCATTGCTTACTTCCGCATTACCCGCTTTGTGATCATCCAACAGATCCAGCGTGGGAAACCGGAACCCCGATAAATCCAGTTTCGGATCATAATCCTCCATCTGGCTCTCTGGCAATAAGTCGCCCTCGCCGTTCTCCCCATTTTCTAGCGGGACCCTATCTTCCGTGATCATGGGGGTCAAGGGCTCCGGATGATCCCCCACAGAAGTCTCTATTTCAATATGCACATCGTTGGGATGAGAAGATAGCTCATCAGGATCGAAAAGCGCCGTTACCGCATCTTCATCATCAATAACTTTCGATATCACATTTTCCGTGACCGGAAGAACGGCGGTCTCCGTTGTGGTGACCCTGGCAGGATTCCTGTTAACAGCCGGTTCGGGATTTGGTTTGAATCGCTCTATGAGCCAGGGAATGAATCTTTTAACAGTCACCCCGGCTACCAGGAAACCCGTAGCACACAGAATTAACCCGGTTCCGACTTTCCCGACCATGCTGCTGATCCAGTTGCTGATTACTAACCCGTATTTCCCACCCGGATAAAGAAAAGAACCACTTTCGTTCTGTCCGAATACCAACCCCAGGGCCACCGATAACCAGATAATCAGAAAGATAACCAAGGCAACACGGTTAGAAAAGTGCCGCCTGAAATGTCCTGTCATCCGCAGACCCAGAAGAACCAACAGGTAAATGACCAAAAATGCGGAGATGCCGAACCACCGGTTGATGAATACATCGGCAAGCCAGGCACCTGTTTTCCCTGCTTTGTTTTCTACTTTTATTTCCGGATCAAAAGCCAGATCCTGCCAGGGAATCCCTAATTTGCTCTGGTCGGAATCACCTGTGAACAGGAATGAGATAAAAGCAGTGATTAGATAAATGGTGAAAAGGAACAGCAATACCGCTACGGAAAACCAAATCCGCTGGTCGGAAAAATGAAACCCGGAACTCTTTCTCCCAGATGAAGCTTTTACATTTTTCAGAGGCTTACGATTGTTTGCCACCATCTGCTGTCTTAATTTCGCTGAAAATTTGCTGGCAAAAATAACAATTTTATCTGTCCCGGACTTCTAAACCTTTAGCAGAATCATTATTGCACCGGCTTGTTTCACAACGTCAGGCTTCCCGGTCTATTGCACCGAAACCACAAATTAACTCTAATCCCGGTAAACCTTTTTTGAAAAGACCCCAATTTTTTAAGCCCCCTTTTTCATGCACAGGAAACATCTATCAGGACGATTGCTCCTGAAGGGCGTATGAACAATTTTTTTCTTCCTTTGTTTAAGATTGCGATGAACGGAGAAAAAATGAAATGACCCTGTACTGACCTCCTCCGGCAGTAAGGATGCCCTGCAAGGTCCAACCATCTGTTCAGCAAGCGTAACCATCGTAACTTAATAGTTTTAACCATGAATAAGAACAATTCCAAAGTAACCTTTAAAGGAAACCCGGTGACGTTGCTGGGTAATGAAATTCGCGTCGGAGATAAAGCTCCTGATTTTCAAGTGGTAGACAAAAGTCTGGCTATGCGTTCAATGGCTGATTTCCGGGATAAGGTCAAGGTAATCGCGGTCTATCCATCCATCGACACAGGCATTTGTGCTGCTCAGAACCGAAAATTCAACGAAATGGCTGCCACCTTATCGGAAGATGTGGTGGTACTCTCCGTTTCCTGTGACCTGCCGTTTGCCCAGTCGCGCTTTTGCGCTGCCGAAGGGCTGAACCATGTCGTCACCCTGTCGGATCATAAATTCACGGATTTCGGCCTGAAATACGGATTCCTGATCGAAGAACTGCGTCTTCTTGCCCGCGGAACCGTCATCATCGATAAAGATGACGTGGTCCGGTATGTGGAGTATGTTCCTGAAATTGCATCTGAACCAGATTATGATGCTGCACTGAAGGCCATTGGTGCTCTCCTGTAAAGCCCGGTCCTGGTTTCAGAAATCCGGAAACCTGTGATAAAAGGACTTGGGATTTACCACAGGGTTCACCGGGGAAGAACTGGAAGTAGATCCCTGAGTGAAACCATTTTCGTTTGACCAAAACGGGTACAACGAAGTTGGCCGCTTCCGAAATGTTTTTCTTTATGAGTTGAAATCCCCGCCGCTCAGGGGCTCAAAACCCTTTAAGCTATCCATCAGGACACCAACCTGTTTGCGGTGGGGTAATTCGAATAACCTTGATTTTACGTGAGCCTCGAACTCCTGAGTGTGGCGTATTCATTGGGAAGGTCGGAACACCCCTGTGAAGCACGAAGCATAATAACCAGTTGCTGGCCTCAAATAATGGGTTTGTCGCTTGTTTTGGGGTTTTTTCTTCCGATTAATCGGACCAGACACTGGGTGTTTTCATCCGCGGTATCGAAAAGAAATGCCGGCCTGGATTTTTTCAAGTTATTTAAATCAACGAAAATCAAAGGGTTGTTACGATAAGGATCTCTTTTAAATGTGTTAAAAATCCTCCGGGAGTATTAAAACATGTTAATATTGTTTTTATTTTTTTACTTTCGCGGTTTGCAGAATAGAAAATTAGCTGTTCGAATCAATTAATCAAAAATTAAATTATGAGAAAATTTGTGCTTTTTTTCCTTGCGGCCTTTTTTATAGGTGCGCAGGCACTGAATGCTCAGGTTAGGAGGGTCTCCGGGACTGTAACAGGTTCGGAGGATGGAGCTCCGATTCCGGGTGTATCGGTGGTTGTCAAGGGTACTTCGGTGGGAACCATCACCAACCAGGATGGAACCTATCAGTTGGATGTACCTGCGGGATCCAACATCCTTGTTTTTTCCTTTGTGGGAATGAAAACGCAGGAAATGCCAATTTCAGGCATGGTTCAAAATGTAACGCTGTTAACAGAAACGTTTGGTGTGGACGAAGTTCTGGTCGTGGCCTACGGTACCTCCAAAAAGTCTTCGTTTACCGGTTCTGCCGAACGGGTGGATGCTGAAAAGCTGGAAAAGATCCAGACCGCATCGGTAGCCAAGGCTCTTGAGGGTGCTGCAGCCGGTGTGCAGGTGACCGGCGGCACAGGCCAGCCCGGGTCGAGCGCCAACATCCGGATCCGGGGTATCGGGTCGGTGAACGCCTCCAGCGCTCCTTTGTATGTGGTGGACGGGGCTCCCTTCGATGGGAACCTGAACTCGATTAACACCAACGACATCGAGTCGATTACTGTTTTGAAGGATGCCACTTCGGCAGCTCTTTATGGAGCCCGGGGTGCTAACGGGGTTATCATTATCACAACCAAAAAAGGTTCATCCGGAAAATCGTCAGTGAATGTGAAAGCCAGCTTGGGGGGCGTCACACGTGCTATCCCTGAGTATGACCGCGTTACTGTTCCTGAATATTATGAGTTGATGTGGGAAGGATGGAGGAATGCCCTGGTGATTGCCAACAAGCAAACGCCCGAAGTCGCTGCCACAAACGCCAGTGGTGCGGGTACCAGTGGCATTGTTGCCAAACTGGGAGGCTATAATTCTTATAATGTGGCTAAAGACAAACTGATTGGCCTGGATGGAAAATTAAACCCCGAAGCTCAGTTGCTCTATTACGACGACTGGAATGATGCGTTAGCCCAGACAGGGCTGCGCCAGGACTATAACATTTCGTTAAGCGGCGGCAATGATAAATCCAATTATTTCGCATCGCTCAGCTATCTCGATGAAGAGGGAATGGTGAAATGGTCGGAATACGATCGTTTTACTGCCCGTGTGGGTGCTGTAAGCCAGGTGAACGACTGGCTGAAATTCGATGCCACTGTGTCCGGATCAACCTCTAAGCAATTTGGTTTTCTGGCTGAAGGTTCCTACACGACCAATCCCTTTTACTATGGAAGGATGATGGGTCCCATTTTCCCGATTTATCAGTACGATAAGAACGGGAACATCTCACTCGATTCGAAAGGCGACCCGATTTACGATCTGGGAGGAGGCTCCTCCATCTACAGTTGGGCAGGTCATACCCGGCCTTATGCACCCAATTCCAACCTGATGGTTACTTTACCACGCGATGAGCGGTCGACGAAGCTGAATACCATCTCTGCCAGGATAGCAGGAGAAATCTCCTTTCTGAAAGACTTTAAACTAAGGCTTTCGGGAAATACCGATTTGGGCAATTATTTCTACACTACCTATCAGAATCATCTTTTTGCCGATGCGGAAGCTGTCAAAGGCCGTTCCACGAAACAGTATACGATAGTCAACAGCTACACCTTTAACCAGGTGTTAACCTGGAATAAGGTTGTTGACGACCACACGTTGGGTTTGCTTGCCGGTCATGAGAATTACGAATACCGGAGTAATTATGTGTGGGCAACCCGCACCGGGTTCACCATACCCACCACCGAGCTGGTGGCAGCTTCCGTGGCAGAAGGCTCCTCGTCGGCAGCTGATGCCTATGCCCTTGAAGGCTATCTTTTCCAGGGAAATTACGATTATGCCGGGAAATACTACTTGTCCGGTTCGCTTCGCTACGACGGTTCTTCACGATTTTATAAAGACAGCCGCTGGGGTACCTTCTGGTCACTGGGAGGAAGCTGGAGAATCAGCGAGGAAAATTTCATGAAAGACGTGAACTGGATCGATAACCTGAAACTGAAAGTATCTTACGGGGAACAGGGTAATGATAACATCGGTAACTACTATGGATGGCAGAGCCTCTACTCCATCGACGATCGTAACAACGGGAACTTCAATGGTGCCGTCCACGCTCAGCTTGAAAACAAAGAACTGCAGTGGGAAAAAAATGCCAACCTGAATGCCGGGATTGAGTTTGGTTTCCTGAACCGCATCAGAGGGGAAGTCGACTTCTTCAGAAGAGAGTCCAGCAACCTGCTGTTCAGCGTTCCTCTTCCCGAATCAACGGGCCTTTCTTCCAAATGGCAGAATATCGGCACAATGAATAATACCGGTGTGGAATTGCAGCTTTCCGCCGACCTTATCAAGCTGAAAGGTTTCCTCTGGAATATTGACCTGAATGCAACCCATTATGCCAACGAAATCACCAAAATGCCGTTGGGAACCGATGGAAAACCCCAGGAGATCATTTCCGGTACCAAGAAATTGTCGGAAGGCCATTCGATCTACGATTTCTGGCTGAGAGAATATGCGGGTGTCGACGAAACCGATGGAAGCGCACTCTATTATAAAGACATCAAGGATGCCGAGGGCAACGTAACCGGCAGGGAGACAACCAAGGACCAGAATGCGGCCAGTTATTATTACATGGGTTCTTCCATTCCTAAATTATACGGCGGCGTCACCAACAATATGTCGTGGAAAGGATTTGATCTTTCTGTGCTGGTTACGTATCAGCTTGATGGTCTGATCTACGACTCAAACTGGGGAGGTCTGATGCATACGGGTGCTTTTGGAACCCATTGGTCTACCGACATTAAGAATCGCTGGCAAAAACCCGGTGACAAAACGGATGTACCCCGTCTGCAGAACAGCTACGCTGCTGCAACTGCCGCCTCATCCCGCTACCTGACCGATGCAAGCTTCATATCCCTGAGAAATGTCACTCTTTCTTATTCTCTTCCTACCTCTCTTATCCGGAATCTGGATATGCAGTCCCTTAAGATCTTTGCCACCGGCGACAACCTGGGCCTGCTTGCAAAACGCAAAGGAATGGATCCCCAGCAGACGTTCGGAGGTACGACCGACTTTACCTATGTGCCTAGCCGGATTATCAGTTTTGGCGTTAATGTAACTTTTTAAAACAGAAATACGATGAAGAAGATACTATTTTTAGTTATCAGTTTCACCCTCCTGGTATTTACAGGATGTAACGAAGAGTACCTGGAGAGGGTGCCCACGGAAAGTGTTGCGGAATCTGATATTTTCAGCACGGTCAACGGTGCCGGTACGGTTATGCAGGGTATGCACAGAAGTACTTTCCAATATTACGGAGCCCACGACAAATTCGGTCAGAAATCTGTTGATCTGGCTGTTGACCTGTTGGGTGAGGATATGTTCCAGAATGTCCGCGGATATGGTTGGTTCGTTACGTGGTATCAGTATCTTGACCACCGCAACATCAACTCCGCCAACCTGGAATATGTGTGGGAATATTATTATGATATTGTTGATAATGCCAATGCCGTTTTAGACAACATCGACAAAGCTTCCGACTTTGCGCTGAATGCTGCCAAGGCTAACAATATCAAAGGACAGGCCCTGACCTACCGGGCTTTCAGCTTTTACCAGCTGGTGCAGTTGTATGCCGATCGTTACGACATCGGAGGTGCCAATTCCCACCTGGGAATTCCCCTGCCGCTTGTTCCGTCACAGGAAGGTTTAGCCCGTTCCACTGTTGCTCAGGTTTATGCACAGATCAATACCGACCTCGATGCTGCTTTGGCGGCCTTTGCTGCTGGTGCCGGAGTTAGCAGGGGAAATAAATCCGAGATCAATGTCAATGTAGCCAAGGGGATCAAAGCCCGTGTCGCCCTGACCACCGGCCAGTATGCCATCGCTGAAGCCATGGCCAAAGATGCCCGCACCGGATTTGCCCTAACAAACAACTACGACGCAGGCTTCAACGATGCCACCGACTCAGAATGGATGTGGGGTGCCGTACTGATCGACGAGCAGCAAACCAGCTACGCTTCCTTCTTTTCGCATATCGATCCCTATTTTGGTGGATATGCTGCTCTTGGAAATCATAAGCTTGCCAGTACTGCCATCTACGATTTCATGTCATCGACCGATATCCGGAAGGCTCTGTTTACAACCGTCAGCAGCAAACCCAGGGTGGGAATCAAGTTCAGCGGTTTTGGAGAATGGACCAACGACTACCTCTATATGCGGGCAGGCGAAATGTACCTGATCGAAGCCGAAGCCCAGGCACGCCTGGGTAAAGACGGTGATGCCCAGACCACGATCTTCACACTGGTTAACAAGCGTGATCCGGAATATGTGAAACCCACGCTCTCCGGAACGGCCCTTATCGACCATATCCTGATGCAGCGCAGGTGCGAACTCTGGGGAGAAGGACAGCGGTTTTTCGACATTAAACGGTTGAACATCGCCCTGGACCGCAGAGGTTTAGGCCACACCGAATCTCTCTGGAATGCAGCCAGCAACTACCCGGCAGGCGATAAAAACCTTACCTTTCTGATCCCGAAACAGGAGATGGACGCTAATCCTAACATGGTGCAAAATCCATTGTAGTCCCCCTCCTGTCTGATCTTTTCAAAAAGGGAGGCTGCCCTCAGGGGCTGCCTCCCTTTGCTTTTCTGTATGCCGGCATTTTTGTATAGGAGGCTGCCCGGGACCTCCAGGATACCCGGTCTCCGTTCTCTGTTTTCCTGAAAGGTTTTCGTTTTCACCAGGCTGACGGGAAAAATAAATAATAGCCTACTGTAATACACTGTATTCAATATTTTGTATCTTGAGGGCTGAACGACTTACCGGAAATAGTGCAATTGCTCCTGGAAAATATCCGTGAACTGGTGCTGGTGGAAGCACATCCTGCCCGGTGGGTGGCAGGGAAGAAAATGGCCGAGTGCCACTCTATACCCGATGCCTTCCTGCTCATCCGCGATGAGGTGATCGCAGATTTCGGCCCCATGCGGGAAATGGGAAGGATCCACCTCCACGACAACACCCTGGTAGAGGTCGATTGCTCCGGACGGTTGGTGTTCCCCTCATGGTGCGATTCCCATACCCATATCGTCTATACCGGTTCCCGTGAAAAGGAATTTTTCGGGCGCATTATAGGGGCGTCCTACCAGGAGATTGCCGATGCCGGAGGGGGCATCCTGAACTCGGCTGCCCTGCTTCATGAGACTTCCGATGAGGATCTTTTTCAGCAGGCTTTGCCCCGGGTGCAGGAGATGATCCGCTTTGGTACAGGAGCCATCGAAATCAAAAGCGGCTATGGCCTTAACCCCGAAGATGAACTCAAAATGCTCCGGGTAATCCGGCGCCTGCGGCAATCCATGCCGGTATGCATCCGGGCAACCTTCCTGGGAGCCCATGCCATCCCTGAACGGTACCGTGGTCATACCCGCGGATATGTCGACGAAATCATCAACGAGATGATCCCGCAGGTGGCTGCTGATGAACTGGCTGACTTTATCGATGTCTTTTGTGAAGAGGGATACTTTTCGGTCGAAGATACCGACCGCATCCTGATGGCCGGCATGAAACACGGTTTGCGACCCAAGATCCATGCCAATGAGATGGCCTTCTCCGGAGGGGTCCAGGTCGGGGTAAAATACAACGCCCTGAGTGTCGACCACCTCGAGTATATGGGAGAGGAGGAGATTTCCGTGCTGAAGGGAAGTGAGACCATGCCCACGATCCTGCCAGGGGCCTCCTTCTTCCTGGGAATGCCCTATGCCCCGGCCCGCCGGCTGATCGACACCGGATTGCCAGTGGCTCTGGCCTCCGATTTTAATCCAGGATCCTCACCCTCCGGGAATATGCCCTTTGTTGGTTCCCTGGCGTGCATCAAGCTGCGGATGCTTCCCGCAGAAGTGGTGAATGCGATGACTATCAACGGCGCCTATGCCATGGGCATCAGCGACCGGCTGGGATCCATAGCCCGCGGAAAAATCGCCAACCTCTTTATCACCCGCGAAATTCCCAGTCTCAACTATTTCTTTTACAGCTATGGCTCCAACCTGGTAGACACAGTCATCCTCAATGGAGAAATCTTTCAAAGATAAGAATATCAGAAGAATAGAATTCGTTAGGGTTGACTGAAGTCCCAAGTTGCCTAATACGATGTAATAGTAAATCTTGTTCCGGAAATGCTAATTTGAAAATTCAGACTGGTTTAATACAAAATGGCTTTGGCATGACAAATCGAAAATCATTTTTCTCAATCATTCTGATTTTGGGATTACTATGTAATGCCTGTGACAAAGAAAAAACAGATGAAAAAGAAAAGATTTCTATTCCCACAGATGCAGAAATTCTGGGAGGTGTAATCAAGCCTCAAATAATTGATGAATACATATATCCAATTCTACCCGGGACCCCGGCATGGGCAGAACTTAAAACCTATGCTGCAAAGGTTGAAGCTGTTCAAATTCCTGATTCCGTATTGCATAAAATAACTACATGGGGACTTGTGGAATCCTGCTTTAAATACCCTCTGTATAGTGATTATGCTTTTTTTAATGACCAGGTCAACTATATTAACGATCTCGAACAGACCAATAGCGGATTCAGGGAGCTGTTATCCAGAGACGATGCCCCTTTGGTTTTATTATATTTTTATCGTTACTGGGACATAAGTCCTTCTTCCTATTATTTAAAGAGGTTTTTTATAGAACTGGTAATGGGTAGCGATAAATTTGTTTCAAGATTGAACGACAGACAACTTCTTTACCTCCTTTCGGTTGCCTGGGATAAAAAAGAAATGCAAAATGAATTGTATGAGAGCCCGCCTCCTCCCTATTCATTTTTTATTATGGCAAACACAATGATACATTTTGGATATGAACCATTTATTGAATATTGTGCAACTGATAAGAACCCGGTACCAATCGGAAATTTCTATTGGAGGATCAATTCTTCAATCGAGAAAATTGAAGAATATGCCAGAGGGTTATTGAACAATAGTTAATTAAAGATTTTCCCGATTCTTTAATTCTGATATTCTAGTACGCTAATATTATATATAAATGTCACAGCTCATTGAATGTGTTCCCAACTTTTCGGAGGGACGTGATGCGGTGGTTATTGGAAGAATTGCGGAGGTGATTCGCCAGTCGGAGGGAGTGCGTCTGCTGAATGTGGATCCCGGCAAGGCCACCAACCGCACGGTTTACACTTTTGTGGGAGAGCCTGCCGCAGTTGTGGAAGCGGCTTTGCGGGCTATCAGGGAAGCCGCACTGGTGATCGATATGCGGCATCACCAGGGGGAGCATCCCCGCTTTGGGGCCGCCGATGTATGTCCGCTGGTGCCCGTGGCTGACATCACCATGGAGGAAACTGCCATATGGGCACGTAAGCTGGCCCAGAGGGTGGGGGAGGAACTTGAAATTCCGGTCTACTGTTATGAATTTGCCGCCTTCTCTGAAGAACGGCGCAGTCTGGCCAACTGCCGGTCGGGGGAGTATGAAGGGCTGAACGAAAAACTGGCCTCACCGGAGTGGAAACCCGATTTCGGTCCTGCGGCGTGGAATGACCACGTAGCCCGTACAGGAGCAACGGCCATCGGTGCCCGCAATTTCCTGGTGGCCTACAATGTGAACCTGAACACCACTTCGGTGCGCAGGGCCAATTCCGTGGCTTTCGACGTGCGCGAGGCCGGACGGGTCCTCCGCGAGGGGGATCCGGTGATGGGAAAGATCGTCATGGGCGATGACGGGGAGCCGGTGCGCATTCCGGGTTCTTTGCAGAAGGTCAGGGCCATAGGCTGGTTTATCAAGGAGTACGGGATCGCCCAGATCTCCATGAACCTCACCGACATCACGGTAACGCCGGTGCATATAGCTTTTGATGAGGTGTGCGAGAAGGCGCGCCTCAGAGGATTAAGGGTGACGGGGTCAGAGCTGATCGGCCTGGTTCCCCTGGAAGCCATGCTGGAAGCCGGCCGCTATTTCCTGCGGAAACAGCAGCGCTCCACCGGGGTGGCTGATTCGGAGCTGATCAGAATTGCCGTGAAGTCGCTTGGGTTGGATGAACTGGCGCCCTTTGACCCCCG
This sequence comes from uncultured Prolixibacteraceae bacterium, assembly GCA_964650525.1. Classification (GTDB taxonomy): domain Bacteria; phylum Bacteroidota; class Bacteroidia; order Bacteroidales; family Prolixibacteraceae; genus UBA1413. The sequence goes on from CAZYUA010000006.1 coordinate 103,187, forward strand.
GAAACGAATTATTGAATACATGCTGGAGGAGGATTCCCCGGCAAAACTGGAATCGCTGACCGTCCGCGGGTTTGCGGAAGAAACGGCTTCCGAATCACCGGCCCCCGGGGGGGGATCCGTCAGTGCTGCGGTGGGCGCCTTCGGTGCTTCCCTGGGAACCATGGTGGCCAACCTCTCCTCCCATAAACGGGGTTGGGACGACCGCTGGGAGGAGTTTTCACAGTGGGCCGAAAAAGGAAAACACTATTATAATGCCCTGCTTCATTGTGTCGAAGATGATACGCAGGCTTTTAACCGGCTGATGGATGCCTTCGGACTGCCAAAAGGCACCGAGGCAGAAAAATCAGCCCGGAAAGCCGCCATCCAGGCGGCCACCCTGAATGCCATGCTCATCCCGCTCAAAGTCATGCAACTTGCCTGTGACAGCATGGAGGTGATGAAGGCCATGGCGGAGACTGGAAATCCCAACTCGGTTTCCGATGCCGGGGTGGGGGCCCTCTGTGCCCGTACCGCCGTGCGCGGGGCCTGGCTCAACGTGAAAATCAACGCCTCCGGGCTCGCCGATAAGGTAAAGATGGCGGAGATCCTTCAGCAGGCGGAAGGCATCGCCTCAAATGCAGAGACTGTGGAACGGGAGATATTGAAAATTGTTGATTGGAAAATGAAGGGGTAGGCTTAGTTCTGCTCAATAGCTTTCATATCAGGTTGTTTCGACAAATATACGCATTTTAAAATGAACATTTATCATGGTTGAGAATCAATTAAGCCGCCGCAGTTTTATCGGCAAGACCGGGATGGCCGCCGCTGCCCTGGGTGTTACGGGATCCCTGGGTGCATTACAATCCTGCACTTCAGCCAAAGCCGGGTCTAAAGCTTCCGGGCTCACCGGAAGTAAAAATCCCCTTCCGCGCTGGAAGGGATTCAACCTGCTGGATTATTTTTCTCCGGGTTACGGTGGAAGCCGCGATAAAACCACTGACGACGATCTGAAGTGGATGCGCGACTGGGGCTTCAACTTTGTACGGCTCCCCATGGCGTATCCGTCGTACCTCGATTTTGACCGCAGCCGCAACATACTACCTGAGGAGGTGTACCGCATCGACCCGCAGGTCACGGATAAAATCGAAGAGCTGGTGATGATGGCCAACCGGTCGGACCTCCATGTGAGCCTGAACCTCCACCGGGCGCCGGGCTACTGTATCAACGCCGGATTTCATGAGCCCTACAACCTCTGGAGGGACGAAGAAGCCCTGAAAGCCTTTTGTTTTCATTGGGAATACTGGGCACGGCGGTTTAAGAGCCTCACCCCTGATCAAATCAGCTTCGACCTTGTCAATGAGCCGGCGATGCGGGAGGATATGAACGACCAGCATTCGCCAAGTTCCACCGTGCCGGGGGATGTGTACCGCAAGGTGGCCATGGCGGCTTTTACAGCCATCCGCCGCGCCAATCCCCGCCACCGGGTGATTGCCGACGGGAACAATGTGGGCAATTCCGTAATTCCGGAGATCACCGACCTTGACATTGCCCAGAGCTGCCGGGGTTATTATCCCGGGGAAATCTCCCACTACCAGGCCCCCTGGGCCAATAAATACCCCGAATTGTGCCCCCTGCCGGTATGGCCGGGAAAAATCGGCAACAGGGATTTCAGCCGTGCAGACCTTGAGGAATACTACCAACCCTGGATTGCACTGGCTAACAGCGGAGTGGGCGTCCACTGCGGAGAATGCGGATGCTGGAAAAATACCCCCCATGAGGTTTTTCTGGCCTGGTTCGGCGATATCCTGGATATCCTCACTCCCTCAGGCATCGGGTATGCCCTCTGGAATTTCCGGGGAGACTTTGGCATTCTGGATTCGGGGCGGAAGGACGCGGCCTACGAAGCGTGGCATGGCCATCAGCTCGATGGAAAACTGCTGGCACTGCTCCGGAAATACTGAAAATTAAATTTAGGATTATTTAACCCTGCGGTTGATTATTGGCCGGTCCAACATCCCTACCTTTGTGAGGTACCAAAACCGGAAACCAATGAAGACCAGGCAAATCATACCCCTATTACTGTTTACCCTTTTGCTGGGCGGCTGCTTTGTCGCCTCTTTCTATCCCCTGTACACCCAGGCTGACCTTCATCCTGATACGCTGATGGCTGGTCATTGGCTTAATGACGATTCCACACTATGGGCTTTTGATTACCTGACAGTGCAGGATAAAGAAAAACCGGCGAAGACCGACAGCACCGGTTACACCCTCACTTTCCGCGAAAAAGATGGTAAAATGAATCAATCAACTTTCGAGATCAGGGTGGTGAGGCTGGAAGGAACCTGTTTCCTTGATTTCTTCATCAAGGATATTGACCGGGAGGGGTATCCCGATTTTTTTGATCTTCACACCATGGCCATTCATACCTTTGCCAAAGTGACCCTCGAAAAGGACACCCTGCACCTCAACTGGCTGGATCCCGAATGGCTCAAACAACTGGAGGAGGATAAAAAACTGAAGGTCAGGTATCTTAAGAGGGATGATGACATCCTGCTCACTGCACCTCCTGCCGATCTTCAGAAATTCATGGTCAACGTTGCAGATTTGCCGGCCGCATGGGAAAAGGGAACCTCTTTTAAGCTGACCCGTCCGGCCATGTGACATTTTCAATGATACCCCTGCGGATTGACGCGGTTATCCTTCAGGATCCATTTCCGGAGGATGGAATCCCCGGTCAAGCAGCGGTTCAAACAGGGCATTATCCATATTCATTACGGTTTCATAACCGATTCTGAACGTCTCATCGGCGTGGGAAACGCTCAGCACTTCATAGGAGGTGAGTTCGGGTGGTTCGATATAGAGGTCGGCATGGTCGCGTGCCGTATGTACCCGGGCGTGGATGCTCATCAGGAATGTGCGGACGATAACCTGGATCAGTCCGTTCACCTGGGCTGGTTTCTGCAACGGACTGATGTTGGATACCACGATCCTGCGGCATGTACCGATCAGGGGTTCTACAGGAATGTTGTTGAGCAATCCCCCGTCGGCGAAGAGACACCCGTCGAGTTCCACGGGTGAAAAGAGGACGGGGATGGATGCGGAGGCAAGGATGGTTTTAATGAGCGGACCGCTGTTGCGGTATTCCATATCACCGGTGGTGAGGTTGGAGGTTCCGGTATAGAGGGGGATGGGCAAATCCTCGAGGCGGTCATAGGGAATTTCACTTCGCAGCATCTTCTGTAATCCATCCAGCCGCATAAGTCCGTCACGGGGGATTTGCAATTTTGTGTATTTGAAAAGACCTCCTTTTTTTACGATCTCAAAGGTTTCACGGGGTGTTTTTCCGCTGGCAAGAAATGCTCCTGCAATGGCGCCTGCGCTCACTCCTGAAATAATGTCAGGGATGATCCCTCTTTCTCTCAACGCTTCAGCAATCCCCAGGTGAGCGAATCCCCGGGCTCCGCCACCGCTGAGAACAAAACCGATGTTGTAGTTATTTGTCATCTGAACTCTGGTTGACGCTGCTGAAGCACGCATGGTACCATATAATTATCCTGTATTCACCTGGCCTGTCGTCCGTCCGCACGACCCGTGCTGGTTTTTGATTTATATCCGGTCACCGGTCTGCCATACCACTGGACTCACAGTACCGGATTCTGATCCTGGCCGACGATAAACCATTCATTCATCAGCCGTTCGTACCGAAGCTGATCTTCATCCCGGTGCCTGAAAGTATTGGTGTGGATGTCGTAGTGGTAAAGAGGTCCCAGTTGGCTGATATGGTCCACAATATGATTGAGTGCTCTGGTCATCAACAGGATTTCATCGCTGGTGGTGGTGGGGTGGAGCGACCACCTTACCCATCCCGGTTTTTCCGACAGGTCGCCATGATTAATCCTTTCGGTTATTTCCCTTGATTTTTCATGGGATACTTCGAGCAGGAAATGGCCGTATGTGCCGGCACATGCGCATCCGCCACGTACTTGAATCCCGTAAAGGTCGTTGAGTAAACGCACCACCAGGTTGTAGTGGATCCCTTCGATGTAAAACGAAATGACCCCCAGGCGGTTACGAATTTCATTGGCCAGGATTTTTAATCCCGGAACGCTATCCAGTCCTTCGAACGCCTGCCTGACCATCTCTTCCTCCCGACGCCGGATATTTTCAATGCCCATTTGTTCCTTGAGCTGAAAACAGAGTGCGGCCCGGATGGATTGCAGAAATCCCGGGGTCCCTCCATCCTCGCGGGCTTCAATGTTATCTACATATTTATAGGCTCCCCAGGGATTGGTCCAGTCGACGGTTCCTCCTCCCGGCTGGTCGGGAACCTCGTTGTGATACATACTGGCATCAAAGATCAATACACCGGAGGACCCCGGTCCACCCAGAAATTTGTGCGGCGAGAACAGGATTGCGTCGAGTTTTTGCAGGGGATCTTTCGGATGCATATCGATCGGATCGTAGGGGGCAGAAGCAGCAAAATCGATAAAACAGACCCCTCCGAATTCATGCATAATGGCCGCCAACTCCTGGTATGGGGTGCGGATACCCGTCACATTCGAGCAGGCAGTGAAAGCTCCTATCTTAAAGGTCCGCTCCCTGTAAGCTTCTAACGCTTTCCGGAGGTTTTCAGGAACCACCTCAAGATGAGGTCCCGGTTCCACAATTACCACATCTGCATTGGTCTCGTACCAGGAGGTATGGTTGGAGTGGTGTTCCATATGCGTGATGAATACTACCGGTTTGTCCCTGTTTGCCATACATTCCCTGTGCAATACCCTGCCGCAATACTTCAATCCCAGTATCCGCTGAAACTTGTTGATGACCGTTGTCATCCCGAAGCCGGCGGTAATGATAACATCATTGGGACCGGCATGGCAATGCTCTTTGATCAGCTTGTGCGACAAATTGTAGGCCATGGTCATGCAGAGCCCTGTTTCGCAAGTCTCCGAATGGGTGTTACCTACCAGCGGACCTATGCTCTCCCTGATCCGCTGTTCAATGGGGCCATACAATCTTCCGCTGGCAATCCAGTCGGCATACACCAGCTGCTTCTCCCCGAAAGGAGTCTCAAAACGGTGATCGAACCCTATTATGTTCTTTCTGAACCGGCTAAACCAGGACTCCAACCCGGTATTCTGATCCATTCTTCTTTCCATCGGCAGGAATTATTTTGCCATGTGCATCCTTTTCCTGTAATACGGCTTAAAGATAATGGATTCTTTTGTTCATCGATCCCGTGTACCCTATTCCCTTGAGACTGACCACAAGATAACGGGAGCGGCATTGAAATCCTTACCTGCCCTGCTTACCGTTCAGCTTGTTGTTCCTCTGCCACTCCGGTTCAGACTGTGACAATTCGTCAGTTTGCCCTGCCTGGCACACCGTTTGCCGTTTAAACACCGTCCAAATTAAGTATAACCAAAAAAAATGTACCTATGTCTAAAGGAACCATTGGGGTAACCAGTGAAAATCTGTTTCCCATCATTAAAAAATTTCTTTACTCTGATCACGATATTTTTCTCCGTGAAATTGTTTCCAATGCCATAGATGCTACCCAGAAGCTGAAAGTTCTGGCTTCCCGGGGAGAGTATAAAGGTGATTTGTCGGAAGCTAAAGTGAGGATCATCCTGGATAAAAAGGCGAAAACCCTGACTGTCTCCGACGAAGGGATTGGGATGACAGCCGGAGAGGTGGAAAAGTTTATCAACCAGATTGCCTTTTCAGGTGCCAATGAGTTCCTGGATAAGTATAAGGATGACGCCAATGCCATCATCGGCCACTTCGGGTTGGGCTTTTACTCCTCTTTCATGGTCTCCTCCAGGGTGGAGATCATCACCCGTTCCTGGCAGGACGATGCCCAACCTGTTCGCTGGAGCTGCGAAGGCACCCCTGAGTACATCCTTGAGCCGGTTGAGAAAGCGGCGGTCGGCACCGATGTCATTATGCATCTCAACAGCGATTCTGAAGAGTTTCTCGAAGAACAGAAAATCGCGGATATCCTGGAGAAGTACTGCAAATTCCTGCCTGTACCGGTTATCTTTGGGAAAAAGAAAACCTGGAAGGAAGGTAAGGAAGTTGAAACAGAAGAGGATAACCAGATCAACGAAACCAACCCTGCCTGGACCCGCAAACCCGCCGACCTTAAGGATGAGGATTATGAAACTTTCTACCGGCGTTTGTACCCCATGGCCGAAGATCCTCTTTTCCATATCCACCTCAACGTGGATTATCCATTCAATCTCACCGGAATTTTGTACTTCCCCAGGATAAAAAACAATCTGGAAGTCCAGAAGAACAAGATCCAGTTATACAGCAACCAGGTCTTTGTCACTGATTCCGTGGAGGGGATCGTCCCTGAATTTCTGACTTTGCTGCATGGGGTTCTCGACTCACCGGATATCCCGTTGAATGTCTCCCGTTCCTATTTGCAAAGTGATTCCAATGTCAAAAAGATCAGCAGCCACATCACCAAAAAGGTAGCTGACCGCCTCACCCAGATTTTCAAAGAAAAAAGGGAAGAATTTGAAAAGAAGTGGGATAACCTGAAGATCTTTATTGAGTACGGGATGCTGACAGACGACAAATTCGCTGAGCGGGCGGAATCGTTTTTCCTGCTCAAGAACTCAGAAAAGGCGTGCTTTACCTTTGAGGAGTATGAAAAGCTGATCAGGGAGAACCAGACCGACAAGGACAAGAACCTGGTGTACCTGTACACGCATCATCTGGAAGACCAGTATATGTTTGTTGAGGCTGCCCGGTCGAAGGGGTACGACGTGCTGGTTATGGATGATATTCTGGCGGTACCGTTGATTAATAAACTGGAGCAGAAATATAAAGACAAGCGGTTTGTGCGGGTGGATTCGGATGTTGTGGAGCACCTGATCCGGAAGGAAGAACCGGGTAAGGAACTGTCGTGGGAGGAAAAGCAGGAACTGGCGCCGGTATTCCAGGGGGTAGTTCCTGATTCCGGAGAGGTGCGTTACATTGTCGATTTCAAGGACCTGGGTGAATCCGGATCCCCGATGGTGATCACCCGAAATGAGTGGATGCGCCGTATGAAGGATATGAGTCAGTTCCAGAATGGGATGGGGTTCTATGGTGATATGCCCGAAAGCCTGACCCTGGTGGTCAACACGGTCCATCCGCTGGTCAGGAAGGTTTTTAAGCAGAAGGATAAAGCCCTGGGAGCAGACCTGGCCGTCATGCAGGCAGATATCGACGGGCTCAAGTCAGAGATCAGGGTACTGGAGGAGTCCGGAAAGGGTAAAAAGGAGAAAGAGGTACCCCAGTCAGACCGGGAAAAACTGGATGAGCTGAACAAGCAGCTTTCAGGGCAGGAAGAATCTCGGCGTAACCGGTTAAAAGAGTTCGGACAGAACAACAAGCTGGCCAGGCAACTGGTGGATCTGGCTTTGCTGGCCAACGGCCTTCTCAAGGGAGCAGATCTCGACAGGTTTGTAAAAAGAAGTGTCGAGCTGATCAAATAGTCAGGCAAGAAAATGCCACCCTCCCCAAAAAAAGAGGCTGCCTTAAACCGGGCAGCCTCTTTTTTTATCCGAGATAAGTTTTCAGAAGTTTACTTCGGGAAGTGTGCCTTAACCGGCGGATGGCTTTTTCTTTAATCTGGCGGACCCTTTCGCGTGTCAGCCCGAACCGTTCGCCTATCTCTTCGAGCGTCATTTCCTGGCAACCAATTCCGAAAAAAAGCTGAACGATGTCACTCTCTCTTTCCGTCAGCGTGGTTAACGCTCTGGTTATCTCACGGGAGAGGGATTCCTGAATAAGACTCTTGTCGGCATTGGGAGAGTTGCTGTTCACGAGTACATCCAGGAGGCTGTTGTCTTCTCCGTCCACAAAGGGAGCGTCAACCGAAACATGCCTGCCGGAGACGCGCAGGGTGTCTGCAACCTTGTCGGCCGGAAGATCAAGGGTGTCGGCCAGTTCTTCAGCCGAAGGTTTCCGCTCATGTTCCTGTTCAAACTTCGAAAAAGCCTTGTTGATTTTATTCAGCGATCCTACCTGGTTCAGGGGAAGGCGGACAATCCTGGACTGTTCTGCCAACGCCTGAAGGATCGACTGCCGGATCCACCACACAGCATACGAGATAAATTTAAATCCGCGGGTCTCGTCAAATTTCTCTGCAGCCTTGATCAGCCCCAAATTTCCCTCGTTTATCAGATCAGGTAAACTAAGCCCCTGGTTCTGGTATTGTTTTGCCACTGAAACCACAAACCGGAGATTGGCCCTGGTCAGTTTCTCCAATGCCTCCTGATCCCCCTTCTTGATCCGCTGTGCCAATTCCACTTCCTCTTCCACCGTGATCAGTTCTTCCTTGCCAATCTCCTGAAGATACTTGTCAAGGGAAGCACTTTCCCGGTTGGTAATGGACTTTGTGATCTTGAGTTGTCTCATAATTTTCTTTCAAAAAAAACGTGCAAATATAAGACCTTTCAAGGAATTAACAGCCTTAACCGGTCAATAATGTGAGCCTAATGGAATGATAAGCCTGACAGACAGCCGATTTAATCGTTTCCGAAAACAAAATAGGCCAGCCTTCCGTTCGGGTAGACTCCTTCAACCAGGATACCGCCTTTTGCATTATTCACCAACCTGAGAAAATCACTGACATCGTAAACAGGTCTTTTGTTTACTTCCGTAATGATAAATCCTTCTGTCATACCAGCTGATTTGAGTTTTCCGCTGCCCAGTTTTTTAACTTTGACGCCGTAACTGATATTCAAGGTAGTTTTATCGCGGTCGGTGATCTCTTCAAACTCGGCACCGAATGCTGTGTGGCTGTCTTTAATAATCCCTGTCTCTCCGAGTTTGTTACGCAACTTGGCAGTAAATAGTTTCTCCGAACCGTTTCTTTTTACGCCGATTTTAACCTCATCTCCCGGTCGGTACTGGCTGAGGAGTTCCTGCAATTCAGCATTGGAATTGACTTTTTTGCCTTCAATGGTAAGGATGACATCGCCGGCTTTCAGGCCAGCCTCCCTGGCAGCTCCGTTTTCGGTGACGGAAGCTACGTAGACTCCTTCGATTTTGTCAAGGTTGTATTCTTTGGCCACCTCGGCATTTACCCCGGCAATTTCGACACCCAGGAGTGCCCGCTGCACTTCCCCGTATTTTTTAAGATCCTCCACGACTTTCCGGACGATGGTCGAGGGAATGGCGAAGGAATATCCGGCATACGATCCGGTTCGGGAGGCAATGGCCGTATTGATACCAACCAGTTCGCCGACCTGGTTAACCAGGGCACCCCCGCTATTGCCGGGATTGACGGCTGCGTCGGTCTGGATGAACGACTCTATGGTGGAGCGGTCGGTGTTGATTCCCAGATTCCTGGCCTTCGCGCTTACAATTCCCGCTGTGACGGTAGAGGTAAGGTTAAAGGGATTCCCCACAGCCAACACCCACTCTCCCAGTTTCAGCGCATCCGAATCGCCATATCGCAGGTACGGTAACTCCTTTTCATCGATTTTCAGAACAGCAAGGTCGGTGGTCTGGTCGCTACCTACCAGCCGGGCATCAAATTCCCTTTTGTCGTTCAGAACCACCTTAATCGATTGGACTTCCTGAACAACGTGGTGGTTGGTAACGATATAGCCATCGGCTGAAATGATCACCCCCGATCCATAGCCTTGCGCCAGTTGCGGCTCTTGCCGGTAACCGAAAAAGTCAAGCCACGGATTTCCGCTCGACCAGCCGCCACGCATCGATTGGGTCATGATGTGAACCACCGCGTTGACCGTGTTCTCAGCAGCAAAAGTGAGGTCCGGAACTGCTGCCCCCTCACCTGTCAGGGCCGTGTACCGGACAGGCTGACTCTCACGGACCGTTATCACCTGAGGCTTATCAAAATACCTGGAGTATAAAATCACTGCCAACAAGGCACCTCCCGTTACCAGCAAAAATGTCAAACCGTATTTCTTCAAACTTTTCATATCCGTTTCATTTAAATGTTTGTTAATGTAAGCCAATCCATAACGCAAAAACATTGCCAGTGTTTTACTTACCATTGGCCAACTGGTAATATTTCAGATATTTTAACAGCCCGAATCTCCATTTGTTGGGCTCACCGGCAATAATTCTTATTTTTACATCAGGTTTTTACTGCAAAACGGATTATGAACCTTCATTTTTACAAATTTCAAGGGGCCGGCAATGATTTTATTATCCTGGATAACCGGCATCTGTCATTCGAAGCTGACAATATTTCATTCGTGGCGGGGTTGTGCGACCGCAGGTTTGGTATCGGGGCCGACGGGCTGATGTTGTTACAGGATCATCCCCAGCACGATTTTGAGATGCGGTATTTCAACTCCGACGGCAGAGAAGCCAGCATGTGCGGAAACGGAGGACGCTGTATGGCCGCCTTTGCCCGGATGCTGCGTATTACCGGTGATAAAGCCACCTTCATGGCTATCGACGGAATCCATGAAGCGATCATCAACCCGGATGGTGAGGTGAACCTGCGGATGTCGGATGTGGAGAATATCCGGGTGTTTGAGGATGGATATGCCCTCAACACCGGATCGCCCCATTTTGTCAGGTTTATGGATTCGCTCGAAGAACTGGACGTGGAAAAGGAGGGCAGGATGGTCCGTAACAATGAACGGTTTGCACCGGAGGGTACCAATGTGAACTTTGTACGGATGGAGCAGGGCCTTTTAACAGTATTTACCTATGAAAGGGGTGTGGAAGCTGAAACCCTTGCCTGTGGTACGGGCATAACCGCCTCTGCCCTCTGTGCTGCACTGAAAACCGGCCTTACTGAAGGAACCTTTCAGGTGAAAGCCAAAGGCGGAAATCTCTCCGTCTCTTTCCGACTTGTTGGCAACCGGTTTTCAGATATCTGGCTCAAAGGACCTGCGGTTTTTGTTTTTGAAGGATTTTTACCCGTATAGATGTTTCTGAAAATTGCAATGCTCCTGTCGGTGGCTATGCAGGTGGCAACAGCCATCCTGGCCATTGGACTGATTAAAAGGACCCGTTATAACATCTCCTGGATTCTCATCTCCTCTGCATTGCTTATGATGGCAGTCCGGCTGCTGTATGAACTGCCCCAGGTGGTCGACGGCGTTGTGGTAGTCACTACCTTCGGCATGGCTATCAGCTGGATGGGGGTTACCATTTCCCTGTTTTTACTGGTGGGAATTATCTTCATCCGGAAGATCTTCAACAAACTGCGCGAAGCGGAAAACCTGAAGAAAGAACTTGACCGGAAAGTGCTGGATGCGATCATTAAAACAGAAGAATCGGAAAGAAAAAGGGTCGCCAAAGAATTGCACGATGGCCTCGGCCCCCTGCTGAGTAACCTGAAAATGTCCATTTCTGCACTGAACCTGCCCGAGGTAAGCGACCAGGCAGAATTGGTAGACAACATGAAACAGGTGGCCAGTGAGTCCATTACAGCTGTCCGGGAGATTTCCAATAACCTTAGCCCTCATGTGCTGGAGAATTTCGGACTGCTAAGTGCCCTGAAGGCATTTACCGCTAAAATTTCGGAAAGCAAAGTCATCGCTTTCGAAACCGAAGGAAACATCGAAAACCAGCGTTTCCATCCCACCATTGAAGTGGCCCTTTACAGGGTGCTGTGCGAACTCATCTCTAATACCCTGAACCATGCGGGAGCTTCGGCTGTCTACATTAGGCTCATGAAAGCCGGTAATCTTTTGTTTATCAGTTACAGGGACGACGGCATTGGACTTCCCCCCGGAACAGACCTGTCCGGACACCCCGGGATGGGATTTTCAAATATCGAATCCCGCTTAAAAGCAGTTGGGGGCAAAATCGAAATGAACCCTGCCGGGAGCAACGGATTCTCTGTATTTATTACCTGCCCCGCTGAAATTTTGGAATAACTCACGGATAACAGGATTTCGTCATGGAAAAGATCACAATTGCCGTGGTGGATGACCACGCCCTGTTCAGGGAGGGATTGGTTTCATTACTTCTGAAATCCGATCCTTGTCTGGATGTTATCTGGGAGGCAGCCAATGGTGCCGAATTCCTTGAAAAACTGAAGACGGGCGTGCCTGATATTACCCTGATGGATATTTCCATGCCAGTAATGGATGGCATAGAAGCCACCCTTTCTGCCCTCTCCCTTTATCCTTCCCTGCGGATTGTGGCCCTTTCGATGTACGGGGAACAGGAATACTACCTGAAAATGATTCAGGCCGGGGTCAGAGGTTTCATCAGGAAGGACTCCTATATTACCGATGTCGTCCACACCATCCGGAAGGTGTATGCGGGTGAAAACTGTTTTTCGCAGGAAATGCTGGTTTCACTGGTCACCCACCGCCCCATCATCAAAGACGAAATCCTCTCCGAACGCGAACTGCAAATCCTGGAGCTTATTTGTCATGGATACCCTGCCGGGGAGATTGCCGGCAAGCTTTTCCTCAGCAAAAGAACCGTGGAAAAACACAGGGCGAACATCCTCAACAAGACCCAATGCCGTAACACGGCGAACCTGGTTGCCTGGGCTATGAAAAACAACTTACTCCCCTGATGCGTATTAATACGTAATCGAAAAATAGGTTTTTCAACTGTTTTATTTTAAAATCCGGGAAAGTAGTTTTGATTTGAATTCCGCGGAGTCCGCACCCTCCATCGATTGACCGGGGAAATTCATACTATTGGCTATACCAGGATGACCTATTTACAGAGGCTTGATGAAGATGTAAGGTTTCGCGACGGGCTCAAAGCCTGCCTGAGTTGTGGTGTTTGCACTGCCATTTGTCCGGCAGCCGAGTTCTACGAATATGATCCCCGGAAAGTGATGATCCAGGTCCAGAAATACAACGAAGAGGAACTGGAAAAGCTGCTGAAAAGCGACACAATCTGGTGCTGCGGTCAGTGCATGTCGTGCAAAACCCGATGCCCCCGCGAAAATACTCCCGGAATGATCATCCAGGCTCTCCGCAAAGTCTCCCTGGAAACCGGCCTGTTTGTCTTCTCTCAAAAAGGAAGGCAACAATTGACGATAAAAAGAACAGTGGGTGAGAATATCCGCAGAACGGGCTACTGCGTCCATCCCGATACCCTGATCCCTGAGCTCCATCCTGAACAGGGTCCCGTCTGGGAGTGGATATACGAAAACCGGAAAGACGTGTATGACAGACTGGGAGCGAATATCTACCAGGAGGGTCCCGGTGCCATGAGAAACATAGACGGGAAAACCATGGGCGAATTGCAGAGCATCTTTGCTGAAACCGGCGGAGACACTCTTTTTACATTAATAGAATATTACAGCACCGAATAAGGATTGTATGAATCCCGATACACGAGGTCTTTCCTGGCAGTCGTACCAGAAAAACATAGCCGACGACCATTATTATTTCGTACGCAGTTGCATCCGGCAGACGTTCTTCCCCGGATCGGAAAGTTTTTTTCTGACCATCATCAGGAAGCACCTGGGCAAAGACATCCTGGACGACCCCCGGCATACCTCCTGTTCAGGCATTGCTTACCATTCGGATGTGATTCCGCTGCAGACGATCATGACAATTGTTGCCAGACAGTTTTCGCTGATGAATGAAACCGGTTACAGGAACTTCCTGGTCTCCTGTGTTACCTCTTTCGGTATTTATAACGAGGTTTTGCATATGTGGGACCATCACCCTGAACTGCTGGCAAAAACCCGTGAGCATCTGTGGAAGGCCACCCGCCGGGAGTTTACCATTCCTGAGAACCTGGTGCATACATCCGACGTGATCTACAAGTTCAGGGAGGAAATCCGCAAACAGGCAAAATATTCGCTGGTTTCGGCCAAATCAGGGGCTCCCCTGAGGATTGCCGAACACGTTGGGTGTCACTATGCCAAAATCTTCCCTGATAAAGGGGTCGGGGGCGCAGAATTTCCCCGGGTGCTGTCGGGAATGGTGGAATCGTGGGGCGGCGATGTCCTCGATTATCCCGAACGTCGCCATTGCTGTGGTTTTGGCTTCAGAAATTATGTCATCCGCGAAAACAGGGGCTACTCCGTTGCCAACACCCGGAAAAAGCTGGAATCGCTGGCTCCCTGCAAACCCGATCTGATCGTGTCTAACTGTCCCGGATGCTCCATGTTTATGGATAAATGGCAGTACACCATCGGGGAAATGGAAGGAATGACTTTCGGCCCTGGGGGAAAAGGAATCCCCGTGCTTACCTACGAAGAGATGGCAGGATTGGTGCTGGGTGCCGATCCCTGGGACCTGGGACTCCAGATGCACCAGGTAGATGTTGAACCGGTTCTGAAAAAAATGGGATACGCTTACTCCCCAGAGGCCAAGTTTCTCAATGCCCAGGGGAAAAACATTGGTAAACCGTTGGTTCCCGACTATTGTTGTCTCTGAAGAACCGCAAGGAACCCGCTTTAAGAAATGGAAAACAGGAAGGGATACCGGGTGGCAGTGGTGGGTGCCGGCGTTGCGGGACTGGCTGCTGCCCTGGCTCTCAGCAAACAGGGGGTTACCGTTGATCTGTATGAAAAATCAGAACACCAGGGAGGCCACCTGCGTCATTGGCAAGCCCTTTTCCCCGGCAGGGAAGAGGCAGCCCCCATCTTGAAGCAATGGATGGAGGATCTGGCTGGGGCCGACCTGACCCTGTATCCAGGAACTGAGGTCAAAGACATCCGGCAGGAGAACAGCCATTTCATCCTCCAGACAGGAAATGCCGTTGTCTCCTCTTACCATGCTGTCGTCCTGGCCTGCGGGTTTGAACTCTTCGATGCGGCCAGGAAGGAAGAATACGGGTATGGTATCTACCCCGGTGTGGTCACCTCCGCGGAGCTGGAACCCCTGCTCCACGATCCCCGGCTGGGACTGGAACGGGGCGGCAAACCTCCGGGGCGCGTGGCTTTTGTTCACTGTGTGGGCTCCCGTGACGCTAAAACCGGTAACCACTATTGTTCCCGGGTCTGCTGCATAACCGGTGTCAAACAGGCTATCGCCGTCAGGGAACGGTATCCTGAATGCGAGGTGCTCAATTTCTATATGGATCTCCGCATGTTTGGATCAGGATACGAGGAGTTATACCAGGAAGCCCAGGAAAAATACGGCATTCAATTCATCCGGGGCCGGGTATCGGAGGCTGCCTCTACCCTGGGCGGTGCCATTCAGCTGAAGGCGGAGGACACCCTGATGGGGCGCCCCGTGAAAGTGACCGCTGATTGGCTGGTCCTTCTGATCGGCATGGAACCCGCTGTCAGCACAGGAACTTTCTCCCGGGCTCTGCAACTCCGGCAAGACCCTGCGGGGTTCTTTGAACAGCGGAGCAAATTCCGGATCCCCGGAGCCACCCATACCAATGGCCTCTTTGTCGCAGGCGCTTGCGCAGGACCCGCCTCCATACCCGATTCTGTCAACCAGGGAAAAGCTGCTGCCCTTTCTGTTGTCGATTACCTGTCAGAAAAGTTTGGAAACCATGAATGACAAATGGGGCTTTACCACTGAAAAATCGAGCCAGGTGAACCTGGATCTCGTCGACCCGGATTTGTATGAAGCCCTGGCGGAAAAAGTTCCGGGATTCCGGGCCTGTCTTTTTTGCGGCAGCTGCAGCGCTACCTGCACCGTCATCCGCGACGGGATGAACTTCCGGTACCTCCACCTGCTCCTCCTCCGCGGAGAACTGCCACAGGCCGCCGGTGTCCTTGCCCCTTGCCTCCTCTGCGGAAAATGCACCCTCGTTTGCCCAAGAAATGTGGATACCCGGTCAGTACTCTTTAACCTGAAAATCCTGCTCCATGAATATCTCTGACCATCCTTTTTTCGTCTGGCCTTTTGTTATCGGAGCGGTCTTCATCCTTTGCTATATGCCTTTCTGTTTCCTGAAATGGCTGAAAAAAACCTCCCCGGCAGAACGCAAACGCATCCTTTCCGGAATATTTACTACCAAAACCTTCCACGCACTCCGGGAAGTCTTCCGGGAGTCCCTTCTGCACCGGCGGATCTTCCGTTTCAACCCCAGGCTGGGCTACATGCACATGAGCCTCGCATTCGGCTGGTTTCTCCTGATCGTTGTCGGAAAACTGGAGACCCTGCTCTTTACCCACGACGGGTTTAATCCTCCTTACCTGCCGATTTTCCTTAAGTATTTCTATCCAGGAGGAATACCCGTCAATTTTAAGGGGATTTTCTTTCTTACCCTTATGGACCTTCTGCTCCTCTTTGTGCTGAGCGGGCTGGCCCTTGCGGTGGCAAAACGGTTCCGCTCCCGGATGCTGGGTATGAAACACACCACGCGCCATATCCGCGCCGACCGGATAGCGCTTGCTTTTCTGTGGTTTATATTTCCGTTGCGATGGCTGGCCGAAAGTGTGACGGCAGGTATCTATCATGCAGGCGGGTTTTTTACCCGCGGATCAGGTGAACTGCTGGCCGGATTTCTTCCGCTCGAATACCTGTTTGAACCCTCCTGGTGGGCTTATTCCCTGGCTTTGGGCGGCTTTTTCGTGGCGATGCCGTACTCAAGGTATATGCATATTTTTTCTGAAGCAGGTCTCATATTCCTGAAGCACTGGGGGCTGAAACAGGAAAAATATGACAACGGATACGGGGATTTTCAGATCAATGCCTGTTCCCGGTGCGGTATCTGCACCAACGTGTGCCAACTCCCGGCCGATGCCGGTATTCAGCATCCGCAGGGAGTCTATTTCCTGAGAGACCTGCGCTATCATCAGCCTGACAGGGATGCGGTGGAAAATTGCCTGATGTGCGGACGTTGCTCCTCGGCTTGTCCTGTCGATATCGGGATTGATCATTTGCGGTTGATGGAAAGGGTAAAACGGGTCGATCATCTGGCAATGCCGGTTTCCTGG
Source organism: uncultured Prolixibacteraceae bacterium (assembly GCA_964650525.1). Taxonomy (GTDB): domain Bacteria; phylum Bacteroidota; class Bacteroidia; order Bacteroidales; family Prolixibacteraceae; genus UBA1413. The sequence continues at coordinate 119,982 of CAZYUA010000006.1, forward strand.
CAAGTGGTTGCCCAGGAGCCCGAGGAAAAAGTGGATGTGTTGTACTTTGCCGGATGTATGTCTCATCTGACACCGGGAATCATGGCATCGACCGGGGCTATTCTAAGCAGGGCAGGCATCCGTTATGCGGTTCTGGATGAAAAGGGAGGTTTCTGTTGCGGCAGGCCTGCCATGCAGGCGGGTTTTATGACCCAGGCGGAAGCCATTATCCGGCAAACCACCCAAGGGATCAATCAATCAGGTGCCTCCTTGCTGCTGGTGACTTGTCCGATCTGTTACAAGGTCTTCAAAGAAGAATACCGGCTTACCATTCCCGTGGAGCATCACACCCAATATTTCCGGAAACTGGTGCAAAAAAGCCCTGCCCTCTTCAGAAAGTCCCCCCTTCGTTTTAGTTATCATGACCCGTGTGACCTGGGGCGGGGTTCCGGCGTCTACGATCAGCCACGGGAGATCATCCGCCGGATAGGACACCTGGTGCCAACAGCCCAAACCCGCGAAAACAGCTTGTGCTGTGGTGGAAGCCTGGCAAACCTTTCTATTGCTCCGGGAGAACGGAAGGCCATTACCGATGCAGCTTACGCCATGCTCTCCGCCAACGCCCCCGACTACATCGTTACCTCCTGCCCGCTATGTAAAAAAACTTTCGCAGCCGGCAAACGGGAAATCCCGGTGGTTGACCTGGCCGAAGCCCTTGAAAAAACAATGATCCCGGCCGGAATCCCTGTCAGAGAAAAAGTTCCTGCCCTGACGGAAGCCTCCTCTTAACAGCACCTTAGGGTGGCTTATTCACCTGTCTAGTCCTTGCCCGGAAACAACTCTTCGCCCGGAACCTTATACCACTTGGAAACGATCGGCCCCGGTGTGTACTTTTCAAGGAAATCCATGACTTCAGCAGGGGAGGAGGCAATATGGTACAGAGTACGGTATTCCTGTTTCGAAAAATGTCCGGCAAAAGCGTGTTCAAATTGACTGAACAGATGCGCATAAAAACCGGAAGTGTTCAGGAATACTATGGCCTTGCGATGATAGTCAAGTTGTTTCAGAGTGATGACTTCGAGTATCTCTTCCAGTGTGCCAAATCCTCCGGGCAGGGCTACAAAGGCGTCGCTCAGTTCGCGCATCCTGGCTTTCCGGTCTGACATATCCCGGGTGATTTCCACTTCGTGCGAAAAATTGGATACCAGGTTCCTTTCCTGCATTCTTTCCGGAATGATGCCCAGGGTTCGGGCTCCTGCCTGTCTGGCAGAAATGGTAACCACTTCCATCAGACCTACATTAGCACCCCCGTTGATCAAAGAGTGACCCCTGCTGCCGATCAGCCCTCCCAGGATGCCGGCATCCCGGACGTAGATCTCATCAATGGCATTGCTGGATGAACAATAAACACAAATGTTCATGGGTTAGACTAAAAGATAGTAGAATGAAAGTATTCAGAATGTAAAAACACAGACTTGCCAACTCAATACTGAGTCGTTTGTCTGAGTCTTTTGGGGCTTTTTGTCTTTTTTACACATCTATGTTGGCATAGATGGCATGGTCCTCGATGAATTTCCGGCGGGGCGGGACATCATCGCCCATCAACATGGCAAATATATGGTCCGCTTCAGCAGCATTTTCAATGGTAACCTGCTGCAGGGTCCGCAATTCAGGATTCATCGTGGTTTCCCAAAGCTGCTCTGCATTCATCTCACCTAACCCTTTGTACCGCTGAATGGTGACCCCGGATTCGTTACCCTCTGCCCATTCATTGATTAGCTGAAGCCTCTGCTGTTCCGACCAGGCATATGCCTCTTTTTTTCCTTTTTTTACCAGGTATAGGGGAGGAGTGGCCAGATACAAGTGACCACGGCGGATCAGCTCCTGCATATACCGGAAAAAGAAAGTCATGATCAGGGTGTCAATATGGCTGCCATCCACATCGGCATCGGTCATCATAACGATCTTATGGTACCGGAGTTTTGAGAGATTCAGTTCTTTGCTGTCTTCGTCGGTACCGATGGTAACCCCGAGGGCGGTGAAGATATTCTTGATTTCCTCATTCTCAAAGATCTTATGTTGCATGGCCTTTTCGACGTTGAGGATTTTTCCGCGCAGGGGAAGGATGGCCTGGGTCCGGCGGTCGCGGCCCTGTTTTGCGGTGCCCCCGGCAGAGTCTCCCTCAACCAGAAAAATCTCGCATTTTGCCGGGTCCCTTTCTGAACAATCGCTCAATTTTCCGGGAAGGCCTCCACCCGAAAGAGCATTTTTACGCTGGACCATTTCACGGGCTTTGCGGGCAGCATGACGGGCTTGTGCTGCCAGGATTACCTTGTCCATAATGATGCGTGCAGCCCGGGGATTCTCTTCCAGATAATTGGTAAGCATTTCACTTACAGCCTGATCTACGGATGCAGTTACCTCTGAGTTGCCCAGTTTGGTCTTGGTCTGGCCTTCAAACTGCGGCTCCGCTACTTTCACAGAGATCACTGCCGTCAATCCTTCACGGAAATCATCCCCATTGATCTCGATTTTCAGTTTTGACAGAATACCCGACTGGTCGGCATAATTTTTCATGGTCCGGGTAAGTCCACGCCTGAAACCGGTCAGATGCGATCCCCCTTCAATGGTGTTGATGTTGTTGACATAGGAGTGGACATTCTCGGAATAGGAAGTATTGTACTGCAGTGCAATCTCGACAGGAACTCCATTCTTTTCTGTCGAAACATGTATGATCTCAGGTGTCAGTTTTAACCGTGAATCGTCCAGATATTCAACAAATTCCCTGAGTCCGTACGTTGACTGGTAGGTCTCGGTTTTGTAACTTCCGTCTTCTTCAACCACCCTTTCGTCGGTAATCACCAGCCGGATGCCCGCATTCAGAAAGGCGAGTTCCCGAAGCCTGGCCGTCAGGATATCATATTTGTAGATGGTGGTCTGGAAAATGGTGTCGTCTGGTTTAAACGTGATGATGGTCCCCGTAGTGCCGGTAGCACCAACTTCCTTCACACTGTAAAGGGGTTTGCCGATATGGTATTCCTGGACCCATATTTTCCCGTCCCTGTGGATCTCCGCTTTCATGTAGGTCGACAAAGCATTGACGCACGAAACCCCAACGCCGTGCAACCCTCCGGATACTTTATAGGAATCCTTGTCAAATTTTCCGCCGGCATGAAGTACAGTCAAAGCCACTTCCAGTGCCGACCGGTTTTCTTTGGTGTGGATTTCCGTCGGAATCCCCCTCCCGTCGTCCCTGACGGTAATCGAATTGTCGGGATGAATAATCACTTCAATATTCTGGCAATATCCGGCCAACGCTTCATCAATCGAATTATCAACCACTTCGTACACCAAATGATGCAATCCTCTGTCATTGACATCGCCGATGTACATCGCCGGCCTTTTCCTGACAGCTTCGAGTCCTTCCAGTACCTGTATGCTGTCTGCCCCATAACTGCCGTTTCCATGTCCTTTACCATTCCCGTTGGTGGCAGGCTGCAGGCTCTTTTCTGTTTCGTTCATTTTCACCTTCCTTGTACTACGATTTATTGATTTCTCCAAAGTCTTCCGGTCATGGGAACAGCAAGCAAAAACTGCTGCAATTCAGCAATATATAATTATGAGGGCCCGCTGTCGAAACCTGTTGCAAAGGTAACAATTCCAAGCGGGTAAAAAAATCCGGAGACTCCGGAAGAGCCATTTTACAAATTATTTATCAACTATTTAACATTAGCTAAATAGTTGAAATAGAAATATATAGCAATAATCCACATGGATAGGGCCAGCGGTTTTATTGGGATGTTCATACAGTCCTCTCTGCCTTTACCGGAAGGGGTACCGTCAATACCCTGTCTGCCTTAACAGAGCAGGGCCTGTATGGTCAGAAGGAATAGCTGATGCCACCCAACAGGTTGAAACTCTGCACCGGATAACCTAACCATCGTTCGTATTTCTGAAACCCGAAATTGTTCATTTGACAGAAAACAGCCAGTTTACCAGAGATCTCGTAACTCCCCCGCAGGTTGAGGTCAACAGCCGTGTCGAGGATATATTGATGGGAGGACATTGATGACAAGAGGCTGATAGAATCGGGTGCTGCATGCAATTGGTGCAGCAGGGCATCCCTTTTTCCGATGACATAGAAATCGGCAGCGACCCCCAGCCTTTCGGTTATTTTGTACTCAAGCGACAAGGTGCCGTCGAAGGAGGGCAGGTTCCAGGCTTTCTCCTGGTTGGCAGGTGTGTGCTTGTACAGATTGACGCTTACCAGGAGGTTCAGTTTGTCGCCGGCATGGTGGGTGACTTCGCCATTGAATTTCAGCGTTTTCAAATCATCGTACAAAACATGGAAGGTATTGTCGGCAAAGGTGGGCCCGGGAAGGGGACCCATCGTCGGAAGCTGGAAACCTTTCAGGTAATAAAAAGGAAAGCCGGTGAATTCGGAATGGTCAGCCTGTATTTTAAAATTGGTTTTCGCGGCTATCTTTCCGTCAAAACCTCCGTAAATTCTCAGTTTTTCAAAATGGTTATCAACGCTTAGCATGGGCGTGATGTACGGATTCTCATAGGCCACTGCCGAGTAGTGGTTGTGATGGTAATTCCCGTCGATGCCTGCAAACACGCTGATGATTTCCTTGACCGGGACAAAATTAAACCGTATGTCGGGTACTATCTTGAAGATCTTTCCATCGTATTGGCCAAATACGAACCAGGCTTTGAACCCCCCGGTCAGGTTGATGGTCTGATTTCCGAAGCGGGCAGAAGGCTTGAAAAACAACCACATCTGTTTCCTGCTTTCCGGTCGGATACTGGTGCCTGGCTGTACTTCCGACACGTCGGAATACTCTGCACCTGCTTTTACATCGTAGACAAGCGTATGGGCGGGCCGATGAAAGTCCATCGTAAAATTCGAAAAGTGCTCCTTCTGCCCGGTTTTGTTGCCGAAACGGTAGTATTGAAAGGTAAAGCCGGTGGCAGGGTCCAACCGCGAGGTCATGATGTTTTGAAGGGTAATCTGAATCCCACCCCGGGTAAAAGCCTGTTTGTTTCCCTGAAAGGTTAATTCCTGCAGCGGGTCTTTGAGGAAGGCGGGTATCGAATCACCAGATTCATCACCCGGGTATCCGTAATACCTGAATCCCTTGTGGTCGACACCGAGATTCATCGACAGCGTAGACCGGCGAAACATATATTTCATGAACATCTCTGCCTCGCTGTCTGAAAAGGGGGCTTTGACCCTGTCTCCTCCTGTTAGGTTCAGCTTGCCGTGAGAGCTGAGATGCCTGAGATGCAATCCGAAGACCGAGTTTTTGGTTTCCTTGTTGTTGAAAAAGAGCTCTCCATAGGGCTTGTTGTAGTTCCCGAAACCGGCGCGTACGAGTCCGAATCCGGGGTTGTCGGCCGGTTTGCCAATAACGGTCGCTGCCTGAAGATCTTTCACCGACAAGGTTGAAAAGACCGGTGAACTGAAAATGGAATAGGAGAAATCGGGCTTTTTGTACGCCTCGTCTTTAATGACAGGGTTTTCGTTGATCTTCTCCGCATCAATGGATGCGGGGGTATACGATTTCACCACCTCCACCTCCTGGCGGATTGTATCCTGCGACCAGGTTGGTACTGGTATACCTATCGTCAGAATCACCATGAAAAGTAACAGTAACTTATAGTTTGTATCCATAATTTTCCGGAAATTAGTTCAATTTAATCTGCATGGGATTACCTGAGGACTGGTCCTGTTCTTTTTTCTCCCTGGCCTCCATTTCACTGAGTCTTCGCCTTGCGTCGGTAAGGATTCCGTCGTTTTCTGCCGGATAGTTCTCAATGAGGCTTTTAAGGGTATGCTTGGCCTGAAAATCATCCTTGCGGGCCACATAGATATCCGACAGCAGGATAAAGCTTTTGGCCAGCCAGTATTGATGCGAGGTTCCTTTGTCGATGAAATCCATAATTTCCTTTTCAGAGGAGGAAAGGTTCTGCTTTCTGAAATAAATGTCGGCAAGGAGGTATTTGGCTTCGGCACCCTGCTCCGTATTGGTCTCAGTGGAGGCTTCGCGCATGCCTGACAGGGCTGCATCGTAATTACCCAGCTGATAGTTGGATTTTGCGCCAACGAAATGGGCTTCCCGGATAAGAATAGCGCCAGCCTTTTCTGCCTTTTTAAGCAGCGCGGCGCTTTCAATGGCTTCCCTGTATTTTCCTTCCTTCAACTGACACCGCATCATGCCGGCCAGCGCTTTCACCTTGTTCCAGTCATTTCCCGCCATCTTATCCAGCTTTTCGTAGTATTCCAGCGCCTCTTTATAACGGCCGGCGTTGTAGAGCAGTTCAGAAGCTTTGGCAAGGGCGGTTTCGCTGAAAAGGTTCACAGGCTGACGGGAAACATGAAGGTAATGGTTGAGCGATTCGCTGTATTTCCCCTGGCTGTACAACGATTCAGCCAGGTAAAAGTTGGCGTTGAGCACGAAGCTGCCCCGCGGATATTGGTCCAGGTATCGGCGAAGGGCGGCTGCAGCACCCGGGTCACCGGCCATGAAAAGCTTTTCGGCCGACAGGTAGGTCAGGGAGTCCTTTTCCGATACCGTCACATTGGGACTGCTGCCCAACCTGTTGGCATAGGCAAAGTAAGCGTCGAGGTCGTTCATCTCGAAATAGCAGTTTTTGATTCCGAGAAGGGCTGCCTGAGCTTCCGGCGTGCCACCGAAACCCTCCGCCACCTCCTTGTAATACTTCAGCGAGTTTTTATAATCCGACTTGTTGTAATGAATAAGTCCCAGTTGAAGCAAAGCCTTGGGATAGAATGTGCTCGTTTTAAAACGGTCGATGATTTTCTGGTACTCCTCTTTGGCTTCGTTGTAGTTGTTTTCCCTTTCATAGGTGCGTCCCAGTTCGAAGATGGCATCGTCGAGGTAAGCCGACTGGGGATAAGAGGAGACCAGGTTGCTCAACTGGCTGATTTTGGCCTGCTGGTCCCGCTGCAAACCGCTGCAGAAAGCAAGCTGGTACAGGGCATAATCAGCGTCATAAAGTTTCAGGGAGAAGGCCTGCTGGTAATGCCTGACGGCCTCCCCATAGTTGCGGGCCACAAACCAGGTGTCGCCCAGCCGGTTGTATACATCGGCCACCTTTTGGGTTCTTCTTCCCTGATTGGCTGACAAGTACCGGTTAAAATGCGTGGCAGCCTGCCGGTAGTCTTCCAGCTTGAAACTGGCGTACCCCAGGTTGTAGTAAGCTTCGTTGTATTCCGGAAGTGCCGTGGCACCCGGCGACTTCAAAAATTCGTTATACCCCGTAATGGCAGAATTATAATCCCCGGTGCGGTAGTGCGCTTCCGCTCTCCAATACCGGGCTCCGGCTGTGACCGCATCTGTTTGCCGGTTCTCCAGCGATTTGTCAAAATGGTCTGCGGCTTCTTCGTACGATCCGCTGCTCATAAGCTCCAAACCCCGGTAATAGGTGACCCGCTGATATGCCCTGTTGATGGCACTGCTCCGCGGAGTTATCTTCTCAATCGAACGGATGGCATCCTTGTAATTCCTCGTAACCATGTAAACCTCACTCAGATACTGGTAGGCCGATGCATTCCGCTCCGACTGCGGGTACAGACTGATGTATTTGTCAAAGGCCTTGATGGTCTCGTTGAAGGGGGAATAGGATAATTCATAGGTCAGTTTGGCGTAATTGAAAAGGGCGTCTTCCCTGATCTTATCATCCTGCTCCATCTCTGAGGCTGAACCAAACGCAACCCGTGCCTTTTCCTTCTGCCCGGTACGGATGTAAGCATCTGCCAGGTGATACAGGCTGTTCTGTGCAGTAGCATCGTTACCCCGGGAACCCTTTTCCAGGTACGGTGCCGATTTCTCATAGGCCCCCGTCTGGTAGTAACAATACCCCATAATGTACTGATCTTCCCTTGACTTGGTCCCGGGTTGTTCATGGTAGTATTCGAGGAACTGGATTGCATCGCTGTATCGGCCCAAATGGAAAAAGGAATCCCCGGTAATCTTGGCAAGTTCTGATTTGTACGACTCCTCCACATCGTTGATCAGTGGCAGGATATAATTCACCACCTGATCGTATTTCCCCTGCTTGTAATAGATATGGCTGATGTAAACCGGTATGATTCCTGAAAAATTCGGATCTGTCTCCAGTTGCCGGAATCCTTCCAGGGCCTCGTCATACCGTGCTTTCAGGTATTGGATGTGCGACCAGTAATACAGGGCCGGCCGGGCAAGGATGTGTTTTTTATCCCTGATCAGGGTAAACTCATTGAGCGCCAGGTCCTGCTCTCCGGTGAGCATATAGCTGTACCCCATCATATACCCGCATTTAACACGGTCGCTTTCGTTCAACCCTTCCCGGTCTACTCCTCCCAGCGTTTTCAATGCCAGGGGATGCCGCTTCCGGTCGAAATGGTATTCTCCCAGGTAAAACCGGGCGTAATGGCTGTACGGACTGTCGGCATAGTCGGAAATAAATCCCGCCAGCATCTTCTCTCCGGTAACATGCTCCGACCGGAGTGCCGACAGGGCCATATAATAATAGGCTTCAGAGGCTATTTCTGACTTTTCGTCACTGCGCTCCCTGACCTTCTCAAACTGGTAGTAAGCTGCATTGTACTTGCCGGTCCTGAAGAGTTCCTTTCCCAGGGCAATCTCCTTCTGCAAGGCCTGAAAATACTCCGTTTCCTGGGCGGAGACCCCGGAGATCAGCAGCCATAAGACCCCAAGGAACGCTAATGATTTCTTTTTCTTCATTCCGTTTCTGTTTTACTCACCGCCGGGTACACAAAAATCATGCAATCGGAACCCGGCTCCCGATTGCCTATCTAAAATAACGTTAAAGCAAGGGGGATTTGTGTATGGTAACAACCTTTTTCTCAACAAATAACTGTTAGTTACTTTCGTTTATTATAAAGGGGATAATAGAAAGTTTGGATTAATTTCGTAACCAAAAGCTGCAATCATGGCCGGGCAACACATCATTGAACTGATAAATGCCGATATTTACCAAAGGGAGGAGCTTGTACTTCAGGATGTTAATCTCCAGATTAAGGAAGGTGAATTCGTCTATTTCATCGGGAGAGTGGGAACGGGGAAATCCAGCCTGGTTACCACCCTTAATGCGGAAATTCCCCTGGTCAGCGGTACAGGCTTTGTAGCAGGGTTTCCCCTTCATGCCCTGAAACCCAAAGATATTCCCCTCTTACGCAGGAAACTGGGTGTGGTTTTCCAGGATTTCAGGCTCCTCTTTGACCGCAATGTGAAGGAGAACCTGGAATTTGTGCTCAAAGCCACCGGCTGGAAACAACCGAAAGCCATTCAGGAGCGTATCCGGCTGGTTCTGGAAATGGTAGATATGGAAAAACACCTGGCAAAAATGCCCCACCGCCTGTCGGGCGGAGAACAGCAACGGATTGTCATTGCCAGGGCTATCCTCAACGATCCGCCCATCATCCTTGCTGATGAACCTACCGGGAACCTCGATCCCGAAAGCTCGGAACAGATTCTGGGTTTACTGCTTCAACTCCGGAAGGCGGGAAAAACAGTGGTAATGGCGACCCACGATTATGCGCTTATTGCCAGACATAAAATGCGGACCCTGATATGTGAAAACCGCTGTGTTACCGATGTCTCCAAGGATGCTGGCCCGGTCGATTTCAATGAGCTCATAGAACCGACTCTTCCCTTCCAATAACCCCGTAACGAGGTTTAATCGGAAAACAAAATTCATGGATGGATCTCTCCTGCCTGATTCGGGAAGAGTTTCAAAAAATCGTTCAGGAAGCCTTTTACCTGCGAATCATTCGCACATCCACATTGCCGGGAAGGGTGCCTAACTTGTTCAGCCGGTAGGTAAACGTCAGCATAATGTACCTGCCCATACTATTGGACCGGGTTTCACGGAGGTAATTCAGCTCGCTCAGACGTTCCACAATCCGGTTCCTGTTTAAAAGGTCAAAACAGCGGAGCGTGAGAGTACCCCTTTTGTCTCTCAGCAGGTACCGGGTAACCTCCATCCCCAGAAGAGGCACATTCACTGCTTCCCCAAAACTCCGGGCGGTATACCGGGTAATGTCAGCGGTTGCTTCCAGATTCCAGTTCTTGTTGGGTCGAACCCTGATTTCGCCAAACCAGGAAAGATCGAAATATTGGTTGTTTAAGTCCTCTTGTATGGAATACCCCGAACGTGTGAACGTCATTTCCACCCCGGTGTTCAGGTCTGTTTTTTCTTTCTTCCTGTTTTCCGCGCTGAATGATATCCGGTGGCTCCGGTTGGTGAAGACATTTTCAACGGTGTTGATGCGGCTGTAGCCCCGGGTATGGCTCTCTTCCAGGCTGAGATTCAGTTCGAGTCCAAGACGTCTTACCGGTGTTGAGAGGCTGGCATTCCCGGAAACCGAAAAATCGCCCGGTGCATTGTAATAGGTGTTGAACTGCTTCAGGTTGTCATCGATTGCCCGGTCCCAGCTGATTTTGTCTTTCGTATAAGCAGCGTTCAACCCGGCAAACAGCGATGTGAATGAAAATTGGTCGAAATAGAGCCAGTGGAAATTCAAACGGTTCGAAAGTTCTGGTTTGAGGCTGGGATTGCCTCTGACAACCGAAAGCGGATTGATGTTGTTGGCGACAGGCAGCAACTGGATTACCGGCGGCGTATTCACCGATGAACCCAGGTTCAGCATAATCCTTTTGCCGGCTCTGTACTCATTTTCGTACGATAAGGAGGGCAGCAACCAGAAATACCTGTTCTTATCCGGTTTTTCACCTTCACGGTTTTTCCCCAGTATTCCCTTTTCTGCCTGGATGCCCAGTGAGAACCTCGTTTTTTCCCTGTTCCTGTTCAGGGTGACCCCCGGTCGGTAGAAACTGTATTGCTTTTCAAACCGGGGACTGAGGCTGTCAATCACCTGTTTATCAGGCTGTGGGATTCCCTGTGTCCTGTCCAGGATATCTTCCTGGGCGCCATATCTGAACCCCGCATCCAGATAGAGAAATGGGCCTATTTTCTGTGTAAAAACGGAGCCCAGCGAAAAACTGACCTGCCGGGTTTGGTTATCCTGGAACTGGCTGGTGTTCATTACCTGGTTTCCCGGGGAGATGGTTGTTTTATTTGTGAAACCGGTTTTGCTCATGCCTGAAGCAAAAGCGGTGCTGCCTGTGATTTCAAGGACTGTTTTCCCGGGTACGATTTTACTGATATACGAACCGTTCACATTACCGGAGAACCGGTCGCTTTTTTCGTGGGTCATGCTCTCCAGCCTGCTCACTGAAACAGGGTCTGATGAGTTTTGCGATAGTAGATGGCGTGAATTGTCTCCATTCATCAGAGCCAGGTTACCATCCAGGTTCAAATTTCGGATCGTGTCAATCCGGTTACGCCAGCCGAAATTGATCCGGTGGGCCCCGTCAACCTGGGTCTGGCTGAGATTTTCATCCTGGCGGAAGCCTCCCTGTGTCAGGTAATTTTCACTTTTTGTCGTCTGTTCAAGCTCTTTTTCGGATCCATTACCCAGATAGCTGATGAAAACCCGGTTGTTTGGTCCGGTTGACCTCGAAAAATTAACTCCTCCGGCTCCCGACGTATTCATCCCTGAGACCGGCTGGCCGAAATTTACAGGGAAGCTCCCGTCGCTGGTGATACGGATGGCCATGGAACCTCCGGAGCCCGTCATGCTTCCGGCTCCCCCGCTGAAATTGATGTAATCGTTTACCGAAAAACCGAACTGGTTCACATTGTTGATCATCCCGAGTCCGGCAACCTGGATTTTGTCGTTAAACTTGTAGGCTTTTGCACTGCCCAGGTATCTTTCACTGGTGCCGCCTCCGGCTGTGACATCGCCGAAAAGGGCGTTTTTCTGGTCTTCCGCAAGCTTCAGATTGATGGTTTTCAACCGGCTGCCGTCGTTGATGCCCGTAAACATCGATTCTTCCGATTTCCTGTCGTATACCTGTACCTTGTCCACCGCTTTGGCCGGAATGTTTTTGATGGCTACTTTCGGATCACTACCGAAAAACTCCTTCCCGTTCACGTACACATTCTTCACCTCTTCACCCATGGCCTTCACATTCCCTGCACGGTCCACTTCAATCCCCGGCAGTTTCCTGAGCAGATCCTCCGTAACCGCATCCGTTTTCAGACTGAAAGCCGCAGCATTGTACTCTACCGTGTCTTTACGGATCATCAGGGGAATCCGCTCCCCGGTCACCTGCACCTCACCCACCTCAACAGGCAGTGGTTTCATGACAATGGTTCCGGCACTCTTCCCTTCTTCTTCTACCGGGATGGCCAGCTTCCAGTACAGGGTCTGGTAGCCGATAAAGGAAATCTGCAGCAGATAGCTGCCTCTGCGGATGTTTCTGATGTCGAAATGCCCCTGGTTATTGGTGATCCCGAAAAACTGAAGGGTTGAATCGGCTGGATTTAACAGCAGTATGGAGGCATAAACCAGGGGTTTACCGTCTTCCCCAATCACATCCCCCGACAAAGGATGGGTCTGTGCAACAAGAACTCCGGAACAACCAGCCAGCCACAGAATAATCAGAAGGATTTTTCCCATTTGTTGCTATCGCTTATGGATGCACCCTGATCATCACACGGTTGCCACCGGGACCCGATTCTCCGCCCATCTCCTTCATCTTTTCTTCTACAATCTTGTCGAACTCCTCCCGGGTGACTTTTTTCCCTTTATCAGGTTTGACAAATGTCTTCTCAGGAACTGGTTGAAAAGAAACGGAAAGGGCCGTGATACTTTGCTTTCCGCCGTTAAGTTCCACGGCAAGCACCATTCCCGGCAGGCCAGCATGACTCCCCGGACCGGCAGAAACCGGTATCACCGGGGTAAACCAGGCACTTGTCCTGCCATCTTTGGTCTCTTTGACTGCTTCCTGGCAAGGGTAACCCAGGATGATTCTCTGGTTACCAGTCAGTTTCCATTCCGATGGGTTTATCCCAGTTTCTATCAGAAATTCCCGCGTCATGAATTCCCGTTTTTCGACCTGCCTGTTCGCCGAAAGATCGGTAAATACTTTGTTGTCAGGTTCCACCATCCTGACCATCATCGTGGGCCCCCCCGATCCCATCTCCATGGCCTGGTCCTCTTCTTCCGGTTGGTTCTCATAAAGTGAATGGGTCGTATCGAAGTAAAGCACTTTTTGTGATTTCCTTTCTTTGGGCAACCTGTGGGCAAACTGAGCTGACTCTCCCTCCAGGTGAATATCTAACTGGACGATCTGCTCATATACAACCGTTCCTGAAGTCCCGGTTGCAGGAGTAAAGTCCTGGGCTTTCATGTGGAATAGTAATGAAAGAAAGAATGATAAAACAATTGTTTGTTTCATAGCTGATTGTTGTTGACTGTTTGCCTGCAAAGATAGATGCGGCGAATCAAATCTCCGATTAAATGTGGTTAAAACTCCTTAAACAAAAAAAAGAACTAAAAACCGGATCTCAGCATGGGCATCGTTACGTATTTCATCATTTTGTTTAACCCTTTCGGGAAAAACGTTGAGTCCTATTTCAGGGATTACCTGGGTACCCATCCGGAAATCGCCCGCGAATATAAGCAATTATAAACCTCTCTGGCAAAACCTCCCGGCCCATGCCAACTCCCGTTACCGCATCGGCTCCATTTCCAAAACCTTTACCACCGTTCTTATTATGAAGGCGATTGAGGCAGGTAAGCTCAGCCTGAATGAAACATTGGATAAATACTTCCCTCAGCTGCCTGAGTCGGGAGAGATCACCGTAGAACAGCTGTTGTACCATCGCAGCGGCATCCATAGTTTTACCGGTGACGAGGCGTACACAGGCGTCTGGTCGTCTGAGCAGTTAACAATGAAAATCACCATAACCAGGGAGAAAGACAGGCTGGAAGCTCAGGGAACCGGTCAGCCGGCTTTCCCGCTGGAAGCCACCGGGAAAGACCGGTTCAGTTTTGAGCAAGCCGGGATCGCACTGGAGCTCAGCCCTTCAGAAAAAAAGATGGTTCTGAAACAGGGCGGGGGCTCCTTTGTATTTATGAAAGAGGTATCCGGCCAATAATACCGGTGGTGAATGAAAGGCAGGAGAAAGCCGAATGTCCCGGCTGGGGGATGGACCTGGCCCAGTCCGGTTTTGTTTCATTCCCTGAACCGGCTGCCGGGGAAGCCGGCAATCATCAACCCAGGAGCCGGATGCTTCGTGCCGGGATTGTCAATGATATACTATCAGTTTGCCGGTGGTTGCGTGATTGGGAGACTGGACTCTGACAAAATAGATTCCGCCGTTCAGATGGGCCACATCAATGGTGGTAAGGGGTGAACCTGGCCTGACAGGTTTTTCCAGCACTTTTCTCCCGTAAAAGTCATACAGGGTGATGGAGCCTCCCCGGTTCCCTGAACAGGGACTTTCAATGGAAACCTGCTTCCCGGCCGGGTTTGGAAAAATCCGGATTCCCGGATCCTCTGTCAATCGATCAATGGTTCGTAAGGGTATGACTGTAACTACTGCACTGCGGCTGTTGGCAGCACCACAGCTGTTGGTTGCCTGCACCCAATACGCTGTTGATTCTGCCAGGTCGGGGGTTGTGAAGCTGTCGCCTGTTCCCACGGGTTTTGACCGGTCGCTTCCCTGGTACCAGGTGTATTGAAGCCCGGGTCCGTTCGCTTTCACGGTCAGTCTGACGGCTTCACCCATCAAGAGTGTGGTATCTGCCGGCTGATGTGTAATAAGCGGAACCTCGCAGGGTGGAAATCCGGGGGCCCGGTGATGACGCCGGGGATCATGCCCGTCCATCGGCCAGGCTGAGTTGGCTACTCCGAATGCTTTTGTGTTGATGGCGAATAAAAACCCGTTAAAAACATCCGTAAACCCTTCTCCTGTTCCCGTATAAAGGGTTCCATCGGGCGCGATGACCAGGGAAGAGTAATGCATATTCCCCACCCAGGGGGGTTTGCTCCATACTTCTGAGCCGTCGGGCCGGAGGGCATAGATATGACCATCTGAATCGCCGGGGATCCCGAAATAGATATTCCCGTCGGCACCCACCACGGGGGTGGCAAACGAAAAGCCGGTTTTTACCTTGCTTCCTTCTTTCGGATAGCGCCATTTTTCGCTTCCGTCGGGATTCAGTGCAAATAACCTGATCCTGTTAGCTGAATTGATATAGGAACTGCCCCCAACATACAAGGTACCGTCGGGGCCTGTCACTACGGGCGAAGCCGTGTTCCCTCCGGTGGAAAACTGCCATGCCTCGGTTCCGTCGGGATGGATGGCAAAGATTTTCGCCGAGTATCCGTCTCCATTATCGGCATAGATGGTGCCGTCGCCGCCGATGGTGGGCGAATATTCACTGTAGAAGACCATTCCTGACAGCAAGAGAAAATCCCATTTGCAGGTTCCATCGGGCCGGACGGCGAACAACCGTGTCTCCATGGAAGGCATGTCATTCAGTTTAAATTCGCCTCCCGCAGCAAAGTAGAGGGTCCCATCCATACCGATGGCGGGTGTGTTACCCTCATAACCGCGAAGCCATCCCTTGTATTTCCAGGCGTGGAATTTCCATATCAGCGTACCGTCAGGGTTCACGGCATGCAAAACGCCGTCATGGCTGACCACAAACAGGGTGCCGTCGTGCCCGATGGCTACACTTCCTTTAAGCCAGGGCGACATGGAACCTCTTCCAGCCAGGAAATTGCCGGTTTCATAACGCCATTTTTCACTCCCGTCGGGATTGATGGCCCACAGGTATCCGAAATTATGCTCTCCATTTTCTGCGCCGGACATGATTTCATCATAATACCCCAGGGTGTTGATGTAAATAGTACCGTCATCGCCAACAACCGGAGTTGCCCAATACATGTGATTCTCAATCTCGTATTTGTTCTCATACGCTCTTACGCTGGCAATCCATTTCACTGTGCCGTCCGGTTTCATGGCAAATAACCGCGCATCCTCCACTCCGAAATAGAGCGTTCCGTCATCCGCCAGGGCCACCCCTCCTGTAATTTCGCCGTCTTCCTTGGGGCTGAAGGAGGGGTTGGTGTTAAAAAACCACCTGAACTCCCCTTCATTTCCGGTGGAGGCAATTGCTGTGTTGCTCATATCCCTGCCGTAGTTGTTGAAAGCCTCTACCCAATAGTTGGTAAGCTTCGTAAGGGGAGGTGTGGTAAACATGGTAGTGTCTTTTCCGACAGGTTTGGATCGATCTCCGGCGATACCCTCAAACCATTGGTAGTGAATGACGGGGTCGCCGGATGCTTCCACCGTAAAGGTGGCCGTTTGACCGCTTTTCAGCAGCCGGTTGTCAGGCTGCAGGGTGAAGATCGGTGCGATGCCGGTAAAACTGCCGTCATAACGGCCTGTGCGCTGCGGATCATGCCCGGCGGCAGGCCAGTGGGCTGTCAGCAACCCTCCGTGGCTGGTTCTGAGAACATTGATACCGTTGTTATCCCATGAACCCCTGTAAAGGGTACCATCGTCAGACAGGACGGGACTCAGGGAGCCTGCTCCCTTCTCCGACCATTGCTCTGTGCCGTCGGAATTCAGCACATGCAAATCTTCGGCGGGATAGAGGATGGTGCCATCATGGGCTAATACCGGAGAAGTGTATTGGCAGGGTCCCGAGCGGAACGACCATTTGGGATACCCTTCGGGATGGAGGGCAAACAACGCGCCGCCATCGTTGGTCAGCGCAGAAAAGTAAATGGTACCGTTATTGCTGACCACCGGTTCCGACATTATCGTCCGGATTACCGGATAACCGGCCGGCGCAATGGGGGTAGTGAATGACCATTTGACGACCCCTGATTGCGGATCGAAGGCGACCAGTTTGCTTCCCGCACCCGCATAAATGGTTCCTTTTTCACCGATGGCAGGAGGTGTGCTGAAAAAGCCGCTGATCTGGGCCGTCCATTTCAGTTGCGTCACGGTTTTATGCGGGTAAAATGCATACATCCGGCTCGACATTCGCCAGGGAATCACATAAACAATACCATCTTCCCCAATGGAAGGATGCTGAATGACAAATTTATCTGTGGGCTCCTCCCAGATAAGTTCTCCGGTAAGGGTGCTGATAGCCATCACTTTCGTCCCGGCCCCAATGAAAAGGGTCCCGTCAGCCGACAATGCCGGAGAGCTGGTGAAGTTGCGGTCTGCCGTGTACAGGAGGGTGGTGATCCCGGTTCCCGGGTGTATGGCATAGATCCGGTTCAGGATGTTGGTAAACACAACACCCGTCTTATTTACTACAGGGGGTGCCGAATGGCCGGTATTGAGGCTCCAGCGAACCGTCCCGCTCGAAGGATCAAGAGCCGTCAGATACCCCGGGGGGGAGCTGCAGGGCCAGTCGTTGGGGCCAAACCGGGTAACCACATCCTGGGTGGTGACAAGGAGGGTGCCGTCAATTCCCAGGGTGAGGGCCGACGGCCATTGTTTGTTGTCAGCCCAGCCATCCTGCGACCAGGCAAAGTCCCTTACCGTGATGACTGCCGTTCCGGAACGCACCGTACCGCCTGCATTGGATATTTTTACCCAATAGCGGGTGGTTTGTGTCAGAACCGGTGTCAGAAGAACACACGAGTCAATCCCCACAGATTTGGTCTCATCACCGCTGAACCCCTGGTACCATTGGTAGCGGAAGGGCGGTGTACCTGTCACCAGCACTGAGAGAAATGCCGTCTCCCCGCTAGCAATATTCTGATTTTGAGGTCCTTCTCCGATAACCGGTTCCTTTGCCGGTTCTGTGGTCCGAGAACCGCAAATTTCATTGATTGTCGTAGCCAGAGAAAACCCATCGGCTTCAGGCATGTTCATGGAAGGACCCAGCAGTGTGGCATTCGTGGTTGTCATCACAGGAGGAGTGATGCTTTTAAGCTTGAGATTTCCGTAATTGGCTGATATGCATCCTGCAGTGGTGATCCCCTCAGGGGTTGTCTGTATGAGAATCCCCTCTTTTGCGGAAGCCCCGCTGCCACCCATAATGGATATACTCCCGTCACCAGCTTCAGCGAGGCCTAAAGGTGAAAAATTATTGGGCGGAGTGAATAGTTGCTGCCATCCGGGCGTTATCATACCCGCTGCAGTGGCAGAAAACCGGTAGGAGAATCCACCGGGATAGGGAACCCCCGTACCAGTGGAATTGGTATACCCCGATAGTAACAGGTCCCCATTTTTCAGGCTGATAAGATTGCCGCTGCCAAATGGTCCGAACACCCGCTCGTTGTCAGGGCCATCAAGAAGGGCTGCCCAATTGAACGAGTCACCGGCAACCGGGACAGAAAGTAAAAGAATGGATTTGCCCTCCTTTTCACTCCCCCCTGATTTGTTGCTTCCGAAAGACCGGGTGGTAGCAGCCACCACCAGGTTCCCCGCATCCAAATTCACAATCCCGGAAGCATTGTTGTATACCTTGCGCTTTGCCTCTACCAGCTGGTCATAGGCCCCGTCCCAGTCATTCCCCCCAATGATCAGCTGACGTTTCATTTCCGTACCGTCCGTGCTGATGGTTCCCAGGTAAAGATTCCAGTTGGTTTCTTTGTGTTTGATGGCGCCGTAAATCTCGTAACCAGCCGGCGTTTCCGCAATGTCAAACACTGTGTTGTCATTCCCTGCCAGTACAGAAGCCTGCCAGATAATTTTCCCAGCCGAACCGCTCAGTTTGGTGACAACGAACAGGTTGTCAATACCTCCGACGGAAGTAAGAGTCGATTTGGAAAGAACCACCAGGGAACCGTCACTCGTTTTGATGGCGCCGCTGGTCCAGGAATCCCCGTTGCCGGTGGTGGGTATCAGAAAATAACTGTCAACGGACAGGGAAGGCGAAACCAACAGCAAAAAACCCTTTTGCCTGCTGTTGCTGCTTGCAGCCTCCTCGTTGGCTACACCTGTTACAAGAAAATCGCCTGAAGATGCCATCGACGCTTTCATGATAAAACCCCCGCGGCAATCAAAGACATCCTTACCGGTGACATAAGCACCGGTCTTGTCTAGCTTGGTGAAGTTGATGATTCCCCTGCCATGCTGAGATAAAACCATGTACCCGTCAGACAGCGGAAAGAGAGCGCAGACCTCTGTGCCTTGGTTCCCTATGCGGAATATCTTCTCAAATGCCGACTGGCTGTGCAGGATGGCTCCCCAATGATAAAATACCATCAATGCGACAAGAAATCCTTTGTTCATAAATTTCTGGATTAAGACGGTCTGCAAACCATGGAAGGATACCCTGATTGACGAAGAGGTGCCTTCCCTGCTGTGTTTTCATGTTTTACAATCTGACGGATGATGACCCGGATTCCGTCCCGGATACGGACAGGGTACACCCTGTTGCCAGGATAGGTTAGGTGCTTCCGGTGTTTCCGGCCTGTCTGAACTGACGGTTTGAAAACACCGATAAAAAGTTAAGAAAAATTTTTGAAAATACATCGTTCCAGCTGCAGAGGAATGACTTTTTCTGTTTGAAGGTTGAGTGAACATCCGTTTTCGACAAAATCGCAGGGGTGAATATGCCCGCTGTCAGCCAGACCTGGTATCATACGACCGAAAAACTGCTTGTCAGGTAACTCCTGAACTGAAAAGAAAAGAGGCCGTCTCAAAACCGAGGCGGCTTCTTTTTTTTCTAATCTTCCTTTCG
>CAZYUA010000007.1:0-137057 GCA_964650525.1 uncultured Prolixibacteraceae bacterium
GCTGGACTCATAGCCGAGTGGAGTTTATTACCGCACTAAATGTCACAAGTCAGGACGACATACTGGGACCCCGTACCGTCCGGCAAACTCCGCTCACATTCTGGTACGCTTTTCTGAAGATTTCCCAGGCTTCCACCAGCGGAACGGCAAAATAATGCTGCGCTCCTGTATTCCTGGCAATGAACATGTAATAGGGAATACAATTCAGATTCACCTGTAGTCTCCACATTTCAGACCAGATTGCCGGAGAATCGTTTACGTGTTTCACCACGGGGGATTGTGTCCGGATTTGTGCACCGGTATTCCTTATTCTGCGAATGGCCGATCTTGCCGCTTCGGTAGCCAGTTCCCTGGGATGCGTGAAATGAGCCATAAAAGCCAGGTTTATCCCCCGTGCAGTGATTTCTTCAAACAACCTGAGGAAATCGCCTGCATCCTTATCTGTCAGGAACTTATAAGGCCAGTAACTGAATGCTTTCGTGCCGATACGAATCGTTTGTATATTGGTCCGATGCGAATCCGACAGAAACGGATCAATGTATTTCCTGAAAACCTTATAAGACATGGTCATCGGGTCACCGCCCGTAAACAGAAGATCCGTAACTTCCTTGTGACGCTCCAGGTACCTGAAAAGCAGTTCCGTCTCTTTCATGGCAAATTTTAAATCCTCCATGCCAACGAACTGCGACCACCTGAAGCAATAGGTACAATAGCTGTGACAGGTTTGTCCCGAACTCGGGAAAAACAGGACGGTCTCCCGGTATTTATGCTGAATACCGAAAAGCTTCATGCCGTCAATTTCCGGAACATTGTGGTTTTGTTGCCCGGCAGGATTGGGATTCAACTGAAGCCGGATTTTGTTGCTGACCTCCTTCTGATGGTCAGGGCTCCCGGCCTTTTCAATGGCGGCTGCCATTTCATCAAAATGACGAGGCAACAGCATCTCTTTTCTCGGAAAGGTCAGATTAAAAAGCGGGTCGTCTTCGTAATGGTCCCAGTCGATAAGCTCATCTATAACATAATTGTTAACCTTAAAGGGCAGAACGGTACCTACGATTTCAATGTTTCGTATAGTTTCTTTGGATAACTTCCTGATTTGAGGGATGGTTAAATAGTTGTTTAAAGAATAGCTTCTGAATTTCATCATTTTCCTTTTTCAACTCCCGGAAGGATGTACAGAACGTGTATGCAACGATCGACGGATTCTGCGATTCCGGGCCATTTTCTCAAAAATAGCAAAAAACCGGAAAAAATAAACTCCTGACCGGATGAAAAGCCTTAGCACTTGTGAAACCAGGGTTCAGAGGATGGATTTACTGCCTGGGGGCACCCATATTATCAGAAATCGATTTCAAAAAGGTTAAGGGGGCAGGCGGGTACGCACAGTTCGCAAACCACGCACAAGCTTTTATCAAAATGAAGCTTCCAGTCGGGGTCCTCCATGGTGAGTGCCCCAGCAAAGCAGACAGCTACACAGTTACCACAATCAATGCATTGCTCCTCCCTGAAGCGGATCCTTTTTTCGAGGGGTTCACACTCCACATTATGGCTCTTTAGGTAAGCAATTCCCTTTTTAATATTGGCATGGGTGCCTTGCATTTCCAGCAGAAGACTTCCACGTTTGCCGGGAAAGACCTCTGCCTTTAATATGTTTATGCGGATGTCGTAATCCCTGACAAGGTGGTAGCTTAGCGGTTTATCTCCGCTGTCGGGTGGGAAGTTGAGAATGAAACGCTTCTTAATCATGGTTTTTCTTCTTTTCCGGTTAGGATCAACGGTTTTACCGAGGCATGGGCCGGGAACATCTTTACCGGGGCTGTCAGCTCAAAATTCCCCAAGGTGATTTGTTTCCGCAGAATTTCAGCAATTTCGCGGGCTTTGGCCAGACTGGACACAGGCGCTGTCCTCACCTTGTGCCCCTGGACAGTAATAAACCCGGAACGCAGTTCTGCATAGGTCACCTGTCCCAGTTTGGGAGTCCCCGGGGTGCCATAATCCAGGACAGAGGTTTCGATCTGGTCGTTGCGTATGGAAAGAAATCGGGCCATCTCTGCATCCAGCACCGGAATGGGAATGCCGATACCCACGAACAGGGTGGTTCCGTATTTGTCGATATAGGCAGCCCGGAGATAATCCGGCGACATCTCCTTCAGGTTGCCGATTACGGCCAGGGTACGGGCATTGCTGACAGGAATCCCGTATTCGTTCACCGGCTTGGAGGTGTTATACTGTGTTCCCGGCCACACCACAAACCCCTCGGCACCCCCCAGAAACAAGCGGGTACCGATGCCGATGGTTCTCATTTCCGGATCGTTCAGCAAGGGACTCAGTTCTCCCGCTGTGGAGTATGTGGCGTTCCGCAGGTTGGGAAGCAGGGTTCCCATATAGGTGTGAATCATACGGCGCGTGCTGTTGACCGCCACATTGTAATTCTGATAGGCATTGCGGGGATTGAAAAGAAAGATCTCGTTGACGCTCTCTTTCGACAGGGTGGTTTTGATCTGTTTCCGGGGATAACAGTCGGTGCCTTTACCCCAGGCTTCCAGCTCAAGGGTTTTCCCCTCCACAAGATCCTGGATGATGTGGGCTCCGCCGTATTCCGGCTTTTCAGGATCACAGGCTGTGGCACCGATATAGCCATCCACGGCGGCCAGCCCTTCGTAAACAGGAACCCCGTTAATCCTGATCTTTTCCATCCGGATCGGAGGATCGGAATGGCCAAAGTTGATGAATGCCCCGGAAGAGCACATCGCGCCGAAAGTGGCTGTGGTCACCACATCCACTTTCCTGGCAATCTCCTCAGGCGAGGCCGTCCGGCCCATTTCAGCCACCTCTTCGGCCGTGAGCACCACCGCCTTTCCGGCCCTGATCTTCTCATTGATCTCTTCGTAACTCTTGATGGTCATATCCTTGGTTCACAAACAAAACAAATATAAAGCGTTATCATCGAAAACCAAACTTGAAACTTCTGCAATTGGGCCGGTGGTGAAATCACCCCACACAATCAGGGTTAGCCCCGGGAAGGGCAATGATCACGGACTTAATTCATGATGATGGTCATTCCCCCCCCACCGCTGTTGCCAAAGCGTGGATTGACCACATTGTTGTAAATGGAACCAAATGTATAGGTGATCCCGAAACTGGTAAAATACTCGTAATTGGTGGCCATTTGTCTCCGTTGGAGAAGGATTTCATCGTACGAAAGATCCGCCTTGACAAGGCTGAGCTGGTCATGGATCAACGACGCCCCTCCCCCGAAGGTAAACGACAACCCCTTGGCTATTCGCAAATTCAAATACCCGTTAAATGAGATGTTGTTCTTCGACCAATCGTGCAGGTAATTGGCATATTCAATGCTGCAATCTATCGATCCCCACTTCTGGACCACCTCATATGAGGTTTCAAGCGAATGTACCCACAGGTTTTCTCTGGTCTTGTTATAGATGGTGGTATCCCTGTAATGCTCCCGCTTGAAACCCGCAGAATACAATACTCTTAACTGCCTCCGGGTTGATTCGGAATATGGGAACAGATCATATTCAATTCCGGGCATGACATTAAACCCGAATTTCTGGTTACTGTAGCTGGAACTTCCTACCCTCAGGGATCCGCCCACCGACCAATGGTCAGAAAGGCTTTTCACAATAAGTGCCGAGGCCGAGGCCGATTCCGAGCTACTCCTGATCGTTTCATCTTCAATGAGGTATTTCGAATGATTCGTATTCATGTTAGTGCTGAAATTCATTTTCCAGGCTTCTGTAATCCGGGCTGCCGACAGATTACCCGAAATGTAGTGGCTTTTGTACGTTTTCTCCCCATTTAAATAGCCATTCATGGAACCCTTGAAAACCCAACTGTTCCACCGGTCCGTAGAAACGGTCTGTGTCAATGGCGCGGTGAAGGAAATGTTGATAAACCGCGAAAGCGGAGTTTTTGCCACAAACCGCATCAATCCCATTTTCAGCGTATTTACCTCCTTCATCCTGAATCCTTCAGGTGTTTCATCAGGTGTTGTGACAAAAGAAATGGTGTCGTTCATGCCGGAAAATCTGTTCTGCCCGACCAGGAAATAGGTATATTCATTCCCTCCTGAACCAGTCCTCTGACTGGTGGAAATAACATAAACCGCAGCATCCCCGATATCCCGGACATAATTGACATAAGGAATTTCTCTGCGGATATAATCCGTGGCTTCCATGTACACATTGAGCGCTTCCTTTCTCAGGGTATCTGTTTTGCCGGGAGTTTCCTGTGAAAAAATGAGTCGCGGAATTGCCAATGCAAACAACAACAGAACAACATGTTTCATTTTCCGGAAATTAAAATGGACCGGCAAAAGTAATCATTCAGCCTAAATAATTTCCTTATGTTTGCACCGGTTGTAATTAATCAAGAATAGTGGTTACTAAAGTACCGACTGGTTTATTAACAAGCACATTGAAATATTTAACATAATTATTTGTGATGCTGAAAATTAACAAATTGCTGCTGGTCCTGTTATTGGCAGGACTATCTATTACCGTCAGGGCTCAATTGGCCCAGCCTCCCGTGCCTGTCGATCCGGACATCCGGATCGGTAAACTGGAAAACGGGCTCACCTATTACATCCGCCACAACGAAGAGCCCAAAGAAAGGGCCAGTTTTTACATTATCCAGAATGTGGGGGCCATCCTCGAAGAGGACGACCAGAACGGACTGGCGCACTTTCTGGAGCACATGGCCTTTAACGGCACGAAGCATTTCCCCGGCAAAGGGATTATCAACACCCTTGAAAAACACGGGGTGGCCTTTGGCCGTAACATCAACGCCTACACGTCGACCGACCAGACGGTATACAACCTGAGCGATGTGCCGGTAAACCACCCGGGATTGATAGACACCTGCCTGCTGGTGCTGAACGACTGGTCCGATTTCCTGCTGCTGACCGATAATGAGATCGGCCTGGAGCGGGGTGTCATATCAGAAGAGTGGCGTACAGGCAGGAATGCCAGCTTCAGAATGCAGAGAAAGATGTTCGAGGTTCTCTTTAAGGATTCAAAGTATGCCCATCGCGATGTCATCGGCGACCTCGACGTGATCAAGAACTTCGAGCCCGAGACACTCCGTAAGTTTTACGAAGATTGGTACCGTACCGACCTGCAGGCCATCGCTGTAGTGGGCGATATCAATGTGGATGAAGTGGAAGGAAAGATCAAGACTCTTTTCGGCGCCATTCCTGCCGAAGTAAATCCTCCGGAACGTTACAGGGCAGAAATACCTCCCCACAAGGAGACCTTGTTTACCCTGGTCACCGATCCGGAATCACCCTCTTACTCGGTCAGCCTGTACATCAAGCATCCGGGAACAGACCCGAAGGACAAGAACCTGATGTACTACCGCGATCAGATCGGCACCAGGCTATTTAACAGCATCATGCGTGACCGAATCACAGAACTGCTGCAAAAGGGTCAGCCTCCCTTTGTCGCCGGAAACATCATGTACGGAAAACTGATGGGCGACTACAATGTTATGGCCATAGCCGGTAACGCCCATGCCAGCAGGACCGGTGAAGCCCTGAAGGCCATTTACACGGAAGCCCAGCGGGTGAAACGCCATGGCATCACCCATGCCGAACTGGAACGCGCCAAGAGCAACCTGCTGACCCAAACCGAAACCCGGTGGAAACAAAAAGACAAAATCAAAAATGACCAGTACCTCGATGATATCGTCAATCACTTCCTCACCAACGAGCCGCTGACCTCCATCGATTTTGACTATGAAGCCCTGCAACAGTTGCTGCCCACCATTTCCGCGGAAGAACTTTCAGCCAAAGCCAAACAGTGGATCGTTGATGAGAACAAGGTCATCATCGTTATGGGCCCCGAAGGCGATGACGTGAAACTGATCAACGAAGCCGAAGCCCTG
Organism: uncultured Prolixibacteraceae bacterium; assembly: GCA_964650525.1. Taxonomy (GTDB): domain Bacteria; phylum Bacteroidota; class Bacteroidia; order Bacteroidales; family Prolixibacteraceae; genus UBA1413. Next base: position 5,905 of record CAZYUA010000007.1, read on the forward strand.
GCGGTTCTGGAAGAGGTCGATGCCGCCGAAATAGAACCTTACGCCGAAGAAGCCGTGGCCACCTCCCTGATCGACAAGGAACTGAAGGGCTCTCCCATTGTCAGCACCAAAGCACTCCCCGACATGAATGCCACGGAGTGGACCCTGGGCAACAAAGCCAAGGTGGTTTACCGTTTCGCCGACTTCCAGAAGGACAACGTTCTGCTGCAGGCCATCAGCCCCGGCGGTACTTCCCTTTACACCCCTTCGGAACTGGCTTCCGGCATGATGGTCTCTGACTTTATCGGAAACTTCGGGGTGGGATCCTTCGACGCCATCACGCTGAAAAAGATGCTGACCGGCAAAAATGTGCGGCTCAGCACAGGCCTTTCCGGACTTTTTGAAACCTTCAGCGGTAGCTCCACTCCCAGGGATTTCGAAACCATGCTCCAACTCCTTTACCTGCAGTTCGAAGAACCCCGCTTTGACGCTGAAGCCTATGAAGCCCTGAAAAGCCGGTATGTCGCCATGGTCACCAACATGGCCAAAAACCCCCAGAAAACCATGAGCGACTCCCTTCAGCTCATCCTTTCCAACTATAGCCCGCGCACCAAACTTCTCACACCTGCCCTTTTTGAGGAGATGTCCGTTGAACAAATGGAAAAGATCTATCGCGATCGTTTTACCGATGCCGGTGACTTCACCTTCTTCATCGTCGGAAACCTCGATGAAGCCACTGTTAAGCCGCTGGTGGAAAAATACATCGGCTCTCTCACCGATAAACCCCGTACAGAAACCTGGAAAGATCACAATGAAGGGATGCCCGACGGGAAAACGGTGAAGGAGATCCCCATTTCCCTGGAAACCAAAAAGGCGACCGTAGTGGTGGTGTACAACAACGAAACCCCCTGGAGTCCGAAAAGCAATATGGCCATGACTGTGGTCAAAGATGTGCTCCGTCTCCGCTATACCGAGGAAATCCGTGAAAAAGAGGGAGGCACCTATGGGGTCAGCGTCGCCGCTCAAAGCGAAAAATACCCCAAAAACGAGAAAACACTCCAGATGAGTTTCGACACTGATCCCGATAAAGCCGCCCACCTGAAATCGATTATCTACCGGGAAATCGGCAAACTGGCACAACAGGGACCCACCGCCGAAGAACTCGACAAAGTGGTCAAAAACATCCTCAAGGACCGTGAACAGGCCAAACCCAACAACGGCTACTGGATGACCGTCCTGAAAGATTATTACCAGAACGGCGTCAATTTTGACCTCCCCGCCAACTTTGAGGATATCATCAAAAACATCACCATCAAGGATGTGAAGAAATTCGCCAAAAAATACTTCGCAAAATCCGATGTGGCTGATGTGGTATTCAAACCTTTGAAACAGGAAGCGGCCATTCAACCATAACAAGGTCAGCCTTTGCGGTCCTGCATCGGAAATGGCGAAGTCCGGGTTCACCGGAAAGGTGCGGACCATCAAGGGGAAATGCCCGGTAAGGCCGTACGGAACACAGTACAGCTATTGATTTACCTGTATCCCCTGTTGCAGGAAGATGCCCACTGAATCAGGGAGGCAACATCAGACGGAAAAGGTGTCAGTTTCTGAATTTCTGAATCGTCGAATCGCCCGCGTATCCGGCCAGAAGGGCAGCTCTCCAATCGGTCAGGGTCTCCTGGGTGGCTGCGACGATGAGCAAACCCAGAACCAGGGAAAAGATCGCAGTGACCACATAGGGACCGGCAACTTGGCGGAACCGGGCAAAGGAACTCTTTTCTTCCGACAGTTTTTCCCCAGGGGGCTTGATGGCGTAGAGTTTCAGCACAGGAAGGATAAAACTGATAAAGACCCCCAGTGCCACAATGCTGTAAATAAACAGAAAATCAGCCATGTTGGTACATTTATTTATGATCGGATCCGGAACGTCCGGAAGATGATTTCTCAGAAAACAGGGATTACCGGTTGGCACACAGCCGGGCATATCAGGGGTGCCCGGGTTTGAAACCCTCCGGGTTTAATCAAAGGTACAGTATTTCCGGTAATGGAGAAAAAATCGCTGCAGATTTAATGCTGAAGCGATTTCATTTCCCCGGGATCGTGCCTGTGCCTGAAAATCAAGGCGAACAACAGGGCAACCACCAGGGAGTAAAAGGCAAAGGAGAGCCAGATATCTTTCCAGAGGAACTGGTCACCAACCTTGAAGTATTTATCAATGACAAATCCGCTGATGCGGCTTCCCAGCAGAGCCCCGAAACCGTTGGTCATCATCATGAAGAGCCCCTGGGCGCTGGCCCGTATGGCAGGACTGCTCTGGGTTTCAACGAATATGGAACCTGATATGTTGAAAAAATCGAAAGCCATACCATAAATGATGCAGGAGAGGACAATCATCCATAAGCCACCGGCAGGGTCTCCATAGGCAAAAAGTCCGAATCGGAGAACCCATGCCGTCATGCTCAGGAGCATCACCTTTTTGATCCCGTATTTCCGAAGAAAAAAGGGAATGGTAAGAATGAAAAGGGTTTCCGAAATTTGTGAAATCGACATAATGATGGCCGGGTATTTGACGGCAACCAGGCTGGCATACTCGGGAATTTTGGCAAAATCGTGGAGGAAAGTATCCCCGTAAGCATTGGTGAGTTGGAGCGAAGCTCCCAGTAACATGGCAAAAAGGAAAAAAACGGCCATTTTACGGTTTTTGAACAAAGCAAAGGCATTCAGCCCCAGTTCACTCAGGAGATCCGGACGAATTCCTCTGGCCAGCGGCGGACACGCAGGCAGGGTAAAAGCATAAATTCCCAGAAAAAGGGAGGATAACGAGGCCACATAAAACTGGCCGGGGGTTTTTTCTAATCCCAGCAGGCTAACCACCCACAGCGCAAGAATAAAACCCACGGTTCCCCATACCCGGATAGGCGGATAGGATTTCACGATGTTGAAATGGTGGCTTTTCAATGCGGTGTAGGCAATGGTGATCGAAAGCCCGATGGTGGGCATATAGAACATCATGGCCAGCAGCATGTACCAAAAGAATAAGGAGGGATCGTTGATCCGGGGTATAAAAAACAGGAGAACAGCCCCGGCCAGATGAAAAATCCCATACAATTTTTCAGCATTGATCCACTTATCGGCTAAAATTCCGGCCACGGCAGGCATGAAGAGTGAAGCAAGTCCCATCGTGGAAAAGATGGCACCGAACTCAGTACCCGACCAGTTTTTCGTCTGGAACCAATAAGCCCCGATCGTCAACAACCATGAACCCCAGATAAAAAACTGCAGAAAGTTCATCAAGATAAGCCGGTACCGGATATTCATAGGTTATTTTTTCTGTGGAAATACCAGAAATTGAGAATGTTATTTTCGTCTTTTAATTTCATCGCGGATCAGGGAGGCCTTTTCGTAATCTTCATTCTGAACCGCTTCCTCCAGTGCTTTCTCCAGATCTGAAAGAGTGAACTTTTCATAAACCGATTTTCCGGCAGTGGGTTTGGATTCTGCTCCCGGGGTTTTCTGCCGGACCGGCCGCTCTTCATTCATCTCCAGCACTATACCCGCTTTATCCAGAATATCACTGGTTGTAAAAATCGGACAGCGGAAACGCAACGCCAGGGCAATGGCATCAGAGGTCCTGGAATCGATGATTACCTCCTTCCCTCTCATTTCGCACAACAATTCCGAATAGAAAATTCCCTCTTCCAGTTTGTGAATGTTGACCTCCAGCAGATTGATATCAAAAGCAACCGCTATGTTTTTTATGAGGTCGTGGGTAAGGGGTCTCGGGGGCTTTAGTCCCTCTAACTGGATGGCAATAGCCTGGGCTTCCACCGGTCCGATAATAATCGGGATGCGCCGTTCTCCCTCCTCTTCGGCCAGAACCAGCGCATAGGCTCCTGTTTGTGTCTGGCTTACCGACAATCCAAGGATATTGAGCCTGATCTTCCTCATGATAATAAACACACCTGTTTCCGCAAACAAATATAAGAATCATTTTGGGCCCCGGGACAGGTTCGCAAAAATAGGAATTATTCCTTGCTTATGGGAAAATATTTTCATCAATGATTTGGTAATCGTTACAGAATAACTACTTTTGCAATCCCAAAACAGGTTGGTTCAGGCATTTATAAGCGGAAACCTCCAAGGTACCCGCCTGACCGGCAAAACGATAAATGAAACACAATGTACGCTATTGTTGAAATTGCTGGACAGCAGTTCAAAGTTGAGAAAAACAAAAAAGTATTCGTGCACCGCTTGCAGGCTTCCGAAGGGGATGTACTCGATTTTTCCAGGGTGCTGTTAATCGGCGACGAGGAAAATATCAGGGTCGGAACCCCGGTAGTGGAGGGAGCCAAAGTGACTGCAAAGGTCCTGGAACACACCAAAGGAGATAAGGTTCTGGTTTTCAAGAAAAAAAGAAGAAAAGGATACCAGAAGCTGAATGGTCATCGCCAGTTGTTTACCCAGGTCCAGATCGAAGAAATCGCAGGATAATAAAAAACAGGAACTATGGCTCATAAGAAAGGTGTAGGAAGTTCGAAAAACGGACGGGAATCGGAAAGCAAACGGCTGGGAGTAAAAATTTACGGCGGCCAGTTTGCCCAGGCAGGAAACATCATTGTTCGCCAAAGAGGAACCAGGCATCACCCGGGATCTAACGTAGGGATCGGAAGAGATCATACCCTGTTCGCACTGATTGACGGTACGGTGGTTTTCAGAAAAAAACAGAATAACCGGTCGTTTGTGTCTGTGGCCCCGATTGTTCCGGCGGATATCTCCGGGGCGGAACCTGGCGTTAACTGATTCTGGTTCTGCTCACGGAACTGAAAGGATCTCTCCTGGGTTTACCGGTCTGCTCACTGAATACTTACAGGTTCTTCCCTGCCGACAGGGATATTCACTGCCCTGTGTAACCTTTTTCTTATTCTTTTTCCCACAGACAATGGTTTCACAGAGAACCCTTTTTGTTTTTTTACTTTTATGGAATAATTCAGACGGATGCTTACACTGAGGTATATCCAGGATGCCCCCCAGGAAGTGATCGGGAAACTGGCCAAAAAAGGGTTTGATGGCCGTGTCGTTGTGGAAAAGATCGTGGTTTTGACAGAAACCAGAAACCAGATCCAGGTGAAGGTGGATAAAGCCCGGTCAGAGATGAACGGGCTGTCGAAGGAGATTGGCCGGTTCATGCACGCCGGTAATCCGGAAGCGGCAAACCAGGCAAAGGAAAAAACTTCTGAACTGAAAGAATTCATCAGAGATCAGGACCAGGCATTTAACACCATCGACCAGCAAATCAGGGAATTGGTGATCCAGCTTCCTAATGTTCCGCACCGTTCGGTACCTGAAGGAAAAAGCGCAGCAGATAATGAAATTGTAAGGACGGGAGGAAGGATGCCCGAGCTGGGAAAGGACGCCCTTCCCCACTGGGAATTGGCAACACGCTATAACCTTATTGATTTTGAACTGGGTGTAAAACTGACCGGGGCAGGATTTCCGGTTTACAGGGGTAAAGGAGCCATGCTGCAAAGAGCATTGATCAACTTTTTTTTGGACGAGGCTCGGCAGCAAGGCTACGAAGAGATCCAACCTCCGCTGATGGTCAATGAGACCTCCGGCTTTGGCACCGGACAACTGCCTGACAAAGAAGGGCAGATGTACCACGTTACCGCTGACAATTTTTACATGATACCTACGGCGGAGGTTCCCGTGACCAATATTTACCGGGATGTTATCCTGGATGCCCTGTCCCTGCCGGTCCGGAATTGTGCCTATAGCCCCTGTTTCAGGCGCGAAGCCGGATCATACGGAAAAGAGGTCAGGGGTTTAAACCGGCTGCATCAGTTTGACAAAGTTGAAATTGTGCAGATTTGCCATCCTGATACATCGTACGATGTCCTGGAGGAGATGGTCCGTTATGTTGAAACACTGGTTCAAAAACTGGAGCTGCCCTACCGGATTGTCAGGCTTTGCGGAGGTGATATGGGATTTACCTCGGCGCTGACGTACGATTTTGAGGTGTTCTCTGCTGCTCAGGAGAAATGGCTTGAAGTAAGTTCGGTTTCCAATTTTGAATCGTTCCAGGCCAACCGCCTGAAATTGCGTTTCAGGGAGGAAGCAGGGCAAAAGCCCCAACTGGCACACACCCTCAACGGCAGCGCCCTTGCCTTGCCCAGAATCGTGGCGGCACTGCTGGAAAACAACCAGACTCCCACTGGAATAGCGATTCCCCCGGTTCTCATCCGGTGGTGCGGATTCGACCGGATAGACTGACGGCCGGGTCCGGAACAAACCTTGTGTTCAGACGCTTCCGGTAAGAGAATTCAGACCAATCAGCGACCATCAACGGTTCAGACTACCAAAAACCGCACTGAAACTGCCCTTTACCGACTCTTTTACCTTTACCATATCGACCGGCGATCCCGTTTCCTTTTGCATAGAAGTTACAGCGCCGGAAGTAAATCCACAGGGATTGATATAACTAAAATAGCGCAGGTCGGTATTTACATTGAGGGCAAAACCGTGCATGGTCACATATCGGCTTACCCGGACTCCGATAGCACAGATTTTCCTGGCCCTGGCAGGATCGTCGGGATCAAGCCAAACGCCTGTCGCTCCCTCCTTCCGGGCACCGGAAATTCCGAAATCAGAAAGAGTAAGCAACAGAGCCTCTTCCATCTTCCGGATATAATTTCTCACACTCAGACCAAAAAACTCCAGATCAAGAATAGGATAACCCACCAGCTGTCCTGGTCCGTGATAGGTGATATCCCCCCCTCTGTTGATCCGGTAGAAGGAAGCTCCGATTTTTTCCAGGAATTCAGGTCTGATCAGAAGATTTCCGGGATCACCGCTTTTCCCCAGGGTATAAACATGCGGATGCTCAACCAACAAAAAATAATGGTTTGCAGATGGCTCTCCCCTGCCTTCCTTCTCTGCTATAAGTAAGGAAAAAAGTGCCTCCTGGTCATCCCAGCATGCCTGGTAGTCCAGCACCCCCTTGTCAATAAATTGTAACTCCATCTTTTACAATCTGATCAGCGGCTGCTCCTGCAACCGGAGAATTGAAGCCCGGGCTCAAAACGGGGCCGACCCGATCTCCACAACCAGCAATCTCCCGGCACCAGGCAAAAATAAATCAAAAAAATAAAAAAAGAGTTCTGAAGGCTCCCCTTGCTTAAGGAACTGAACTGCCTCAACATTCAGTCTCTCCATTCCCTTCCGGATTATGGCCGTCATACACCTGATACAACCATTTGTTTACAAAATCATCAGATGACCTCTATCGGTCAAAATTAACAAATTGTAAATATTTTAAGCATCTTTATACGATTCAGTTATTATTTAATCCAATAATCAAAATAAAAGCGTTTTTTTATGTGTAAACAATAATATTTAAACATTCTGGCCGGATGAACCGGATTTAATGATTTTGCAAGATGGAAAAAAAAGCAGCTGAATTTATTGAGGGGTTCATGGCCCGGGCGATAGCCAAAGACCCACAGGAAAAGGAGTTTCACCAGGCCATTCATGAGGTCGTGGAGAGCCTGGCAGCCTTTGTAGTCCGCAATCCGGTTTATGAAAAGGAAAGGATTCTGGAACGGATGGCGGAGCCTGAACGGATCCTTCTTTTCAGGGTTCCCTGGCTCAACGATAAAGGAGAGCTGGAGATCAACCGGGGTTACCGGATCCAGATGAACAGCGCCATTGGCCCCTATAAGGGCGGACTTCGGTTCCACCCTTCAGTCAATCTGAGCATCCTGAAGTTCCTTGCTTATGAACAGGTGTTAAAAAACAGCCTGACCACCCTGCCTATGGGTGGGGGAAAAGGAGGTTCCGACTTCAACCCCAAGGGAAAATCGGACCGTGAGGTGATGATGTTCTGCCAGTCGTTTATGACGGAACTGTACCGTCATATTGGTCCTGATACGGATGTTCCTGCCGGGGACATCGGGGTCGGAGGCCGGGAGATCGGGTTTTTGTACGGTCAGTACAAGCGGCTGCGGAATGAATTTTCGGGCACATTAACCGGCAAGGGATCAGGTTGGGGAGGGAGTCCCCTCCGTCCTGAGGCAACGGGATTCGGGGTTTCCTATTTTGCAGAAGAGATGCTCAGCCGCCAGGGAGACTCCATTGAAGGGAAGACAGTGGCCATCTCAGGGTCGGGCAATGTGTCGCAATATGCTGTCAGGAAGGTAACCCAAATGGGGGGTAAAGTGGTTACCCTGTCCGATTCGAACGGCTTCATCCATGATCCTGAAGGCATCAATGAAGAGAAACTGGAATATGTCCTGGAATTAAAGAACGTTTACCGGGGAAGGATCCGGGAATATGCCGCGGAGTTCCGGGAGGCCCGTTATTATGAAAACCAGAGGCCCTGGGGTGTGCCCTGCCAGATAGCTATGCCGTGTGCAACCCAGAATGAAATCAGTGGCGAAGAGGCAGCGGAACTGGTGAAAAACGGCTGCGTCTGTGTGGCTGAGGGGGCCAATATGCCCTCCACACCAGAGGCTATTCATGTTTTTCAGTCCGCAAAACTGCTATATGCCCCGGGAAAGGCAGCCAATGCCGGGGGAGTGGCCACTTCCGGCCTTGAAATGACCCAGAATTCCATGCGGATGACCTGGACCCGCGAAGAAGTGGACGCCAGGCTTCATAGAATCATGAAAGACATCCATGAAACCTGCCTGCAATACGGCAGGGAAAACGACGGATACATCAACTACGTGAAAGGGGCCAACATCGGAGGATTTATCAAGGTTGCCAATGCTATGCTCGCCCAGGGAATTGTCTGATACCAAAAAACGCCCTCTCCAGGATGTAAATACCGCCGCATGGATAACACGGTAATGGGGATGGTACACAGCCGAAAAGTGGTCGCTGTGGTGCACGACAACCTCTCCTTTTTCCAGTAAGGCCTGAATGGCAAGCTCATCCTCCTCCCTGTCCTGAAAAACCAGTCCCATACGGTCCAGGACGCGTAAAACCCGTTTCCACCTTTTTAAAATGGTTTCCGGATCAGGATTCGCTGCCATCCCGGCACTTGCTACCATCCCCATCAGCAGGGTATCGCGGGGAAGGATGCCCTGTTTCACCAGAGAAAGGTTAACCCGGTAAAAACGGCGGCCGGGACCCAGGGGTTGCCATAGCACTGTGTCGGCCCAGACAGAATCCCGGAGTTCCTGATCCAGGTACATACCGGCATGTACCGTGTCGGAAATCAGATGACCCGGACCATAGGCGTCCTGGAAAAAACTCTTGTACAGGTCAACCAATCTCGCTTCCGGGTAATATTCCAGCTCAGAAAGAATGAACTGCCGGATCGCCCTGCCTGACCCGGAACAGGCTGCCGTAACCATAACAGCACAAAAAAGAAGGAATCCTTTCTTAAACACCATCTTCAACGGCCGGCGGCCAGCCCTGATATACATCGAATGTCGCATTTCCCTATGGTAAGCTTGGTGGCATAAATATAATGATTAGAAACAGGGTACAAAAGACAAACCTGCCATTTTGCAATCTCCACTTGACAAAACCGCATCTATTTGATTAACTGCGCAATAGGGTTTATTTAGCCGGCTAATTCCCGCTTGCGGAAAGCACTTAAAAAGGGTAATAAGGCCGTTCAAATGGGAGGTTTACAGGTAAAAACAGGCTGTTTACCGGTTTGTATAACGGATTCCCTTCAGTTAAGGAGAAATTTGAGAGCAAACAGGACCCGGGGAAAAGCCTACAACCAACTATCCGGGCTTGTCAAAGCACAGTTCAACGGGAAGAAACAGAAAAGCCATGATCGTACTGGATAACATCCATAAATCTTATGTCACGGGAAGCAATTCCCTCCATGTATTAAAAGGACTGACCCTTGAGATCGGTGCCGGGGAGTTTGTTTCCATCATGGGGCCTTCGGGATCGGGAAAATCTACCTTGCTTAACATCCTGGGAATCCTGGATGATTACGATGAAGGAAATTATTTTCTGAACGGAAAACCTGTCAGAGGGTTGAACGAGACCAGGGCAGCCATGATGCGCAACGAAATGATCGGTTTTGTTTTTCAATCGTTCAACCTGATATCTTTTAAAAATGCCAGGGAGAATGTTGCGCTGCCCTTGTACTATCAGAAGGTTAACCGAAAGAAAAGGAACCAGATTGCCATGGAGTATTTAGACCGTTTTGGATTGAGGGAATGGGCAGACCATCTGCCTGCTGAGCTCTCCGGAGGGCAGAAACAAAGGGTGGCCATTGCCCGCGCCCTGATTTCAAAGCCTAAGGTGATCCTGGCAGATGAACCGACCGGAGCTCTCGATACGGCTACTTCCGAAGAAGTGATGCACATCTTGAAAGAGGTCAACGATCAGGGAATTACGGTGATCATCGTGACTCACGAACACGATATTGCCGCGATGACGAAAAAGATCATCCGGCTAAAGGATGGGGTAATCGAAGAAACCATCCTTAACGGGGAACTGAAGATGTACCGCGAGCGGATGAAAACCGAAAGTGCGTTCAGCTATGTTTGATGTGGATATCTGGCAGGAGATCTTCGCCACCATCCGGAAAAACAAGCTCCGGACTTTCCTGACGGGGTTTTCGGTTGCCTGGGGAATCTTCATGCTGATGGTTCTCCTGGGCTCCGGAAACGGATTACAAAATGGGGTTAAGGAGGAATTTGCCGACGATGCCGTCAATATCATGTGGCTCTGGACCGGGAAAACGTCGGTTCCTTACAATGGGCTGAAAGAGGGACGGGAAATCAGGTTCGATAACGGGGACTTTCAGTTTCTGAACTCCGAAGCAACAGATATCGACCTGGTATCATCGCGGTTTTACCTCCAGGGGGATATTGTTTATTCCTATGGAAAAGAGTACGGGTCTTTCTCTACAAGTACCTGTTATCCCTCCCTGATGGAGATGGAAAAGATCAAACTCACACAGGGGCGTTTTATCAACAACCTGGACATGAATGAGTTTCGCAAAGTGATTGTTATCGGGGATGATATCCGGAAAGCCTTGTTCAAGGAGGAGGTTCCCCTGGGAAAATATATCAAGGTGGGAAGTGTACCCTTCAAAGTCGTCGGGGTGTCGCGCGATCCCCGGTCGGATGATAACCGGCAAGCCTACATGCCCTTTACGACAGCCCAGAGGTTGTTCAACGGCGGTAACCGGGTGCATACCTTCACGGTTACCACCCGGATGGTGAAATCGGTCAGCGAGGCAGAAGCGATTAACGACAGGGTCAGGCAGCAGATGGCAAGCAGACACGATTTTGATCCGGAAGACAAGAAAGCCATGGGTTCGTTTAATATGCTTACGGAATACATCCGTACGATGAAGATTTTCGAAGCCATCAAGCTGTTTGTCTGGATCATCGGTATCGGAACGCTGATTGCCGGGATTGTCGGCGTCAGCAACATCATGCTCATCCTGGTAAAAGAAAGGACCCGGGAAATCGGTATCCGCAAGGCCCTGGGAGCCTCACCGGCTTCGGTGATCGGGCTGGTGCTCCTTGAATCGGTGTTGATCACTACCATTGCAGGATACCTGGGGTTGGTCTTGGGTGTGGGGCTGATGGAGGTGGTCAATTTCGGACTGGAGCAGATGGTGGCTTCCGGTGGCGGGGAGGAGGTATTCTTCCGCAACCCCACGGTCGACTTTCCGACAGCCCTCTCGGCCACTGCCATTCTCATCGTTTCAGGCGCCCTGGCCGGATATATCCCGGCCCGCAATGCGGCCAACGTAAAACCTATTGAAGCCCTGCGGGATGAATAGCCAAAAAAGTTACCGTTGCCGGCTTATATCAGCCGTATGCCGGTGGCTTCCGGTTGTCGCTGTAAACTGAGTACCCGCCTCCCGATAAATCGGGAGGCGGGCGCCCTGAGAACTGTAAACTGAGAACTATAAACTGAGAACTTAGATATCTAAGAGTATGTTTGACCTGGACCGATGGAATGAAATAGGGCATGTGCTGACGAAAAATAAGATCCGCAGCCTTCTGACAGCTTTTGGGGTTTTCTGGGGAATTTTCATGCTCATTGTAATGGCCGGCGCAGGAAACGGACTGAAAAACGGGCTGTTGGAAGGGGTTGCCCGCTTTGCCACCAATTCAGCCTTTATCTGGACCGACCGCACCAGCGAACCTTATAAAGGATTCAAACGGGGAAGATACTGGAATATGGATTCGGAAGACCTGATCTATCTGAGGCACCATATTCCGGAACTCGACATTCTCTCACCCAAGAATTTTGGCTCGGGAAGCAACAGCGGACCCAACACCGTCAGGGGAATACGGAACGGTTCTTTCAACATCAAGGGGGATTATCCCGATTACATCCTGATCGATCCGGTCACTATCCTAAAGGGACGATGGATCAATGAAATGGATATCCGGGAAAAAAGGAAAGTCTGCGCCATCGGCGAAAAGGTCTTCGAGACTCTGTTTGATAAGGGGGAAGACCCCATGGGAGAGTATCTGAAAATTTCGGGCGTTTACTACCAGGTGGTAGGTGTCGTCAGGCCGGAAACACGGATCAACGTTAACGGCCGCACTGAGGAGTCGGTGTTTATCCCTTTCACCACCATGCAGCAGACCTACAACATGGGCAATGAGGTGCATTTTCTGGCATTCACGGCCAAAAAAGGGGTTCCTGTCAGCGTGGTGGAAGAAAAGGTCATGCGGTTCATCAAACAACGTCATGCCATATCCCCGACCGATGTCCAGGCTCTCAACAGCGTAAACATAGAAAAACAGTTTAAACAGATGAGCGGTTTGTTTCTGGGTGTGACGATCCTTACCTGGATTGTCGGCATCGGTACCCTGATGGCGGGAGTAATCGGTGTCAGTAACATCATGCTGGTAATTGTCAGGGAGAGAACCCGTGAGATCGGTGTCCGGCGGGCTCTTGGAGCCCGGCCGGCTACCATCATATCCCAGGTGATGCTGGAGAGTGTGGTTTTGACGACCCTGGCAGGCTATACCGGATTGTCAATGGGTGTCGGATTGCTCGAACTGATCAACAGGATTCTGGAGAGCCGCCCTGTTACCGGCGAGGAAGTATTTTTCCGCCATCCCGGGATCAGCATGTCGGTGGCTTTGGCGGCACTTGCCGTGCTGGTAGTGGCAGGTTTGTTTGCCGGCACCATCCCGGCCAAAAGAGCCCTTCAGATTAAACCCATTGAAGCCTTACGGGAAGAATGAAAGAAATTCAGAATACCGGATTTTAACAATGCAGGGAAAAAACAATAGTCAGAAACCAGTCTCATGGGATCAGACAGAACAACGTAATATTCATAACAGATGAAAAAGATTTTTCGGATTTTGGGCTTCAGCTTTCTGGCCCTGGCATTTTTGGGGACGTTGGGATTTTTGTATAAAAAATCACAACCGCAGGCCGAACTTTACGAAGTAAAGACCCCGGAAATTACCAACATTATCAGGAAAACGGTAGCAACAGGTTCAGTGGAACCCCGGAAGGAAATAGAGATCAAACCGCAGGTTTCGGGAATTATCGAAGAGATTTTCATCGAAGCAGGTACGATGGTCCGCAAAGGAGACGTGCTGGCCCGCGTGAACATCATTCCCGACATGATCAGCCTGAACAATGCCGAGTCGCGGCTGAACAGGGCAAAACTCAGCTTTGAGGATGTTAAAATCCATTACGGCCGGCAGTCATCGCTGTTTGAGAAACAGGTGATTTCGCGCGAAGAGTACCAGAAAGCCGAGTTGGGGTACAACTCCGCCCGCGAGGAGGTCGAGGCAGCCGAAAACAACCTGGAACTGATCCGGAAAGGGGTAACCAAGACTTCCGCAAAGACGACCAACACGCTGATTCGTTCGACCATCGACGGAATGGTACTCGATGTGCCGGTTAAGGAGGGCTTCTCCGTAATCCAGGCCAACACGTTCAATGCCGGCACCACCATAGCCATTGTTGCCGATATGAAAGATATGATCTTCATCGGCAAAGTCGACGAAACCGAAGTAGGAAAAATCAGGGAGAACATGGACATTGATCTGACCATCGGAGCTATCGACAATGAAACCTTTCACGCCGTTTTGAAATACATCGCTCCGAAAGGGAAAATTGAAAACGGAGCCATTCAGTTTGAGATCAAAGCCGACCTGGTGTTGGAAGAGGGCCAGTTCATCCGTTCGGGTTACAGCGCCAACGCCGACATTGTGCTTGACCGGCGCGACAGCGTGCTCACCATACCGGAGAGCCTGCTCCGTTTTGAAAAGGATACCGCCTATGTTGAAGTGGAAACATCCTCACGGAATTATGAGAAACGACTGGTCAAAACGGGAATCTCCGATGGAATCAATATCGAGATCACTGAAGGTCTTTCCCTGACAGACAAGCTAAAAGGCGAAAAAACAGACCCAAAAAAAGGGGATAAGGAAAAGGGTGTATAAGGTTACAAAGTAACAACGAAAAGGAATAAGTGTAATTTTATATTTTATTACAGAACAGAAAACGCTTCCGGTATAAGCTGCCCTAATCTGAAAACCTTCATCAGACGGCCTTTCCGGGGTGTGATTCATAAAACAAGAAAACAGATGAAGCGTTTGGCAATCATTTTCCTGATCGGGCTGCCGTTGGCCGGCACTTTCCCGGTTCGTGCCCAGGATACCTGGTCCCTGCAGCAATGCATCGGGTATGCCCTGGAGAATAATATTCAGATCAAACAACAGGTTCTGGCTGTGGATTATCAGAAAATACAGCATGAACAAGCACGTTCTGACCGTTTGCCCGGCTTGAACGGGCAAATCGGGAACAATTACAACTTTGGCCGTTCCCTTACCTATGATAATACGTACGAAAAGGCCAATTCGACCAGTTTGTCGGGGTATCTGGGCGCTGATATTACCCTTTTCAACGGGTTTCAGTTGCAGAATATCATCCGCCAGCGTGACCTGGATTTAAAGGCCTCCATCCAGGATTTGCAAAAGGCCAAAGACGACCTGGTTTTGAACATAGCGGCCCTCTATCTCGAAATATTATTTGCCGAAGAGCTGACAGCCATAGATTCAAGCCAGATGGTGGTCACACGCCAGCAAATGGAACGGACCCGCAAGCTTGTGGATGCCGGTAGTCTGGCCCGTGGTGCTCTCCTGGAGGTGGAAGCCCAGCTGGCCAGGGAGGAACTTCAGCTGGTGAACGACCAGAACCGCACGCAGCTGGCTTACCTGAACCTGTACCAGTTGCTGGAACTTCCCATATCCCAGTCGTTTCAGGTCGAAAAACCGGAACTTCCCGATCTGCATTCGGGTGCGATTGCATACAATTCCCTGACATTGTTTAATAATGCCGTTCTCCGCAGGCCGGAGATCCAGGCTTCCCGGATGCGGGTGGAGAGCGCCAGACGTGTTCTCGACCAGGCCAGGGGAGCCCGCTATCCGAGATTAACTTTCGGCGCCAACTATTACAACAACTACAACGACAATTACACCCGCTACCTGAATAACAATCCTCTCGAAAAAGAGATCATCCCCTTTGGCGAACAGCTGAAAAACAATAAAAGGTATGGCTTCGGCTTCACCCTGAACATTCCCGTTTTTAATAAATTCCAGGTTAAAAACAGCATTACCGGAGCGCAGATCCAGGTTGCCGACTATGAATTCAGGCTGCAAAGCATGCGGAATCTCCTGCAAAAGGATATCGAACAGGCCTACACCAATGCACTGGCAGCCCTGAAAAAATACATCTCCAGTGAGAAAGCCGTTAATTCGAGTGCCGAAGCCTTCCGGTATGCAGAGGAGAAATTCAACGTGGGTATGGTGACCACTGTTGAGTACAACCAGATCAAGAACAACCTGACCGCAGCACAATCGCAACTGTCACAGGCAAAATATGAATACATATTCCGGTCAAAAATCCTTGATTTCTACAACGGAATTCCCATAGAACTGTAGCGCAGACAGCCGGCCCCCGGTGTTGATCCCCCGGAAGTGTTGGCAAACCCTTGAAAAGTACCGGAACAGTGAGGAAACCAGAAAGGAGCCGGGAACATCCCGGAGTCCTGAAAACAGCGTTCCAGGTTTCGGTGGCAACGTATGTATCAGCTACTCTTTTTTCTTTTTGATTTCCTCCAGAACTTCTTCCACCACTTTCCTGGTTGAGTCGCCAATTTCCTGAATTCCATTTTGGACCTCTTCAAGGTCTTGATCCAGGTTTTCATCCAGGTATTTCTTAACGCCCTTCCGGAGATTTTTCAAATCTTCCCGGAGGTTTTCATCGATCAGGCGGCCAGTCCTGCTGTTTGCCTTGGCTGCAAAGTACCGGCCCCGCAGTGCCAAAACCCTGACCTTTTCTTCGGCAGACAGGACATCCCTGAATTGGTCATACCATTCTCCTGCATACCGGCTGTATTGCCGGTTTGCCCACTTCCAGTCGGTTTCCTTGTATTCCAGACCGTTATTTTCCACCTTCGTGACGAACTGTTCGAACCTTTCCAGGTAACGATCGCCCGACGCTGGGGCCATGCACGATCCTGACAGCAATAACAACACGAAAAAGACCAGGATGGTTCTGGCTGAAAAATGTTTCATTTTACCTAGCAGTTTTTAGTTAGAACAAATGGTGTCAGAACTATTCATTGGTGAGTGCCGCTCCTTCGCCGTACCCGAAAACCCGGAGGGTTGCAGCCTTCAGGATCAGAGGAACCGGCGGAGTCTGCAATGCGGGTTACTGGTCCGGGGGAGTTTCGTGGTTGTCTTGCTCGATAAGGAGCTTTTTTTTCATCCGGTTGAACAACGATTCCTCCCCGCTGCCTACATACTGGGCCTGATAGATGGAGGCATTCAGCTCAAAACCAATCAGGAGGATCAGCGACAGGAAATATATCAGCAACAGAATAATCAGCAAGGTTCCTATTGATCCATATAGTTTGTTGTACTGGCTAAAGTTATTAATATAATAACCGAACCCGATGAGGGTGACAATGCTGAGCAAGGTGGCCAGAGAACCACCTGCAGAGATGAATCTCCATTGTGTTTTTTTGGCGGGAGCCAGATAATAAAGAAAGGAGTAGGCAAAGAAAAAGAGAGCTAAGATGATGATCCATTTACCGGCGGAAAGAAGATAGTAGGTGATTCTATCGAACAGGGCGGTATGGGCGACCAGATAATCGAGCAATGCCTGGCCGCCGGTAACCAGGGCAATGGCCAGGGTAAGCAGGAACCACAGGATGAACAGCAGCTCCAGCGAAATCAGCCATTGGCTGATCCAGGAACGCCTGTTGATACTGTGGATGGTGGCATCGAAGGCTGCCATCATGGAGGAAATGCCGTTCGAGGCAAACACCAGTGCCATGATGAAGCCCACGGAAAGCAGACCTCCCCTTGGCCGGGTGATGATATCCTCAACGGTCTCCTCAATGGTGTTGAAGGTAGATTCGGGAACCAACGACTTGATCAGGAAAAAAAGCTCATCCTGGAAATCCGGAATCGGCACATACGGGATAAGAGTGAATAAAAACAGGATGGTCGGAAACAGCGCCAGGAAAAAATTAAAGGCAATAGAAGAAGCCCGGGTATTCAAAGAGCCGTCTACAATGCTGCGCCAGAAAAAGATGGAAACATTGTATACCGGCACCCCGTCGAAAAAGGGCAAAGAGACTCTTTTTGCCCGGTTGATAATTTTCCCGGCAATCCTTTTACTGACAGCGTCCATCTTTTTAAGATGCTGCATACATCACTCCTGCTTTTCAATCCTCAACTGGTGGATGATGTCTTTCCCGGTGGTTTTTTTTAACAGAAAATAGACCCTGAAATTCTCCTGACTGGTACTCAGGTTACCGATGACGTACCTTGCGCCTTCTTTACCTCCCTGGTGAATCACAGTAAATTTTTCAGGCTTATACCGGTTGAAAAAATTGCTGACAATCTGTTCTGCCTGCGCTTTGCTGTACACATTATCATTCTCCAGAATGGCAAGTTCCACATTCTGATTGAAGTACGAGGACAGGACCTTTGCATTTCCGGTTTTTAATCCGAGGATAATATCATCGGGAATCTGCCCCACCATCTGGCTGCCGCTGCTGAAGGCAAAAAACAGAAAAACACCGGAAAGCAGGAATATTCGCATGAATGGTTTCATCACAACCTCTTTTGATAAATTCGTACTTTTGGCTATGCAAAAACTGTGCAAAAAAGAACGGCAAAAATATTTTAGCGTAAATTTAGGACTTTTCTTAAGATTATGAAAATGAAGGTCATTTTGATAGTGACAGGAAAAACCGACTCAAACTGGCTTCAAAAAGGGGTTGACGAATACGCTGGGAGGATTAGCCGGTATGTCCCTTTCGAAATGTCCGTCGTACCCGGCATCCGTCCAACCCGTAACAGCTCCCCGGAATTCCAGAAACAAAAAGAGGGGGAATTGCTGCTCCCGCTGATAGAAGGGAAAAGGGATGTTTATCTGCTCGATGAGAAGGGAACCGAATTTTCCTCGCGAACTTTTGCCGGATTTCTGGAGAAAAAAATGGCTGCCGGCTGCCGTGAACTGGTCTTTATCACTGGCGGACCTTATGGGTTCCCGTCAACAGTAGACCCCTATGCTGCCGGGAAAATATCCCTGTCGAAGCTGACATTTTCTCATCAAATGGTCCGTTTATTGTTTCTGGAACAACTGTACCGCGCTATGACAATCCTCAGGGGAGAACCTTATCACCACGATTGAAAATGCGAAGAAAGCTGAAATCCCATTATTTTCTGATTCTGGCTGTTTGTTGCCTGGGGATTGCCATGGTCCTGGAAATATCCCTGACAGGCCGGCACCAGGAACAAAGGATGATTGCCAAATTCAGACAAAAACTTGCCGAAAAGGAGATCCTGCTCGAAAGAAACATGGAGGATATCAGCAGAATCGTCTCAAAACCAGGTTTTTCCGATCGCTATCTGAGCGAAATGGCCCCTTACAACAACCAGCTTGAAAAAGATGGAATCGGCTATCTGATCTATCGCGGAGACCGTTTGTTTTACTGGTCGGATGGCGCCATTTCATTCCGGGATCATCTGCCCTTTCCGGAAGTACCCGATTCGCCTGTTGTCCATTTTCCCAATGGCTATTATCTTCTGAACAGCCTTGAGGCTGATTCGATGACCCTTATCGGTCTTATCCTGGTAAAATACAGCTATTCGCATAAAAACCAATATCTTCAAAACACGTTTTTCCCCGGATTCAACCTTCCGGAAAACTTTGAGCTGATCAAAGCAGGAACCGGCAAAGGATACCCCGTATACAACCGGAAAGGCCAGGCTGCTTTCTCCATTGTTCCGCGGGGAGATCCCTCGTTTCTGCCCTGGGAAGTAGCCTGGCCTGCCCTGCTTTATCTTGCAGGGCTCCTGATGCTGCTGCTCTATTCAAGAAAATTGATCTCACTCCTGAATTTCGGCACTACAGGCCGGCTACTGGTCACGGCAGCTTTTCTGTTCCTGCTTTACTGGCTTCACATTTTTTTCCAAATCCCGCGGGTATGCCAACTGATCAGTTTTTTTTCACCTACCTATTTTGCCCTCAACTTCTGGCTCCCTTCGCTGGGCGATTTTTTCCTGATGTCTTTGCTGGGTTTTTACTTCATGCTGAACCTGTTCTGGGATTTTCGGATCAATCCTCTCCGGGAGGGTTCAGGCATCCCCGCGGAAATTCTGGCCCTCTTTTTACTCGCAGCCACCGGCGCCCTGTATTTTGTAACGGATTTTCTTACTTCACAGCTGATATACAATTCAAGCCTCTCTTACACCCTCAACCGGATCAACGAGATCACCCCTCACACGGCCATCGGCATTGCATCCCTGATCATGCTTCTTTCCGGCCTTTTCCTCCTGACTATTAGGATGACCGACGAGGTCAGGAAAATTCTTTCTTTCAAAAAAACCCTCATTTACCTTTCAGCCCTCACCCTGGTTTTTGTCCTTGTACACCGGATGGTCACCGGAAAATTTGCCTTCCATCCGATGCTGTTTTTTTTCGTCACTGCCGTGCTCTCCCTTTTCTACACAAACCGGGATACAAAAAAATACGGGATGAGTTACCTCATCCTGTTCATTTCTGTAATTACCATTTACTCGATCGACGTAATTTACAGGACTACTGAACAAAAGGAGAGAGAGGTTCAGAAACTGATGGCTGTAAATCTGGTGGGAGAACATGACCCTGCCGCGGAAGTGTTCCTGGTGGAGATTCAGGAGCAAATCAACGTCGATCCCATGATTCCTTTTTACCTGATACCCCCTTTTGCCCAACTCGGCGAATACCTGGAAAACACCTATTTCAGTGGTTTTTTCAGGCAGTATGACCTGCAGATTACGATCTGCACGGGTTCTGACAGCCTGGTCCTGCAACCCCAGAATACCCGGACTCCCTGTTTTCCGTTTTTTGAAACTATGATGCAAAACCAGGGAATGCCGCTGCCGCGGACCAATTTTTACTACCTGGACAATATGGACGGCCGGATATCCTATCTCGGCAAACTTCACTATCCCTTATCGTCCGATTCAACCGGCGTCTCCGTATTCATAGACTTGAAATCACGCATCCAGTCGGAAGGGATTGGTTTCCCCGAACTCCTCATCGATGAATCCATACGCAAGCCGGAAAGTTACAGAAAGTACAATTATGCCAAGTATTTCGGGGGGGAACTGGTAGACCGCCATGGAGAATACCCCTACAATTACTACATCTATTCCTATAATTTCAAAGACGGCGAATTCACTTACAATACCTGGGATGAGTATGAGCATCTGGTCCACCAAACCGATGAAGACAATTACGTGATTGTGAGCCGCTCTCCCTATACCTTTCTGGACTACCTTATATCCTTTCCCTACCTGTTTGTACTTTATTTTCTGACATCCCTGGGCGTTTTGCCGCTGATACAACCCGGAAGGAAGAAAAGAAACTTCTCTTTCGATCTCAAATTCCAGATCCAGTTTGCCATCATCTCCATTGTCTTCGTGTCGCTTCTTCTGGTAGCCCTGAGTACCATTTTCTACAACATTGATGAGTCGCGGACCCGCTTACAGGAGGACCTGGACCGGAAAATGAATTCCATTGCAACCGAAATCGACCAGCGACTCGAAAAGGAGCCTGCCATTGCACCGGAAATGACCGAATGGATGACGGATGAAATGATCCGGTTATCGAATACTTTTCAAACCGACATTAACATTTACGGGACTGACGGCAATCTGATCGTCTCTTCGAGGCCGGAAATTTTCAACCGGGGTCTTGTTTCCAGAAAAATCAACTCACAAGCTTATTTTGAGCTTTTTGAAAATTTCCAGACCAACTATTTCCAGCCTGAGAAAATCGGCAAACTCAGTTATCTGTCGGCCTATGAGCCCATCATCAACAACAGCGGTGACTACCTGGGATTCATCAACCTGCCCTATTTTACACACCAGGACCGGTACAGTCAGGAGATCACCACCTATATTGTAGCCTTCATTAATTTATACGTGCTGCTGTTACTGATAAGCATGGTATTTGCCATTTTTATTGCCAACCAGATTACCCTTCCGCTGGCAACGATCCGTGAAAACCTGAGGCGGATGGAGCTGGGTAAACGGAATGAGCCCATCAATTACGACCGGGAGGATGAAATCGGGAAGCTGGTGAAAGAGTACAATAAGAAAGTGGATGAACTGGCTGTGAGTGCAGAATTGCTGGCACGGTCGGAAAGAGAGAGTGCCTGGCGGGAGATGGCCAAACAGGTTGCCCACGAGATTAAGAACCCGCTAACCCCGATGAAACTGAATATTCAGCACCTGATGCGGTTCCGGGGAGAAGGGAAAGCTTACCAGGAACATGTGAACCGGATTGCTCAGACCCTGATCAGTCAGATAGACACCTTGTCGGAAATTGCCACCGAGTTCTCCAACTTTGCTCAAATCCCGACAGCCATGAAACAGGTGTTCGACCTGAAATCACAGATTAAGAAGGTCATTGAGCTTTATGAAAACGACGACCGTGCTACGATCACCCTTGATGCCAGCAGTTGCCCTGACGTAAATGTGAATGCCGACCGGGAACAATTGTCCAGGGCATTGATCAACCTGATCAAAAACGGTATCCAGGCTATACCGGAAGAGAGGAAAGGCCGAATTGTCATTTCGGCAAACAAAAAAAACCATATGGTGGTCCTGTCGGTCTCCGATAACGGCACCGGCATTCCCACGGAACTGCAGGAGAAGATGTTCAGCCCGAATTTTACCACCAAAACCAGCGGTATGGGCCTGGGATTAGCCATTGTAAAAAATATTGCCGAAAATTTCAACGGCAGGGTTTGGTACGAAACCGCCATCGGCGAGGGCACGACCTTTTACCTGGAGATCCCGGCATTCGAACCACCCGGGGGAGCCGGCGAAGAGGCAGCCATATGACCTTTTTACATTCAAATAATGGTATGGTTTCAATTAGTCTAGTCACCATTGCTGAACGGCTTAAACAGGCAACCTTCCCTGAAACCGACCTGGTCATCGGCATTGGTACCGGCGGGATTTTTCCTGCCATCCTGGTTGCATTTCATTTACAGACAGAACTCGCCGTCATGGTCCTGAATTACCGGGATGAGGAGAACCAACCCCTTTACGACCGTCCTGTAGTTCTCCGGTTGCCGTCAGGACTTCCCTCCCCGGGTAAGAAAATCCTGCTGGTGGATGACGTTTCCGTATCAGGGAGCACCCTCCGGGCAGCCCGGACTTTGCTTGCCGGTTACGAAGTAACCACCCTGACACTCAAGGGCCATGCCGACATGGTTCTGTTTCCCGAAATAGAAAGCTGCGTCAACTGGCCATGGAAACCTCCCAGGAATTCCGGAGATGAAGAATCAAGGGTCTGAACCCCCGGTGAAGGGCCGGCATCCGTCAATCGGGTATCTGGGCTGCCGCGACCGGTATTTTTATTTTCCATGACGGAATAGGGTTTCCTTCTCTTGGCGGGTGAGGGTTTCATAACCTTCATTCCCGATTTTGTCGAGGATGCGGTTCAACTCCTCCTGGTCGGCAGCACGCCGGCGGTTGTATTCATGATCATCACGTGGAGGCTGCCGGTATACAATCCTCACCTTTTCCCGGGGTTTGAAAGTGCCCGCCAGCAGGTTCCGAACCCGGGGAACAAAACCCGTAATATCGGTACCCCGCCCGATCCATGCCGTGAATAACCAACCGGCAGCCCCTCCTCCGAGATGGGCCAGGTTGCCCCCGGCATTGGATGTGGAAATCCCTATGATGTAACTGAGAATCAAAAACAGGGCCAGGTACTTCAGCCTGACCGTACCTACCAGGAAAAGCATGATTCCCCGGTTGGGATCACGGACTGCTGACGCGATCAGGATGGCAAGAACCGATGCGGAAGCTCCCAGCAACAGCGTCCCGCCACGGATGGAGGAAAAAACCGGAAACAGGTTAAACCCCGCCATGTACGTCAGCCCCCCGATGACTCCTCCGACCAGGTAAAGCCCCAGCAACTGATCCTGGCTGTAGTAATCCAGGAATATCCTGCCGAACCAGTATAGTACCAGCAGGTTGAAAAGGATATGCAGGAAATCGTGATGCAGGAACATGTAGGTACCCAGCGACCAGGGTTGCTGTATAAAAGGAGCAAATCCCGAGGGAAGTTCAAACCACCGGATTGCGTCGAAAGAAGACCCGGCAAGAAAAAACAAGACTTCCGTTACCCTGAAAATCAGGAAAATGGCCAGGTTCACATAGATCAGCCGGGTGATGACCGATCCTTCACTGAACGATTTTCTGATTTCACCCGGAATATCCATACGATGGGTACAGTTAAGGGAAGAAGCCTGTTAATAGAAGGTCTTAGAGGTTTTGTTCCAGTATTTGATAAGGAAGAAACCGAAAAGCATACCTCCCAGATGGGCAAAGTGGGCAATGCTGCCACCAGAGTTGGTCAGTCCAAGGTATAATTCAATGGCGCCGTATCCGATCACGAAATATTTAGCCCTGATGGGAATGGGAGGGAACAGGAGCATCAGCTGGGTATTAGGGAACAGCATGCCGAAAGCCAGGAGTACCCCGTAAACCGCGCCAGAGGCACCAACTGTGGGAATATCCATTTTGAGTGTCAGAATCTGCTGCATAATCCGTTCACCCTCTGCAGCAAAAGCCGGACCGGCAGGGTTGTCGTACCAGTTGGTGATGAAATCGCGCAATTCCATTCCGGCACGGGAAAAATGTTTATCTACGAATTTGTCGAGAATTTCCGGGGCCGGGGTATTGGTGAAGGCTGCCAGGGTATGCTGCATGGAGGCTATTTCGAGGTGATTGACAAACATATGGAGGGCAACTGCCCCCAACCCGGTCACGAAATAGTAAACCAAAAAGCGCCGGGGACCCCAGACATTTTCGAGTACGCGCCCAAACATCCAAAGGGCAAACATATTGAAAAACAGGTGGGCAAGACCGCCATGCATAAACATGTGAGTGACAATCTGATAAAACCGGAATTTGTCCGACCCGGGATAATGCATGCCCAGTTTTTCCACCAGGTCTATCCCGGCCTGTTGCAAGGCCAGAGTGCCAAGCAGTACGATGACATTGATAATTATCAGGTTTTTTACAACAACCGGAGTGTCTCTGAAAGGCCTGAATTGATTCATATAACAGGATATTTACGTAATTGATGGGTTGGCTCGGACGGAATGTTGCCTTTGAGGCAGACAGGTTTTCATCTTTCAAAGTATTTGTCGATTTCATCCATGGGAATGATGGCCAGTACTGCCCTCCCGTCCGGGGTGAAATTGGGAGAAGCACAGGCGAACAACTGGTCTACGAGTTGGTCGATTTCAGCTGGTAACAGGTCTTCGGCCGAGCAAAGCGCGGTAGCTCTTGCGAGCGCCCCGGCCATTTGCTCCCTGATTTTTTCGCGGGTGCTGACAGGAGTGTTCTTGAACTCCTCCAGGAGTTTCTCCACGATCTCAACGGGAGAACCTGAAGCCAATGCCCCGGGAACACCATGGATCACAAAAGTGGTTCTTCCGAACTCCCCGACATCCAGTCCCAGCGCCTGCAGATCGGGAAGGATCTCTTTCAGGATGGCTGCATCGGCACCGTTCAGCTCAAAGGTGTGGGGGAAAAGCAGCTGCTGCGTAGCCACACGTTCTGTTTTCAGCATGTCGAGGAACCGTTCAAAGCAAATCCTCTCCAGAGCCCTTTTCCGGTCGATCAGCATCATTCCCGACTTCACGGCTACGACCAGGTATTTCTGCTTCAGCTGGATGATTTTTCTACCCGGAGAAAGAACAGGTTCACCGGGAAAAATGGCAAACTGGGTTTCTACCGGCTCATCCTGCTCGCCGGTCGCCCCTTCTGCCTCCCGACGACGCCATCCTTCCTCTCGGGAAGGCCTGTCAACTTCCGGAAAAGCGCGCTTACCGTCCGGATAAAATGGATTATACTCCGGGTTGAAGGGGATCACGGGCTCAGGAATCCGGGTTCCCGCTTTAAGAGGAAGAGGTATTTCAATGCTCCCCTCCTGGTCAAAATCGATCGACGGCATAACGCTGTTCTTGCCTAAAGACTCTCGTACCGCCGCATGGACAATCTGCCAGATGGCGTTCTCATTTTCAAATTTGATCTCTGTCTTGGTAGGGTGCACATTGATATCGATGGCATCCGGGTCGACGTCGAGGTACAGGAAGTAGGAGGGAAAGGATTCGGGGGGCAATAATTTCTGATAAGCCTGCATGACGGCTTTGTGAAGCCCAGGGTGGCGCATAAAACGGCGGTTGACGAAAAAGAATTGTTCCCCCATCGTTTTTCTGGCAAAGCGGGGCAGGCCGGTAAAACCGGAAACCGAAACCAGGGAAGTGGTGCTATCCACCGGTATCAGGTATTGGTTGATGTTTTTCCCGAACAAACCGGCCAGTCTTTGGCGCAAAGGGGCTGCCGGCAGATCAAGCATCAGGATGTTGTTATGGAAAAAACGAAAGGAGATTTCAGAATTTGAAGCGGCGATCCGCTGTAGTTCCAGCAGGATGTTTTTAAGTTCGTAGGCGTCAGATTTCAGAAATTTCCGCCTTGCCGGAACGTTGAAAAAGAGGTTTTTAACCATGATGGTGGTTCCCCGGTTGCAGGCTGCCGGTTCCTGGACGAGGACCCTGGTGGCGCTGAGGTGCAGATAGGTGCCGGTATCGTCGTCTTCACGCCTGGTGCGCAGTTCCACATCGGCAATGGCTGCAATTGAAGCCAGGGCCTCCCCGCGGAAACCCATGGTGCGGATGGCATACAGATCCGCGGCGTCCCTGATTTTGGAGGTGGCATGTCGTTCGAAAGCCATCCGGGCATCGGTGGGCGACATACCGCAACCGTTGTCGGTTATCTGGATCAGCGTTTTCCCGGCATCCTTGACATGAACAAGGATCTCCCCCGCACCGGAATCAAGCGAATTCTCCATCAACTCCTTGACCACCGACGCTGGACGCTGAATTACCTCACCGGCAGCTATCTGGTTGGCAACCGAATCGGGCAGTAACTGAATGACGTCGGGCACAAACAGAAGGTTTACCGGTAAAAGAAAAAATAGACCAACAGGAAAAGAATGGCGATTAACACCAGCAGCCGGATGTTGCTCTTTTGAATGGATTTAGCCGATGTAATGCTTCTCTTTCCCCGGGCCCCGCGAAACTGACCTTTAATCATCGGCACATAACGCTGGCCGGGTTCAGGCGCCTCACGAATTCCCAGTTCTTCACGGATCCGCTGTTCCCGCTCTTTCCGCGCTTCCGCCTCAGGATCATAAAACCTCGGCCTGAAGGTAAACCCCCTCGGCTTCGGTATATGAAAGAATTTAAAAATCATACACTTTCCATTATGCCTGTCTGGCAAAGATAACTCATTTTTGCCTGAAGAATATCTGAATGGGAACCCCTGAAAAATTAAACTTCTGCCTGAGCTGGTTTTCGAGGTAACGGCGATAGGGCTCTTTGATGTATTGCGGAAGGTTGGCAAAAAATACAAACCCCGGCGCTGCCGAGGGCAGCTGAATGCAGTATTTGATCCGGATGTCCTTTCCTTTCCAGGAGGGAGGAGGATAGGCCTCAATCACCTGCAGCATCACATCGTTCAATTCAGAGGTTTTAATCTTTTGCTGCTTGCTTTTATAAACCTGCATGGCGGTTTCCAGGGCTTTGTGAATCCGCTGTTTGGTAAGGGAGGAGATGAAAACCAGGGGAACATCCGTAAAGGGGGCAATCCGTTCCTGTACCTCCCTGGTGAAAGCACGGAGGGTATGCTGGTCTTTTTCTACCAGGTCCCACTTGTTCACCAGGAGTACCACGCCCTTTTTGTTTCTCAGGATGAGACTGAGTATGGAGATGTCCTGGGCCTCGATGCCGCGGGTGGCATCAAGCATCAGCAAACAAACATCAGCTTCCTCGATGGTGCGTACCGAACGGAGAACAGAGTAGAACTCCAGATCTTCTTTTACCCTGGCCTTTTTACGAAGTCCTGCAGTGTCGATAATGATAAAATCGTAACCGAATTTGTTGTAGCGGGTATGGATAGCATCCCGGGTAGTTCCTGCGATGTCGGTTACGATATTTCGTTCCACGCCGATCAGGGCATTGATAAACGAGGATTTGCCCACATTGGGTCTTCCCACCACCGTAAAGCGGGGCAGGACATCCACCTCTTCCGTCTCCTTTGCAGGAGGCAGCAACCGTACGGCTTCGTCGAGCAGTTCGCCCGTACCGCTGCCAGTCATGGCCGAAACACAATAGATCTCACCCAGCCCGAGGGCATAAAACTCCTGGGCTTCGGCAATCTGCTGGTTGTTGTCTACCTTGTTGACCACCAGCAAGGTCTTGCTGTCCGACTTGCGGAGGATCATTGCAATGGCTTCATCCAGGTCGGTAACCCCTGCATTCACATCCGTGAGAAAGAGTACCAGGTCGGCTTCATCGATGGCTATGAGCACTTGCTTCCGGATCTGTTCCTCAAACACATCCTCCGAGCCAGCCACATATCCCCCCGTATCGATAACCGAAAATTCGACCCCGTTCCAAAGGCATTTTCCATAAATCCGGTCGCGGGTAACCCCGGGTTCATCGTCCACTATGGCCTTCCGGGATTCGACAAACCGGTTGAAAAGTGTAGATTTCCCTACATTGGGCCGCCCAACAATCGCTACTATCGTGCTCATGGTATTCCGTATATCATTCATTCTCACCACACCCTGCCCGTTTCCGGGAACCAGGAAGTTGTCTATCCCGCTTCATAGCCGAACTTCCTGAGCGTTTTTTCGTTTCCCCGCCACTCTTTGGCCACTTTCACATAGAGCTCCAGAAAAATCTTCCTGCCGAAAAACTCCTCAGCTTCCTGTCTTGCTTCGGTACCCACCCTTTTGAGGGCTTCTCCTCCTTTGCCGATAATGATCCCCTTCTGCGAATCCCGTTCTACATAGATGACAGCCCGGATCGAAAGACGGTCATTCTCTTCGGTGAAACTTTCCACTTCGGCCTGTACCGAATAGGGAACCTCCTTCTGGTAATGAAGCAATATTTTTTCACGGATAATCTCCTCCATGAAAAACCTTTCGCTCCGGTCGGTGAGTTCATCTTTGGGAAAATAGGCGGGATTTTCTGGCAGGAGACTGATGATACGGTCGAATACCGGTTTCAGGTTGAATTTCTCGGTCGCCGAAAGCGGAAAAACCGCAGCTTCCGGAAAAACCGCACTCCAGTATTCGAACAACCGGATAACGGCCTGCTGGTCGGAAAGGTCAATTTTATTGATCAGAACAATCAATGGTACGCCGGACTGGCGGATCCGGTCGATGTAATCCCGGTTTTTTTCAGGGTTCTCCTTCACATCGGTAACGTAGAGAATCACATCGGCATCGGCCAGGGCTGTCTCCACGTATTTCATCATGGTTTCCTGCAACCGGTAGTGGGGCTTCAGGATTCCCGGAGTATCGGAATAGACGATCTGAAAATCGTCGCCATTGACGATGCCTTTGATCCGGTGGCGGGTGGTCTGCATTTTGGAGGTGATGATCGAGAGTCTCTCCCCGACCAGGGCATTCATCAGGGTCGATTTACCCACATTGGGGTTCCCGATGATATTGACAAATCCTGCTTTGTGCGCCATTTTATCCAATCAGCTTAAAATCAGCGCAAAGTTAGAAAAATAATGGCAGCCCCGGAATGATCGGAGTGTCCGTCTTGGAAAGGTTGTTCAGGAACGGCCTTTGTCCCGGCATTCACGGAATGCCCTGTTCCATTCGTGCAGGGTAAAACGGTCGGTGAGGGCGATCAATTCGGTAGGTCCCGGCCAGAAATCCACCGGTTTGATTTCTGTTTGCCCCGGAGTGCACTGGACGGCCACACGGGAGTGTGTGCCGGTCAGCACGAACCCCTTGATCCTGTATGCCAGGGGGGCCCAATGATCCAGGAATTTCCGCAGGGCTCCGTCCGGCACCGGGGCCGTCGTCCGGATCACCATCGAGGAGATCTCCGGGCGAGAAAGAGGCTCCGGGAGTGCCGCACCCGCATGAAGCCCCCTGACAGGCTCCGGATGAAAGGGTACCTGGCACCACGATGTAACGGTGACTTTGGCAAACGGGTTGATAAGGGAAACTTCTTTCCCTACCAGGGGAATCTGATCCGGGGCCAGGTCAGCTTTATTGAGAAGGATATAGTCAGCCATCCTCACCTGGTGGATAACCCGCTGCACCATCTTTCCCGTCTTACCGAAATTCTGGACATCCACAATACACCAATTCCCCGCAAGGAACAGTTTTCCGGTCAGCCCGGGATGGCTCAGGATCTCCGCAACCGAAGTGGTGTCTGACAACCCGGAGGCCTCCAGGAACACAATTCCGGGTTGGATCTCATCTATAAACCGTCGCAGGGAATCGACAAAGCCCCCAAGCAGGCACACACAAAATACCGATCCATTGTTTATTTCGAGCAGGTGAATCCCCTTGAAAGAGTTCCTGATTTCATAACCGTCGGTGCTCACGGAAGCAAATTCGTTCTGAATGACCCCGGCAGTCAGGGAGGCAGGAAGGGAATGAAGGACCTGCTTCAGAAAAGTAGTTTTTCCGCTGCCCAGGAAACCGGAAATGATATGGAGGGGAATGGCCGGCATGGATTACAAAGGTTCAAGGATCCGCTATGGAAATGCATCACAAAAATAAACCGAATCTGCTTTTTCTTTTCATTTGCATTACCCATTTTTGCATCACAAATTAAGCAGGGCATGAGTGGATTTTTCGGGAGCATCGGTAAGGCAGGCTGCGTCAGCGATGTGTATTACGGAACGGATTACCATTCCCACCTGGGTACAAAGCGGGCAGGACTTGCCTTTTACAATGCCTGGCTGGGGTTCCAGCGGGCTATCCACAGCATAGAGAACGATTATTTCCGGAGCAAATTCGCGGAAGACCTCAAGGGGTTTGCGGGCAACAGCGGGATCGGGGTGATCAGCGACATGGAAGCCCAGCCTATTGTCATCAATTCCCACCTGGGCAAGTTTGCCATTGCCACTGTGTGCCGCATCACCAACATCAGCGAACTGGAGGTGCGGTTGCTGAAAAAAAGGCAACACTTTGCCGAGACCAGCCAGGGAGGGCCTAACCCTACCGAACTGGTGGCTATGCTGATCTGTGAAGCCGATGACCTGGTCTCCGGGATTGAAAACGTATATGACCAGGTTAAGGGTTCCTGTTCGATGCTCCTCTTGACGGAAAAGGGATTGATAGCCGCCCGTGACAAATTGGGAAGGACTCCGGTGCTGATTGGGAAAAAGGAAGATTCATGGTCTGTGGCTTCCGAATCGTGTTCCTTTTTCAATCTGGGCTTTGAAATTGTTCGTGACCTGGGGCCGGGGGAGGTGGTCATGGTAACCGCAGACGGGATGGAGACCTTACGGAAAGCCAATGAGCAGATGCAGATTTGTGCTTTTTTATGGGTTTATTACGGGTATCCTCCCTCCTTCTATGAGGGCATCAACGTGGAGGAGTGCCGTTATCGGTGCGGGGCGGCTTTGGCTGCCCGCGACAACACACCGGCTGATTTTGTCTCCGGAATTCCCGACTCCGGGGTTGCCCACGCCGTGGGATACAGCAATCAGAGCCGCATTCCCTTCATGCGGCCCTATGCCAAATATACCCCCACGTGGCCCCGCAGCTTTATGCCCTATAACCAGGAAATCCGCGATCTGGTAGCTAAAATGAAACTGATTCCCAACCGCTCACTTGTGAACGGAAAAGTGGGGGTTTTCTGTGACGATTCCATCGTTCGCGGAACTCAGCTGGTAGGAAACACCCGCGATCTTCATGAAGCCGGCATCCGCGAGATCCACATGCGGATTGCCTGCCCCCCCCTGCTCTATTCCTGCGATTTCCTCAACTTCTCGAGATCCAAGAAGGTCTCAGAACTGGCTTCACGGAAAGCCATCAGCAAACTGGAAGGGGATAAGGAAGCCGACCTGGCCGGCTACGGAAATCCCGAAAGCGAAAAATACAAAGCGATGGTTGACACGATAAGGGGAAGCCTCAACCTGACCAGCCTGGGCTACCAGCACCTCCCCGACCTGATCACAGCCATCGGGCTCCCGAAGGAAAAATTGTGCACCCACTGCTGGGACAACAGCAGCTATACATAGCCAGGTATAGATCCGGTAAAGCCATAACCGTAAGCCCAACACCGACAGATGGCTTCATTTTAGTTAAGGGAGAATTATTATTTGATTACGATTTTTCTTGTTTCTGATTTGTTTCCAAATACAATCCTCAATAAACAGGGTCCCCGGGAGATTTTTTTTGTGTCAATGGTCAATCCAGTGCTTAATTCAATACTGCTGTACAATTCTGAATGCAGGGTTAACCCGTTGGTGTTTATAATCTCAATCACATACATTCCGGACGGAGCTCCGACATTAGAAATATTCAGATTGTCTTTTACCGGGTTAGGCCATACTTTCAACTTGTCTTTTCCCTTTTCAAACGGCTCAACACCCACATTTATGGTGGTTTGTGCATCGTAGATGCCGGGATCCGGCTCAACCAGGCTGACGTTGTCGGTGGCAACGCTGTAAAATTTATATTTCGATCCCACATTTCCGGCAAACTCTGCGGATTTGAGGGTTGTCTGGCTTTTCCATAGTCTGAGAGCAGTATCGTTTTCCATAACATAGATATCGTAAAAAGCAACTCCTGAGCCAGAATCACTTCCTGTCCATGACAACGGAAAGCGGTTTTTAATAGTTGCATCCAACGGTAAAACCTTACTTTCAGGTCTATCAAGGTCGAGTATATTTACAAACTCATTGGTCAAAATAGGCGCATTTCCCCCGCGACATCATACAGGATACCATTCCCGTGTGAAGGTTGATTTGGGGAGTGGTCAGGATTTCAGGAAACTTCGGCCGGTTCTGCCGGTAAAATCAGGGCAGTCTGATTTTTTCAACTGCTGTGTTCAGGCGGGCAATGGTTTCTTTTTTGCCCAGCAGTTCACATATTTTAAACAGGTCGGGACCAAGGGTTCCCCCGACCAGGCAAATGCGCAGGGCATTCATCACATTTCCGAAATTCCAGTTCTTTTCGTTCAAAAAGGCGGAAAAAAGCTCTTTGATAACCGTTGCTTCCCAGGGATTCACTGTTTCAAGGAGGGAGGCCACAGCCATCATTTCAGCCGGGGTTTCGGGTTTCCACCGTTTTGCAATAGCCTTTTCATCGTATACGGCAGGAGCTTCAAAGAAATAGCTTCCCTGTACCGTGAAATCAGAAATAAAGTCGCACCGGTCTCTGATTTCTTCCACCACAGCAACAACCCGGGCCAGGGTGGTGTTTACATTTTTGGCATTCAGAACGGGGATGAGCAGTCTGGCCAGTACCTGGGGTGATTTTTGCTGGAGATATTGCCGGTTGAACCACCGGGCTTTTTCCGGGTCGAAACGGGAACCTCCCTTTACCACTCTGTCCAGGCTGAAAATGGCAGCCAGTTCATCAAGGGAGAAAAGTTCCCTTTCAGTACCGGGATTCCATCCCAGGAGGGCCAGCATGTTGACGAAGGCTTCCCGGAAATAGCCATCCTCGCGGTAGCCGCGGTACAGTTCTCCCGTTTCGGGGTCTTTC
This sequence comes from uncultured Prolixibacteraceae bacterium, assembly GCA_964650525.1. Taxonomy (GTDB): domain Bacteria; phylum Bacteroidota; class Bacteroidia; order Bacteroidales; family Prolixibacteraceae; genus UBA1413. The sequence goes on from CAZYUA010000007.1 coordinate 38,977, forward strand.
CAGGCAAGAGGGAATACCGGAAACCCCATGGTATCGCCATCCCGTTTGCTCAGTTTTCCCTTGCCGTGGGGTTTCAGTATGAGGGGCAGATGGGCAAATGCAGGCATGCTGTTTTCCCAGCCGAATGCCCTGTACAACAAGACATGCAGCGGCAGCGACGGCAGCCACTCCTCACCCCTGATCACATGGGTGATCTCCATCAGGTGGTCATCGACCACATTGGCCAGGTGATACGTAGGCATCCCGTCCGACTTGAAGAGTACCTTATCGTCAAGTTCACGGGTGTTGAAGGTGACACTTCCCCGGATCAGGTCGGCAGCGGTCACATCCAGGTTTTCAGGCATCCGGAAGCGTATGGCATAGGGTTCGCCGGAATCTATCCTGTGGCTGACTGTTGCCGGAGTAAGGGATAAGGAATTGGCCAGTCTCATGCGGGTCGTGGGGCCATAGGAAAAAACCTCTCCCCGTTCTTCTGCCTCCTTCCGCAGGCGGTCCAACGCTTCAGGGCTGTCGAACGAAGTATAGGCCCATCCTGATTCCACCAGCCTGCGGGCGTACTCTGCGTAGATCTCCCGGCGTTCGCTCTGCCGGTAGGGGCCGAAGGTTCCTCCGAAACCGGGACCCTCATCCGGCACGAGGCCGCACCATTGAAGACTTTCTACAATATATTCCTCAGCACCGGCCACATACCTCACCTGATCGGTATCTTCAATGCGCAACAGGAAATCACCTCCGTGGTGCCTGGCAAAGAGATAATTGAAGAGGGCTGTGCGGACCCCCCCCATGTGTAGTGGTCCTGTCGGACTGGGTGCAAACCGCACCCTTATTCGTTTCCCTTCCATTGTCGCAATGTTAAGACTTCAAAGATACATAAAATCGGTCTGCGCAGGCTGCCCTTCGCTGCCTGACCTGCCAAAGACCTGCCCTGTACTTTTCCAACGGTGGGGCACCCTGAATGATAATTTCATTATTTTTATTTCGGAATTTCACCCTAAAGGCCTATGTCCAAACCGAAAAACAAGAAATCCCTGCTACAGCCCGCCAATGATTCCGGAAAGCAGCAATTGGACCGGATTATGATATGGATTGTGCCGGTTGCAGCCGTCCTGGTTTACCTGCCCATCCTGACGCATGGATTCATCAACTACGACGATGACTGGATGATTTACGAAAACGATTTTGTCACCCTGTTCACATCCGGCAACATCAGAAAGCTTTTTTCTTCGTTTTATTTTGGCCAGTATTCCCCGGTATCGATGCTGATTACGGGGCTTGTTTACCAGGCTGGCAGCGGAAGCATGGTATTGCTGAAAGCAGGATCCATCCTGATCCACCTGGCCAATTCCATCCTTGTGTTTTTCCTTTTCCGCCAGGTGCTCAGGAGCACCCGCGCCGGATGGATAGGCATGGCCTTTTTTGCCCTTCATCCCGTACAGGCGGAATCGGTAGCCTGGCTTTCCGCTTCCTACAAAGTCGGAATCTATGCCCTCTTCACGCTGGCAGGACTTATTGCCTGGACACGATACCTGGACAGCCGGAAAATCATCCATTATGCCCTGGCGCTTTTCTTCATGATCCTTTCCTGTTTCTCCAAGGAACAGGCGCTCATCTTTCCCCTGTACCTGGTTGCCATAGCCTGGTTCAGGGAAAGAAAGGTATTCCATTGGAAGGAACTGACAAAACTGGTCCCCTTTCTTGCGGTGAGCTGTCTGTTTGTGGGAATCTCCTACCTGGCTGTGGCGTCACGAGCGGAAGTTAACGTACAGAATTACAATTTCGCTGAAAGAATTTTTTTTCTCACCTTTTCATTTGTTTCCTACTTCCGGCTGCTGGTTTTCCCCCTCAGACTGGCTCCCTCCTATGGTTTTCCGGATCCCGGCATGGCCGGATACCTGCTATATCCTCTGCTTTCGATCCTTATTGGTACTGCCATCTGGATCGGCAGCCACCGAAGCAAAAAGATCCTTTGGGCTTTTTCCTTTTTTTTCATCTCCCTGCTGCTGACGTTTGCCTTTCAGGTGGTGACCATCCGAGATACGCTGTATGCCGACCGGTATCTGTATCTGGGTGTTCCGGCCTTTTTCACTGCCCTGGTTTTCATTGCTGAAAGGGCTCACATCCGGAATAAAGAGAGGGTTGTTTTGTTGCTTCTTATGGCATTGGCAGTGCTTTCTTTTTCGAGAAGCCGGGTTTTCAAGAACAGCGAGACCCTCTGGACCGATGCCATCAGCAAGAAATACAATACCCCACTGGCCTATAACAACCGGGGGCACTATTTCAGACAAAACAACCAGTATGAGAAAGCCCTGGCAGACTACAGCGCAGCCCTGGAAATAAATCCCAACTACCACCTGTCGCTTAACAACCGGGGAAAGGTCTATTTTGACCTGGGAAAGACCGACCTGGCGCTGGAGGATTTTAACCGTTGCCTCTCCATAGCGCCTGATTTTGCCAATGCTTTGAGTAACCGTGCTGCGGCTTTTTCGTCAAAAGGCCTTTACGAAGAGGCACTCCGGGACCTGGACAAGGCGCTTTCGCTGGAACCGGACAACACTTCAGCCCTGTCGAACCGGGCATTGACCTGGTACAACATGAAAGAATTCGCCAAATCTGCCGAAGACATCACTGCGTATTTATTGCTCGAACCCGGGGATGCCGACATGTACAACCTGAGGGCTCTGGCCTACAACCAGATGGACAGGAATGAGGAGGCCCTGGCTGATTATAACCGTGCCATAGGGCTGAAACCGGAACAGGGCATTTTCTGGCAAAACCGCAGCTATTTCTTTAACAAAACAGGAGATAAGGAGCGGGCACTGCAGGACTTGCAAAAAGCCCGGGAACTGGGTGTGGCGGTTGATCCGCGTTATGTCCGCCACCTGGAGGGTACACCATAGGCCCCCGGTTTGATGAAGCTGACCGCCTCCAGCCCTTTTCATCCCCGCAGGAAAAATCATTGCAGATGTACAGGTAAAAAATTACATTTGAAGCATGACTGCCAAACAGGTGATCGGTTCTTTTTTTGCAACGGTGCTGCTATTTTGCAGCTCCCTGCCATCCATTGCCCAGGACCGGTTTGAGATGACCGTATCGCAGGACGGAAAGGGGGATTTTGTTTCCATTCAGGCAGCCATCGATGCCTGCAAGGCGTTTCCTGACCGGCGGATTACGATATATATCCGGAACGGCATCTACCAGGAAAAGGTGAAGGTTCCCGCCTGCAATACCCGTTTGTCGCTGATCGGAGAAAGTGCCGACAATACCATTCTGGTCTGGGATGACCATTTTAACCGCATCAACCGGGGTCGGAACAGTACGTTTTACACCTACACGCTGATGGTGGAAGCCGATGATTTCACGGCCGAAAACCTGACCGTGGCCAACAGTGCCGGTTCGGTAGGGCAGGCGGTAGCGTTGCATGTGGAAGGCGACCGTTGTGTGTTCAGGAATTGCCGCTTTGTGGGTCACCAGGATACCCTTTACCTGGCTGGCCGGAACAACCGCCTGTATTTCACCGGGTGCCACATCGAGGGCACCACCGATTTTATCTTCGGGGCAGCGACGGTTCTGTTTGACCAGTGCATCCTTCACAGCAAGGGCAACTCTTACATCACTGCAGCCAGCACCCCGGAAGGAAAGTCTTTCGGATTTGTTTTCCGCGGTTGCAGGCTTACTGCCAGGGAAGGGATTGACAGAGTATTCCTGGGCAGACCATGGCGGAATTATGCCCGAACCGTTTTTATCGGGTGTGAGTTAGGATCGCATATCGTGCCGGAAGGATGGTCGAACTGGAACGACCCGGGGCGCGAAAAAACCGCTTTCTATGCCGAATATGGTAACACTGGCCCCGGCGCAGGCACTGCACAACGCGTGCATTGGTGCCACCAGCTTACCAAAAGAAAAGCTTCAGGATACATTCCCCGGAGGATCTTTGCACCGGTGCTGCCCGGTGAACCCACCCCGGAAATCTGGATGACCGGTACCCATTAGCAACGCACCTTTCCTTCAAAAGAGGAAAAAACCATGATGCAAACCAATATTGAATACCATGTACGGAAAAATCAGGCAGGACCTGCTGCAGACTTTGGAGACACTGAAAGACCAGGGACTCTACAAAACAGAACGGATTATTACTTCGGCCCAGGGTTCTGAAATCACCCTCAGCACCGGGCAGACGGCGTTGAATTTCTGCGCCAACAACTACCTGGGGCTGGCAGATCATCCCGCTGTCGTCAGGGCAGCACAGGAGATCATGAACCACTGGGGTTTCGGGTTGTCGTCGGTGCGCTTTATCTGCGGCACCCAGAAGATTCATAAGGACCTGGAGCGGAAAGTATCTGAATTCCTCGGTATGGAGGACACAATTTTGTATTGTGCCGCTTTCGATGCTAATGGCGGGGTTTTTGAGCCCCTGCTGGGAGAGGAAAGCGCCATCATCTCCGATGCCCTGAACCACGCTTCGATTATCGACGGGGTCCGCTTATGCAAGGCTCAACGGTACCGTTACAACCACTCGGATATGGCGGAGCTTGAAAAATGCCTTCAGGACTCTTCGTCTGCCAAATACAGGCTGGTTGTCACCGATGGTGTCTTTTCCATGGACGGGGACATTGCCCGTCTTCCCGAGATTGTGGCCCTGTGCGAAAAATACGATGCCCTGGTGATGGTCGACGACTCGCATGCCACAGGATACATCGGGCCTACAGGCAGGGGAACAGCTGAGCATTTTGGGCTTACCGGCAAAATAGACATCATCACCACCACCTTTGGCAAAGCCATGGGCGGAGGCAACGGAGGCTGCACTTCCGGAAGAAAAGAGATTATTGAGATGCTGCGGCAGCGTTCCCGTCCTTACCTGTTTTCGAACAGCCTGGCACCGGCAACCGTTGGGGCAACATTGAAGGCCCTGGAACTATTGACGGAAAGTTCCGACCTCCCCGGCAGGGTGATGGCCAATGCCGGTATTTTCCGCGCCAGTATGGAAAAGGCAGGATTTGACCTGATCAAGGGCAACACCGCCATCATCCCGGTAATGGTGTACGACGAACCCCTGGCTCTCCGTTTTGCGGATGCGTTGCTGAAAGAGGGAATCTATGTCATTGGATTCGTATTCCCGGTGGTACCCCGCGGCAAAGCCCGGATCCGGGTGCAGATCTCCGCTGCCCACAGCGAAGAACAGATCCGCAGTGCGGCCGACGCCTTCGTCCGTGCCGGCAAAAAACTACAGATCATTGCCTGAACCATACCTCCCGATAACAGGATTGCTGTTTAAGCGATTACGCCGCTACGCGGCTTTGGACTTGGGGAGTGAATCCGCCACCGACAGGAACTTCAGGATTCCTCCTCTGATCGTCAGATATTCTGATTTTCCTTCCCGACCTTGTCGTCCTCATAGGCCTGGTTACGGTACCTGGGGGTGAAGCCGGCTTCCCGGATGGCCTGTTGAATGCCGGCGGGGTCGAGGGTAAACCGGGCACCTGCAGAGGAGACCACTTTTTCCTCCATCATCACTGAGCCCAGGTCGTTGGCTCCTGCATGGAGGCTTACCTGGGCTGTAGGGATACCCACAGTAAGCCATGATGCCTGGATATTGCGGATGTTGTTCAGCATCAGCCTGCTTATCGCTATCAACCGGAGATAATCGTTTGCCGTAGAGGTATTGTTGATTCCCTTAGCTTGCAGGGAGGTCCCCTCATCCATAAAAGGCCAGGGGATGAAGGATACAAATCCGGGACTGCCGGCCGGTTTTTGTTCCTGGACCTGCCGGAGAGAGACCAGGTGTCCGACTCTTTCGGCAGGGGTTTCGATATGGCCGAACATCATGGTGGCGGAAGTAACCAGCCCCATCCTGTGGGCTTCGAGCATCACACCGAGCCAATCGGCTGAAGAACATTTTCCGGGGGATATCTCCCTTCGTACCCGGTCGCTGAGGATTTCAGCCCCGGCACCGGGAAGGCTGTCCAGTCCGGCTTCCACCAGGATTTCCAGCACCTCCCGGAAGGTCTTTCTCTCTCTGCGGGCCAGGAAGGCAATTTCGGGAGGCCCCAGGGCATGCAGCCGGAGTGCCGGGAAACGGCGCTTCAACTGCCGGAACAACTCATCATAAAAGTCAAGGCCCAGACCGGGATGCAGCCCCCCCTGCAGCAATACCTGGTTACCGCCCGCCCTGAAAAGCTCTTCAATTTTCAGGACATACTCCTCCATCCCGGTGATGGTTGCCCGCTCATCACCCCTTTTGCAATGAAAATTACAAAACAGGCACCCGGAAATGCAGACATTGGTGATGTTGATATTTCTGTCAATGATCCATCCCACCTGGTCGCCCGGGACCTGTTTCCGGCGGCATTCACCGGCCACAGCCATCAGTTCCGCCATGGGTGCCCCGGCATAGAGCACCAGGCCTTCCTCCGCCGTCAGGGACTCCAAATCCAACGCTTTGCGATACAACCGGTCAAGATCCATTTCCACCATTCATATCCATACGGTCACCCGGACTGCTCAACAGTACAATGCTGAAAGGGCCCGGCATAAAAGCTGTCCCTGTTCGAGCACCTTCCTGTCTGCCCGGTGTGAACGGTTAAACAGTCCAAAAGTAGCCAATTTACAGTACAAAGGTACCGGCACAGGGAATTCAGGAACCCCAAATTGTAATCTGCAGATTACAATTTGGGGTTCCTGATCCGGACAGAGATGCGGCATTGCCCGCCAGGCAAAGGGATTCTGGCATCTCCCTTTCATCGGGACTCCCCGGGAGGCTGCCGTTTGTAAAAAATCTAAATAAAAGCGTAATTTTGCTCTCTCCACCGTAGAAAAAAACGATCAAAAAAAAGAAATGTTATGGTTTATAATCCGAAAATAAAAGTAGGTATATCGCACGGGGATATCAACGGCATTGGGTACGAAGTGATTATCAAAACGCTGATGGAGCCGGGAATCCTGGAGATGTGCACGCCGGTGATTTATGGTTCGCCCAAAGTAGCGGCCTATCATCGTAAAGCTTTAAATGTCGAAAATGTAATTTTCAACCACATACGCAGCATTCAGGAGGCATCGGCCAACAAACCGAATATCATCAACTGCGTGAACGATGAAATTCGGGTAGAGTTGGGGAAATCAACGCCTTCGGCAGGTGAATCCTCTTTCCAGGCACTTGAAAGAGCGGTGGCTGACCTGCAGAAAGGGCTGATCGACGTATTGATTACCGCACCCATCAACAAGTACAATATTCAGAGTGAACAGTTCAAATTTCCGGGCCATACCGAATACCTGGCACGCCAGTTCAAAACCGAAGATTTTCTGATGCTGATGGTCAGTGAGAACCTGAAAGTGGGAGTTGTCACGGGTCACATTGCGGTGGGGGAGGTACCTAAACACATCACCAAACGGAAGATTCTTTCCAAGATCCGGATACTTCACCAGTGTCTGTTGGAGGATTTTGCCGTTACCAATCCCCGGATCGCAGTGCTGGGGTTGAACCCGCATGCCGGCGACACCGGGCTGATTGGCAGGGAGGATCTGGAGATTATTGCTCCGGCCATAGACCAGGCTGTCGGAGAAGGGATCACGGTTCTGGGGCCTTATGCGGCGGATGGCTTTTTCGGATCGGGCGATTATGCCCGTTTTGATGCCATTCTGGCTATGTACCACGATCAGGGTCTGGTTCCGTTCAAACTGATCAGCTTTGAGAGAGGGGTTAATTTTACCGCCGGTCTCCCGGCCGTCCGCACCTCCCCGGCCCACGGAACAGCCTATGATATTGCAGGAGAGGGAACTGCGTCGCCCGACTCCTTCCGGGAGGCTCTCTACACAGCCATCGACATCCATAAGAACAGGCAGATCTACAGGGAAGCTGCCCGGGATCCTCTGAAAAAATTCGACATCAACCCGAACCAGGTGGATGAAGTCATCGACATACAGGCAGACGACGAGACCCTTTAAACCAACGTTCCATGTATGAATTTATCCAGGGCGAAATAGCCGAGATCAATCCGGCACGGGTGGTTCTGCTGGCCGGCGGAGTCGGGTATTGCATCCAGATTTCGCTCAACACTTTTTCAGCCCTGAACGGAAAGGATCAGGCCAGGGTCTACACCCACCTGATTGTTCGCGAAGATGCCCATCTGTTGGTGGGTTTTGCCAGCCTTTCTGAAAGGGAACTCTTCCGCAACCTATTGTCTGTAAGCGGAGTAGGCCCATCGACAGCCTTGATGATGCTCTCTTCGTTGTCGCCGGGAGAGGTATTGGCAGCCATCGCCACCGACAATGTAAGCCTCCTCAAATCGGTAAAGGGTATCGGCATAAAAACGGCACAAAGGATCATCATCGACCTGAAAGACAAAGTCTCAAAAGTCCCGTCTGACCAACAAATTTTGATTCCCCAAAACAATACAGTTCGCGAAGAAGCGTTATCAGCATTGGTAATGCTGGGTTTCGGCAGAAAAGAAGCTGAAACGGCACTGGACAAAGTATTCAAGGAGCATCCCGGATCGAGCCTGGAAGCAGTGGTGAAACTTACATTAAAAAGGTTATAAACATCGGATGAGTTTGCGGTTTAGAGCACTATATATCCTTCTTTTTTCCAGCTTTGTTTTCCTGTGTTTGCCCCTTTCCGGTTCCGGAACGGGAAAGGAATCAGACTACCGGGAATTCGGGGCCATTGGAGAACTGTCATTTTCCGCAGATACTGTACGGATGGATACCACGGGAAATCTCCCGTTTCCCTTCAGAGACAAACCGGCCTTTGGGTTCTCCGACCGCAACGACTCGCTGAACCTGTTTCTGAAAAAACCTGAAAATATCGGTTTCCAGGTTGAATACGACCCTGTTACGGGGCAATACGTATTTTACGAAAAAGTGGGTAAGCTCAATTACCGGCTTCCCCAGGCCATGTCGCTCGACGATTATGTGGATTATGATTTCCGTAAATCGGTGGAAGCTTACTGGCAACAGCGGCGTAACATCACCGACATACAGCCCGGGGGATCGCTGATACCCCGGCTTACCATTCAAAGCGAAGCTTTCAACCGGATTTTCGGCGGTAATACCATCAATATACAGCCCCAGGGATATGTAGAGGTAAGCTTCGGATATCAGATGAATGCCACCGATAATCCCGCGATTCCTGAAAGGTTGCGGAAAGTGCCCACCTTCGACTTTGATCAGAAAATCCAGATGAATGTCATGGGGCAGATTGGCACCAAAATGAACATGCGGGTCAACTACAACACGGAAGCAACCTTCGATTATGAGAATAAGATGAACCTGGAGCATACCGGGGAGGATGATGATATCATAAAAAGGATAGAAGCAGGGAATGTGTCCCTTCCCCTGAACGGATCCCTGATTACCGGGGCTTCCAACTTGTTTGGGGTAAAAGCCGAGATGCAGTTTGGGAAACTTACCCTGACCACCCTGTTTTCGCAGCACAAGGGAGAGACCCAGACTGTGGAAACAGAAGGAGGGGCCCAGATAACCACTTTTGACATTCCGGCACACGATTACGACGCCAATCGTCATTTTTTCCTGTCCCAGTATTTTCGCGACCATTACAACGAGGCCCTTTCCAGCCTGCCGGTCATCCGGTCGGGCATCACCATCAACAAAATTGAAGTCTGGGTTACCAACAAATCCAGCAATTTCACTGAATCCAGGAATATTCTGGCTTTGCAGGATCTTGGAGAGCATAATCCCCACATTTACAATAAGATACCTGAATTCCAGGAAATCCCGGGGCAACCATTTCCGGGAAATATCTACCCGCGCAACGAAGCCAACGGTTTATACGGCGAAATCGGGACCAATCTTGCGGATGTTCGCAATATCCAATCTATCACTTCGGTTATGTCGCGATTTGGGAACCGGTTTCTCGGGGGGCGCGATTTTGAAAAAATCGAACAGGCGCGAAAACTGAATTCTTCTGAATACACGGTAAACACCCGGCTGGGCTACCTTTCGCTGAACACCTCCCTGAACAGCGATGAGATCCTTGCGGTAGCCTTCAATTATACGGTAAACGGACAGGTTTATCAAATTGGGGAATTCTCTACCGACGGGATCGATGCCCCGCAAACGCTGGTTTTAAAACTGATCAAGGGTACCAATCTTTCACCTGGGTTGCCTACGTGGAATCTGATGATGAAAAATGTGTACAACCTGAATGCTTACCAGCTTTCGAATGAGAATTTCACCCTGAATGTGATGTTCATGAACGATTCTACAGGGACCTACATCAATTATATTCCCGAAGGCAGGCTGAACGGTCACATACTGTTGAACGTCATGAACCTCGACAGGCTGAACAAACAGCAGGATCCTTACCGGGACGGGGTATTTGACTATATCGAAGGGATAACGGTACTTTCAGGTTCGGGGAGGATCATTTTCCCGGTACTGGAGCCTTTCGGGAGCCATCTGGCCGATTCGATCGGGAACCCGGCGTTGGTGCAAAAATATGCCTACCGATCGTTGTACGATTCAACCAAAACCGTTGCGGAGCAGGATGCCGAGCATAACAAGTACCGTTTGACAGGGAGTTATAAAGGTTCTTCCAGTTCCGACATCATGGTTGGAGCATTCAACCTGTCGCAGGGATCGGTGAAGGTGACTGCCGGGGGCCGGGAACTGGTTGAAAATGTCGACTACACCGTTGATTATACGCTGGGGCGGGTTACCATCATCAATGCGGGGTTGCTGGAGGCGGGGACACCGGTGCAGGTTTCCACCGAGAGTGAGGATCTGTTTTCGATGCAGCGGAAGACCCTGTTGGGGACCCACGCCAATTATGCGTTTTCAGACCGTTTCAACCTGGGAGCGACCGCGTTGTTTATGCAGGAGAGGCCCCTCACCCAAAAAATAGATTACGGCGAAGACCCCATTTCGAATCTGATGTTAGGGATGGATGCCCGTTTTTCTACCGAAAGCCAGTTCCTGACCAAAGCCATTGACCTGCTGCCTTTCATCACCACCAAAACCCCTTCGTCGATTGATTTTGAAGGGGAATTTGCCCAGTTGATCCCGGGTCACTCCCGGGTGATCCAAAAAAGCGGCACTGCCTATGTGGATGATTTCGAAGGCACCAAGACGTCGCTCGATCTGAAACCCCGGCAAAACTGGGTCCTGGCCAGCACTCCCCAGCACCAGGCGCTCCTCCCCGAAGGAGATCTTCCCAACCGGCTGGATTACAACTTTAACAGGGCTTTGCTGGCCTGGTACACCATCGATCCCCTCTTTCTCCGGAACAGCAGCCTTACCCCCGATCACATCAAAAACGACCAGAACCTGCAGTCTAATCACCTGGTGCGTGAGGTGTTCGAAAAAGAGATTTTTCCCGCCAAGGAGTCGCCGGTCGGACAACCCACCAACATTTCCGTCCTCGATCTGGCCTATTATCCGAACGAAAGAGGGCCCTATAACTACGATACCAGGCCCGGGGAATTTTCCGGCGGACTCGACCCGGAGGGATATCTGAGAAATCCGGCCTCCCGGTGGGCGGGGATTATGCGCAGGATCGAAAACAGCGACTTTGAAACGGCGAACATCGAATTCATTGAATTCTGGCTGATGGATCCTTTCGTGAACGATTCCCTGGGGAAGATGTCTGGAGGCAACCTGTATCTGAATCTTGGCGACATTTCCGAAGACATCCTGCGCGACGGAAGAAAATCGTTCGAAAACGGCCTGCCCACCACCAGCACCCTTACCAATATGGATACTACCATCTGGGGCAGAATATCCACACAGCAGTCACTGGTGAATGCCTTCGACAACAACCCTGCTTCCCGGCAGTACCAGGATATCGGGATGGACGGGCTGAACAACACCGATGAAGAGGGCTTTTTCAATTCCTATCTCGGGGAATTGAAAAATGTCGTCTCAGACGAAGTGTACCGGCGTCTGGCAACCGATCCTTCGGGTGATGATTACCATTACTACCGGGGATCCGATTACGACCAGCAGCAACTGGGCATCCTCGAGCGTTACAAGCGCTACAACGGCCCGGAAGGGAATTCCCCGACAACCGAGATGTCGCCCGAGTCGTACCCGACATCAGCCTCCACCTTGCCCGACATGGAGGATATCAACAACGACAACACCCTGAATGAGTATGAACGCTATTATCAGTACCAGATAAGCCTCCGGAAGAAGGATATGATCCTGGGCACCAACTACATTAACGACATCAAGCAAAGCCGGGTGCAACTGAAAAACGGCCAGATCGGCGAAGTAAAATGGTACCAGTTCAAGATTCCCATCCGGGAATACGACGATGTGTTTGGTACGATTTCCGATTTTAAGTCTATTCGTTTTCTTCGGTTGTTTTTGCATGGTTTTGCCGATCCGGTGGTACTGCGGTTTGCGACCCTCGATCTGGTGCGGGCCGACTGGCGCCGTTACACCCGGAGCCTTGCCGAGGAGGGTGCCGGAGAATCCCTGGATGCCTCTTTTGATGTGTCGGCGGTGAATATTGAGGAAAACGGCAGTAAAGAACCGGTCAATTACATACTGCCTCCCGGCATCGACAGGGTTATTGATCCTGCCAACCCTCAACTGCGGCAGTTGAACGAACAATCGATGGTCATGAAGGTAACCGGACTGGAACAGGGAGATGCCCGGGCAGCCTATAAAACCATTTACATGGATTTCAGGAAATACAAACGGCTGAAACTGGAAATCCATGCAGAAGAGATGGAAGGATACCCGATTAAGGATGATGAGCTTACCTTTTTTATCCGGATGGGGTCTGATTACAGTTATAATTACTATGAATACGAGATTCCGCTGAGGCTGACCCCGGAAGGGCGGTACAACGGGGAGATAGAGGCAGACCGGTATGAGGTATGGCCGGATGCCAACCGGATGGATGTACCGCTTGAGTTGTTCACCAATGCGAAGACAGCCCGTGATGCTGACATCCGGAAGGCAGGATCCACTATGGGGTTACAGCAGGTTTACGAACAGATCCACCGGGGATGGAACGAAAACAAAAACAGGATCCGTATCAAGGGCAGCCCCAACCTGGGCAACATCCAGGTAATGATGATGGGTATCCGCAACAAAAAGAGAACGTTAAATACCGGGCCCAAATCGGTGGAAGTATGGGTGAATGAACTCAGGCTTACCGACTTTGACGAAAGTGCGGGATGGGCGGCCATCGGAAGGGTCACCACCCGGCTGGCCGATGTGGGTACGGTTACCATTGCCGGCCGTTACCGCTCTGCCGGCTTTGGAAGTATCGAACAAAATGTAAACCAGCGAAGCCTCGATAACCAGGCTGAATTTGACATCGCCTCGACCATCGATCTGGGTCGCTTCTTCCCGAAAGAAGCAGGGGTCAACCTTCCCCTCTATTATGGGTATTCGAAAAGCAACAGCACACCCCAGTACGATCCTCTGAATCCGGACATTAAGCTGGAAGAATCGCTGAAGAACTTCGACACACGACGGGAAAGGGATTCCATACGAAGCATCGCACAGGACCTGGTGGTCAGGAAAAGCATCAACCTTACCAACATAAAAATAGATCCTCAGACTGATGAGCCCAAACCCCCGAAATTATGGAGCCCCGGGAATTTTGCCCTGACCTACTCCTACAACGAGATTTTCAAAAGGAATATCAACACGGAATACAACATCGACAAGATTTCGAGAGGGATGTTTTCCTACAATTTCAACACCCGGCCCAAGTTGTTTACGCCCCTCGAAAAAGTCGCATTTTTACAGAAAGGCCCGTTGAAGCTGATCGGCGATATCAACATCTACCCCCTTCCGGCGCAGATTTCGTTTCGCACGGATCTGTACCGGCGGTACAACGAGATCCAGACCCGCAACATTACCAACCCCGGGATGATATTGCCCAAGACGTTTGAAAAAGATTTTCTCTGGAACCGTTATTTTGATCTGAGGTACGATGTTACGCGGAATCTGAAGGTTGACTTTTCTTCCAAAAACAGTTCCAGGATTGATGAACCGGAGGGAAGGATCAACCGGCGGGATGATGATTATGAATGGAAGCGGGATTCGATCATTTCCAGCCTGGTGGACCTGGGGCGTCCTGTCTTGTACAACCACAATGTGAATGCCTCGTACACGCTGCCGCTCCAACAGATCAAGGTGTTGAATTTTCTGAATGCCACGGCCAGATACCAGGGGACCTACAACTGGTCGGCAGGGGCGATTACGGCAGATACGGTAAGGCTGGGGAATATGGTTGAAAACTCCCAGAACCTTCAGCTTACCGGCAACGTCAGCATGATGAGCCTGTACAATATGGTGCCCTATCTGAAGAAACTGGACGCCAAGTTTCAGAATACCGGAAGAAGCCGGTACGGGGGCAGCCGTTCCGGGAGGAGCATGCAACAGGGAACCACAGGACGGCAGCCTCAGGTACAGCGGCAGCCTACCCCTCAACCCGCTCCGGAATTCAGTCAGCGAAATGTCAGCATGAATGCCGGTGAGCCATTTACCATCAGCCATAATCTGGGGCTCAGGGAGGTGACCCTGAAGGTTACCGATTCCCGGGGGAAAGAGGTAACCGGTAAAGTAAAGCCCCTCGACCGGAACAAGGTAGAGTTCATTCCGGCCGACACCTTGAAATCGGCAAATGTCCAGGTGATCGGGAAACCTGAAAAAAATATTCTGAAAGACATTCTGGACGTGACCCTGCGGATGGCCACCGGCATCCGCAATATTTCAGTCAACTACAGCATCTCCGGCGGTTCTGTGCTGCCGGGGTACCTGCCTGAGCCGGCTGTTTTCGGGGGAGGAAGGTACACGGCAGATCCGGCATTGTTCAGCCACATGAACGGAAGCAGTTTTACACCCGGGTTACCCTTTTTGCTGGGCTGGCAAGACAGGCAGTTTGCCCGCCGCGCAGGCGAAAAAGGATGGTTAACCACCGACCCCCTGTTGAACCTGCCCTTCCAGTACAACCGGAATGAACGTTTCAGCCTGCGGGCCGATGTGGAACCCCTTCCCGATCTGAGGATTGACGTGAACGCCGACCGTTCCATTTCGAAAAACCTGAGTGAATTTTACAATTATGATCCTTCGGAGTCCCGATTCAATGCGGAGAACATGACTGAAAAGGGAAATTTCAGCATGTCGGTACTCACCTGGGGAACTGCTTTTTTTGCCATAGGAAAAGAAGAAGTCCACCAGTCGGAAGCGTTTCAGCGGTTGAAAGATTACCGGCTGATTATTGCGCGGCGGCTGGCTAACCAACGCCCGGCAGGTCCGGATTATAACCCGGGAGTCACCGACCTGGCTACCGGCTTCCCCGACGGCTACGGACCTACCTCTGTGGAAGTGCTGGTACCTGCATTCCTGGCAGCCTACCAGAATATAGACCCCGGAAAAGTATCGCTCGGCATGTTCCCGTCCATCAAATATATACGGCCCAACTGGCGGGTCCAGTATGAAGGTATGGTTTCACGCATCCCCAAAATCAACGAGATCATGAAAACCATGAATTTCACCCACTCCTACCGGTCGAGCTATTCTGTCGGATCTTTCCTGACAAACCTCAATTACCTGGCTGCCGAGGATGGGTTCAGCTATATCCGGGATATTCAGAACAATTTTCTGCCCGCGTTCGATTTTAACTCGGTAAGCATCAACGAGACCTTCAGCCCGCTGATCAACATGGATATCACCTGGATCAACGACCTGACCACCCGTGCCGAATTAAAGCGAACCAGGACCATGGCCCTCTCGTTTGCCAATAACCAGCTGACGGAAACCCTAAGCAACGAGTTTATTGTCGGGGTTGGATACCGGTTTACCAGGATGGACCTCATTCTGAAAACGAAAAGCTCGCAGCAATCCTATTCCAATGATCTTACGCTCCGGGCTGACTTTTCGATGAGGAAAAACAAGACCGTCCTTCGCCGGCTGGTCGAAGACACCGACCAGCTTACAGCCGGTCAGAATGCCATCACCATCAAAACCACAGCGGATTATATGCTCAGCGACCGGTTTCAGCTCAGGGTCTATTATGACAAAATCATCAACCAACCCTTTGTCGGTTCTTTTGACACATCAAACACCAATTTCGGGGTGAGTTTCCGCTTTACGCTGGCGCAATAAACCTCCCGGTTCTGTTATCTGGCCATCAGGCCACCCTGTATAACCATTGGCAGGTTTAACCGTATGAACAGTTGAATGAAAAGTCTCACGGATATGAAACATCTCAGCTGGTTACTTGTAACCGTGGCACTGCTGGCAGCCTGCTCGGGACCCACTAAGCTCACCCGGGTTGATATCAACAACCGCGAAGAAGATATCACCGATTCGGTCGAATACGAACTGATCATCCTTGATCCAGGGTTTGAAAGCTGGTTTTTGATGTACAGCCGCCCCGACTGGTACCATTCTCAAAGATACTATGAAACCTGGAACCTTCAATACGTAACAGCCTGGAATGCAAAGGTCATGACACCCCGGTACAGCCGTTTTTTTGAAACAACCATCGGATATGAACCTTTTACCGATTACGGGCTGGAGTTGAATCATAAGCTCTTTTACTATTTTCAGTATGTCGAAAGAGAGTTGAAGATACCGGTTCTTCCTCAAGGTATGGGCCCGCGCTCTGCGCTTTAGGGCCTGCCTGCTCCGGGTTTCTTTCATATATCGCCAGGAAACAGAAGGAAAAACAAATCTAACTTACGACCGGATGCAGCCTACCCTGCAGACCATCAGAAAAGAACTGGCAGAATACTATCCGCCACGGGAGATTGAAGGACTCATACAATGGATCTTTTTCTTCCTGTTCGGTTGGTCCCTGACCGATCTGGTGCTCCGGTCAGAAGAGCGGCTCAGCACCCGAAACCGCCATACCATCCGGGAGGTTGTCCGCAGACTGCAGGAATATGAGCCGGTCCAGTACATCTTCGGGCAAACCAGTTTTGAAGGAATCCGTTTAAAGGTAAACCCTGCGGTGCTGATTCCCAGGCCGGAAACAGCAGAACTGACAAACCGGATTATCCGGGAAACCAGCCATCCAAACGGCAATATCCTGGATATCGGAACCGGAAGCGGATGCATTGCCCTGGCTTTGAAACATTCACTCCCCGGGGCGACTGTCTCAGGTTGTGACTATCTGGAAGAGATTGTAGCCCTGGCCAGGGAAAACGCATCGCTGAACCACCTGGAGGTCTCTTTTTGGGTTGCTGACATTCTTCGTTGGGAAGAGTACCCGGATTGGCAACATCCCGACATCATCGTAAGTAACCCGCCTTACATTACGGAAGAAGAAAAAAAGAGCATGAAGAAAAATGTTCTCGGGTATGAGCCGGCCGCTGCCCTGTTCGTGCCAGGGGAAGATCCCTTGCTTTTTTACCGCACGATCCTGCTTTTTGCCCGTCAATGGATGAACCCGGGAGGAGAACTCTACTTTGAAATCAACGAGCAGTACGGTGCCGAAGTGCAATCGTTGCTTCGGATGATGGGGTTTGTTGAAGCCGGAATCGAAAACGACCTGAATGGCAAACCAAGAATGGCCAAAGGGTTAAAACCCGGGTAACACAAAATGGAGCGGAATGGAGAACTTCCGGTTCTCCATTTTATGTAAATTGCATGCGGTATCAAAAAAGGTAAAACAGATCCCTTGAAAAACCTTCTGAAAAATATCGTGCTGGTTATCAACCTCATTGCAGCTGTTGCACTGATTGGGTCTTTTTTTCCGCAATTCATTCCGCCCGATAAATGGTGGGCCCCCTCGGTGCTGGGTTTGATTTTTCCCTATCTCGTTGCCCTGAACCTGCTGTTTCTGGTAGTGTGGTTGCTTGTTAAGCCTGTTTATATGCTCTTCCCGGGATTGGTGATCCTGGCGGGATGGGGAATGATCGCCCGGTTTATCCAGCTGAAAGGAAAGGAATCGAAAACCGCCGATTACACTCTCGTGTCTTACAATGTCAAAAATTTTGCCGGGACCGGGAGCAATCCGTCCCGCGAGCTGGCAGAGAGTATCAAAGGATACCTCCGGGAAAACGAACCGGACATCATCTGCCTGCAGGAGGTGAAATTGCGGACTCAGGCGGTATTCAACATCGAAGAAACCAAAAAAACCTTCAGCAAAATCAAACATTATCAATATGCCCGCTCGGGGAAAACCATGGGATCGGTAACCATGACGCGTTTTCCCATTTCCAGGATGGAGGAGATACGGTTCGAAAACTCAGGGAATATAGCCATTTCGACCGATGTGGCCGATGGCCGGGACACCATCCGGATCTTCAATGTTCATCTGCAGTCGTACAAAATAGACCCCGACAAGTACGACATCATCGGATCCCCCGGAATTCCCGATAAAAGAAATATGCACGAATTCAGGGAGCTGTTCCGGAAATACAAAAAAGCGATGCAGATGCGCGCAATTCAGGCCAGGATCATCCGGGAAAAAATTGAACAGTCACCCTACCCGGTCATTGTTTGCGGGGACTTCAATGATACCCCTTCGTCGTATGCCTACAGGAAAACCAAAGGATCGCTGCTAGATGCCTTTGTTACGTCGGGAAAAGGAATCGGCCATACCTATGTAGGGAAATTGCCTTCGTTCAGGATAGACTATATCTTTTTCAGCAAAGAATTCTCAGGATATAACTTCAAGATTCACGATTTTCGTTCAAGCGATCATCTGCCAATTTCCTGCGGACTGAAAAGGAATTAGCGGGAAAACAGCTATCGGTTAAGAAGAATTTCCCTGGCAGCAATACGGTCCTGATGAAGCTGCCTGATCAGCGCTTCCTTGTCGGGGAATTTACATTCTTCCCTGATTTTTTCTATGAATTGGATGGTGATTTCCTGGTTGTACAAGGTACCATCGAAATCAAAGATGTTGACTTCGATGCTTCTCTCATCGGCATTATGGGTAAAAGTAGGCCGGGTTCCGATATTCAGCATGCCCTGATACAGGAGTCCGGCAATGAGTACCCTGACAGCGTAGACACCATATCCGGGGATCAGCTTGGTTACTTCCTCTGCTTCAATATTGGCTGTGGGAAAGCCGATTTTCCTGCCTAACTGCGTGCCTTTTACGACCCTGCCATGCAAAGAGTAGGGATAGCCCAGGAAGCTGTTTGCCAAAGCCAGATTCCCGGCCTCGAGGGCTTCCCTGATCCGGGTGGAACTGATTTCCACCTCATTGATTAACAAGACATCCAGGCGTTCAATTCTGAAATGGTAGCGGTCGGCGCATTTTTTCAGATATCCGAATCCTCCCTGCCGCTTTTTGCCGAATTTGTGGTCGTACCCGACCACCAGGCAGGCAGTTTTAAGTTTGCCCACAAGGATTTCCCTGACAAACCGGGCATAGGTGAGTTCCGCAAAACTACGGGTAAAAGGAAAAACGATCAGATGGTCAACGTCTGTGTCTTCCAGCAGACGAATCTTCTCTTCCAGGGTGTTGATGAGTCTCAGATTATGTTCTTCCGGGGCCAGAACCTGCCGGGGATGCGGCTGAAAGGTGAAAATAACCGTCTCGCCACCTGTTTCAGCAGCAATTTCCCGCAGTCTGAGCAGTACTTTTCTGTGGCCAAGGTGTACCCCGTCGAAAGTACCGATGGTTACAACCGGGTTGTGAGCATGAAAATTGTCAAGCGAGTTATAGACTTTCACGTACCTAAAATCATGGATCCAAAAGTATAAAATAATTATCTTCGCACCAGAATTAACAGAACCATTGGAATTCATTCTGTTAAATCATGCATATACAGACGGGAATGAAGAGGATTTATATTATAACTATTTGTTTAATTTCAATTTTCCTTTCCGGGTGCCATAAGGTGGAACAATTCGGGTTAAAAGGGAAGATTACCAATGCAGCCGGGAAAAAGCTCTACCTGGAAGAATTACTGGTGACCAGTATCCGTCCGGTTGATTCAGTGAAAATCAGGCAGAATGGTGAATTCTCTTTTCGGCACCACGTGGGTATACCCACTTTTTTCCTGTTGAAGCTTTCAGAGAATAATTTTATTACCCTGCTGATCGATTCAGCAGAAAATGTTGTAGTGCACGCCGATGCCATCAATTTCACCCGGGACTATCTGGTAGAAGGCTCTCCCGGATCCCTGTTGGTGCAGGAGTTAAATAACCGGCTGAATGCGACCAAGGAAAAGCTGGATTCGATATCGTCGCTTGCCACTCTCTATTCAGACAATCCGGATATAGAAGCGCTGAAATCGGGCTGGAACAAAGCGTACGAAGAAATTGTACAGGAGCAGATCAATTATTCAACGGCCTTTGTGTCGGAACATCCTTTTTCCATGGCCAGTGTACTGGCTTTGTATCAGAAATTCAACGATGAGAACTATATAGTCCGCGACCTGCAGGCATTGAGAATTGCTGCCTCAGCGCTGAACTCCCTGTATCCCGGCTCAGACCATGTTAAGGCACTTTACCAGAACACCCTGCAACTTATTGCCCGCGAAAGGGCAGGAAAAGTTAAGCAGATCATTCAGGATGCAGGCCAGAACAGTCCTGAAATCATCCTGCCAAATCCGGCAGGGAAGGAAATCGCACTGTCTTCCTTCCGGGGGAAAGTGGTATTGGTCCATTTCTGGTCGGCAGCAAACCAGGATTCAAGAATCGTCAATCCTGTCTTGGCAGAAATATACCTGAAATATCAGAACAAGGGATTTGAGATATACCAGGTCAGCGTTGACAGCGATCGTGCCCTGTGGACTGAAGCCATCGAAGAAGACGGTTTAACCTGGACCAATGTCGGCGACATGGCAGGCAGCGGTAAAGCTGTAATCAGCTATAACATCCAGGCAATTCCCTACAATTACCTGCTTGACAGGGAGGGTAATGTAATAGCCAAAAATCTTCTGGGCCCTTCTCTCGACAAAACGTTATCACGTTTGCTGAAATGAGCCCGGCTGCGGATATCTTACTGCAGGGAGTTGCCGTTTTCAGAAAGGATCTTTAATTTCAGGAATTTGGAAAGAAGGAAGAATATATATTTTGTTTCAGATGTTCACCTGGGGGCTCCGACGTTGACCAACAACAAAGAGCGGGAACGGCTGTTCGGAAGATGGCTGGAAGAGATCAGGCACGATGCTGCCGCGATATTTCTGATGGGCGACATTTTTGATTTCTGGTTTGAATATAAAAAGGTGGTTCCCCGGGGTTTTACCAGAATTCTGGGCAAAATAGCCGAATGTACAGACCAGGGGATTCCCGTTCATTTTTTTACGGGGAACCACGACCTGTGGGTTTTCGATTATCTTCCCTCTGAAACGGGTGTTATCATGCACTACGAGCCCTTCCGGACTGAGTATGGAGGCAGGCGTTTTTTTCTGGCCCATGGCGACGGACTGGATGCAGGAGACAAAGGATATCTGTTTGTAAAAAAGATCTTTACCAGCAAATGCCTTCAATGGTTCTTCACAAAGATCCATCCCGATCTGGGAATTAAACTGGCTCACACATGGTCGAAGAGCAGCCGGCTGGCTAAGACAGGCACGGAGAATGCGTTCCGGGGTGAGGAGGAAGGCATTTATCGGTATGCCCTATCGATTCTTAAGAACGAGCAGGTCGATTATTTTATTTTCGGGCACCGGCACCGTTTAACCGACATGGCAATTTCAGACAAAAGCAGGTTTATCCTGTTGGGTGAATGGATAAAAACATTTTCTTTCGGTGTATTTGACGGGGAGAGCTTTCGCCTGAAAAAATACAGCCCTGTTGAAGAGTAAGTTCAACACCTGCAGCAATGAATAAACAGCGCTATTCCATCATAACCGGTTCAGGAAGTTACATTCCGCCTGTCCACATTCCCAACGACTATTTTTCCGGTCATCGGTTTTATGATCCTGCGACCCGGTTGCCGTTGGACAGGGAGAATCAGGAGATTATAGAGAAGTTCAGGGAGATCACCCAAATTGAGGAACGGCGGCACTGCACACCCTCCGAAACTACCTCAGTTTTAGGATACGAGGCCTCCCGGGAGGCTCTGGCTTCCTCGGGTGTTGATCCTGAAAGTCTCGATTTCATAATTGCCGGACACAATTTCGGGGATATGCAGCAGAACAATACCCGTACCGAAATGGTTCCCTGCATTGCTGCACGGATCAAGCAGCAGTTGGGAATCAGGAATCCCTGCCTGTTTGCGCACGATGTGATTGCCGGTTGTCCTGGCTGGGTGCAGGCGCTGATTGTCGCTGACCTGTACCTTAAGAGTGGCCAGTATCAAAGGGGGCTGGTTGTGGGTGCCGATGTCAACAGCCGCGTTGCTGATCCTTACGACCGTGACGCCATGTTGTTTGCCGACGGAGCCGGGGCGGTGATCGTTGAAGCCACTGAATCGGACAGGCCCGTAGGGATCCTGTCTCATGCGGTCCAGACAGATGCCGGCGAAGCCGGCTATCTGAAAATGGACCGGTCATTAAATCCAGGGTACGAAAATGACGATCTCTTCATCCGGATGCAGGGGCATAAAGTGTATGTTTATGCCCTGACCAACGTTCCCAAAGTGGTTAAGCGCAGTTTGCAACTGGCAGGACTCACCCTCACCGATGTCAGCAAAGTACTGATCCATCAGGCCAACGAAAAAATGGATCAGGCCATCCTGGAAAGGGTGTTCCGGTTATACAAAATCAAGGAGGTACCCGGGGGAATTATGCCCATGACCATCCGGTATCTTGGGAATTCCTCTGCAGCCACCATTCCAACCCTGTACGACCTCATCGCAAAAGAAAAAATGGAGGGACACCGTTTTCGCACCGGGGATGTACTTCTTTTTACATCGGTGGGGGCAGGCATGATCATCAATTCGGTGGTTTATAAAATACCCTGACCGGAAGCGGTATTTCTCCGGAGGAGGAGTACCTGCCTATATGAAATACCACCGGAAAAAAGGAGATCGGGTGTGCTAACCTGCCTTTAAGCGGCTAAACCCCGTCTGGACCAGTTTTTCCTTGGCATACTTCCGGGTAATCCGGAGGGACTTTACCTGTTGCGAAGGAGCATGAAACATGGCGTCGTTCATAATTGTTTCACAGATGGAGCGAAGGCCCCGGGCGCCCAGTTTAAATTCCACCGCCTTTTCAACCATAAAGGAGAGAGCCTCCTCGTCGAAAGTCAGGGCAATACCGTCGAGTTCGAAAAGCTTGACATACTGTTTTGTGAGGGCATTCCTGGGTTCGGTCAGGATCTTCCTCAGGGTCTCTTTATCCAGCGGCTCCAGATAGGTAAGCACAGGAAGCCTTCCGATGATCTCCGGGATCATGCCGAAAGCCTTGAGATCCTGTGGAGATATATATTGAAGCAGGTTTTCCCTTTCGATGCGGTCGGCATCCCTGGCCGCACTGTATCCAATTACTTTGGTGTTTAGTCTTTGGGCAATTTTCTTTTCTATTCCATCGTAGGCACCGCCACAAATGAAAAGGATGTTTTTGGTGTTGACGGCGATCATTTTTTGTTCCGGATGTTTTCTTCCCCCCTGTGGAGGGACGTTCACTACCGAACCTTCCAGGAGTTTCAGCAGTCCCTGTTGGACCCCTTCACCAGAGACATCGCGTGTGATGGAAGGATTATCCCCTTTTCTGGCAATCTTATCGATTTCATCGATGAACACAATGCCCCGTTCGGCCGCTTCCACGTTATAGTCGGCCACTTGCAGCAAACGGGTAAGCAGGCTTTCGATATCCTCGCCCACATAACCGGCTTCGGTGAGTACCGTTGCATCTACAATGGTGAAAGGAACATGGAGCATCCGGGCAATGGTCCGGGCCAGGAGCGTTTTTCCGGTTCCGGTCTCTCCCACCAGGATAATGTTTGATTTTTCGATTTCGGTTTCATCCTCCCCGACGCGCTGTGTCAACCGCTTATAATGGTTGTATACTGCCACGGCAATAACCTGCTTGGCATGATCCTGGCCGATGACGTACTGGTCGAGAAAATGCTTAATCTCAAGAGGTTTCAGCAATTTGACACCCCCGAGATCAAAGGCACCCTCCTTTTTCTGTTCCTCCTGGATGATCGCATGGGCCTGTTCCGCACAACGGTCACAAATATGACCATCAATCCCTGCAATCAGCAGGTTGACATCTCTTTTCTCACGTCCGCAGAAAGAACACCGGTTTGGATTTCCTTTTGTTGCCATCCTATTTTCCGTTTCGGACAAGGATTTCATCAATCATTCCGTAATCTACCGCTTCCTGTGAGGTCATCCAATAATCCCTGTCTGAATCCGTTTCAACCTGTTCCGGGCTTTTACCGGTATGAAAGGCAATGATCTTAAAAAGTTCCTTTTTGATTTTGACAATTTCCCGGGCTGTAATTTCGATATCAGAGGCTGTGCCGGAAGCTCCCCCCATGGGCTGGTGGATCATTATCCGGGAATGCTGCAGTGCCGACCGCTTTCCTTTGGTTCCTGCAGTCAGCAATATTGCCCCCATAGAAGCCGCCATTCCGGTGCAGATGGTAGAAACATTGGCCGTAATGTACTGCATGGTGTCGTAAATGCCCAGCCCTGCATACACCGACCCTCCGGGAGTGTTGAAGTAGACCTGAATGTCTTTTTTGGGATCGGTAGACTCCAGGAACAGCAGTTGCGCCTGAATAATATTCGCTACCGTATCGTCGATCGGAACTCCCAAAAAGATAATCCTGTCCATCATCAACCGCGAAAACACATCCATGGAGGCCACATTCAGCTGCCTTTCCTCAATGATAGTGGGTGAAATGTAGTAGTTCTGCGACGATGTATAGCCATGCAGGGTGAGACTGCTGATTCCGGCATGCTTCAGGGCATACCGGCTGAAATCGTTGTTCCGTTCCATGGTTATCCTCCTTGTAAATGGTTGTTCATTGATCTTACTATTGGCAGATTACAAAGTTATAAAAGATTACCGTTTTATTCCTCACTTTCTGCCGGGATACCCGCCAGGCTTTTAAATTCATCGACCGTAACTTCCTTTTCAGCGATCGTTCCCTTTTCTTTGGCCAGTTCAACGACTTTCCCCTCCAGTATTTGCCTGATGATTCTTTCCCGGTCCTCTTCTTTTTCGGTCAATTTGCCGGCATACCCGGTAATCTGGTCTTCGGGAATATCGTAAATACCGTACTGGCGGAACCGTGAAATAGCAAGTTGCCGTGCGAAAACAGCAATTTCCTCTTCTGTAACCCCTATTTCATAATCCCGGATGATGCTGTTCTTGATCAGCTGCCACCTGAGGTCGGACAAAAAATGGGGAAAATCCTGTTCGATTTCAGCTTCGGCTTTATCCTTGTTGACCTCTGTCAGCCACCTTTTCAGGAAAGGTTCAGGCAGGTCAATCCGGACGGAATTCAACAGATCTTCTTTCAGATCGCCGTGAAACTTCTGATCTGACGACTGCATCAGACTCAGGGCAATTTCCTTCCCGATCCTTTCCCTGAAACCAGCCTCATCGGTTATTCCGGCCTTAGCGGAATAGACTTTATCGTATAGTTCCTGGTTAAGCCCGGCCTTCTTGTAATTCAGTATTGAGGTGATGGTAAAGCGGAAAAAGCTGTTGAGCTTTTCGGCCTCTTCATGCCCGATATTAAGCATATGACCTACTTCGTGCCGGTTTTCAAATACCCTGACCGGATCGAAGATCAGCACATCCCCGCTCTTTTTCCCAAGGATCTCCTTACGGGTTTCCGGGTCTTTCATCATGTCTACGGCAATAAGAACCGATTTTACTTCGATCCCTGACTCGAGTGGACTCCTGTTTTCGTCAAGCTGAATAAAGTCACCTCTGACGGAGCTTGTTTCCCCGACGGTATCGGTTTCCTCGTTGGTTCCATACCGAAGCAGGACCGAATCGACATTTTCGTCAATCATTTTGTCGTCAACAAGGATTTTATAATACCTGAAGGGGTCGGTTTTGTTGAAGTCAATGTGGATCTCGGGTGAGAGAGCGACCTCAAAAACAAATTCAAATTCGGTATCTTTTGTCCAGTCTATGGTTTTTTGTTTCCCAAGAGCAGGAAGCGGATCGCCCAGGATGGTCATTTTTTCTTTCTCCATAAATTCAGTCAGATTTTTTGAGAGAAGATTATTGACCTCTTCTGCCAGGATAGGCCGGGCAAATCGTTTCTGAATCAGGGATGCAGGCACTTTGCCGGGCCTGAATCCGGGAAGGGAAGCTTTTTGACGGTATTCCCGCAGTTTTTCGGCCACATTTTTCTCATAGTCTGTTGATTCTACCAACACTTTCAAGATCACATTTCCCTGCTCCTGGTTTTCCCTGGTGATTTTCATACGTCAGAATTATTTTACTATTTTAATACTTATTGCGTTACAAAGGAGGTTCCTTGCATGAAACCGCAGCCCGGCAGAGGAATCGCACGGGTAGTATCATCCGCTCTTAAAGGCGTGAGTACGCGCCAGGCTCCATTCATGCAGGTAAAATATTACGTTATTTTGGTTTGTCCTGTAACAGATGGAAATGTATTCGCCTGATTTCGTTCCCCTGTGGTTCATGATCACGGCAGGTCACGCTTAAGGCGGGTGGTATTCCACTGGTATGTATTTAAGTCAACGCATTATGTGCGGACGAAGGGACTCGAACCCCCACGCCTTACGGCACCAGATCCTAAGTCTGGCACGTCTACCAATTCCGCCACGTCCGCTGTTGGAGGCGCAAATGTAGCTTTTTTTTGTTTTCCGGAAAACAAGGGATCCATCCCTTCCGGGGGGTATCACCTGAGCATAAAATTTTGACCGAGATAGACCTTTCTCACCACCTCATCGTTGGCCAGGTCGTGGGCTGTTCCCGATTTCAGGATGCTTCCCTCAAACAAGAGATAAGACCGGTCGGTAATCGAGAGTGTTTCATGTACATTATGGTCGGTAATCAGAACGCCGATGTTCTTTTTTTTCAAGCCGGAAACGATCAGCTGGATATCTTCTACCGCAATCGGATCGACACCGGCAAAAGGCTCATCCAGAAGAATAAATTTCGGGTCGATAGCCAGGGCACGGGCAATCTCGGTTCGTCTTCTCTCCCCTCCGCTGAGCTGGTACCCTTTGCTCTTCCGGATATACTGCAACCCGAACTCAGACAGCAGGGATTCCAGTTTTTGTTTCTGATAATCCTTTGCGTAATCGGTCATCTCGAGAACAGCCTTAATGTTATCTTCAACGCTCAATTTCCGGAATACCGAAGCTTCCTGCGACAGGTAACCAATTCCGAGCTGTGCCCGCTTATAAACCGGCAGCTGGGTAATGTCGAGATCATCCAGAAAGATTCTTCCGGCATGGGGTTGTATCAATCCTACAATCATGTAAAAGGAGGTGGTTTTGCCGGCCCCGTTTGGCCCCAGCAACCCCACAATCTCCCCCTGTTGGACATCAAAACTCACCCCGTCGACAACGGTTCTTTTGCGGTATTTTTTTACAATTTTTTCGGCTCTTAAAATCATGGGGCCTTCCGTTACAGTTTATGCATCCGATTCCTTTTCGAGGGTTTTCGCCACCCGGCGAGATATGAAAATACTGGCTTCATAAAGAATAATCAGAGGAATTGCCACCAGGATCTGACTAAAAACATCGGGAGGGGTAATGATAGCCGAGAGCAGCAACAGCAGGATATATGCATGCCGGCGGTAGGTTTTCATAAATTCCGGGCTGATGATGCCGACCTTGCTCAGGCTGTATGTCAGCACCGGCAACAGGAAGATCAGGCCTGAAGCGAGGATGATGCTGGAAACCATACTGATGTATGAATTGATGTTGATCTGGTTTGTCACTTCTCCGCTGATGGAATAGCTGCTGAAAAATTCAATGGAAAGCGGCAATATCAGGTAGTAGCCGAACAGTATGCCCATAGTGAATAAGAGGGTGGTATAAATCACTGCTTTGGATGCCACCCGTTTTTCTTTGTCGTACAAGGCTGGTTTGACAAATTTCCAGAATTCAAGGAATAGTACCGGGGCCCCGAGAATAAGTCCGGCAACCAGTGATACCCACATAGACATGGAAAACTGGCCCGACATGGTGATGTTGATCAGTTGCAGTTCCTTCCGGTTGATTTCCAACGCCTCTGACCCCAGGAGATCGCTCATTTTGGCAAAGAGCCGGTTGGTGAAAAACCCGGGTGTTTTGGGTTTCATAATGATCTCTTCAAAAATAAAATCCTTGAAGATAAAAGCCAGGATGGCCAGAATCACCACCGCTGCAAACGAACGGATAATATGCCACCTTAGCTCCTCGAGATGCTCCAGGAATGACATTTCACCTGTTTTTTGCTTTTCCCGTTTTTCTTTCAATTCGTCTGCTTTGGTTCCTTTCTCCCTGTGTGCCTTCATTCCTTTCCGGAAGGTGTGCTTATAAAACTATGCAAATATAATGACTTACCTATTAATCCCTCTTGAACGAATTAGTTTAATAATTTGTAAATATTCAGGGGATAATTTGCGGATTGTTGAACTTTGAGTAATTTTAGGTATTGAGTGATAGGCCATTTTCAATTCAGAACCGGATATCTGATGTCAATTAAGGAAACGTTAGCAGATTATCTGCAAAAATATTTTGGATTCGACCGTTTTAAGGGGGAGCAGGAAGCGGCAATCCGTAGCGTCCTGGAAGGGCACAATACGTTTGTACTGATGCCTACGGGAGGAGGGAAATCGTTGATTTACCAGTTACCTGCCATGATGATGGAAGGAACGGCGATTATCATTTCGCCATTGATAGCCTTGATGAAGAACCAGGTTGATTCCATGCGGGGTTTGTCGACCGAAGACAATGTGGCGCATTTTCTGAACTCTTCCCTTTCTAAGGCTGCGATTCAGGAGGTAAGGGAAAATGTGATGAAGGGTAAAACCAAGATGTTGTATGTTGCCCCGGAATCGCTCACCAAAGAAGAAAATGTAGAATTTCTCAGGAACATCACTGTCTCCTTTTATGCAGTCGACGAAGCGCATTGTATCTCGGAGTGGGGGCATGATTTCAGGCCTGAATACCGCCGCATCCGTCCCATCGTCCAGGAAATCGGAGTGGCTCCCGTTATCGCCCTGACAGCAACAGCCACAGCCAAAGTTCAGCACGACATTCAGAAAAATCTGGGAATCCTCGATGCCAATGTTTTTAAGGCATCTTTCAACAGGTCCAACCTATATTATGAGGTCCGACCCAAAATCAAACCCGAAAACCAGATCATCCGGTTCATCAAGGAAAATGAGGGTAAATCGGGAATTATATATTGCCTCAGCAGGAAAAAGGTGGAGGAATTATCAGAAACACTTAGGGTGAACGAGATACGGGTTCTGCCTTATCATGCAGGCATGGATGCGGCTACCCGTTCGCAGAACCAGGATATGTTCCTGATGGAAGAAGCCGATGTCATGGTTGCCACCATAGCGTTTGGAATGGGCATTGATAAACCGGACGTGAGATATGTGATCCACTACGATATACCCAAAAGCCTTGAAGGCTATTACCAGGAGACCGGCAGGGCCGGACGGGACGGCGGCGAAGGGAAATGCATAACCTTTTACAGCTATAAGGATATCCAGAAACTTGACAAATTTATGCACGGCAAACCGGTCGCGGAACAGGAAATCGGGCGGCAACTGTTGCTGGATACAGTTTCGTACGCCGAAACCTCGATTTGCCGCCGGGTGATCCTGCTTCACTATTTTGGTGAAAAATACGAGCAGGACAACTGCGGAAACTGTGATAATTGTCTGAATCCCAAAGAAGTAATCGAGGCACAGGATGAAGTCTACAGGGCCCTTGAAGCCATCCTTGAAGTAAAAGAAAAATACAAAGCAGAGCATATTGCCGATATTCTGACCGGAAAGACTACCGCTGCGGTGAAATCTTTCCGTCATGACGAACTGGAATCTTTTGGCTCGGGCGATGACCACGACGAACATTTCTGGAATGCTGTTTTCAGGCAGTCGATGATAGCCGGTTTGATAACCAAGGATATTGAAAATTACGGATTACTGAAAATCACCCCTGCCGGCTATGGCTTCCTGGATAATCCACAGCCTTTCCAGTTGGTTAAAAACCACCGGTACGACGATGAGGATGATGAGTCTCTGGCGGGCGCTCCGGCAGGCGGTACGGGCGGCGATCCTGAGCTTTTCAATATGCTGAAAGACCTCCGGAAGAGTATTGCCAAAAAGCTGAATCTTCCCCCTTACGTTATTTTTCAGGATCCGTCACTGGCCGATATGTCCATCCAGTACCCCATCACCATGGAAGAAATGCAGAAAATCCAGGGTGTAGGTCAGGGAAAAGCACAACGCTACGGAAAAGAGTTTCTTTCACTCATCCAGATGTATGTCAAGGAAAATGAAATCGAAAGACCTCAGGATCTGGTAGTACGCACGGTTGCCAACAAGTCGAAAAGCAAAGTCTACTTCATACAAAGCATAGACCGTAAACTCTCCCTGGAGGACATTGCCGAAGCAAAAGGGATTGAATTTACCGACCTGCTTACTGAGATTGAGGCTATTGTGAACTCCGGAACGCGGATTAACCTGGATTACTACATTGATGAGGTCCTGGATGAAGACCAGCAGGAGGAAATATTCGAATATTTCCGGGAAGCGGAAGACGATTCGGTAGAGGCTGCCCTTGAAGAACTGGGTGAAGAGGAGTACACACCGGAACATATCCGGCTTATGCGGATAAAATTCATTTCAGACATGGGCAATTGATGGCCGGAATGGTTGGGCAGTCCGGAATCGCTGGTCTTTCGACGCCCTGACAATCGTGTGATGGCCGCGGACCCGGTATAGCCTGCAGGTACGATCGAATTCAGACATCTCCGGAATGGATAAATTTCCCTATTTTTGCAAAAATTTTTGAAAATGATTCAATCTGTAAAAAACGAAACCGAATACCGGGTTGCGGACCTTCAGTTGGCCGGATTCGGAAGGAAAGAGATAGAAATTGCCGAAAAGGAGATGCCGGGTTTGATGGCTCTCCGGGCCCGTTACGGCAAGGAGAAACCCTTAAAGGGAGCCAGGATTACAGGCAGTCTTCATATGACGATCCAAACGGCGGTACTGATTGAAACCCTGGTTGAACTGGGGGCAAAGGTACGGTGGGCCTCTTGCAACATTTTTTCCACACAGGACCATGCGGCAGCGGCCATTGCCCAAGCCGGCATTCCGGTTTTTGCATGGAAGGGTGAAACCCTTGAGGAGTATTGGTGGTGTACCGAACGGGCGCTCGATTTTGGTGAAGGACAGGGGCCCCAGTTGATTGTTGATGACGGTGGCGATGCCACCCTAATGGTCCACCGGGGATATGCCGCGGAGAAGAATCCCTTTGTATTATCGCTGCCGGCAGACGGAGAGGATGAAAAACAGCTCAACCTGTTGCTGAAAAGAGTTCTGGCAGACCAGCCTGGCCGTTGGAGCCGCCAGGTCACAGCCATCCGGGGAGTCTCTGAAGAGACGACCACAGGGGTGCATCGTCTGTACCAGATGAAGGAGGAGGGCCAGTTGCTTTTCCCTGCGATCAATGTCAACGATTCTGTCACAAAGTCGAAGTTCGACAACCTGTATGGATGCCGGGAATCGCTGGCTGACGGGATTAAACGGGCCACCGACGTGATGATTGCCGGCAAAGTGGTGGTAGTGGCCGGCTATGGGGATGTCGGCAAGGGATGTGCCCGTTCCATGCGAGGATATGGAGCCCGGGTACTGGTGACGGAAATAGACCCGATCTGCGCCCTTCAGGCTGCAATGGAGGGATTCGAGGTTGTCACCATGGAACAGGCCCTGCCAGAAGGGAATATCTTTGTCACTGCCTCGGGAAACCGCGACGTCATCACCGCTGAATATATGGCCCGGATGAAAGACCAGTCCATCATTTGCAACATCGGTCATTTTGATAACGAGATACAGGTTTCACGGTTGGAAACCTGGCCCGGGATCTGCAAAACCAACATCAAGCCACAAGTGGATAAATACCAGTATCCCGATGGCCATTCGGTTTTTCTGCTGGCCGAAGGAAGACTTGTCAACCTGGGGTGCGCAACCGGCCATCCTTCGTTTGTCATGAGCAACTCATTTACCAACCAGGTACTGGCCCAAATCGACTTATGGCAAACCCGTTACGAGTTAGGCGTTTACCGGATGTCCAAAAAACTCGATGAAGAAGTTGCCCGCCTCCATCTCGCACAACTGGGAGTCCACCTTACCGAACTCACCGACGAACAAACCCGCTATATCGGGGTTCCCAAAGAGGGGCCCTACAAGCCGGACCATTACCGCTATTGACAACAAGGATCCGGAAACCCGGTTTTCCGGTTAGTTGTACACATGAAGCGTGTTGCCGGAAACCGAAACATGGTAAGGCTGGAGAGGAACAATGGCGGGACCTTTCGACGGATAGGCCCCATAGACCATGATAAACATCGATTCGCAGCAGGGACAGGTGGCCAGGTTACCTTCGTTTTTCAGGATGCAACTCCGGCTTACCTCATAGGTGCAGGCCGCATCGTAAGCTGAATAAGACCCGTCGGATTCACAACAAATAAGGACCCCCCCGTACCCGGCACCCGGAAAATAAACAGAATTCCCCGGTATCGTCAGTTCATTCACAATGTTCAGGTTAACGGTAAATCCAACTCTTACATAGGGTATAACCTGGTCTGGATCCTTGTCGCACGACAAACACAAAAACAAGGCCAGCAACGGAATAATGAAAATCTTTCGGGGGGTATTCATCCTAAACCCAAAATAATGTTAACTTTATATCCTGAACAACAAAAATAACGTTTTATTGCATATTCATCCGGGAAGATCGATGGACGATATCATCATTATCATACTTACACTGGTTTTTACAGTCCTGGCATTCGCCAACCAGGCCAAAAGAAAGAGGCAGCAGGAGGTACCTGCAGAGCCGGAACCCTGGGGGGATATTTTCCGTGAAATGGAAACCGCCGGCACTCCCTCACCCGTTCAGCCCGGCAAGGCAAATACGCCTGTACCCGGGAAAAATACCGGAAACCAACCGTACCCCGGCAGGATCATTCTCCTTGATACGGATACGGAGGGCATCCGGAATGAAATGGTGGTTTCTGCCGTTTCAGAGAAAAAAGAGGAAAACACAATTCTTACCCCTGAAGTTCAGGGAGAAGAGGGTTTTTCCCTGCGGAAAGCGGTGATTTATTCCATCATCCTGAATCCAAAATATTTTTAAAGGCACTGATCAGAACCACAAATTTTGGGGTTTACGCTTTTGAATTCAGGAAATTGACTATTTTTGCATACAGGAAGAGTTCTGAGAAATCAGAATTCTTTCTCTTTTTTTTAAGATCCAACGAATTAAACGGAGGCAAAGCATGACACGTGTCATCTATCTTACAGAAGAAGGATTAAAAAAGCTTCGGGAAGAACTGGATTATCTGAAGAGCGTTGAGCGGCCCAGGATCTCCAAGCAGATCGGCGAAGCTATTGAAAAGGGGGATATTACTGAAAATGCCGAATACGATGCAGCCAAGGATGCTCAAGGATTGCTGGAGGCTAA
Organism: uncultured Prolixibacteraceae bacterium; assembly: GCA_964650525.1. GTDB lineage: Bacteria > Bacteroidota > Bacteroidia > Bacteroidales > Prolixibacteraceae > UBA1413. The sequence goes on from CAZYUA010000007.1 coordinate 72,443, forward strand.
AATAGCGAACCTGCAGAATAAAATTGCCCATGCCCGGATCATCGATGAAACCAAAATCGACACCCAGCAGGTTCAGATCCTGAATAAAGTAACGATCAGGAACAGGTCAACCAATGCAGTCGTGCGTTACACCATCGTACCGGAAAGCGAAGCCAATGTAAAAGAAGGCAGGATCTCCGTTTCCACCCCCGTTGCACAGGGTCTGATCGGTAAGAAAGTGGGGGATGTGGTTCAAATCAAAGTTCCTGCAGGGATCATCCCGTTTGAAATCATTGAAATCACTTTATAAAGCACCTCAATGGCATCTGTTTTCACCATGATCGTCAACAACGAAATCCCGGCGTACAAAGTTGCCGAGAACGATAATTTCATGGCTTTTCTGGATATTGCACCCGTTGTCAAAGGCCATACGCTGGTAATACCCAAAAAAGAGGTGGATTATATTTTTGATCTTGACACTGAGACCTATGCGGGGCTGCATTTGTTTACTAAAAAAGTGGCTGAAGGTTTAAAAAAAGCCATTCCCTGCAGGAAAATAGGGATGCTGGTATTAGGCCTGGAAGTGGCTCATGCCCACATACACCTGATTCCCATGCAGTCGGAAGCAGAACTGATCCATTTCACCCGGAAGCTTCACCTCACAAAAGAGGAGATGGAATCGATCCGGGAGCAGATTGCCGGGCAGGTGTGCCTGAAATAAGGGAATCTGCTTCCATTGATTTTTTAAGGGAATTTATCAACAACTCCCCATAATGCCCCTTCATTCACTATATTTATCTTTTCCTGCCTTTTTTCTGCTCCTTCGGCCCGTTCCACCGGAAGAAACCCAAAAAGACAGGAAGGGAAACCAGTAAAACCGGTCATGACATTTACCCATTTGCATGTTCATTCCCAGTATTCGATACTGGATGGTGCCGCCAGCATTGACAGCCTGGTATTAAAGGCGAAAGTGGACAATATGACAGCTCTGGCACTGACAGATCATGGTACCATGTTCGGCATCAAGGAGTTCCATGTCAAATGTCTGAAAGTGGGCATTAAGCCGATCCTGGGTTGTGAAACGTATGTGGCAAGCCGCTCCATGGATGAACGCACAGGGAAAGAAGACCGGTCGGGAGACCATCTGATTCTGTTGGCCAAAAACCTGACTGGCTATAAAAACCTGATCAAACTGGTAACCCTGGCCAACCTGGAAGGATTCTACTACAAACCCCGGATCGATAAGGAGAAGCTGGAAAAACATGCTGAAGGGTTGATTGTTACTTCAGCCTGCCTGGGAGGAGAGATTCCTTCGCTGATTGCTGCAGGCAGGTTTAAGGAAGCCGAAGAAGCATTATCCTGGTTTCGCAGGGTGTTTAAAGACGATTTCTACCTCGAAATACAAAGACATCCTTCTGAAATTCATGAACTTCGGAAGGAAGTGTACGACCGGCAGGTGATCGTGAACCAGGTAATGGTCGATTGGGGTAAGAAATTGGGAATCAAAGTGATTGCCACCAACGATGTCCATTTCACCGATGCTGCGGATGCCGATGCCCACGACCTCCTGATCTGTCTTCATACAGGGAAAGACCTGGACGACCCTAACCGGATGCGATACACCAAACAGGAATGGTTTAAAACCAGGGAGGAGATGAAGGCGTTGTTTTCCGATTTGCCTGAATGTCTGGAAAACACCGCTGAAATTGTTGAAAAGGTCGAACAATACCAATTGGATTCTGACCCCATCATGCCGGTCTTTCCCATACCTGCCGGATTCGGTAACGAAGAAGACTTCCGCAGTCGTTTTACCGAAGAGGAAATGATCAGGGAGTTTGGAGAGAAAGCCTATAAACAGTTGGGAGGGTTTGAGAAAGTGGTGCGGGTGAAACTTGAATCGGAATATCTGCAACACCTGGTATTTGAGGGAGCGGTTAAAAAGTATGGTACGCCCTTGCCTGAAGAGGTGAGGGGAAGACTCGATTTTGAGCTGGAAACCATCAAGGTGACGGGTTTTCCGGGATATTTTCTGATCACACAAGATTTTATCAATGCAGCCCGGGAGATGGGCGTTTTGGTAGGACCGGGCCGGGGTTCAGCTGCCGGGGCCGCCGTATCTTACTGCACAGGAATTACCAACATCGATCCCATCAGGCATAACCTGCTTTTTGAACGGTTCCTGAACCCCGACCGGATTTCCATGCCGGACGTGGACATAGATTTTGACGACGACGGCCGCCAACTTGTACTCAATTGGGTCATTGAAAAATACGGCCAGGACAAAGTAGCTCATATCTGCACATTTGCCACCATGGCAACGAAACTGGCCATCCGGGATGTGGCCCGGGTTCTGAAGCTGCCTCTATCCGAAGCCGACCGCCTGGCAAAAATGGTGCCTGATACACCCAAGATGACCTTTAAAAAGGCGTACCGGGAGAATCCCGAATTAAAAAAAGAACGCCAGTCTCCCAACCCCCTGATCGCGAAAACCCTACAGTTTGCTGAAATTCTGGAAGGTTCGGTAAGACAATCGGGAGTCCACGCCTGCGGAATACTTATCAGCCGGAATCCGTTAATCGAACACATTCCCCTGATGCCAGCCAAAGACGACAACCTCCCGTCTACCCAATACGATGGCCGGTTTGTCGAAAGCCTGGGCTTGCTGAAAATGGATTTCCTGGGACTGAAAACCCTCTCCATCTTCAAGGAAACCATCGAAAATATCAAGTTGTCGTACGGAAAAACCATCGATATCGACGCCATTCCGTTCGATGATTCCATAACCTACGAATTGTTCAGCAAAGGAGAAACCACCGCGGTTTTTCAGTTCGAATCGGAGGGGATGAAAAAGCATCTCCGCGAGCTGCAACCCAACCGGTTTGAAGATTTGGTGGCCATGAATGCATTGTATCGTCCCGGACCGATGGTCTACATTCCTGAATATATAGCCCGGAAAAACGGCCAGAAAAAGGTGGAATACGACCTCCCCATGATGGAGCAGATTCTGAGCGAAACCTATGGGATCACCGTTTTTCAGGAACAGGTTATGCTTCTTTCGAGGTTACTGGCCAATTTTACCCGGGCACAATCTGATTCGCTCCGTTATGCAATGGGTAAAAAAATAGGCTCCCTGATGTTCGAACTGAAAGAAAATTTCGTGCGGGGATGCCAGACAAACACAACTTTTCTGGATGAGTGCGAACAGGTGGGGAAAAGCCCCGGAGATGTGATTGAAAAAATCTGGAAAGACTGGGAATCGTTCGCCTCTTATGCTTTTAATAAGTCGCATTCGGTGTCGTATGCTTATGTTGCCTACCAGACAGCCTACCTGAAAGCCAACTATCCGGCCGAATTCATGGCAGCCAACCTCAGCCGTAACCTGAACCACATTACCGAAATCACCAAATTTATGCAGGAATGCAAACGCATGGGGATGAACGTATTAGGCCCAGACATCAACGAGAGTTATGTGAAATTCACGGTTAACAAAAAGGGAAACATCCGGTTTGGACTGGCCGCCGTGAAAGGAGTCGGAGAAGGGGCTGTCATCGATATCATTGATGCCCGGGAAAAAGGTGGGGAATTCAGGGATATTTACGATTTCGCGGAAAGAGTGAACCTTCAGACGGTTAACAAAAGAACCCTCGAGGCTCTGGCCATGGCCGGTGCATTCGACAGCTTCGGTACGATTTTCCGGAGCCAGTTTTTTGCCGGAGAGATGGAAAATGATCCTACCAATTTTATTGAAAAACTTATCCGCTACGGCAATAAAATCCAAACCGACGTCAACTCATTACAGCACAGTCTTTTTGGACAATCAGGCAACCATACGGCTATTAAAAAGCCACTTCTTCCCAACGTGGCGGAATGGCCTCAGCTTGTTTTACTGGATAAAGAAAAAAACCTGATCGGGGTGTACCTCACTGCCCACCCGCTCGACGATTACAAGCTCGAAACAGAATATTTCACCACCCGGGGAACCGGTCTGAAAGAACTCAACGAACAAATCGGAAATTTCACCGACCGGGAATTAGCCTTTGCAGGAATGATCACCGACGCAAGCGAGGGAATATCAAAAAATGGTAAACCCTACTCCAAAATGACCTTGTCTGATTATTCCGACTCGTACACCTTCTTTTTCTTTCAGCAAGAGTATGTGGAATTCGGAAAATTTTGCAAACCGGGTTTGTTTGTGCTGGTAAAAGGCAGGGTCCAGAAGAGATTCAAATCGGAAAACCTCGAGTTTAAGGCAACCAATATTGAACTATTGTCCGAAATAAGAAAAAAACAGATTAAGAGTATCACCCTCAGCCTATCGCTTTCTGACGTCAGTGAATCCCTGATTCGGGAAATAGAAAAAACAGTCAGAAAGCATAAGGGGAATAGTACTCTTAAATTTTTGGTCTTGGATGAAGATGCCCAAAGCTCCATCCGGATGTTTTCGAGAAACGCGAGGGTTGAGGTTTCCAATGAGTTTCTCCGGTTTTTTGAGATGCATCCCGAAATTGCATATCGGATCAATTGACTATTTTTGCAGGAGATTATTCGAATATCAACCTTAAAAACCCTGAGATATGGCAGTAGAAATTACCGATGCGAATTATGAGGAAAAGGTGGTTCAATCAGACAAACCGGCGATGCTGGATTTCTGGGCGGCCTGGTGTGGACCGTGCCGGATGATTGCCCCGTTTGTGGAAGAAATATACCATGAATTCAAGGACCAGGCTCTGGTCGGCAAAGTGGATGTCGACTCCAATCCGGAGATTTCTTATGCGTATGGCATCCGTAACATACCCACCGTGTTGTTTATCAAAAACGGGCAGGTGGCCGACAAGCAGGTTGGTGTCTGTCCCAAACAAACGCTGGTCAATAAACTGAAGGCATTGTTATAAATGAATTACGTTCCTGCCTTCACGCCATCGGCGGAACACGCGGAAAATCCCGGGCAGGATGTTTATGAAAAATCTGCAGGACATACAGCAATTCCAGGAATTTGACAATCTTGAACTGATTGCCCGGGAGGTTGTTGAAGGGTTTATTACCGGCCTTCACCGCAGTCCTTTTCATGGGTTTTCGGTTGAGTTTGCCGAACACCGTCTTTACAATCAAGGGGAATCGACTAAATCGATTGACTGGAAGTTGTATGCCCGCACAGACAGGTATTATGTAAAGCAATACGAGGAAGAGACCAACCTGCGCTGCCAACTGGTATTGGATACCTCCTCGTCCATGCTTTTCCCCTTCAGTCGCGGAACTTCGTATTGGTTCAACAAGCTGGCCTTTTCGGTTTATACTGCGGCGGCACTGATCCATTTGCTGCGCAGACAGCGCGATGCTGTCGGGCTCACTCTCTTCGCCGAAGAAGTGGAATTTCATTCGCAACCAAGGCTTTCACCGGTACATGCAGAGGTTATGATGGGAAAACTTGCTGAATTGCTGAAACCCGGGAATGCCATCCTCAGAAAAAACACCCATACCACAGAGGTGTTGCATCAGGTAGCCGAAAATATCCATAAGCGCTCGTTGGTAGTTATCTTCAGCGATATGCTGGACAAGGAAAAAAGGGAAGATTTGTTTTCAGCGCTTCAGCACCTGCGTTACAACAAACACGAAGTACTGCTATTCCATGTAACCGACCACAAACAGGAAAGGGAATTCCAGTACAGCAACCGGCCTCACCGGTTTATCGACCTTGAAAGCGGCCAGACGGTAAAACTAAATCCCTGGGAAATCAAAAACCTATACATCAAGCAGGTTGGAGAATATTTTGAATCGCTGAAAATACAATGCAGCCAATACGGGATTGATCTGGCAGAAGCCGACATAAATGCCGATTTTAAACATGTATTATTCACCTACCTGGTAAAAAGGAAAAAACTGTACTGATATGATCCCCTACGGAAGGAATCCTTATGCAACCCGGCTTTTCGTGCTGGTACTCCTGCCTCTGCTGCTGATGGTATTGGTTTCCTCCGGTCCGGAAAACGGCTCAACGGGCGATCCGGACAGGCCCCGGTACCATTTTTCACCGGACAAAGATACGCTGGGCGCCCTTGCAGGAATGGTCTATTATGAAGAGGAATACCACTTGTTTTACCTGCCGGTTCCGGCAGGGGACCAATCCGGCCGTAACGGATGGGAACATGCTGTCAGCCGGGACCTGCTGCACTGGGAATCCAGGCCGGTTTCCTTCCCTGCCTTACCAACCGGTTCCGGAAATGACCCCTGCACACCCCTGCCGGGATGCATTATTGCCGATCAGGATAATCTGCTGAACCTCCGCCAGGGAGACCACACAACCCTTCTCTTCTTTTACACCGGCCTGGGATGTGGCCAACGGATAGCCTGGAGCAACGACCGGGGTGAGTCCTGGCATGATTATGCCGGCAACCCGGTAATCCCCTTTGATAACAACGACGAAGCACAACATCCCAAGCTGTTTTTCCATGAGGAGTCCCGACAATGGGTGATGATACTGCACCGTAAGCCCGACGGGGACGAACGAACACAGGGGTTCTCCTTTTTCACTTCTACAGACCTGGTTAACTGGGAATTTCAAAGCCACCTGGCAGGTTTCCGGAAAAGACCCGATATGGTTAAACTCCGTGTCAACAACCGGAGTGATGACACCCGGTGGGTTTTGTTCGAATCAGACGGCAGTTATGTAATCGGAGATTTCGACGGCAAGCAGTTCATCCCTGAAAGCCACCGCATGAAAAGCGATTACGGATCAGGCTATTCTTCTCCTTTTACCTTCTCCGACAGCAATCCGGTAAATGAAAGATGCCTTCAGATGGCTTTGCTGAAAGAGGGAGAATGGGAGACTCAAAAATCACGTGGACAATATAGTCTCGCTTCAGAATTAGCCCTCCGGAAAACCAGTACCGGGTTATTCCTTACACGACAACCCGCCCGGGAGATCGAAACCTTATCGTTAAAAAGTGAACAGTGGCAACGAAAAAACCTGATACCAGGAATCAATCAAAACCTGATCAAACAGGTAAAAGGCGATGCCCTGCGCATACAAGGAAAATTTAATCTGAAAACCTGTGAGTCGTTTGGGTTTATGCTCCGGACCGGCAAGAAAAATCCCGGGACTGAGTTACTTTACAATGTCAGAAAACAAACCCTGACCATCCTTGGTCAGACGGTTCCTTTGGAGCCTGTCGACCAGACCATTTCACTGGACATACTGATCGACAGGACATCGGTAGAAGTGTATGCAAATCAGGGAAAGGTAGTAATTTCTAATATCCTGTTTGCCGGGGAGACCGACAAAGGGCATGTCTTGTACAACACCGGAGGCGAATTGATGGTTGAGGAACTCCGGATAACCCCTCTTTCTCCGGCATGGAATAATCCACGCAAGTAAACAGGCCAACCTTAAAAGAACACGATCACCCACCTGCACCCGACGGTGGTGCCCGCATGGGTGCCGGGAAGCCTATTGATTGGCTACCACAGAGAAATCGAGGGTGAAGGTATCCGCAATCATCCGGTCACCCAGACCTGAAAAAAAGGATCCTGACCCGTAGCGAATCCCGTATTGCGTACGGTTAATCTCCATTTTGCCCTTCGCCCGGAATTGCCTGCCTGAAACCTCCTGCGTCAATGTGAAGGAAACGGGATGTGTGATTCCCTTGATGGTCAGATTGCCTGTCACTTCCAGGGAACCATCATCCATCTTGCGTACCCGGGTTATGGAGAGGTCTGAAACAGGATGGGTCGCGGTCCCGAAAAAATCATCCGATTTGAGGTGGTTGGTCAGCCGGGCATTCATGTCCGGATTCTGAAGATCTTCCACTATGATGGAATTCATATCCATTGCAAAAGTGCCGCCGGAGAGAATCCCCTCTTTTAAGGTTATCGTTCCTTTCTGAAGCGTTATTCGGCCGTAGTGTTCACCCGCGACTTTTTTGCCGGTCCACTTGACTGCCGACTTGCTGACATCCACGAGGTACTCCTCAGCCTTCAGAAAACCTGGCACAGTAATTCCCGCGACGATCATTAAAACATACATTACCATTGTTTGCATCATAATTCATCAATAGATTAGAGTTCAAAAACTTTTACTGAAACAGCCCTGCAGCGCTTTTGTTCAGCTACCGGCGGGGAATTGTTTCTTTTACCCGACATGTTCCGGCAGTTTCAGAGAGGTTTGGTATATTTGTACCGGTTCGCACCATTTTTGAATGGGGTCCGGATGACTATTCATTATTCACAGCAACAGGATGAGAACATTTTTAAAGAGACCAGCAGAAGACGATACAGATCTGGGCAGTTTTTTTCTGTTCAGAAAACTTTCTGATGCGGAGCTGAGCCGGCTCAATCTGGAAAAATCGTGTTCGTTGTATCATAAAGGAAGTGTTATTTACCGGGAGGGAAGCAGGCTGACCGGATTTTTCTGTGTTACCAAAGGTATCGTTAAGATTTTCAAGACAGGAATCGACGGGAAGGAACAAATTATCCGTTTTGCCAAAAATGGAGAAATCATCGCCTATCGTTCTTTGCTCAGCCAGGAACTTGCCTGTACGTCGGCCAAGGTGATCGAGGAAGCTGTTTTGTGTCATGTTCCCTACCAGACTTTGTTATTTTTAATCCAGAACAACTGGCAGTTTTCGCACCATATGCTTCAGATTGTATGCCGTGAATTGCGCGAAGCAAATGATTACATAACGGATATCGCCCAGAAATCGGTCAGGGAAAGACTGGCGGAAGTATTGCTGCTGCTGCGCGAGAATTTTGAGCTGGATAATCAGAATACGCTTCAGATTTCCCTGACCAGGGAAGAATTGGCGAATATGGTCGGCACCGCAACAGAATCGGTAATCCGCTTGTTGTCGGAATTCAAACAGGAACGCCTGATTGAACTTCAGGGGCGGAAAATTAAATTCATCAATATCAGCGGCCTTCGGAAAGTTGCCAATATCTGACCAATTGCCGCCTGCATCAGGTCTGCTTTTTGCCTGCAGAACGACCGAAACGAAGATTGCATCCTCAAAGGCTGAGCCAGTCTTCAGGGTTGAGTTTCTTGTTCTCTTTCCAGATCTGGAATTTCAGGACGGTTTTGTCACCTTCATTTCTGTCTGTAAAGATGGTTCCCAGGTTCTGGCGAATACCCACTTGATCACCCTTTTTGACCGTCACATCCACCAGGTTTGAATAAACGGTCAGATAGGGACCATGCCGTAAGATGACGGCAACATTGCCTCCTGCGATGCCGAAAACCCTGCTCACCTCCCCGCTGAAAACTGACCGGGCTTTCGACCCTGCCGCTGTGTTTATGTTCACTCCGTTGTTATTAACGGTTACATTATGAAGGACAGGGTGGGGATGAATCCCGAATTTTTCCGTTATAACACCCCGCTCGACCGGCCAGGGCAGACGGTTTCTGTTTTGCTCAAAATTATCCCCCAGGGTCTTTTGTTCAGGTGTCAGCACAAACCCTGGTTTTCCGCTTTTACCGGATTTGGCAGCTTCTTCTTCGATGATCCTCTGGATCTCCTTTTCCAGGTCTTTCTCTATCTGCCGCTGGCGGGAAAGCTTTTTCTGGAGATCCGACTTCTCAGACTGCAATTTTCGGGCAATCAGGTTCTGCTGCGACCTTTGAAGGTCCAGTTTTTTCTTTTCCGTTTCCTGCTCCCGTATCAAACCCTCCTTTTGCATTTGCATTCTTTCCAGATCCCTGGTTTTTCTTTCCAGGATAGTACTGATCGAAGCAATCACTTCTGCCTGCTTCTTCCGGTAATCGGTGTACTGTTTGATATAAATAAACCTCCGGAATGCCTGGTTTACATTATCAGAGGACAGGAAAAACAGAACCTTATCGTAGGCACTCCGGTTTTTCCAGGCAAACCGGACCATCTGGGCATACTCAGACCGGATTTTCTCGAGGTCGGCCGACAACATAATCAGGACCTCTGAATTGTCGTCCATAAAGGATTGCATCAGGGAAGCCTCGGATGTCATCACCGAGATAAGCTCCTTTTGCCGGTCTATCTGTTTGTTAATCAGCCTGAGTTTACCCAATGTAGCCTTCTGGTTCTGACTGACTCTTCCGAGCAGTTCGTTGGTATACCTGATCTCACGGGAGGCAGACTGTTTTCGGTTCTGCAGGTCATCGAGATTCTGACCAGCCGAAGATACCGCCCAAAAAAGCAGAAATAGTGCAATCGAATAAGGGTATAAAACCTGCCTGAAAAACATGGTCTTAATTTACATAAACTCTTTCAAAGTTTTCAGGAATCGTCAGAAGATTCAATGAACTATCTCCTGTTGAAAACCCTGACATATTGGTAAAAATCTGAAGGATTCCCTTGTCAGATACAATTTCAACGTTTACCGATGCCGGAAAGTACTGACCCTCTACTGGTTCAAAATCATCAAATGTCATTTCTGCCCTGCGGTCAGCAAACCTCTCTTCGAGCGTTAATCTCCGGACCCGGAAAAGCCGGGGATCGAGGTAACAGGTTTGGGTCACCGGTATGTTTTCATCGTTTCTTTTCAGGATTTTTCCGATCCGCTGGGTTTTTCCCCGATCCTCCATCCGGTTGAGTTTCCAGGTTGTCTCTGATTGAAGTACATACTGGTTGTTTTCGATCCACGATTTATATTCCCTCAACTCCTTTTCATCTTCAAAAACCGAGAAAATATCAGCTGCAAGGATTGCCTGGACAAACCGGAAGTCGACGTCAAAATTCAACAGAGACCGGAAAGGGGTGTAATCGCCTGTATAATAACTTCGGTTGAAATAGTTCACATAGGTCACCTGATCGGGCGTAAGCATGATCCTGGCCAGGACGATATTCAGCTTGGTCACTGAAATGAGAACACAGCTGTCTCTGATTGCCTGGACTCCGGCTCGGAACGAAGTGCTGGTTTTGCCGCTATTCACCTGAATGCCGATTTTTTTTATGGCAAACATCCGGTATTGAAAGGTGTTCTCCCGGGCTTTCCTGTAAAGCCCGGGGGCAGAGACAGGCCGGAGTTTCATTTCGGGGATCTGTTCCGGGGTCCGGCAGGAAACCACCATGCCAAGAAACATCAGAAAAAACAGTACCCGGGGCACGGAATGCACAAATGCACGAATCATTGGTTTTCCCTGATATAGTTTTTTTCGATAATCTTTTTTCGAAGAATTTCAGCTTCCGGACTGAGCTTCAGGGCTTTCTCCCAATAGGTCAGAGCCTCTTCGGTTCTTCCCAGCATAAATAAAATATCGCCGTAATGTTCGATCAGGGTAGGATTTTCCTCTTCCGATTTATCAAGGGCAGTTTCCATATAAAACCGTGCCAATGCATAATTTTTCTTTTTAAACAACACCCAGGCATAGGTGTCCAGGTAAGTCGCATTGTCAGGGAATTTTTCAACCACCCTTCCGCTCATCCGTTCGGCTTTTTCCAGGTCACGGCCGGCAAGCGAAAGATAATAGGCATAGTTGTTCAGAGCGATATAATTCTCCGGATCCAGGTCAATTGCCTTATCGAACAGGGCGAAGGCTTCCTCATACCGGTTTAATTTATACAAGGCTTCACCCTTCAGGAAGGTAAACTGACCCTTAAGAAGTTCGTTGTCGATCACATAAATGATGCCTTCATCTGAAATGGTGATCGCATCGTTGAACTGTTCCAGTTGCAGTGCAGCTATCGCCTTAAAAAAATAGATCTGTGCCTGGTTGGGATACATAGTAAGGGCAGACTCGCTGTGCTTGAGCAGGGAAGCCCAATCCTGAAGATCATTGTCAAGTATCAGGATCTGCTCCCAGATGGCATAATCGCTGATTCCGGTGTTGAGGATTTTTTTCAGCTGCTCCTGGGCTTCCTTGTTTCTTTTGTTCCGGATCAGGTATTCGGCATAGATCGAATAAACCCTGAAATCATCCGGATAAAGATCCGTAAGGATACGGATGAGCTCTTCATTTTGTTTTGCCGTAAGGGGGAATTTGGCCTGGGTACCGGTATGTAAAAGGTAAAGCTGAAGTTTGGTATCCACATCCACGTTTGAGCTTTCAAATCCTTTTTTGGTCTCTTCAAAAGCTTTCAGGGTATCTCCGTCCTCCAGGTAAAATCCGGCAAGTGAAAAATGAATAAACCCGTTTTCAGGCTCTCTTTGCAGCACTTTCATGTAATTAGCCAGGGCTTTTTCCCTGTCTCCCTGGCTCTTATAAAGGTCAGCCAGCAAGCCGTAATACCTGGCGTCGGCAGGATGGGCTTCGATCAGTCTCTGGATCTCTGCGAAAGCTTCTTTAACCTTGCCGTCTTGCAGGTAGATATCCTGGATAGCCATGGAGATCTGGTCGTTGGTTCCGGTTTTCTTTTCCAGGTCACGGAAAGCTCTTATGGCTTCGTCGTATTTTTTCGCCCGGGTCAGCTGCATGGCTTTCAAATACAGGTACTCCTGGTTTTCAGGTTCCATTTCTGACAAAAGAGCGTAAACAGCTGCCGCTTCGGCATCTTTACTGCTCTGGGCAAGTACTTTTGCCAACAGCAGATGGTACCATTTGTTATCCGGATTTATCGAAACGGCCTTTTCGAGCAGGAGGGAGGCACTGGTAAGGTCGTTGTTGGCGATGTGCAGGTTTGCCAGTTCGAACATTGCTGCCGAGGATTTGGGATCTATTTCCAGGCAGGCAGAAAGAAAGGTCACAGCCTTTCGCGGATTGCCGATCATTTTCTGTTTCAGGGCCTCGATAAAAAGATATTCAAACTCTTTGACCTTTTCTTCAGAAAGGACGGTTTTTCCCCCCGGATCGACCGGTACGGCTTTCTGGGCCTCCCGGGAACCGGAACATGCCATCATGACTAAAGCAATTAGCAAAGACAACCCTATAGAAATTTGTCTCATCCTGTCAGTTTTTGCCAGTATGACCGAAGCCGCCTTCTCCTCTTGTGGTATTCACCAGTTCTTCACTGATAAGCCATTCCACCCGTTCGTGGGAGGCGATCACCATTTGGCTTATGCGGTCACCATTTTTAATAACAAAGTCCTCCCGGGAAAGGTTGATCAGGATCACCCCGATTTCTCCCCGGTAATCAGAATCGATGGTTCCCGGAGAATTCAGTACCGTGATTCCCCGTTCCAGGGCCAGCCCGCTGCGGGGTCTCATCTGGGCTTCGTAACCGACAGGAATCTCGGCATACAATCCGGTGGGTATCCGCATTCTTTCAAACGGTTTCAAGATCACTTCCTCAGGAAGAAATGCCCTTACATCCATTCCTGACGAATGAAGCGTACTGTAGGCCGGCAATGGATTTCCCGATTTGTTTACTATCCTGATAACCATACTATTTTTTCTGAGTGACGCAAAGATAGGCAATTCAGTTCAACTGCAGGAGGTGTTAACAATTATTAAGGAAGGAGGACGAGCAGGAATCGGGCGGGCAGGGCATTTGTAAGCCGGGACCGGAAAGGACTCTATTGTGCGGCAGGAACTTTCCCGGATTGTGTTTTCCTGAAATAATCAATAAACAGGGAAGGGGTTTCCCGCGTTTTGAAAATAGGTTCGGAAACCGATGGCACGATATGGCGGCAGTCTCTTACCAATCCGGGAATTCCTTCTGTCATTTCAGGCTTATAAACCGAAAAATCAACCTGGTTGCCGGCTTTCCGGCAGTGGAGGATCCACTGATATACCCGGCAGGGATCGACTATCCCGAAAGGAACGCATTCATCGGCAGATCCGGCGACTGCAGGGCACCAGGCTTCAGCTTTGGCCAGGTCTCTTCGTGTTATCTGGCGCTGGTTGTTTAAACCGCCACCTATCAGCTTCTTCGGGATGCCGACCTTGACCATCCAGTTTTCCTGTTCCGGTCCTGAAATACCTGATAAATCAAGCATCATCATTCCATAGGCTGAGCATCCTGCCCCTTCATGCTCATATCCCGGCCAAAAAGCTCCTCCATAAAAACATGCCGGCGGCGGATACCCTTCCCGCGACTCCCTAAAGGCCCGGATAAACGCCAGACTCCTTAAAGCAGCTTCCTCACTGATCAGATACCGGATGTAGCCTATTTTTCCCAACCGGGCATAATGGCGAAGTGTTTGCCTGATTTCATCGGCCGTCTCTATCTTTCCCTTCAGAGGGATGCCAATAATTCCCATTCCAATTTTGTCCTTTACCAACAGTCTTTTTTTTTCTTTTGCGGAAGCAGAAGCCATGGCTGAAAAATGAAGTGTATCCAGCAATGGGGTTTTCAGTTTCACTGCCATATGTCCGATGAGATATTGCCGGTGGCGGAGAATTTTTGCAACCGATCCTTTTCTGACAGACTTATAAAGGGAGGAGGGAGAATCCCAGTTCAGGGGAACAACGGGTTGCATCACGTACAGGGTCAGCTCATGAACGGAATCCCTGCCTTCGCAGGAGCCGGCAGCCCTGGTCTCCGCAGGAAAGCCCGGCAGCAGATTCATCAGCAAGGCTGCTATCAGGATCCACTTCATCTGGCCTTAGTAAACATCGGTTACCATCGTGATACCAATGCAATGTTAGGGAAAAAAAACACACCCGGGTAAGGAGCGGTACCAATGAATGTTACTTTTACACAGGTTTAACAAAACCGGTCATGGCATGCGATGAGAAACTGGCATTTCAACCATATTGACTTTTCCACCTATCCCCATTATCCGGGTAATGACCTGGGTGTCAGTTGGTCGCCGGAGAAGACGGTTTTCCGGCTCTGGGCACCCACCGCCCGGATGGTGGAGTTACGGCTTTACCTGACAGGGAAGGGAGGCAAACCTGAAATGACTTGCCGGATGGAGCGGACTGAGCAGGGTACCTGGATCTGCGAACTGAAAGGTAACCTCGAAGGACTCTTTTACACCTTCAAGGTCAACGATGGGGAATGGTTGCATGAAGTTCCCGATCCCTATGCCCGGGCAGTGGGCATTAACGGGCTCCGGGGGATGATCTTCAATCCCCGGGACACCGACCCGGAGGGATGGAAAGATGACCGGAAACCGGCATTGGCGGCGGTTACCGATTCCGTTATTTACGAGACCCATGTGCGGGATTTTTCTATTGGCGCCAATTCTGGCATTCATCATAAAGGCAAGTACCTGGGTTTTACTGAAACGGGAACCACTTCACCCCTGGGGGTTACAACAGGATTGTCTCACCTTATTGAAATGGGTATCACCCATGTCCACCTGTTGCCCGTTAACGACTTTCAAACTATTGATGATGAGTTCCCTTTGCTTAAATACAACTGGGGTTACGACCCTCAGCATTTTAATGCTCCGGAAGGCAGTTATTCTACCGATCCCTGCGATGGCAAAATCCGGATCCGGGAGCTGAAACAGCTGGTAAAAAGCCTCCACGACCATCAGATCGGCGTGATCCTGGATGTGGTCTATAACCATACCTGGCTTACCAAAGGGTCCGTTTTCAACCAAACAGTTCCGGGATATTATTACCGCCAGAATCCGGACGGTACTTTTTCGAATGCTTCGGGATGTGGAAATGAGATGGCCTCAGAACGCTCCATGGTGCGCAAATTCATTCTCGATTCGCTGAAATACTGGGTTTCTGAGTACCATGTGGACGGATTCAGGTTTGACCTGATGGGGATTTACGATAGTGAAACGATGCGTCACATCCGGTATGAACTGACCAGGATGGATCCGCAGATGCTCTTATATGGTGAGGGATGGGCTGCAGGTCCCAGTCCGATGCCGCTCCACCGGAGGGCTGTCAAAAAAAATATCAGCCAATTGCAGGGTATTGCTGCCTTTAACGACGACATGAGGGATGCCATCCAGGGTAATCACGGCAGTAAAACAAGCACCGGTTTCGTAAGCGGGCTCACCTTGCGCGAGGAGGCTATAAAATTCGGGGTCGTGGCGGCCACCTGGCATCCGCAGATTGTATACAGCTACGTGGAAAGTTCTGTTGATCCCTGGGCCGGGGAACCGGCGCAATGCATCAACTACGCCTCCTGTCACGACAATTTTACTTTGTACGACAAACTGGTTTTGAGCGCCCGCGAAGCTTCCGACGAAGACCTCCGGAAAATGGTGAAACTCGCCGGTGCAATACTCCTTACTTCCCAGGGTATCCCTTTTCTGCATGCCGGCATGGAGTTTTGCCGGACTAAATCGGGACACCACGATTCCTACAATGCACCCGACACCATCAACCAACTGGATTGGAACCGGAAAGCAATCTATCACGAGGTAACCGACTATTACCGCAAACTGATCCTTCTCAGAAAAAACCACCCGGTCTTGAGGCTGCCTTCAGCCGAAAGAATCAGGCAAACGCTCACCTTCTGTACTGAGTATACCCTCGGGATAGTAGCCTATTGCCTGAAGGGACAAACAGTCAACGATTCCTGGAAAGAGGCCGTAATCATCTTTAACAACCAAAAAGAATCACAATGGGTTAGCCTGCCGGGATCCAGCTACAGGATCATTGCCCGGGGAGATCAGATTGATGAAAACGGTCTGGAAACCATTACGGGGAGTGCTATACAAGCAGAACCCCTTTCTATGACCCTGCTGGTTCAATAAGCTAAAAGGCCGCCAGCAGCAAATCGATTTCCTTTGACGGAAGGTCAAAAAGATAGCCGATGTCGCGGTTGGTAAGGATCCCGTGATACAAATAGACCCCTTTGCGGAAACCCCTTGAAAACTTGATGTAGGAGTCTACCCCACCGGCATCGCCAACAGCCAGTAATATGGGAATCAGGATATTGCTGAGCGAGATGGAAGCCGTACGGGCAACCAGCGACGGAATATTGGGTACACAATAGTGGATTACCCCATGCTTTCGGTAAACAGGTGTATTCAGGTCGGTAAGGACAGAAGTTTCAAAGCACCCTCCCTGGCTGATGTTCAGATCAATGATAATGGCGCCTTCTTTCATGTTTTCAATCATTTCCTCAGAAACGCGGAATTTCGGAGTCTGATTGAACGGCATAGCTCCGATGACGGCATCGGCAGAAACCAATGCTTTTTTCAGAACCTTGGGGTAAAATACCGAAGTAAAAATCTTACGGCCCAATTTTTCCTCCAAACGGCTAAGGTCTTCGACCGAAATATCGAAAACCTTTACCGAAATACCCAGGCTCAACGCGGCGCGGGCAGCAAATTCGGCAGCTGTTCCCGAACCGATGATGACCAGCTCCGCAGGAGTGATGCCGGTGACATCCCCGAAAAGTACCCCCTTGCCACCCCGGGAGGTACTCAGGTATTCACTGGCTATGGTGATGGAGGTGATTCCCGAAATCTGGCTCATCTGGTGCACAAAAGGCAGATACCCATCTTCCGTCTCCAGGCATTCATAAGAAATACAGGTGTTTTTTTTCTCCATAAGGTCAGAAATCGAGTCCCTGGTGTGCGATTGGATCTGCATGTTGGAGATAATGACCTGGTTCCCGCGCAACATAGAGATCTCATCGCTGCTGAATGGAGCAACCCGAAGGATGATGTCTTTCTGAAAGATCTCTTCTTTCTTGTCAAGGATCACGGCTCCTGCTTCCCGGTAATCCTGCGCACTGTAACTGGCTCTGTTTCCGGTCCCGGTTTCAATATATATTTCATGGCCGTACGAAACCAATAAATCCACTGCCTGGGGGGTCAGCGGTACCCGGTATTCCACCTGTGATTCATCGCTGGGTATCCCGATGGTGATTTTCTTCTCTCTCCTCTGAAGCTCAAGCATCTCTTCTTTGGGAAGCAGCATGGTCTTCGACACCGTCAGTCCCGATCTGGTTTTTTCTTTACCTGTCATCTGCAGATTTCTTTTTCGGATGTACAAATGATTGCCTTTAAAAATAATCAAAACGATTCTCCTGCCACAACGGCTGTGATGGTTCGTAAACTGTTGCCTTCGTCGCTGAGGTTTACACGGATGTGTTTCTCCGGCAACAGGGATTCCACCATTTCTGGCCACTCTATCAGGCAATAGTGGCCACTGAAAAAGTAATCCTCGTATCCCAGGTCAAAAACCTCTTCCAGTTTCCGGATCCGGTAGAAATCAAAATGGTAGATCGACACACCGGCCGGGGCAGCATATTCGTTAATGATGGCAAAGGTAGGACTGGTTACAAGATCGGGAGAGTGGAAGGCCCGGCATAATTCCCGGATCAGGGTGGTCTTACCGGCACCCATACGGCCATAGAAGGCAAACACCCTGGCCTCCGGAAACCTTGCAGGCAGTTCGTGTGCCACTTCCGGTAATTGCCCGAGGCTTACCTGTTTTCTCTCAAACATTGCACTCCTTTTACGCAAAAGTACGAAATTATATATATTTTTGAACAAATAATTTTACCGAACAAGTATGAATGTGCCTGATAATCTGAAATTTACAAGGGACCACGAATGGATCCGCATTGCAGGAGATACGGCTTACGCCGGCATTACCGATTTTGCCCAGGGTGAATTGGGTGATATCGTGTTTGTTGAAATAGAAACCACCGGTGAAACCCTGGCAAAGGGTGAGATCTTCGGTACCGTAGAGGCGGTGAAAACCGTGTCTGATCTTTTCATGCCGGTTTCGGGGGAGGTGCTCGAAGTGAACTCCCTGCTGGCCGAAAAACCGGAACTGGTGAACAAAGATCCTTATGGACAGGGATGGATGGTCCTCATCCGGATGAATAACCCCGGGGAACTGGAAGAACTGCTTACACCGGAAGCATACAAAAATATGCTCGAGGCCTGAAACGCCTATTTCGTTTTACTGAAGGGTAAAGTAACACTGAATTCTTCAGCAGCAAAGTATATTTTGCCTTTCCGGCTGATTCCTTCCACCACCAGGTAGTATTCCGCCAGTTCATCAGAGGTGAAAAAACCGATAGAGGCTTTTCCGTTGGTTGTTCTGATGTCGGGTTCCCAGAATAAGGTTGGCCGGTAGTCCGGCTTGGCATTATCAATATTTTCAGGTGTATATTTCGGAGAATAGAAGAAGGCCGGTGTTCTGTACCCCCTGACTGTTGTAACGGTCTGCCCCTTGGTATATCTGTTGATCTCTTTGCTTACATCCCCCTTCCGGGTATAAACGGCAATTACTCCGTTTCCTCCGGCAGACCCGAAAATGGCCATATTGGCGCCGCTTTTCAGAATTTCTATTTTATCTACATCCTGCATGCTGATTCGGAAGATCATATCTTCCACCATTTCGGGGCTTACTTTGACCCCATCCAGAAGGAAGAGCGGCATGCTCCCTCCGCGAATGGAAATTTCGTCACCCGAAATGACCAATCCGGCAACCTTTCCGGTCAGATAATCAAGGATACTCATGTAAGTAAAGTCATCCTCTGTGATTTTTAACACATTATCGGGTTCCATGTACATTCTGAAATGACCATCCGGCTTCTCCATGTACCGGCCTGTGACCACCATTTCCCCCAGCAGGATACTTCCTTTTTCCGGGTTGAACTCTTCCATCTTTAACTGCCGGTAATAGTTTTCGCGGTAAAATTTCAACGGGACTTGTAAATTCCGGACTGTACTTTTCATAGCTGCGGGAGAAACCGAATCAGGGAAAGTCAACCCGGGAGCCAGAATGATTTCGGTAAGGGGGCGCTCTTTTTCATTTTTGGCATTGATCATGACCTGGGTTGAATCTTTCAGGTAGAGCCTGTCGAAGCGGAACCGTCCAAGGCTGTCGGTACGGGTCTCCTCAAACAGGAGATTGCGCGAAAAGGGCCCCAGGACGACCTCTCCCCCGACCACAAGGTGCTTGCGCAATAAAGATTTTACCGTTCCTTCCACCACCAGACCGGCATCTAAGTAACCAGACAGTTCTTCCTGCCGGTGACCGGTTACATCATCCCACCAGTAACTGCGCCATCCCTGTACCATTAACAGCAAATCAAGTTTCTCGCCGGCAGTAATATTTTCGCTGTTGTCAAAAAAGGATGCACCTGACTCAACAGGGCCCCTGAGCTCAGAATCCAGCAACAGGTACGAGCGCATATTGAAATGCAGGCTCCCGGGGGTTAGGTAATCCTTATTAACAACTGCCGCCGACAGAAAAGACCGGATCGTATCCCCGGGTTCCGGAAACTCGCTGATGGTAACTTCTGCTTTTTCACGGGTATGAAATTCCTTTTTGTTTAATGATACCTGGAGGGGTGATTCCTCCGTATCGCTGATGAAAACAAGGCGCTCCGCCATTTCGTCGAGATCATGGTTCAGAAGGGTAATTTTCGAAATTCCCGGGGGAAAATTGTTTTTGGTCACGATGAAGGATTGGCTGAAATCATCGAGCACCATTTCCTTATAAAAAAGTACGATTCCTTTGTGGGAGGCCACCAGGTACAATCGTTCCATGCCGGTTGCCAGATAATTCCTGCAAACCGAAAACAACACATGGGGGTCCCTGACTTCGCAATGAAGGGCCAGACCCTTTTCCCTGATTCTGTCGAACTGGTACGAAAACTCCGGATATCCGAATAACCGGGCACGATAGGTTTTCCCTTCATGCGGCATTAGGATGAATCTTCCCATTCCCATAAAACCGGTACGGAAGGTAGCCACCAGGGTATCCTTCTCATCAGTTACATAGCCTCTGACATCCAAGCCCCTTCCGGAGAAATCGACTGCTTTTACGGCTACATGGTTCTGGGCATTCATCACCAGGTCCCCTCCTTCCGGGAAAAAAGTCACATCGGCTACCAGCGGATCCGGTGGAGGTTTCATGTCCAGTTCCAGAGAACTTTTAGGGCCGGAAATCCATATTTTACGGTGGAAACAGGCTTCTTCTCCGAAATTTTCGAGGTATTTTGTATATGCCCTTATGGTGTACTCCCCATCAGGAAGGGAATCGGCCAGGAGGAACTCCCCGTGCGAAATTCCGTTTTGCGATAAAAGGATCCGGTTGGCCAAAACTTTTCCGCTGTCAGAAACCAACTGGACGAACACATTCTTATATCCCGGAAGCGGAGAATGAGTCAAACCGTCTACGAGGTAAGCCTTATACCAGCAAAAGTCGCCGGGAGCATATAACTCCCGGTCTATCTGAAGATATATTTTTTCGTACAGGAGCGTCTTTTTCGAAGCGGTCCAGCTTTCGATGTCCTGGCCGCTCAGCCTGCAAAAAAGAAGAGCGGGGATCAGAAATAACAGGGCGAATCTCTTCATCAGTCAAATATCGGGATAAGCGAGGCAACTGAATCCTTCCGCCATTAAAAATTCCGCATAGACAAAGTTAATTTCCCTGTCTGGATCACCAAATGAAGGGTTCGTCCGCAGACCCTCAAAAAAACGGCTTCCTTACATAAAAAGAGAGGTCATGGGGCGGGGATTGACTATGCCGGATCGATCTATCCGCATTTGGAAGAACCGCAAGAAACGCATTTCAGGCATCCTTCCTGGTATACGACTTCGTTGGAACCACAAACCCCGCAGTGGGCATCTTCGGCAATTGTACCGTTGGGGATATATTTTTTCAGGGCACGGGCCACGCCGGCTTTCCAGGAATTGATGGTCTCATTATCGAGCTGGAGACTTGTGACCAGCTCAACCACCTTATGAATGGGCATCCCATGGCGTAAAACACCCGAAATCAGCTTGGCATAATTCCAGAAGACCGGATTGAATTTGTAAGAGAGCCCTTCAATGGTGGTTTTATAACCCCGCTTGTTGATGTACTGGAAATCGTACCTGGAGGTATCGTCATTATCCCAGTTCTTGATGATGTAGCCTTTGGTGACCGAACGGGGTAACAGGATTCCGTCTTCGTCATCGCTTAAGCCGGTAAAAATCTCATAGGGCATATTATCAATGATGCCGATAAAAGCCACCCATTTTTCCTTGTTATTTCTGAACCTGACAATATCAGCTTCAAGGATTTCGGGCCTTTTTGTGGGGAAGGGCGATGATCTTTTTTTCTCTTCCTTTTTATCGGAAATCAGAACCCCCGAACGGGATCCGTCGCGGTAAACCGTAACCCCCTTGCATCCGCTTTTCCAGGCCTCAAAATAGAGTTTTCCGACCAGGTCTTCCGTAACATGGGCAGGCAGATTGATGGTTACGCTGATGGAATGGTCCACCCATTTCTGAATTCTTCCCTGCATGTGTACTTTGGCAATCCAGTCCACATCGTTCGACGTGGCCATATAGTAAGGCGATCTCCTGACCAGATCCTCAAGTTCTTCCTGGGTAAACTGACGGTTGGAATCGACTCCGTTGACATCCATCCAAGTTTTAAATTTATGATGGAAGACGGGATACTCCTCCCAATGGTCCCCGACCTCATCGACAAAATCGATCCGTATATTTTTATCATTGGGGTTGACTTTCCGCCGGCGCCGGTAAAAAAGCATGAACACCGGTTCGATGCCCGAGGTTGTTTGGGTCATCAGGCTGGTGGTGCCGGTTGGGGCAATGGTCAGTAAGGCAATATTCCGCCGGCCGAACCGGGTCATTTCCTCGTATAAAGCAGGGTCAGCAAGCCGGATGCGTCTGATCAGGGGGTTGTCTTTTTCTCTTTCTGCATTATAGATGGCAAAAGGACCGCGGTCTTTGGCCAGGTATACCGAAGAACGGTAAGCCTCAATGGCCACGGTTTTGTGCACCTCTTCTGAAAAATCGGTGGCCTCATCACTGCCATACCTCAACCCCAGGGCAGCAAGCATGTCTCCTTCCGCGGTTATCCCTATACCCGTGCGCCTCCCTTCTTGCGCTTTCTTGTAGATATTGTTCCATAAATTTCTCTCTACAAGCTTAATATCATCATATTCGGGATCATTGTCAATTTTTTTCAGGATCGCTTCAATTTTCTCCAGTTCCAGGTCAATGATATCATCCATCATGCGCTGCGCCACATGAACATGGCGCCTGAAAAGGTCAAAATTGAAGGAGGCGTTACCCGAAAAAGGCTGATCAACATAGGAATATAAATTGATGGCAATCAAACGGCAACTGTCGTACGGACATAAGGGAATCTCACCACACGGATTGGTAGAAACAGTCCGGTAGCCCTGATCAGCATAACAATCCGGTACCGACTCCCGGATAATGGTATCCCAGAATAAAATACCGGGTTCAGCTGATTTCCAGGCATTATGTACAATTTTTTTCCATAAAACCTCCGCGACAACCTCTTTCTTATAGGTCGGATTGCTCCCATCGATGGGATATTGCTGCACATAAGGTTCCCCGCTTTCAACTGCTTTCATGAAATCATCATGAAGCTTCACGGAGACGTTGGCGCCGGTTACTTTTCCCTGCTCCAGCTTGGCGTCGATAAACTTTTCAGCATCCGGATGCTTGATCGATACCGACAGCATCAGGGCACCCCTTCTGCCATCCTGCGCCACTTCGCGTGTTGAATTCGAATATCGCTCCATAAAAGGAACGATGCCTGTGGAGGTCAGAGCAGAATTTAATACCGGTGATCCCTTGGGACGAATATGGGAGAGGTCGTGGCCCACCCCACCCCTCCGCTTCATCAGCTGGACCTGTTCCTGGTCAATTTTCATGATCCCACCATAGGAATCGGAGTTCCCTTCGTTGCCAACCACAAAACAATTGGATAGGGAAGCAATCTGATACTGGTTTCCGATGCCGGTCATCGGCCCACCCTGGGGAATAATATACCGGAAATCTTTCAACACATGAAAAAGCTCTTCTTCGGTGAGGGGATTCGGGTATTTGCGTTCGATCCGTGCAATCTCGCGTGCTAAACGCCAGTGCATGTCGTCCGGAGTAAGTTCAAAAATGTTGCCGTACGAATCCTTCAAAGCATATTTGTTCACCCATACCCTGGCGGCCAGATCATCTCCGCGAAAATATGTAAGCGATGCCTGGAATGCCTCTTCCTGTGAATAAATTTTCACGCCTTTGATGGCTTGTACTACCTCCTCCTTGAACGTCATGACAAAAATGTTTATGTTCTAACAAGACCGGATCAATCCACGTTATTTAAACTCCTAAGAATCTTAATAAAACAACGTTATACCAGCACCCAAAATGGGTATTGCAATATAAGCTTAACAGGTAGATTTTGGTATAAAAATAATCCCCAAAAATTAAAAAGTTATCAACTTTTTATTGTTAGTTGACTGACATTCAATTAATTAGATAATCTTTCCCGACAAAAAGTGAACAAAAAAGGTCAACTTCCCTTACGGATTTTTTTCAAGAAAAACAATCTGAAACCGTGCAGGGATGCGGTTTTTATGGAGTATTTTCCAACAGTTTGAGAGATGGAAGCGGGGACTGTCAGGAGAAGATTTTATTGAGGATAATCCGGGTCGCCCCCCGATTTTGATTAACATAATCAAACGCAACACGGGAAACCTGTTCCCTCATTTTTTCATCCTCCAGGAGCCGGGAAAGTACCTGACGGAAATGACCGGAGGAGGTTACCGGAAAGGCTCCCCCTGCGCCGGTAAGCTGGCAAGCCTCCCTGAATTTCCGGTAGTTGGGTCCGAAAAACACTGGCAATCCGAAGGTTGCAGCCTCGAGGATGTTGTGGATTCCTTTTCCGAAGCCACCTCCGATATAGGCAAAACGACCGTAACGGTAAAGCGACGAAAGGATTCCAACCGTATCCACAATCATAACATCATACTTTTCGAGGTTTTTTCCTTCGGCTTCACTAAAAAAAACGGGAGGAGTTATGAACATCCCTGCCAGCCTGTTCATAGGAACAGGCGAAACCTCATGAGGAACGATGATATATTTAAGCCTTTTTTCCTCCCGGATAACTGGCACGAGGAGCTCTTCGTCGGGTTTCCAGGTACTTCCCGCAATCAGGAGGGGTTTTCCACCCGAAAACTTATCAACAACCGGCAGAGATTGTGAACTATTTGTAATTGTTGCCACCCGGTCGAACCGGGTATCCCCTGCCACGGTGCAACAATCCAGCCCGATGCCAGCCAACAGGGCTGCCGATCCTGCATCCTGCACAAAGAGATGAGTAAACGCTTCCAATTCTTTCCTGAACCATTTTCCCCATGGCATTCCCGAAAAGAAACGCTGGTCTTTCCGGAATATTCCCGACACCAGGAAGACCGGAATTTTCTTTTCTTTGAGCTGCTCCAGGTAATGATACCAGAATTCGTACTTGACAAAAACGGCCATTTCCGGATGAATGGTTTCAATAAACCGGATTGCATTTCGCTTGGTATCAGCAGGGAGGTAACACACAATATCGGCTAATGGATAGCTTTTCCTTATTTCATATCCGGAAGGAGAGAAAAAGGACAACACCACACTTAGTTCTGGATGCTCCTCCTTAATGGCCTCAATTAACGGCCGTCCCTGTTCGAATTCCCCCAAAGAGGCGCAATGAATCCATACATAACGGGCGGAGGGATTTGTTTGGTCACGAAGGGTCTTCAACCCGTGTTTCCGTCCCGAGATAAACAGGGCAGCTTTACGGTTGAAGGGTGACACCAGCAGGATAACTTTATGGTAGAGAAATACCGCAATATCGTACAGAAAGGTCATGGCGTGTATTTTCAGGCAAATTAACGAAGAATGGTTCTTCCCGGTCCTCTCTTTCGGCTTTTTTTTCGTAACAGCAAACATCACCGCTATCCGGTTGCAAACCATTGTTGCCGTTCTAAGGTCTGTTTTTTCCCGGGACAGGGTTGGGTTCGGAACAGACCTATTTCAGGAGGGCTGCCGGAGCATTCGTGCAAAGTCGGGTTTTGGCTCCAAAGGATTATCTTTGCCATCTGAAAGCAGGAACAGAAAATGCGGAAGATAGAAATAATGGCTCCGGTGGGTTCGTACGAATCGTTGCGGGCAGCCATCCAGGGGGGAGCCGGTTCGGTATATTTCGGGGTGGAGCATCTGAACATGAGGGCCCGCTCTGCAGCGAATTTCACGCTTTCAGACTTGTCCCGGATCACCGGCATTGCCTCTGAGCATGGAGTGAAGACCTACCTGACACTCAACACCGAGGTCTTCGACAATGACATGGAGGCAGTACATTGCATTTTACAATCAGCGGCAGAGGCAGGTGTAAGTGCCGTTATTGCTGCCGATATCGCCGTCATCCTGGCTGCCAGGACCATGGGGCTGGAGGTTCATATTTCGACTCAGGTAAACATCACCAATTTCGAAGCGGTCAGGTTTTATGCCCGCTATGCCGAAGTGGTGGTGCTGGCCAGGGAAGTCAACCTGGGGAGGGCCCACGAAATCGCCGACAAGATCAGGGAGCAGCAGATAACAGGTCCATCCGGCGAACTGGTGAGACTGGAAATGTTTGTCCACGGGGCTTTATGCATGTCGGTGAGCGGTAAGTGTTATCTGAGCCTTCATGAGATGAACGCATCAGCCAACCGGGGTAACTGCCTGCAGACCTGCCGCAGGGGGTACCGGGTCATTGACCTGGAAACCGAAGCAGAACTGGATATCGACCATGCATATGTGATGTCGCCCAAAGATTTAAAAACCATTCACTTTCTGAATAAAATCCTGGATGCCGGCATTTCGGTACTTAAAATTGAAGGTCGGGCCCGTTCTCCGGAATATGTCAAAACAACTGTTGAATGTTACCACGAAGCCGTTACTGCCTGGCAGGAGGGCTCTTTCACCGATGAGAAAGTCCTTGACTGGGATAAACGCCTGGCTGCCGTTTTTAACCGGGGTTTCTGGAATGGGTATTACCTGGGACAACGGCTGGGGGAATGGAGCCACCACTATGGCAGCCAGGCTACCAAACGGAAAATCTACCTGGGTAAAGCTACCAATTACTATCCCCGCATCGGGGTGGCAGAGTTCAGGCTTGAAACCGGCAGCCTCAACAGTGGGGAGGAAATCCTGATTACGGGACCTACTACCGGTGTGGTGGAAATTGTTGCAGCAGAAATCCGCACCGGGCAGGATTCCATGGCATCAGCTGCCAAAGGGGACTTTTTTACTGTCGGGGTACCCTGCAAAATCAGGAGAAATGACAAATTATTTAAGCTGGCTGATGCTAAAAGCATGAATCTGAACGTTCGTAAATAAAAAATTCTTACCTTTTGCGATGAATCGAGGAGTATTTTCAAACAGACTATCATGAAAAAACAATTGATTATCAGCACGATAATAGCACTTATTTTTTTTATCCCCTCCCTGGCTGACGGACAAAACAACCTGAAAGTACGGATAGGGGGAAACGCCACCCGCTTTATGAGTGAACCCCTGGGAGCAGAAAACCATTACTTCCTGGTTGACTCATTTATTGCGAAAAACGGACCTTTTAAAGACTTTACCGATTTTTCCAGACTGGGGGCAGAGGCAGAAATCATGATGTCGCTGACCGACAAGGTGTGGCTTGGGCTCGAAGTCGGGATGAGCAACCTTTACGGCGAAAACGACAAACCCTCAACGTTCAATTTTCAGTATACCGAATATCTGGAACTGATGACAGAGGACACCTTTACCAATATTCTTACCAGGAACATTACCAATTATCCTTTAAAGTATACAACCTCCCTGATCCATCTCCTGGGGACTTTCAGGCTCTATCCACTGCCTGAAGGCAGTTTCCGGCCTTTTATCAAATTCAGCGCCGGGGTTTCCCTGATCTCCACCGAACTGGCTTTAAAGTTTCCCCAGCTTTGGTATGACAATGTCGCCTCGAATTCAGCCAATCCGGATGAAATACCCCTCGATCCGGTTTTATTTTCCAGGGGTAATAACTCAGAAAAGGGGGTTTTCCCGGCCTTTACCGCAGGTGCCGGTGTGGGTTTTGAATTCCAGATTACTCCGAAAATTGCTGCGTATGCCGATGCCAACCTGATGATGATCAATGCCGACATTGTGGATGGAAAACCCAACTGGGATTACAACTCCACCAGCGGAATGCTTACCCACTTCAACACCCGGGGAAACACGCGGAAGATCGGGTTTGGTCTTGTTTACACGATCGGGGAGAATATGCCCATCCTGGGAACAGGCCGAAGCAGTGGAAAGGGTGGCGGGCGGTCAGGACGGGAACATCCCTACCTGCCTTTTTACAAAATAATCAATTAGCCTGATGAAAGGCTGTCCGTAACTTCAGACGTCAGGGTTTTTCTGTGCTTCTCACGTTTCCGGATTGTTCGCGGTACCACGCTTCAGCAACCCCCGCATAGGAGTAACATTGATCCGGTTTCAGAACTGTGGTATAAAACATCCGCTCCTCCATCCATTGCCTGATGCGGGCTTCACCCGCGGTAAAACCTCCGTTATAGGCAGCCGCAAAAAACCGGATTTTCCCGGCAGGTTCATTCCATTTCAGATAGCGATACTTTGCTTCCAAAATCCTTATTAAGCCCAGAACATAAACAAACTGCCTTTCCGGTTCTTCCATATCACTGATGATCAGGGCTCTTGCCTCCTCCCCGTTGAGTGAAAAAAATTTCTGCCGGAAATGGTTTTTCAGCTCCCGGTCTCCCCTTTTTAGAAGCAGGTTGACAACGGTACCGGCACACGAGGGTTTCATCTGGAACACTCCGATTGAAAAATCAGCAAATTCGCTTCCTTTGTATCTGTACAAGGATTTCAACAAGGTGACTTCGATTTTGTTGCGGACGGCCGAAAAACGGACGACTTCGGGAAAAACTACCGACGCTGCCAGCTCATAATCCACCCGGTAGTCCGAACAAAGGTTCCGCATCCAGGATTCGTTTTCCTTCATGAATTGCCTTGCCTCGTTCCAGTTTTTACCGAAGAGTACAGAATAGGTAATCTCCTGCGAAACAAGGGTCGCGGGCGGGAAAATGGCAAAAAATATCAGTAAAATCCTGACCACGAAATCAGCCATGGTGGTCGGATCTTGTCAAAAGGGAACCATTGCCTGCATGATGGCATTGTTCACGGGCGAAAAGTAGAGATAATTCAGGAATTCCCCGGTTCCTGACTTACTCCTGAAGGGTGAAAACAATTGGTTCAATTTCCTGGTACCGTTGATTACCAGCAATCCGTCCGAGTAAACAGCATACCGCTTGTTGTCTGAACTGAGCCAAATGTTGCCATTTTCCACCTGCGTTTGATAGACATCCCAAGTAAACAGGATGTTGCCGGCAAGATCGGATATTTTGTCCATTCCCACCCAAACGATCCCATCGTATTTAACAGTCGACGAAAGAACAGATCCGGACGGAACCTGCATAAGGGCACCTTCAACATTGGTAACCAGCTTGGGAAGGACATCTATCCGGCTCATTTTCTGGGTCTCTTCTATTATCTGGCTTTGGTATTGCATGGCTATCTGCATTTTTTCCTGATCGGTTTTGGCATTTTCGATCTTTTTGGCTATGCTTTCCATTTCGTTACCCATTTTGGGCTCATCCATCGAAATGGTGGCAGCAAACTGGGTGCCCGAATCGTTGATCACCATGGAGAGGATCGATGCAAAGGGTCCGTAACTTTTCCCTCCGAACCGGATGGTATAGCCATCCCCGGTTTTTTGAACAGATTCAGGATACAACAAAGCAAAATCAGCCGCATCTTCCGGTGAGTTGGCAACGTGCAAAAATCGCTGCACCTCCGGGTCCTCTTCGCCAAAGGGTCCTTCAGGCGAAGGGCTGTTTTTCTTTTTAAGGAAGTATTTTCCTGTATCTTTACTTAAAAGCAGAATATCTCCCTGGTAAATCCAGGTCCTGATTTCATTCCTGGCGACCTTAAATCCTTTATCAAATTCAAAGACCCTGACGGCATCATCGGTGGCACAGTCGGGATCCTGACCGGACGCTCCGGTGTCCTGACTGCCTGAATCAACACCCAATGCCTTGTCGACAATTTTATTTTTCACCTTGTTCATCAATCCCCCCAATTGCCCCCGGGCCGGCAAGGCCATGGAAAATCCCAACATCAGGACCAGCAACCATCTTATATTTTTCATAATCCTTCCTTATTTAAATTGAATCTAATTAATGTGAATACAACAGAATCAACCCAAGACCTGATTTACTCCGGTTTTGGAAAACCAGGACCGGGTCCTTCAAAAGTGATATCGGAGGGTATTTCAAAACGGATTTCAGGAATTCCTGGGTTTTCCTTCACGGACACTGCCTCCATCGAGATTCTGGATGTTCCCATATCCACATCCATTTTCAGGGGTATTCCCTGCCAAACCCAGTAAGACCCCTTCATGTTCAGCGAGTTGTCCTCAACAGCATACTTAATACACGACCGGCCCAGGACGGTTTCTTCACCCATTTCCTGCATGTTCATTTTTCGGCGAACCTCTTCGGTCAGGTTTTTGAAATCGATATTGCCGGGTCCGGCATCTTCGCTCATTTTGAAGCCGCTCGTTTTTTCAGGATCGAAGTTATAGGTTATTCCCTCTCTTGTAACGGTACAGGTGCGCGCCTTCATCCCCATGATTTCCATGTTTGTTTCCGTGGCGGTCCGGGCACCGAATCCGTCGAAGTAAAGGGTCTGGACGGCATCGAAACCCATCACATTGGTTTTGTACTCTACAATGCCCGACTCAATGGCAAATTTTCCCTTTACTTCCCGGGTAGAATCACTTGTCGTTTCCTGGGTTCCGGGTTTACGGTTGCAGGAAACAAATACCACAACCACCAAGGCTGCGACGAACCATCTTCTCATACCTTATTGTTTTATAAATTCGACTCTCCGGTTAAGTGCTTTATTGGCAGGGGTATCGTTGGGGGCCACAGGCTGGCTCTCACCCATGCCGTCGGTTAACAGCCGGTCGCCCTTGACGGCGAACGATTTTACCAACTCGGCTTTTACCGAAGCAGCACGGCGTTTTGAAAGATCAAGGTTGGCGGCATCCTGCCCGTCAGCATCGGTATGTCCGACGATTTTCACCTTCACATCGGGCACCTCGTTCAGAATCTTGGCAATGTCATTCAGCGTGCCGTATGATTCGGGTTTTACCACATCCTTGTTCACATCGAAATATATACCATACGTAACGAGTTTGCCTTCGGTGAGCAGCTTGTTGCGGGTATCGGGCGAAGCGGTGGTGATTTTTATATTGCTGACATAGGAAGCGCAGGAAGCCCCCCTGTAAAGTATGAATCCAAACCGGGTAAACTTACTGCCTTCATACAGGTGGGTAGGCATATCCAGCACCTTGGACCCTTTGTGGTATATGCGCACGCGCCGGTTTTGCACCCAGATGATGACATGGTTGACCTTTTCTTCTTCAACAGGATTCAATGAGGAATTTCCGGTAATCCGGGGGCTTCCGGCTTTTATTCCATGCGATTGCCAGTGGTTTTTGGCAACATTTACAATCAGTCCTGCATTACACGAATAGGGATCACTCATCTCATTGAAACTGTTTTCTCCATACATGGCCACGCCAACAGCAATACTGCCCCCTGCTTTCTTGGGGACTACATCAAATTCCACGATAAAATTCTTGGGGAAATCTACCTGTTTCAGAAACCACCAGTTTCCTTCCGTGGAATTCAGGTTCATCCAGTTTCCGGGGGCTACGCTTAAGGTGTTGATTTCTCCCGACTGATTGGTCGTCCAGAGCGCGGGGAAATCACCCACGGCATCCTGGCTGAAGTCTTCATAAAGCAAAACCTTATCACCTGGGACAAAATCATAATTCGAGTAGGACTGCAAAGCAGCTTGGTTTTGCTTGGCTGCAGGTGTTTCTGCACCCGACACCTTGCCGGCATCAGGTTCTTGCTCCGTTTGGCCCTGTCCTGCGGGGTTTTCCTGGCTTTCTCCTGCCGCATCTTTTTTCTTGAAAACACCCTTAACCCCCTGCTCAATCTTGTCGAGCCCCTTATCAATAGCCTGATCTGCTTTTGAGTTCGCACGGTTGTTGGTCTGATTCCCGATTTTTTTCTTCAAATCGACCTTGATCTGACTGTTCCCGTCAAAAACAAGACAGGTTAACACAAGGATCATCAAATACTTCAGAATTGTTTTCACTTGTGAAACATTTAAGTTAATAAATACTTGTCAATTTACATTATTCTGAGAAGAAACACTTTGTTATCATGGCCCGCAGAACTCATCCCGATAAACCGGGACCCTATTCATTAGTTCCACAATTACACTATTCTATTAAAATTTTGAAATACAAATAATTCCCTAAAGACAATTGTGACGGTTTCACCCGTTTCAGACGAGAACCTTATTTCTTGAATGAAGACCTTTTCGCCAGGTATTAAAAATAAAAGTACAATTAATATTTGCAGAAATAAAAGATTCGATAAAAAAACCAGTTCCTGTGTTTCAATATCTGTGCCAGAATCAGCTTTCGGAAAAAGATTCTCCCCGAAGTGCAGGAATCAAATTATTTGTGCCGACTCATGGTTTGCAGGGCTGGCAGCAGGGACCCCGGAAAAATCCGTTTACTCCTGTTTCAGGATATGATCGATGGTTTCCAGTTCTGAGTCAGAGAACAATGTGTTCTGCAGGGTTTTTACGTTGGTTTCGATTTGTTCCGTTGAACTGGCGCCAATCAGTACGGAAGAGATTCTGGGGTCTTTGAGTACCCATGCCAGAGCCATTTGGGCGAGTGATTGTTGCCGTTCCGAGGCCACCATGTTGAGTTTTCTGATTTTGTCAATGGCCTGTGAGACCTGGTGGGGTTTGAGAAATCCCCATGATTTGGCAGCACGGGATCCTTCAGGGATTCCCTTGAGGTAACGGTCGGTCAGGAGTCCCTGAGCCAGGGGGGAAAACGGAATACATCCGATGCCTTCATTTTCGAGCACGTCCAGCAGTCCGTTTTCCACCCATCTTTCAAACAAGGAGTATTTAGGCTGGTGGATAAGGCAGGGAGTGCCCATTTCGCGCAGGATCGCAGCAGCTTTCCTGGTCATGTCGGCCGGATAATTCGAGATACCTGCATACATGGCTTTACCGGATCTTACGGCATAATCAAGGGCACTCATGGTCTCTTCGAGGGGTGTTTCCGGGTCTGGCCGATGCGAATAGAAGATATCCACATACGCCAGTCCCAAACGCTTCAGGCTCTGGTTAAGGCTTGCAATCAGGTATTTACGGCTTCCCCATTCTCCGTAGGGTCCCGGCCACATCCAATACCCGGCCTTGGTAGAAATGACCAATTCATCCCGGTGAGGAAGGAGATCCTGTTTCAGAATTTTTCCGAAGTTTTCCTCAGCAGAACCGGCGGGGGGTCCATAATTGTTGGCCAGGTCGAAATGGGTGATGCCCAGATCGAAAGCGCGGCGTACCATCGTGCGTCCATTTTCAAAACAATCCACACCACCGAAATTATGCCACAACCCCAGGGATATACGCGGGAGTTTGAGGCCCCTGTTTCCGCAACGGGAGTAGGGCATGGAAGTATAACGGTTTTCGTCAGGGAGGTACATGCTTCAGCAATTATTTATTTTTCATGGCTTCGTCGAATTTCACGGCGGAGGGTTCAAAATCGGTATACCGGACAAATTCGCAGGCTTCGGCAGCGCCGGTTTCGCGGTTCATACCGCTGTCTTCCCACTCCACGGAAAGCGGTCCCTGGTAACCGATGTCGTTCAGGGCACGGATGACCCCTTCAAAGTCGATTTTTCCCCGGCCGGGGCTGCGAAAATTCCAGTATCGCCGGTGGTCACCGAATCCGGTATGACCCCCGAAGACGCCTACCTCCATGGGAATATCGCTCCAGGTTACATCTTTGATATGAACGTGGAAGATCCTGTCGGGAAATTCATAAATAAAACGGATATAGTCGACCCCCTGGTATCCGAAATGGCTGGGGTCATAATTAAAACCGAAAGCAGGATGGTGGTTTACCGCCTTCAGGGCCAGGCGGGCGGTATGGATATCGAAGGCGATTTCGGTAGGATGCACCTCGAGGGCATACCGCACCCCCAGGGTCTGATATGCATCCAGGATGGGCAGAAAGCGGCGTGCAAAATCTTCGTAGCCCTTGTGGATCATCTCCGGAGGAACTGCCGGAAAGGAGTAAAGGAGATGCCAGATGGAGCTTCCGGTAAACCCGACCACCGTGTTGATGCCCAACCGGCGGGCTGCACGCCCTGTTTCGATGATCTCCAGCGCTGCCCGCTGCCGGACTCCTTCCGGATCACCATCTCCCCAAAGGTAATCCGGTAAAATCGCCCGGTGCCGTTCGTCAACCGGATCACAAACACATTGTCCGACCAGGTGCGTGGAGATGGTGAACAACTTCAGTCCATACTTTTCGAGCAGGGACTTCCGGTTATCGCAGTATTCCCGGGTAGCCTTGTCGATTTCCATATGGTCACCCCAGGTGCAAAGTTCAAGCCCGTCGTAGCCGAACGCTTTGGCTTTACGGCACATCTCCTCAAGGGGCAGATCAGCCCATTGTCCGGTGTAAAGGGTTACTGGTCTTGGCATAATAACAGATTTATTGGCATTTTTAATCTATAGCGACAGAGTATCGGGTCCTTCACCACCCGATGCCGGGATTTCCGCCCGGTTGTTTCTGAAAGCTCATCCCCCGAACGGTACCCATTTGGTGTGATGATTGGAACCTGATTTGACAACGGTATGAATGAATTGCATCCCCCGGATACCCTCTTCGACGCCGGGAAAATCGAGCCATTCGGGTAAGGGTTCCACCCCATCGATCCGGGCCATGACGGTATGGGCAAAATTGCGGTAAATATTTGCAAAGGCTTCCAGGTAACCTTCGGGGTGGCCACCGGGGGTCCGGGTATTGGCAGCTGCGGGGGGATTCATAAACCCGGTGCCAGTCCGGTAGGTCTCCATTGGTTTGTCGAGCCATTTTACCAGGAGGCTGTTGGGTTCATGCTGAGCCCATTCGAGACCCCCTTTTTCACCGAAAACTCTGATTTTAAGTGCATTTTCCTCGCCGGCTGCCACCTGGGAGGCCATGAGAACTCCGGTGGCTCCATTGTCGAAACGCAGCAATGCTGCCCCGTCGTCATCGAGAAGCCTTCCCGTCACATAGGTTTTTAATTCCGCACATATCTCTGTGGTCTTCAACCCGGTAATATATTCTGCCAGGTGATGGGCATGGGTGCCGATATCGCCCATACAACCGGCTTTCCCCGACCGTTTGGGGTCGGTGCGCCAGGCTGCCTGCAGGTTGCCGGCATCTTCCACCTTCTGTGTCAGCCACCCCTGGGGATACTCCACATATACTTTGCGGATCTTTCCCAGAGCACCGTCTGCCACCATCTTGCGGGCATGCTTGACCGCCGGATAACCGGCATAGGTGTGTGTCAGGGCCAGGATCAGTCCGGTTTGTTCTTTTTTCTCCTTAAGTTTTACTGCCTCTTCGACCGTCAGGGTGAACGGCTTGTCAACCACTACGTGAAATCCATGTTCCAGGGCCATCATTGCAGGATCAAAATGAACATGATTGGGCGTGACAATGGAAACGAAATCCATCTTATCACCCTCCGGCAGCTTGGATTCCCGCCTGATCATCTCCTCGTAAGTCGTATAAATTCTTTCCCGGGGAAGGAATAACGACCTGCCGGAAGAAAAGGAGATCTCAGGATGGCTGCTGAAACAACCGCACACCAGTTCTATCTGTCCGTCCATGGCGGCTGCTATCCGGTGGATGCCTCCGATGAAGGCATTCAGCCCCCCCCCGATCATCCCCATGCGCAATTTTCTGTTCATGTTTGCTGGATTTGAAAACCAATAACCTTATAAAGGTAGTAACTCTTTTGCCTGCGTGGTATAATCAGGATCTGTTTTCCGGCATACGCCGCCCCCGGACCGGAAACCAGGAACGGTTCCCGGAGACCAGCATCTTTCCTTCCCTATGCCGGAAGATACCCCACATCGTCTGTAAGGTTGGACCCGTGGGATGCTGCCACTGCCAACCGGTCGCAATACTCGTTCATCGGGTCATCGTTATGCCCTTTTAACCATACAAACCGAACCTCATGTTTCCGGTACACTTCGAGAAACCGTATCCACAGGTCGGGGTTTTTTTTCCCCCGGAACCGTTTAGAAACCCAGGTAAAGACCCATCCTTTGGATACAGCATCTGCCACATACCGGGAATCGGTATAGACCGTTACCTGAGATCCTTCGGTTTTGAGTGATTCCAGGGCTGTGATCACAGCCAGGAGTTCCATACGGTTGTTGGTTGTGAGCCGGAAGCCTGCTGAGAGTTCCTTGCGGTAGCGGCCCGAGAGCAGCACGGCGCCGTACCCGCCGGGGCCGGGATTTCCGCGGGCAGCTCCGTCGGTATAAATGGTAACCCTGGGAGGAGATAAGCTCATAATATCGCTATTGAACGGATGATAACACGGTGAGGATTCTGTTTCAAACCCTCCCGGGAACAGGTAACAAGGCACCAAGACAGGCTTTCTTCCAGGTAACCCGGAGTTGAACTGCAAGGGTCACAAACCTGGCAGGTTACTTTACCAGGGTCATTTCGTCGAGCAGGTGGGTTGCTCCGGCAAATTTGTCAATGACCCATAATACAAAACGGATGTCGACACTGATGGTTCGCTGTATTTCGGACTCAAAGGCTATGTCCCCGCTCATAGCTTCCCAGTTCCCGTCGAAAGCAATCCCGATAAGTTCTCCATTAGCATTAATGACGGGACTTCCGGAGTTTCCGCCGGTGATGTCGTTGTTGCTGATGAAACAGGTCTCGAGTTCGCCATCCCTGTTGGCATAGCGCCCGAAGTCCTTTTCCCTGATCAGCGATTTCATCCGGGAAGGCACATCAAATTCGTCGTCTCCGGGAATCTCCTTTTCCAGGTATCCGTTCACCGTGGTGGTTTCCTGGTAGAGGATCCCGTCGCGCGGTTGGTAACCGCCCACATTTCCGTAAGTCAGCCGCATGGTGGAGTTGGCATCAGGATATAAAACCCGGTCAGGATTCATTTCCATCATCCCCGCAATCAGCAGATGTCGGCCTTCCTCCAGGGAGGCACTACTTTTTTCGGTTTCCCGGGTCAGAAACTGCAACCGGTCGAATAGTTCGACTGAAGCCCTGTATGCACCATCTTTATCCAGCACCTTCCGGGAAGGATTCTTCAGGAAAGCAGCAAACCGGTCCGGATCCGCAAAAAGTGTCTGGTCATACAGGCGGGCAGTATATTTTCCAAAATCCCCTTTGTATTTCGACTGGATGACCTTGAAAAAAGCAGGGTAATACCGGGGTTGAACACGACTGGCATACAGCTTCATCAACTCGGAAGCCAGTCGCTGGTCGGTGGTTTTGTCATAATCCCTGAAATAACGGTCAGCCACAGCAGCTAGAATCTCCGTTTCGAGTTTGATCTGATCGTTGTTTTCTTCGGGTTTTTCCAAAAGGTTATACAAAGAACGTACGCGATAAGCGAAAGAAAAGATTTCGGGCCCCCGGAGCAAGGATTCTGACAGGTATTGCAGAGCTCTGTCGCCTTCCTGGTCGAGAAGAGCATGATGAATCATGTCCAACGCTTTGCCATATTTTGCCGTCCGTTCCGGGCTTGCAGCCACCCACCGGGAAAATTCCTCTTCCTCCGAGCGCTTACGGTCGATCACCCTGAGTGCTGTCAACCCTGCATTCTGCCCGATGCTGTACTTATAATAATTGGAGCTTCCCGCATATTTGCTTGCATATTGAATCCGCGCTTTCTGACTGGTCTCCATATATTTTTTGATGATTTCCAGTTTCTTTTCGCGGACTTCGATCCTGATTTTGTTGGTAACCTCCATCGTAGACTGCACTTCTTGGGCTGTCAGATACCGGATGGTACGCCCAGGGTAACCCATGATCATGGAATAATCGCCGTCTCCGACCCCCTTCAGGGAAATGGGAAAATAATGGCGGGGTTTCAGGGGGATGTTATATTTTGAAAAGGAGGCCGGTTTCCCGTCAGGTCCCGTATAGACGCGATAAATGGCAAAGTCGGCGGTATGCCGGGGCCACATCCAGTTGTCGGTATCTCCGCCGAATTTGCCCAGCGACTGAGGGGGGGCGCCCACCAGGCGTACATCCCGGAAAACTTCATAAACATTCAGATAATACCGGTTTGACTCAAAAAACGGACTAACCCTTGCCTGGTAATGGGTTTCTCCCACAGCCTCCTCTTCGATCCGGGTTATAGCTTGGGCCACCGCTTTTTGCCTTTCGGAAAAAGTCATCTCTTCCGTGACACCGGCAAGCACCTGTTCGGTTACCTCCTCGGTTCTTACCAGAAACCGGGCAATTTTGGAAGGATTCGGCAATTCATCTTCCCTGGTTTTCGCCCAGAAACCATTCTGCAGGTAATCATGCTCGACCGTTGAATGACGCTGAATGTCACCAAACGCACAATGATGATTGGTCAGCATCAGCCCTTCCGGAGAGATCATTTCTGCTGTGCACCCCCCGATGGACACTACTGCATCCTTGATGCTGCTGCCGTTGACGCTGTAGACATCTTCCGCCCCCAGCTGCAATCCTTTGCTCTTCATTTCCGCAATGTTTACTTTACGGATCAGCGAAGGAAGCCACATCCCTTCATCGGCAGTTGAACGACCGGCCATGATTATAACCAAAGCCCATAAAACCAAAACCCTCCTCATTCGTAAAAAATTAATATTCAAAATATTAAATTAACAATTCACAATAAACGGATTACTAAAACGAAACCTCCGGGTTAACGGTTTCTGATGTTAGCATCTGTTACAAATATATCAGAAAAAAAAGGAATCAAACATTTCTTGCTAATTTTGCAGGATTATCAAAGATCGATTATGATCGAAAGAAAACGCAGGAAGAGATTTCTGGAGAAGATTCGCAGCCGGTACAGGCTGATCATATACAACGATACCACCTATCAGACTGTCTGGACTTTGCGGCTTACTCCCCTGAAGGTTTTTACCCTGATCAGTCTTCTTTCGGCTGTTATGATCGGCCTGGTGGTGTTTCTGGTCGCATCG
The DNA here is from genome assembly GCA_964650525.1 of uncultured Prolixibacteraceae bacterium. Classification (GTDB taxonomy): domain Bacteria; phylum Bacteroidota; class Bacteroidia; order Bacteroidales; family Prolixibacteraceae; genus UBA1413. The sequence continues at coordinate 111,149 of CAZYUA010000007.1, forward strand.
ACCCCTCTAAGGGTGTACATACCGGGGTATCCTGATCCGGAAGAACGGGAAATGCTTTTGAGAAATGTGATCCTGGTTGATTCTCTTGAAGAAGAACTTTCCGTCAGGGATCAGTATTTTGAAGATTTGAAAACCATACTTTCCGGAAAGGTACCGGCAGAACCGCCAGGCAGTCCTGTTGCGGAAACGACCAGGGAAAAAGCTGCCTTCAGACCCTATAACAGTGATTCGGTATTTCAGGATAAAATTTTGGAGGAGAGGCTGAGCTTTTCGGAAATGGCATCGCGAGAACAGGCCGGGCCACTGGAACAGATCCATTTTTATCCCCCCGTAAAAGGGTTGGTCACCAACCAGTACCACCTGACGGAACAGCACTTTGGGGTCGATCTGGTAGCACAGCCCAATTCGAGAATTTCAGCGGTACTGGAAGGGGTGGTGATTTTTGCCGGCTGGACCCTGGAAACCGGACTTGTAATCTATATTCAGCACAGCAACAATCTGGTTTCAGCCTACAAGCACAATGCGGAACTGCTGAAGCAACCCGGTGAGCTGGTAAATGCCGGTGAAGCCATCGCCATCATCGGAAATTCAGGAGAATTGAGTACAGGGCCTCATCTCCATTTTGAGTTGTGGCATAATGGCAAAGCGGTAGACCCGGAGAAATATATTGTATTCTGACAGGGAATGAAAAAACGAATTGCCCTACTCGGCTCAACAGGTTCGATTGGAAAGCAATCGCTGGAGGTAATTGAGAAAAACCCGGAGTACCTGGCTGTCGAGGTGATCACAGCCAATAACAATACGTCACTCCTGATAGAGCAGGCCCGGAAATTTCATCCTGCGACCGTGGTGATCGGCAATGAATCCCAGTGGCCGGTCGTAGCAGAAGCCCTCCGGGGGTTTCCCATACAGGTGTTAGCCGGCTACGAGGCGATCGGGGAGGTCGTTGGTACCGACAACGTGGATATGGTCCTGTCAGCTATGGTTGGGTATTCCGGGCTTCTGCCTGCCCTGAAAGCTATAGAAGCCGGGAAAGACATAGCCTTAGCCAATAAGGAGACCCTGGTGGTTGCCGGGGAACTGGTCACCCGGAAAGCCCGGGAAAAAAAGGTATCCATTCTTCCTGTTGATTCGGAACATTCGGCTATTTTCCAGTGTCTTGCCGGAGAGTCGCTGAACCCGCCCGAAAAGATCTATCTCACCTGTTCCGGAGGGCCTTTCAGGGGGAAAACCCCGGAGCAGCTGAAGCAGGTCACCCCTGCCGATGCGCTGGCCCATCCGAACTGGACCATGGGAGCCAAAATCACCATCGACTCTGCAACCCTTATGAACAAGGGTTTCGAAATGATCGAAGCCCACTGGCTGTTTGGTCTTCCACCGGAGTCTATTGAAGTCATAGTCCACCCGCAATCGGTCATCCACTCCATGGTCCAGTTCCGCGACGGCTCTATCAAAGCCCAGCTTGGCCTTCCCGACATGCGGTTGCCCATACTTTATGCCCTGGGCTATCCCGAACGGCTGCCCAACGATTTCCCCCGGTTTAGCTTCAACCGGTATCCCACTTTAACCTTCGAACTTCCTGATATCAAAAATTTTCGTAATCTTGCACTGGCTTATGAAGCCATTCGCCAGGGAGGAAATACCCCCTGTGTGCTGAATGCCGCCAACGAGGTCGTTGTAAGTGCTTTTCTGGAGGGCAAAACCGGGTTTGCCGCCATGCCTGCCATCATCGAAGAGATCTTGCAAACTTCAGATTTCATTGCCGATCCGGCACTCGACGATCTGATCGAAACCAACCGGGAAACCAGGTCCAGGACCGAATGGCTTATTAAAGCCGGAAAATATGAACAAGGGTAAGACAACCACCATGCCAGAGTGAGAAAGTGCCTTCGGGAACCCAACCACCTACATGGGATTTTATGTATGGGAACACAACTATGGAATCAGTACTCGTCAAAGCAACACAATTGATACTCAGCCTGGCCATCCTGGTAATTCTTCATGAGTTTGGCCATTTTATTTTTGCGAGGATTTTTAAAACCCGCGTTGAAAAATTTTACCTTTTTTTTGATCCCTGGTTTTCGCTTTTCAAGTGGAAAAAAGGAGACACCGAGTACGGTGTGGGATGGATTCCCCTTGGAGGATACGTTAAGATAGCCGGCATGATCGATGAATCTATGGACCGCGAACAAATGAAGCAACCGCCACAGCCCTGGGAATTCCGTTCCAAACCTGCCTGGCAGAGGCTGCTGATCATGACAGGCGGCGTATTGACGAACTTCGTGTTTGCCCTGCTGATTTACACAGCGGTCTTGTACATCTGGGGCGAAGAATACCTCCCGACAGCCAATGTCAAATATGGAATTGTCGTCGATGAAACAGGCGAAAAACTGGGTTTCCGGAACGGGGATAAAATCTTGTCGGTCGACAACAAACCGGTGGAAAACTTCGCCAAAATCATCCCCACCATCGTGCTCGACAAAGCAACTTCTGTCCAGGTGGAACGCGACAACCAGAAAATGGAAATCCCCATCAGCAACGAATCCCTGGCGGTACTACTGAAAAGCAAAACCGTGTTTGGATTCCGCTATCCTTTTCATTGCATCATCGGCGATTTCCGGAAGGACTCCCCGGCCCGGGAAGCAGGCCTCCTCAAGGGTGATGAAATCACCGGCATCAACGGCCGGCAGTTCGCCTTTTACGATGAATTCCAAAAAGAACTTGCAGTCAGCAAGGGAACTACCGTAACCGCCTCCATCTTGCGGAACCAGCAACCGATGGAGGTGCCTGTACGCGTCGGGGAGGACGGACTGATAGGCATCACCAACACCTTCCCTTTCAAGGACGTCTTTGAATTCAAGACGATCCGTTACGGATTTTTCGGGTCGTTTCCCGCCGGCATCCGCAGGGGCATCGAAACCACCAAAAACTACCTGAAGCAGTTCAAGCTCTTTTTTATCCCTGAAGCCAGGGCTTACGAATCACTGGGAGGGTTTATCACCATCGGCAGCATTTTCCCCGGAACCTGGGATTGGTATTCATTCTGGAACATGACGGCTTTCATATCCATCATCCTTGCCATCATGAACCTTTTGCCTATCCCCGCACTCGACGGGGGACATGTCATGTTTCTCTTCTTTGAAATGGTGACGCGCAGGAAACCCAGTGAAAAGTTCATGGAGTATGCCCAGGTGGCCGGAATGATCTTCCTGCTGGCCCTGGTGTTTTTTGCCAATGCCAACGATATTGTGAAACTTTTCCGGTAGTCCTGCCCCGACCGGAAAAGGTTTGCCGGCATGGTCAGAATTCCTGAAAAAACCTATTTTTGTATGTATTTAAACATAACATCATGAGCTTATTGATTATCGCCGGCGTGGTCGGCCCCTGGCAGGTTGTGCTTATTGTCGCCGTAGCACTCCTGATTTTCGGCGGAAAAAAAATCCCGGAACTGATGAGGGGATTGGGTCAGGGAATGAAGGAGTTTAAAAAAGCAACCCGGGAAGAGGGGGATGAAGAAAAGAAAGAACAGGATAGATTATCGCGCTGACTTTCAGACTTGATTGAAATATTCCCTACGGAAAGGCTTTTACAAACGAACCGCAAAAGACTTTTCGTTCAATTTCCCATTTCACCAGGTATAAGCCCGGACGAAGATCGCCGACCGGTAAAGTGATCTCCTTGTTCGCCGTCGGGGAGACGAGTACCCGTGAACCGAGACCGTTATACACCGAAACCTCCCCTGCAGCAGGGGCAACATCTGATATTTTCACTGTAACAAAACGACTGGCCGGGTTCGGATAAATGACTGGCCGGGAGGTACTTCCGGTAATCTCCGGGGCAGAATTGGGTGCTTCCCAAATCTGAAAGGCGAAACCCGGATGGTCGATAAAAGGGTTGCGATTCTTTTGAAATTTCTGCACTTCGTTGTTGCGGGTTCTTTCTTTGACGCTTACAGTATCCCTGCGATGCCAGGCAAGGAGCATTTCTCTGGCCCACGGTTTGGGTTCTGCCCCCGTGACCATATCACTTCCCTTCCAGGAGATATCCTCTTCAAAATAACGGGTTGCCATGTAAAAACAGGTACGCGCAAAATCGCCCTTGTACGCGTCGATGGGTTCAAAAACGATCCCCGAATAACCAGGCCACGATCCGGGCCCCAATTTGCTGCCATTGGCGGAGATCCAGCTTGGTGAATCCGTCTCTCCGAAAGGATAATTTGCCCGTCGGTTGTTCACATAGCCATCGGTTGGATAAATGTGAAAAAGATCGGTATTCATGGGAGGCTGGTCGTTAAACCAGCTTTTAGGGAAAGAGTGCTCCCGGTTATAACAGTCCGACTCCTTCTTGTAATTGCCACACTCCCGGCCACTACCGTAATAATACAGGTAAGCGGGGGTGCCGCCGGGAGTATCGGAATACATATCCCAAACAGTGCTGTCTGGTTTAATGTCTGTATTTTCAAAGCAGGCGTATAGGGTATCATAGGCCAGAACATGATGGCCAGCAATGATGTCATGCAGGGCTTGCTGCAGAGCTTTTCCCGCTTTCCCTCCGGCCGGGGAATAATATCCTTCAGCCGGTTGGGCTGAAACCGGAAAAACCAGCAGGGCGGCAAGAAATCCCAGGATACAACCCGTGGCTTTCATACGTTATTTCTCCCCTACCCGGACATTATCGATTTCCCATGTAGTGGTTTTCGAAGGATGGCTTCCTGTGTAAACCCAGGCGATGTAAACGTTTTTGCCCTTAAAGGAAGCCAGGTCCACCTGCCCGGAGGAGGCAAACTTACTGTACCCCGAAGGATTGCTTACCGGCTGGTTAAAGGTCATAAGGGTCCAGTTACTGGTCCACGGGGTTGCAGAACCGGCATAATCAGGCGAAACCATCAGTTCCAGGGTAGCACCGTTGTCGTAGCCGTCTGCACTGTCGAAGATCAGAAAAGGCCTGACTGCCAGGGTGAAATTCAGTGGCGGGGAGATCATCCAGGTCTTGACGGAGGCCTGGCCGGAATTGTAGGCGGTAGCTTGTACCCATTTTCCCATACCGGATACTTCGTTACCGTACCAGGACCTGCCGCCTGCCTCAGCATAGGTTTTCCATCCTGCCAGGGTGCTCACATCAGCATATTTTCCCAGTGTGGCAAAATCCTCATCGAGGTAGGTAACACCTGCAAGCCCGCACCGGTCTCCTGTCATTTCCAGCTCAATGTCTTCTCGCAAAAGCAATTGTACATCACTGTATACGGAAGCCACCCCCCGGAATGTGCCGTTGCCGGTGGGCAGCGACTTCGAAGCAAAAACCGCATCAGACCGGGTATATACTTCCGCTTCTGAAATACAGTCCGTCAGAACTTTCGTTCCGGAAAACTTGCCGGTTTCAGTAAACTGGACGTTTTCCAGCTTCACATATTCTCCCTGGTGTTTGCCGGCAAGGAGATCGTCAAGGGTCACCGTCACCGGCTCAGGGGACAATGCTACCAGGCTTACAAGTTCTGTTTGTTCGCCGATGTTGATATCCCCGAATTGAAGCAACCCGTTATATAGAGTGAAAGAAGCACCCCTGCAGAAAATTTTCACCTCTGAATCGCGCGAAAAGGTGTTATCGCCCGACACCGTCAGACAGATACCGGCCGTGCTGTCTTGCACATAAGCCACGAAGGCGGGGAGATTTTTCAGCTCAGGGGTCAGGGTAATAATACCCTGAATGTAAATGTTAGTGTCTATGGTAGTTACGCCTTCTTCATATAACCTGCGCAGATCCTTTATGGATAGGCGCTCAATGACCGGCTCGGGCGGTTCTATGGGCTCCCGGTCGCACGACAGAACAGTCACCAGGCTCAGGAATAGCAGAATGGAAAATTGAATAGGTCGGTTCATGCTGTGTCTAATTGGCTGCTTTTACAACAATGTTATCGATACGGTAGGAGGTATTCTGGCTGCTGCTTCCGGTATACCTGAAAGCGATAAAACCTGCTTTGCCGGCTACGACCGGCAGGTTCACGTTTCCGGAGTTCATGAAGGTATGGTCGGGGTCGTTTTTGCCGGCGAGGGTGGCAGACAGTGGTATCCAGGTTGCTGTTGCGGGGGTTTTACCGTTGTAGTCGGTCGAAAAAAGGAGTTCCAGGGGGAAACCGGTACCGGTATGGGTCCAGTATGCCTTGGCAGTCTGGAAGGTCAGAATTTTCTGAGAAGACACATTCACCGGGTTGGTAATCAGCCAGGCCACCATGCTGGAAAGTCCTGAATTATAGGCTGTTGCCTGTACATACGTATTGCCGCTGAAAACCTTGGCCAGCCAGAGTCTTCCCCCTGCGGTGGCCAGGTTTTGCCAACCGGCCAGGTAAACGGTTTCATTATCTTTTTTGAAACCTTCAAAATTTTGGCTGAGGGTTTCCACGGGTGTTCCCGGAGGCTGCGGTACAAAGCCGCAGCGGTCGCCCTCCAACTGCACTTCACGGTAATCGCGCACCAACAGCTGGTAGTCGCCGCTGAACACGGTGATGATTCCTGTCAGGGAACCTTTTCCCGCTGGCAGGGTTTCGTTGGCAAAGGAAGCGTAGCCACTCGTTCGGACGATGATGGTATTTCCCGAACAATCGGAGAGGTCGCGGTTCGCGGCAACCGGCGGATCGGCCATCGCGTCGGCCCAGGTCAGTCCCGTTTCACTGTCATCAAACTGCACATTTTCAATTTTCACCAGTTTCCCGAGCCAGGCAGACGATTTGACCTGAGGAATGGTGGCTGTCACCGGTACAGTACCATTCCCGATAGAGATTTTCCTGATTTGTTTATCCATATTGAAGCCTGAAACCCTCCTGTTGCCGCTGTCGTCCAGGTATGGTTCACTGCCCAACTGGATAAAATCGCCGTAGTCGCCAAGGTAAAGCCCTTGGACGTTGACAATCACGGAATCCCCGATATAGAGTCCGCTGGTAGCGTCAAAAAGCATCCTCAGGCCGGTGGTATTGTCCTGGATAAAGGCCTCCTTATAGAGGTTGCCGTCCTTTTTGTCGCTGGCTGTGATGATGCCCCGGATAGCCCAGTCCTGGTCTATGTGCACCGGCATCCGTTGCTGCCATGATTTTGCCATTTGTTCGGCATAAAGGGATTTCACCTGGTCGACCGTCACCACCTGCCCCGGAATAAAAGCCACTTCCGGAGGGGGTGTATCATTATTGTCGACGCAGGAGACCCATCCCAGGGTGACAGCCATGACCAGGCCGTACAGAAATATTCTACTTCCCATATGATGCATCTCCTAATACCTTATACTCAAGTTGATGAAATAGTTAAAACCGTTGCTATAGTAAACTTTGGGTTGAAACAGCTCGGGTTTTTCAGGATCAAAGCGATACTGTTCAAAACCTCCCGTAATAAACGTGCGGTTGTCAATCAGGTTGCTCAGGTTTGCGCTGAGGGTAACGAACACATCGTCGAATTTCCAGGATTTTCCGGCGAAGAGGTCCAGCAGATATCCCGGTTCGGCTTTTTGCTGACGCTCCCAGTAGGGATAAAAGCCGGTTTCATCTTTGGTCCGGGTTACCGGGTTGAAATCGAGGTAGATGTTGTCGTAATAACTGCCTGTGACACCAGCCCACCAGAACCGTGAAGAGTTGTATTCGAGTCCTAAAGCAAGGGCGGTCTGAGGGGTTCCGCTTTGACGGAAGTAACGGATCCATACCTCTTCCTGGCTGAGTACCTGGCTGTTGTTATCCTGGGTAATGGTAATATCAGGGTTACTCATCCAGAGATATTGCCCCAGTGAGGCCACGGCATTAAAAACCAGTTCAGGGGTGATATTCCATTCAGCCCCCATTTCGATACCATAGTTTTCTTTGTCGATGCCGGTCATGGCGTAGTTCACCAGGGTGCGCCATTCGTCATGGTAGAAGCTGGTCAGCTCCACCTGGTTGCTAAAACGGGTGTAATATCCGGTTAACCTTCCTTTTAATACCGGGGATCGGAGGATATAACTGACATCAGCGGATAAAATGGTTTCCGTTTGCAGGTCGGGAATTACTGCATTCCGGGTGCGGGGAGAAAGAAAGGAATTTCTGAAGAGCGGGGGATTGGTGGAAATGAGCGAATTCAGGACAACCATATGGCGGCCGGTAAAACGGTAATCTCCTCCCAGTTTGACGCCCCAGGACAAGAAATTCAATTTTTCTGACTCCCCGAAGGAGTTGTCGGGGAACAATCCCTTTTTCATCAGGCCTTCCCTCCACATGGAGGTATACCGGCCAGTACCCCCGAGGTATGCCGAAAACTGTTTACCGGACCAGGTTCCGGTACCCCACAGGGTTGCTCCCCGCTGACGGGCATAGTAGCTATTTCCAAAGAGATCGCCTTCCCGGACCGTACGGTCCGGATGGTTCATGTCGTTCTGATAAGCATCCGGATTGTTGGGATAATCCCTTTCCGCAAACTGGTCTATGTCGAGCCAGTAATCACCCCCGAGAAGGTCTTCGATCACATTGAAGTTATGGCCGCGGTAGATATCTACAAGCAGCCCGCCGGTAACATTCATCCGGGTATTTACATCCCACGCCATTCTGCTGTTGAACTGAAATTGCGACAGATCATTGCGGCGATCCTCCACGATGTACTTGGAACGGTTGCCGGAGACGCTTTTCCCGGCAATGCCTCCTTCATTGTCCACCGTATGCATATTTTTCCTGTTGGCAAAATAAAAATGGTCCCAGTCGATATGCCTGACAGCAGGATTCGTTCTCCAGGTTTCCGTGAGCTGGCTTTTATCTTCCAGGTCTGAAAAATAGCTGGGCAGTTTCCTGTAATAGTCGGGCCGGGGATCCAGAACGTCGTACCAGTTAAGCGCCGAATATCCCCCCTTTCCGAACCAGTATCCGGCGGTGGATTGGATATCCATATTCACGGCAGGTTTCCAGAAATGAGCCAGGGTAAACAGGGGTTTGTTGTTGCTCCGGACTCTGGCATTGCGCACCTGTCCGTTCTGATATCCCCAATAAGGGTTGTAAAAATTATCAGCGGCCAGATCGTATACCTCCTGGGTGGTACCTCCGGCGACACCCCGCTCATAAATGGCATCCAAAAGGGTCAGGGCGAGGCTGTGCCTTTCATTCAGCTTCTTCTCCGCGGAAAGGAAAAAGGAGTTGGCGTTATAAAAGGTTCCCTCCTCATATCCTCTTTCGCTCCACCTTCTGGAAAGGCTTCCCGTGATCGCCCAGTTGTTCTGCATCAATCCGGTGGAATAGGTAACCATCGCCCGGTTGCGGTAAGTCCGGTTGGAGTAAGAGTACACCGCCTTGATGCCTGAGCGGTAGGAGGAAGCCCGGGTGTTGATGCGGGTGGCTCCCCCGACTGGCTCAAAAAGAAACCCGATAGGCTCAGGCCCCGAAGAGACCATCGCATTCCGCATCACATCGTTCAGCCCTCCCCAGTTGGAATAATAGGGAGAACCCGACTCAATATCGTTTACCACAAAACCATTGATGCTGACATTCTGGTAACTGGCATCATATCCCCTTACCCTGAACATAACCGGGCCGAAGGTATAGGCTGCCGTACTCAGAAAAATATCAGCCGAGGAACTGAGAACACCCTGGATTCCCTGGTTCTCAAACCCATCTTCAGAAATCCCTTCCATGGTACTCAAAGTAGTAAGATCCATCCTATACCCCGCAGATGCCACCATCTTGATAACTCCTGCATCTGTGACTCTCCCCCCAATTACGGAAACACTGACTACGGCCTGCTCATAATCGGGAGCGTCCAGGAACAGCATTTGCCTGCCCGGATCCACGGAAACAGAAAACACCCCACCCCCGGAGGAAAAACCAAGGGTCCTGCCCCCGGCACCGGTGATTTTTACCTCTGCCAAAGGCACTCCGGTGGATCTATCGACCAGAGTCCCGGTAACCTGCCCTTGCTGGGCTACAGCCCAAAACGAAGTAAACACCGGCAAGATGAGTAGTAACAAGAAAAGGTTGTGTTTCATGATTCATAAAAGTAGGCGTGTAAGATAGGCTTTTTGTGCTAAAAGCCCAATGATAAAAGTTAAAATGGTAAATTTACGGGCTATGCAAACAGGAAGTATGAGCAAATGGATTTTTCTTTCAGGATTTTTACTGCTGGCTGCCGGAAGCCTGGCACAACCAACAATGCGGGTCGGGTTGATCGCTTTTTACAACCTCGAAAACCTCTTCGACACCATCGACACCCCCGATGTGCTGGATGAAGAATTTACACCCGCCGGGCCTAACAAATGGACAGGTGAAAGATACCTCGAAAAAATACAGAACATGGCTTCAGCGATCTCCCGCATCGGCGAAGAGGATGGATGGAAAGGAGGTCCTGCCGTCCTGGGAGTCTCGGAAATTGAAAACCGCTCGGTTCTGGAGGACCTGGCAGCACATCCTCTGCTCCGGGAATCCAATTATCAGATTGTCCATTACGATTCACCCGACCTGCGCGGTGTTGACGTTGCCCTGTTATACAGGCCCCGGTTTTTCAGGGTCACCGCCTCGGCAAGTCACGAACTGGAACTCCGCGATGAAAAGGGAGACAGAATCTATACCCGCGACCAGCTGGTAGTTTCAGGCATTTTCGATGGCGAACCCATGCATTTCATTGTGGGTCACTGGCCTTCGCGCAGCGGCGGCGAGATGACAACCCGCTCCAGACGCAATGCTGCTGCAGCCCTCTCCAAACAATTGGTGGACAGCCTTTTAACCCTCGACCCCCAGGCCAAGGTTTTCGTCATGGGCGACCTGAACGACGACCCATCGGACGAGAGCCTCCGCAAATATCTCCGCGCTGCCCCCTACCGCGGAAAACTAAAGGAGGGAGAATTATTCAACACCATGTACCCCCTCTACAAGAAAGGCATCGGATCGCTGAATTACCGCGACGGACTTAACCTGTTCGACCAGATCATCGTTACTCCTGCCCTGACGGGAAAAGATTATTCCTCCTACCGGTTTCGCCTGTCCCGGGTATTCAACAGCTCTTTCCTGATGCAAAAAGACGGCCAGTATAAAGGATATCCCCTCCGCTCATTTGCAGGAACTGTGTGGCAGGGCGGCTTCAGCGACCATTTCCCGGTTTATGTGCTCATCGTCAGGGAAAATACCCGGTAATGAGCCAGGGAGATCATACCGACGTTACTGTCTTTTCCAATCCCCATGGCCATTCCCCTAACAGATCAGGGAGTGGCTCTTAATTTCATCATCACCGGACGGTGGTCGGAGATATGGGCGTTGTAATCGGGATAGCAGGGGGAAGCCTTGATGACCAGGGTGGTCTCGATTAAAGATGCCAGCTCGTTGGTAACCAGGATATGGTCGATATGACTTGGATAAGAAGGATAAGACCACCACAGGGCACTGCCCCGGGCTATCGCCAAATCGGCAAACAGGTACCCGGCGGTATCGCTGATGAAATTCAGAAACGGATTATCCAGGGGGTTCAGGCTGGCAATTTCATCGTTGAAATCCCCCAGGATAACCACCGGGTCCGAGGGTCTGGAAGTGTCGAGGTACTGTTTCAGCTTTTCAGATGCCAATTGCCGGCGGCTCTCATTTTCAGCACCGCCGCAGCATTTCAGGTGAAGGTTAACCAGAAAAATGTCGCGGTTCCGGGGTTTGTGGCGGACGGCTATCTCAAAGGGAGGCCGGGGAAAAGCCCACAAATCGTCTTCAAAGAGAAGCCGCGGAGAGGAAGAGATAATTTCGGCCTCAGAATTCTTAATGAGCCAGGCGAGGTTCCAGTCGTCGTTGTCGAGGAGATAAAAACGACCGGTCCATCCGGGGAGGAGATGGAGCAACCGGTTGAAATCGGCCTGGGAGGCAATTTCCTGGAGGGCGATGATGTCGGGATCCATGGCTTTAACCAGCGAGGCTATGGCTGCCACACTGGTATAGCCCTCCTTGGGAAAGCCTTCCAAGTTGAAAGTAACAATATCCAGGGTGCCGGGCGACCCGGGGACTACACAGGCATCGAAGATTCCGGAATCTTCCGGAAACGGGGGAAGAGGATCCTTCCGGCACGCGGAAAGAAGCAACAAAAAACAGACTCCAGCGGTAGCATGTATAAACCGGTTCATCATGCAGAAAAAGGGGTTTTGTCAATCCTGTCGAATAACCGTGCTTCCGGATCATCCGGAAAGAACGGTTGAATTTGCAGCCCTGCCGGTAGCCAGGCGCCGCCCTCGCATCCAAAGAGGGCGGCGCCTGAACTTTCCTGCTATTCTTTAACGAACTTCTGCACCTCCGGTCCGCGGGGGGTCATTATCCTGACCAGATACATGCCGTTCTGCAAATGACCCACAGGCAAGATCAGTTTCTGCTGTCCGGTGGTAGCCTGCGAAAGCTGAAGACGCCCTGCCAGGTCGAAAATTTCCACCCGTGTAACCTCTTCTGCATGGTCTATGGTCAATTGCGAACGGGCAGGTACAGGGTAGAGAAGTATTTTTCCCACGGTTGAGGGATCCAGCCCAGAAGGCCACTTGTGGCCGGAGATCAGGAAATCATCCACTTCCCAGGCAGCAGCCCCTGAAGTGGTCGACTCATACACAAAGGCAACATGGTACTTCCCGGTGAGAAAAGCACCAAAGGTATATAGTCCCGATGGGACCCAGGTAAAACTTCCCGCAGAAAAAGTAAAACTCTGGGTGACAGGGGTCCAGATGGCAGCAGCGATTCCGTCAGGAGTATACGAACCATTGAACATGTCGGAAATCAACACCTTCAGGTCCGGACCGGAATAGTTTTTGGCCGTGCGGAAACTGAATCCGATGTTATCGGCCTTGTCGCCGGTAATGGCAGGAGAAACCAGCCAGTCTTCATTCTCCCTGGCACTTCCGGAGTACCCGTTGAGGTAGGCATACCCATTGTTGTTGTACTGCGCAGGGGTCCACAACTGGTCTCCCTTAATGCTGACCTGCTGAAAAGGTTCAAGGGAAGTTTCAAAATTCACATAGAGAAGGGTATCCCTGGGTTGTTCGGTAAAAAATTTCACCAGCACGGGTTGGGTCTGCTTGTTGGGGGTTGGTTCATCGTCTGTGGCAACAAACCAGGCATCGTAGTGGGTCCTGTCTGTTAAAAAGGATACACCCGATGTGTATGCTTCCCCGGCAACAGCAACATCAGCACTTCCACCGGAAATTGCTCCTTCGGGAGCTGTTCCGAGAAAAACCTGCTCTGCCGATGGAGCGGGGTCCCCGTCCTTAATCACAACAAAATAAACTTTACCGGGTTCGTCGAGACTTACTTGTAAATCCACAGAGGTGGACTTGATATTGGTCACCTTGGGAAAGCCGGAACTGAAAACCGGAGGAGTCACATCACCCCCGGCAGGGGCTGTCACCGCATCAGCCCAGGTTTTGGCAACCCGGATTCCGTCAATGGTGATTTTCTGACCCGCATTATACTGCCGCAGCGCAATGGATCCGGGGATGATATCTGTCTGGGAACCGTCGGTCAACGGTCCGATGGAGGGGTTGGCAGGCTCTGTGGCTGGAACATCGGCCGTGATGATATACAAACTCACCACGTCGTTTTTTTCGCCCTCCACAATTTCATATTTCAGGACAAACAAATAAGTGGTCCCTTTGGTAAAGGCTCCTCCCGTCATGGTGGTGGCCGTGTTGCTGCCTACAGACAAACCAAAATTAAAGGGGTCGGCAGTTCCGGAGGTAAACACCTTCCCCCTGAAAGTAGTACCGGTCGGATCTCCGCCCAGGTGGAGGAAATATCCGTCAACCAGGGCATCAGCCTTGACCATGAAGGAAGCATAAACAGTTCCGCTGGTCTGGAGGGCAAATGTCTTATTCACATCCTCGCCGTTGTTGTCCAAAGCAGCTGCTCCCCCGATGCCGGATAAGGGATAACCGGGAAAGGTAAGCCCCGGAACCACTACACTCACCGGCTCAGCTGTGCCGCTATGGGCTTTCCAGCCTACGGCATTTAAGAAAGATCCGGCAGGAAAATCAAAATTCTCAACCAGTAAGGCCTGTGAAAACCCCTGAAAGGAAGACATCAGAAGAATGGCTGATAAAAACGTCCACTGTAAAAGATGTAAAGCTTTTTTCATACTCTATCTGTTTGTTAATAAATACTTTTCACGTTTATTCAATCGTAATAATGCATAAAATTACGAATAATCGCGAAGAAACGGTTCATCCGGTTTGGAAAAACCTTGTCTTGTTAATAACAATCCCCGTCATCCTCCCTGTTCCGGACGAAAGGAAAACAGGCAAAAAGGAAATTTTCCGTCCCGGGGTAACAGACATTAACCCATTTCGACGACTACCGAATGAGAGGTTCCTGCTTCGTAAACCGGAATCAGGTTTGAGCCGTGTTCCTTTCCGTCGAGGGTAACCCGGGCAACGCCTTTGCACACATGGTTCTTGTTGATGACCTGGATCCGAAAGGTTGCCCCCCTGAATTTCCGGGTAACGGAAAAGCCATCCCACTCCCGGGGGATGCAGGGATTGATTAACAATCCGTCGTATTGGGGCTGAAGACCCAGGATATACTGGCTTACCGCATAGAAATTCCAGGAGGCGGTACCTGTGAGCCAGGAGTTTTTGGCCTCGCCCGGTCTGAAAGCATCCTTGCCGGCAACCATCTGGGCATATACATAAGGCTCGGTTTTGTGAAGATCGCTGATCTCCTCAAGAAAGGAAGGGCAGATCTTTTTGTAATAATCCCACGCCCTGTCACCCCGCCCGATCATCGTTTCGCCGATCATGACCCAGGGATTGTTATGGCAGAAAACCGCAGCATTCTCCTTATATCCGGGAGGGTAACTGGAGATTTCGCCGTACTCGATGTAGTAACGGGTAAAGGCAGGGTTGTTCAACACCAGGCCATAGGGTGTGTCGAGGTATCTTCTGACTGAATCAAGGGCTTTATGGCAAAGGCCCTCTTCCAGGCCAATCCCGGCCATGGTGCACCAGCCGTTCGACTCGATAAATATTCGGCCTTCCTGGTTTTCGCGGCTTCCGATTTTGTTGCCGAAAAAATCGTACGCCCGGATAAACCATTCACCATCCCAGCCGTATTGTCTGACGGCCGATTCCATGTCTGCGACGGCTTTGCGTGCCCGTTGGGCTTCCTCATTGTTCCCCAGCTTTTGGCACAGGTCAGCATATTCGCGGCCGCATACCACAAAGAGGCCGGCAATCATCAGCGATTCAGCTTTTGATTCTTCAGCCTTGTTTTCGGTGGTCTGGAACGACTCGTCGGGGTCGGAAGAAAAACAGTTCAGGTTCAGGCAGTCGTTCCAGTCAGCGCGGCCGATCAGCGGCAGCCCGTGGGGTCCCAGGTTATTTAGCACATGGTCGAATGAGACGGCGAGGTGGTCGAACAAACTCTTTGCAAGCAGGATGTCGTTGTCGAAGGGAACCTTTTCCCCCAGGATGGAGAAATCACCTGTTTCCTGCAGGTAACCTACAGTCCCAAGGATAAGCCATAACGGATCGTCGTTAAAACCACCGCCAATGTCGTTGTTGCCCCGTTTTGTCAGGGGCTGGTACTGATGGTAACAACCTCCGTCCGGGAACTGGGTAGCGGCAATGTCGAGGATTCTCTCCCGTGCGCGCTCAGGTATCTGGTGGACAAAACCGAGCAGGTCCTGGTTAGAATCGCGAAATCCCATTCCGCGACCGATGCCGCTTTCAAAAAAGGAAGCCGAGCGTGAAAAACAAAAGGTGATCATACACTGGTATTGGTTCCAGATGTTGACCATCCGGTCCAGTTTCTCGTTGCCCGACTCCACCTGGTAGATGCTTAACAAATGATCCCAGTAGGCGCGCAATTCAGCAAAAGCCGCATCCACTTTCCCGGAGGTGCTGAAACGGGCAATGGTTTCCCTGGCTTTGGATTTATTGAGAATACCCGGGGATTCCCATTTTTCTTTCTCCCCGTTTTCAGCATATCCCAACACGAACACCAGGTCTTTTGATTCTCCGGGTTGCAGCTCTATGCCGACAGAATGGGAGGCAACAGGCGACCACCCATGGGCCACCGATCCGGCAGATGCACCGACCTTCACAGCCTGGGGTTCCTCAAAGCCATTATAGGGGCCTAAAAAAGCTCCCCGGTCGGTGTCGAATCCAAGGATGGGACTGTTTACAGAATAAAAAGCATAGTGATTTCGCCGTTCCCGGTATTCGGTTTTATGGTAAATGACCGAATCTTCCATTTCCACTTCACCGGTGGAAAAGTTGCGCTGGAAGTTCTCCATGTCGGTGGCAGCATTCCAGAGACACCATTCCACCAGGGAAAAAATTTTCAGTTTTCTGGCTGTATCAGACAGGTTGGTCAGGGTAAGCCTATGGATTTCAGCATGGGTTTTCAGCGGAACGAAGAAAAGGACTTTCGCACGAATGCCGTTCTTTTCTCCTAGGATAGAAGTATAATTCATCCCGTGCCGGCACTCATAACGATCAAGGGGTGTTTTACACGGTTTCCATCCCGGCGACCAGACCGTATCTCCGTCTTTGATGTAGAAATAGCGTCCTCCGGAGTCCAGGGGCACATTGTTGTACCGGTACCGGGTAATTCTGCGAAACCGGGCGTCCTTATAAAAAGCGTATCCGCCGGCGCTGTTGGAAATAAGCGAAAAGAAATCTTCAGTCCCCAGGTAGTTAATCCAGGGCCAGGGAGTCTGCGGATTGGTGATTACATACTCCCGGTTTTGGTCGTCGAAATGTCCGAATTGCATAGGGCAAAAAAAATCAGGTGAAACGGTTATGAAGCAGAAAGTTCCCCGGCTCTTCTGCGGTTCAGTTCAAGGGTGATTTCGTCCATCTTTTTCTGATCCAGGGGGTAGAGGGTCATAAGGGCAGCACCAATTAAGGCAACGAGAGTGGGGATCCAGCTCATCAGCATGACAATGCCCGGAATGGCTCCCTGGATGGCCACAGCATCCTGCCCGTTATAATGAAAGGATGCCAATACAAAACCGATGATCGCACCCGCAACTCCCCCTCCGAACTTAGTAGAGAAAGAACCTGCCGAATAGATGAGCCCTGTGGCTCTCCGGCCGTTTTTGAATTCAGAATAATCGGCAGCATCCCCGAGCATAGCAAAAAAGAGGGTGGGGAAGATGGCTGCGGAAGCTTCTGAAAGAATTCCGATGGCATAAATATACCCGGCATTTTCGGGACCGCAAAATACGAACAGGGCATTCACCAAGCCCGAAAAAATCAGGGCAAGGATAAACAGGTTCCGCTTTCCGAATCGTCGGGCAAGGGGTGACGTTACCATCGCTCCTGCAATGGAGGCTACCATCAGGGCTATCATGTACGAAGATGCCAGCAATGGATTATGGAGATAATGAGCAAAGTATATGACCACAATGCCTTGCTTGATGGAGTTGTAAACCTGGAACAGCAACCCTATGAATAACAGGATAACCCAGGGCTTGTTTCTCACAAGGTCTTTGAAATCAGAACCCAGATTACTTTTCTGTGATTTGGGAGGCGTAACCCGCTCCCTGGTTGTGAGAAAGGTTATGATCAGAAAAAGGGACAGAAATACAGATAAAAGATAGATTGCATGACTGTACCCCTGCTTCTGATCGATGATCGAAACCGATTCTGTGTCGAGATTTTCTTCACCGGAAACGAGGAAACCATAGTTCTTTCCGGCTTCCATGGAGAAACTTTTGCTCTGGGTCGGAACATCGGGGCTTTCGCCCTGCAAAGTATCGGCCCGGACAAACAGGGCAACGCCCGCATCGGTCCGGATGTTTACATTCTCCACATTTTCCGGCGAAGACACGGTAACGTAATATTTCCCCGTGTCGAGTTTTTCAATGGCAACGGACGGATTGATATTTCCGAAGTGAGCCACCAGGAATAACAGGGCTCCCTGAACCAGCATGCCTCCGGCAAAAGCGCCCACCATACGGTAAGACCCCAGAGTGGTCCGTTCCTTGTCGTCACCGGTCATGACGGCCATCAGAGCACCATACGGTATGTTGTTGGCGGTATAGACCAGCGTAAAGATGATATAGGTAGTGTAGGCATATACAACTTTCCCGGTATTACTTAAGCCGGGACTGGTAAACAGCAGCGAAAGCATGATTCCCAGGGGTATAGCCGACCACAGAATCCAGGGGCGGAATTTCCCGTATTTTGTCCGGGTCCGGTCACCAATAATGCCCATGGCGATATCGGAAACGCCGTCACTGAAACGGGCAATTAACAGGAGGAGGCCAACTGCTGCCGGACTCAACCCGAATACATCGGTGTAAAAAATGAAGAGGAACGTGGATACGCCGCGCCAGGCAATGTTGGCAGCCCCGTCTCCGAGGGCATACCCGATTTTTTCGGATAATTTCAGTTTCTGATCAATGGATGCCATAATGGTAGTTCAGGTTTTCATACACAAACGTAAAACATTTCCCGCAACAATGAAGGGGGAAACCTGTCAATCGTCACCAAATTCTTTCCCCGGCACAGATCTTTCCTCCTCTTCCGGTGGTCAGGAAATACGATCAAGACACCAACAACCAACCTGCCGGCACATCCTTATGGCAATAGATAATGTAGCATACAGGCAAAGGCAGACCCGGTGACAGAGGAAAAGGTTGCGGCGGGGATTTTTTATTGATCTTTTAAACTACATTATGTTAATAGGTTACGGATAAAAAGGACAGTAAAGGGACTTCAGATGTTTCGTTTTAATACATTTTGGTTTTGTTTTGGCATAAATTATGTTTAATCTTAAAATTAAAAAAGCCTTATGAAAATCAGGAAAGTCATTCCGGCACTGTTTTTTGCCTTATGTGTGTGTAGTGCCGGAGCACAAATCAGCAATACTGCAGAAAAGATCAGGCAAAAAGGAGTCAGCCGGCTAAAATCCATCATTGAGAACAAGATGGATGCCGAAAACCACGGAAAAGAAGATGAAACGGGCAATTCAGCCACGGGGCAGGATGGTGAGGATCCGGAGGAAGAAAACAGGGTTTCCGCAGGAAAAGAGGAAGGGATGGAGGAAAACCAGGATCCAGCCACTTCACAGGGTAAAAAGGAGAAACTGGTGAGTAAAACCGAATACGATTTTGTTCCGGGGGACCAGATTCTCTATTTTGAAGATTTTGCACAGGATGCCATTGGCGATTTTCCAGCGCTGTGGACTTCCAACGGCAGCGGGGAGATAAAAACGGTCAACATCGCTTCGGGAAGATGGTTCCACATGAACGGGGAGGACGCCGTATATTGTTACGCCAAATCCATCCCGTTCCCCGACAATTTCATTGTTGAATTTGACATAATCCCGGACGAGGAGTACGCGGAGGGGGTAACCTTAACCCTATATACCGAAAATCCGGAAGATCCCAAAGAGATCAACGATGACCTTTATCCCGGCATAGCCGGGCTTCATATCCTTTTGCATAAGGACCGGTGGGAAACCAGAGGATATAAATCAGATGCTGATTCCGACTGGTTGGAAGGAAAGGCTTCCAGGAATCCGGTAAAAACCGAAGTTGTCAACCACGTGGTGGTCTGGGTTCAGAAAAGAAGAGTAAGAATTTATCACGAAGGGGCAAAAGTTCTGGACGTACCTACAAACATCCATGCCGGTACGGTTTTTGAAAAGATGCGCTTCTCGGGATATGATGCCGGCAGCTGGCCTTTGATCTCCAACCTGAAAATCACATCGGCGACTCCGGACACCCGCAGCAAACTGATCACCGAAGGAAAACTGGTTACCTATGGGATTTATTTTGATGTTAACAAGGCAGAGATCAGATCGGAATCTTACGGGACGCTCAGGGACATAGCACAGGTACTCAAAGACAATCCGGAGATCCGGGTAAGGGTAGCCGGACATACCGACAGCGACGGTGATGATGCGCTGAATCTCAGCTTATCTGAAAAGAGGGCGGCCTCCGTCAAGAAAGAACTGACACAAACGTTCGGCATCGAAGATTCGCGGCTGGAGACCATTGGGGTGGGCGAACAGCAGCCATTGGCCCCGAACGATACACCAATCAATAAAGCCAAAAACCGCCGGGTGGAATTCATAAAAATCTGATTAAATATAACAATCAGGAAGCAGGCAGGACAGGCTCCCGTTTAAACCGCACCCAGTAAACCGGTTGGTGTGCGATACCATCCGGGGTGCAGGTTCCGGTGTCCCTGAAACGCATTCCTTAAACGGACCAGAGACTGAATTTTAAAAACCGTTGGAGTTGGAAAACCGGATAATACAGGCTGGTATCAGGCTTTTGCATGGCTCCTTAACGTTTTCAGGATGCTGGATGTCTGAGTTATCCAGCCGGCGGCCGTTCGGCTTTTTCAGAAGCTGGGACAGTGAGGGTCGAATCCAACCTGCGAAACCGGGCAGGATGGATACTCTGCCTGAACTGCGGATTCTGTCTCTTTCTGAAGGCAATGAGAAAAGGATCATTTTCCATTTTGAACGGGCTTCAGGTTTGGAAAACCGGTTACGTCAACTTCCTGGTTGCAGTTGGAGTGAAATCTGGCAGGGATGGCATATTCCCAACAATCCGGCGAGTCTGCGGCTGGTTTTTCGCACTTTCAGGGGTTTGGCATATGTAGACGCCACGGGGGTTTTTAACCGCCCGAACAGGACAGATTCCAACTCTTCCCTACCTTCAAAAACAGAGAAAACGGAATGGAGGGTAAAGAAAATGCTTGCGCTGCCAGGCCAGACAAACAAGCGGATAGAGGAATTTCCAGACTGGATGAAAGTCCACCGATACAGCCCAAACACCATCCGTCTCTATTCTGACGGAATCAGGAAGTTTTTCCGGTATCATCGGGGCAAGCGGGTAGAAGAATTGTCGAACCGTGATCTGGAGGATTTTAACAGGGGTTATGTGCTCAGGAAAGGGTATTCGGGGTCGTACCAGAACCAGGTGATCAATGCGGTGAAATTGTTTTACCGGAAAATGGAGAGGCGGATGATGGTGATAGAGGAGATCGAGCGGCCTCGGCGGGAACATATGCTTCCGAATGTGCTGGGCAAGGAAGAGGTGAAATCTATTTTGAGTGCTCCGGTAAATCTGAAGCACCGGGCGATGCTCAGTCTGATTTATGCCTGCGGATTGAAAAGGAGTGAGTTGCTGAACCTGAAATTGACAGATGTTGAAAGCGACCGGGGACTATTGGGGATCAGGCAGTCGAAGGGGAATAAGGACAGGGTGATCCCCATTTCGGAAAAAATGGTTATGATGTTGCGTGAGGACTTCAGATCTTACCGGCCTAAGGTTTGGTCGTTTGAGGGTCAGGTTCGAGGTGAGCCTTACAGTGCTGAGGGTTTTCAGGAGGCATTGAAGAAGAGTGTGGCGAAGGCGGGAATCCGGAAGCCGGTGACGCTGCATTGGCTGCGTCATTCGTATGCCACTCATTTGCTTGAGTCGGGTACGGATTTGCGTTATATTCAGGAGTTGCTGGGTCACAAGAGCAGCCGTACAACGGAGATATACACCCACGCAAGCTGCAAGAATATTCAGCAAATCAAATCACCGTTTGATAATCTTTGTTGGGTGAAGAGTTTATTTGTACAAAGAGAGAAAACCATACAATACATACTCTACGTTCCTGTACAAGATGGTTTTCCCGGACACATAAGAAGTTTAGCAAACATAAATAAACCAAAATACGAATACTATGAAAACTAGAACAAAAATTTCAGTTTTGACAATCTGTATTTATTTGCTGGGGACAGCAAACTTTGTGGCTCAAAGTCAAAGCTATTTTAATAGCATAGCTATGAATAGTTCATCTATAGGAAAGTATGAAAAGATTGAAATAGATTTTGATGTGTCTACTTCATATACAAATCCTTATGATAAGGATGAAATTCGTATATACTGCGAGTTTAAAGATGCTGGTAATAATTATTATTCTCAGGATGCTTTCTATTATGAAGGGGCATATGCTACCTTTCCTAATGGTCCTTATAGTGATAATCCGGAAATTATTCAACTAAACGGAACGAAGAATTGGAAAGTTCGCTTTACGCCAAACAGAACTGGTCGGTGGAGTTTTCGTTTATGCGCTGTAGATGATGCCGGTACTCATTATTCTAGTTATTATGTTTTTAATTGCACTTCAAATAATAATAAAGGATTTATAAAAGTAAAAGACACTCGGTATCTGAAATATGATGATAATTCAGTTTTTATTCCAATAGGTGGAAGCTATCCATGGTATGATAGAGGTTCCAGAGGTACCGAAGAAATAAAGGATGCCATAGATACAATGCAATCGAATGGAATTAATTTTTTTAGGTTTGAAATATTTTTCATGGGTTCTCTAAGTATAATGGGCTGGGATTTTCAACATCAAAAAAATTATTACTCTTTTTTTAATCAAAGGGATTCTTGGCGATTAGATGAAATAATTGAATACGCGCGGCAAAAAGAAATCAAATTAGTATTGGCACTTTTTGCTCACAGTAGTTTTGGCGACTCTGGATATTGCGAAAATAGATGGTCTGAAAATAATCCTTTTAACACGAATATTAATCCATCAAATAGTCCAGTATCTCCTGATATGAAGGGGGATTGTAATACCCCTTACGAATTTTATTCAAAACCTTCTGCAATAGATATACAGAAAAGATATATTAGATATGTAATTTCCCGTTGGGGATATGCTACAAATATTTTGGCTTTTGAGCTCATGGATGAAGCAGACAGATTTGATGTGTTTAACCCAAATTTTCCACCACCTCCTTCAAGTTACAACCAAGACATTATTAATTGGCATATCGACAAAAAAAATTATATTAATTCAATTGATCCATTTGACCACTTGGTCACAACTGCTTTTTGTTCTTCAAGTCATGCATCAACTGCCTTATATAAAAATATGGATTTTACCCAGATTCATCATTACACAGATTATGATAAATGGAATTCAAGCGATTCTTTTCAAGAGGCACTATTTGTTGATATCGAGGATTATTATGTGAGGTTTTCAAAACCAGTTATGCATGGGGAGTTTGGATGGAGTGATGACAAATTTGTTGAAGATCCGAAATTATATGACTTACATTCTTGTTTATGGTCGGGATTATTTAATGGGGCATTAAGTCCACCAAGCATCTGGACATTGAAAGACCCGGTTGAACCTAAAAATCAATTTGGCCAATTTAAAGGGGTGAGCAAATTTTCTAAATTACTAACGGATTTAGATGATAAATATAAACCTAAAAAAGAACAAAAAAATGGGTTTAGATTATATTATATGAAAAACGAAACATCAAATACCATATATGGATGGATTCAAGATTTTAATTTTCGTTTCAGAAATCTTTACAATAATTACCCGGGTTATTTAAATAATTGGATTTCAAATCGCCCACCCTATCTATCTGAAGATTATTTTTACTGGGTAAATATTGATGTCCCTGTAACTTGTAGATATGAACTTAAGTGGTATGATACAACAACCGGAAATTTTGAGACAAAACAAACAATATACGCAGTTAATAATCAAGTTGAATTTTATCATTTGAGTTCGTTACGATCAGGGGTATGGGCAGATGGTGCTTTTATCCTATCGTGCAAACCAAGTAGTGGATGGGTTGAAAGACAAACTAGTCCGGGACAGTGGAATAATGTGAGAAGTGATTCTGAGTTGGAACTTAATACGGATGCAAACAATCTTTTTTATATCAATTCAAATGGGAAGGTATGCTTATTATATAAAGATGGTCAAGTTTGGGTTGATGCCATTATAGATCCATCAGCAATAACAGCAATATCAGGACGGGGACTTGCATTTAATCCATTGGATAATGGTGTCTATTATGTGGGTACAGATAACAAAATATATAGACATTATTACAGTTCAGGAAACTGGCATCATGAGAAGGCATGTTCAGGACAATGGAATAATGCTAGAAGTGATTCAGAACTTGAAACGAATCCAAATGGAAACAACATTTTTTACATAAACTCAGATAACAAGGTTTGCTTGCTAAATCAAAGCAGTGGCTACTGGTATGATAATGTTATAAACGGCTCTGCAATAACCGCAATTTCGGGTCGTGGACTTGTGTATAATGCCTTTGATGAAAGTGTACTTTATGTTGGTTCTGATTACAAAATATATAGACTTTACTACAGCTCAGGCTGGCATTATGAAAAAGTCTGCAGTGACCAATGGAACAATGTTAGAAGCGATTCGGAACTGGAAGTTAGTGTAAATGGAACGAATATTTATTATATAAATTCTAATGGGCAGCTATGTTTGCTATATAGAAATGGTAGCAGTTGGAGCGACGCTATTATAAACGGTTCTGCTGCTAACGTAAAGGCAGGTACAAATTTTACAATAGACAGAAACACCGATCAAATATATTATATCGGCGAAGATAACTGCATCTATAATATGTACTATAGCGGAGGATGGACTTATAAAAAACTCAATCAAACAGATTATTGCCAGGCTGAGGCATTAAGCGGAATATGTTCTTTGGATGACCGAATTTACTATACCGGAACTGATTATAAAATACATGACTTTGTTTTTAATTCAGGATCAAATGATATAATCGACGAAATATCAGAAACTAATAAATCAAAATTTACTGAAAATGATGCAATGTTATTTCCGAATCCTGTAAAAGTGAATGGTACGCTATATTGCAAACTGCCGAATGATTTTGAAAACTCTCGTGTTAGAATTTATAATGTTTCAGGGGCATTAATAAAAGAATTCAACACAACTAATAATACCATTGAGGTTAATGGTTTAGAAAAGGGTATGTATTTAATTAGTATCACTATTAGCAAGATAACAATTACTGAGAAAATTTTGGTTGTTGAATAGATGTACAAAATCATTTATCACGTTTTCTAACACACGCTTTAGCAAACTGGGGCTTAAACAATTACATAAACATTCTCGTCCGCTCAGGTTTTTTTACCAGCAGACAGTAACTCATCCCGAAATCTCCAGCTTACCCTATCGTCAACCGTTAGGCAACATTATTCTGGACAGTAAATCATCATGCTGATGAATAAAATAATTAGAATCAAAATAACCTTAAAGGTGGAATGCTATGAATAAAGATAAGAAATGATATTAGGATATATTACAGGTGGTATGGCCCCCTATTGTTAGGACTCATTTAGCAACGGTTGAACAAAACTAAACATTTCGGTTTTATCTTTGCAATTACCCAAATAAAAACTGTCTTCAGTAGGGGCGGAGAGCCATTTAGGCCTCTGCCCTCTGAAGAAAAATTTCTGTACTATTTTTCCTCTGTGTTTTCTCATATAGATCCCGATATTGCTGTTCTCCCATTCATTAAGGAACGCTGATGGAGATAGATATAATAATGAACTAATTGTCCTGCGATCATTGTATGTAGGATAGAAGCGCTGGAAAACCTCTCTGGCATGATGAATGTCATCGAAATCATATTTTTTGCAAATCAATTCCTCAACAACACTGTGAAAGCTTTCGATGTGGGCATTCTGTTGAGGGGTTGCAGGTAAAATGAACTCCTGATTGATAAAGTTGTCCGTCATATATTTTTGAAGTTCATGGGCGACAAACCTTCCGTCATTATCACACCGTAAAGTAACCGTCATGTCTTCATCAAAGGGAGGCCTGTAGGGTTGCAGCCATTGTTCAATAACCTGATCAAATATCCGCCCCACATGCGTATGGCGAATACTATATTGTAGATCCCAGGACAGGGCAAGTCTGGTGAAGGTGTCCAGAATCGTTAACAACAAAGCATTTCTTCTTTCTCCACGGATATAAATGAACTTAATGTCCATTTCCAGCTTTTCAAATGGTTCAAAAGGCAATGGTTGTGTAAAAAGCACAAATTCACGGGCCCCTTTCTTTTTACGTGGCAGCAGAAGATGGTTTTCCTTCATCAATCGAAAAGTCTTTGCTTTTCCAATGTGGTAATCCATGTCTT